>CAIRNJ010000026.1 GCA_903879915.1 uncultured Elusimicrobia bacterium
CCCCGCTGGTCCACCCCGACCTGAAGAGCTACACGCATGTGCCCTGGTTCTTCCCCAAGCCGGGCACCAATATCGCCCACTGGCGCAAGATCCGCAAGGGCGACCTGGCCAAGGGCTTCAGGGACGCGGACCTCGTGATGGAGGATACCTACACCGTGCCCCGCTACGCGCATTGCGCCTTAGAGCCGCACTCGGCGATAGGCCTTTACGACGCGTCCGGCCGCCTGACGATGTGGACCTCGTCGCAGTCCCCTTTCACGCAGCGCCACGTCTTCGCCGAGACGCTTAAGTCCTTCGGCCTGAGCCACAAGGACGTGCGCGTCATAAGCACTTACATCGGCGGCGGTTTCGGCGGCAAAGCCGGCGTGACGATGGAGATCATCGCGGCGGCGCTGGCCATCGCCGTGCCCGGCCGGCCGGTCAAACTGCTGTGGAGCCGCGCGCAGGAGTTCTATAACACCTACCAGCGCCTTGGCTGCACCGCCAAGATAAAGATGGGCGTGTCGAAGGCAGGCAAGATCACAGCGCTGGACTTCAAGCTGCACTGGGACTCGGGCGCTTACGTCGAGTACGGCGCCAACGTGGTCAACGCGGCCGGCCTGTCGGCCAGCGGCCCCTACAAGGTGGACAACCTCAGCATCGATTCGATGTGCACCTATACCAACCTCCCCCCCTGCGGCGCCTACCGCGGCTTCGGCTATTCGGAGTTCCTGTTCGGCCTGGAGTCGCATATCACCCGCATGGCGCGCGAGATGGGGATAGACCCCGTAGAGTTCCGCCTGAAGAACGCCATCAAAGAGGGCGACACCCTGCCCTACGGCGCGCATATGAACCCCACCGGCATCAGGGACGCCATCGAGCGCGTAGCGAAGGAAATAAAATGGGGCGTGAAGGAGAAGTCCGGGGATTCGCGCAAGGTCATAGGCAAGGCCCAGGTCTGTTTCTGGAAGTCCCCCGCCATGCCGCCCAACGCCAGCTCCAGCGCCTTCCTGAAGTTCAACGAGGACGGCAGCATCAATATCCTGGTCTCCGGCATGGAAATAGGCCAGGGCCTGCTGACCGTGATGGCGCAGATAGCTTCCGAAGTACTGAGCGTGCCGGTCAGCAAGATCCGCGTGGAGACCCCCGATACCGACCGCAACCCGTACGAGTGGCAGACCGTGGGTTCCCACGTGACCTGGGGCTGCGGCAACGCCGTGAAGCGCGCCGCGCTGGAGGCGCGAGAGCGCATCCTGGACCTGGTGCAGCGCGTGCACTGTCTGGACAAGAGCACCCTTTACCTTGAGGACGAGCATGTGAAGTGCCGCACCAAGCCCGGCTTCGCGCTGCGCTTCAGCGACTTCGTCATCAACGGCATCCAGGCCGACGACCACACCTTCAAGGGTGGGCCGATCATGGGCTCCGGCGTGTTCATGCCGGAATTCTCGTCGGCCATCAGCGACCCCGAGACCGGCCAGGGCGGCCATCCCAACGTGCACTATACCACGGGTTCGGCCGGCATCATCCTGGAAGTGGACCGGGAGACCGGCAAAATGAAGATAAAGAAGGTGGCGCTGGCCGTGGACTGCGGCAAGGCCATCAACCCGGACCTGGTGCGCGGCCAGATAGTGGGCGGCCTGCTGCAGGGTTTCGCTACCGTGCTTTACGAGGATATGCGCTACAACGAGCAAGGCAGGCAGCTGAACCCTAACTTCTCGGATTACAAGATCCCTACGGTGATGGACATGCCCGACGTGGTGGTGCCGATCATCATCGAGGTCGCCCAGCCCGACGGGCCGTACGGCGCCCGCGGCGTGGGCGAGCATACCATGATCCCGTGCGCGCCGCTGATCGCCAACGCGGTGGAAGACGCGCTGGGCGTGCGGATAAGGTCCATGCCGGTGACCAAGGAAAAGGTGGCGCTGGCGGTCAGGGCGGCGAAGAAATAACCCCGGCGCGGGCGGGAGCGGCGCGCGGCGCGCTTTAGCTAAGGAGTTCCAATGAAAATTGCTTTGTGCCAGTACGACATCAAGTGGGAAGACAAAGAGGCCAATAAGCGCAAGATAGACCTGCTGCTCGAGAACTGCAAATGCGCCAATGAAATAGACTGGCTGGTGTTCTCGGAAATGACGCTCAGCGGATTCACGATGAATACCGCCGTGTCCGAGCTGACCGACGAGGACCACGCTTTCTTTTCCGGTCTGGCGGCGGAATATAACATCAACGTCTCGTACGGCGGAGTGGAAAAAGGCCGCAACAACCTTATCACGCTGGACCGCAAAGGCAACCGCGTCAACACTTATTCAAAGATACACCTTTACGCTTTCGGCGGCGAGGACAAGCACTACAGCCCGGGCGAGCGGCAGGAAGTATTCGAGCTCGAGGGACTGCGCGTAATGCCCGCGGTCTGCTTCGACCTGCGCTTCCCCTACCTTTTCTGGAACAAGGCCACGCAGGTGGACGTCTATGTGGTGATAGCGGCCTGGCCCATGCGCCGCGCCGAACAGTGGATGACGCTGCTGCGGGCGCGCGCCGTCGAGAACCAGGCTTACTGCATAGGCGTGGACCGGCTCGGCCTGGAAGGGGAAATAGAGTATTCCGGCAACTCCGTGTGTTATGACCCGCTGGGCAAAACGGTGCTGGACTGCGGCACGGCCGAAGGCATTTTCACGGCGGAGGCCCCGCTGGACAAGGCGCTGGTGGCCAAAAGCCGCGAGCGCTTCCCGTTCATCGGCGAAAGAAAGACCTTCCCCTGGCAGTAGGACGCGGCCGGCGTGTTTATATGGATTTACTTTCCTACGGCGACAGCATCCCCGAAGGCGATTACCGCCTGCACTCGGCTTTTGCCAATGCCATCAATTTCCGCAAAGGCAGGATAATAATTTCGCTGGTCCCCCCCCGCACCGGCGCCGGGCCGCTGAACCTGGTGGTAAAGCAGCTGCCGCCCGGAGCGCGGCGCCTGCGCGCTTCGCGCTTCTATTTCTACCTGGACGAGAACCGGCTCCGGAAGGACCCGGCCGCGCTCTATTCCTCGGACATCCCGCTTGCCGCGGCCGCGCCGGAAACGGTGCAGGTCAACGTTGCCGCGCTGGTCCGCATACTTGTGCGCAAGGCGCCCCCTAAAAGCCTTGCGTTCATCTTCGACCGCGCCCTGGAGAAGGGGTTCTCGCGCGTTTTCGAGAAACTGCTGCTGGCCCGCTTCAAGCAGGCCGTGAAAGCTTTTAAAGCCGGGCATTACGCCCGCGGCGTAAAGGCCATACGCGGGCTGGGCTTCGGGCTTACCCCTTCGGGGGACGACTTCATCAGCGGCCTGCTGGCCGGCTTCAATTACGCCCTGCGAAATCTGCGCTTCGATACCCGCGCCCGCATTGAAGAGATCTTTAAGCGCGCCGAAGGCGATAACCTCATCTCCAACGCTTTCATGCGCGCTTCGTACGAGGGCAAGGTGAACGAGAAAGTGGGCCGGCTGATGACCGCCCTTTCAGGCGGCAGCCGCAGGGAGCTGGACGCCGCGGCTGAAGCCGCGCTGGAGAGCGGCCACACTTCGGGCGCCGATTTCTGCGCGGGGCTGGTGTTCGCGCTGCAGGCCGCGCTGGGAGAATTTAATTAAGAGGACAAAACCATGATAAAAACGATCATAAAAAAAGGCGCCTATTTCGATTCCGTGGCCCTGATGCAGGTGGCTAAAAAGCTCAATTCGCTGAACGGCGTGCTCGATTCCGCCGTGGTGATGGCCACTAAAGAGAATAAAGGCATAATAAAGGCCTCCGGCCTGCTGACGCCGGAAATACTGAAAGCCGGCGACAGCGACCTGGCCGTCGCCGTCAGCGCTAAAAGCCCGGCCGCGGCCGAAGCGGCCCTTAAAGCCGCCGACGAGCTGCTCGCCAGAAAGCCCGCGCGCAGCGCCTCCGGCGGGGACCGGAAGGCCGCGGGGCTGGACGACGCGGTAAAGATGCTCGACGGCGCGAACCTGGCCGTCATTTCGGTGGCCGGGCGTTACGCCGGGGCGCTGGCCGCCGAATGCCTTGAGAAAGACCTTAACGTGATGCTTTTTTCCGACAATGTCCCGGTGGAGACCGAGGTAGCGCTGAAGCGGGCGGCCGTGAAAAAGGGCCTGCTGCTGATGGGGCCGGACTGCGGCACGGCCATAATCAACGGCGCGCCCATCGCTTTCGCCAATTCGGTGCGGCGCGGCAATATCGGCGTAGTCGCCGCCGCCGGCACCGGCCTGCAGGAAGTGACCGCGCTCATCTCCAACGAAGGCGCGGGCATCTCGCAGGCCATCGGCACCGGCGGGCGCGACGTGAAGCAGGAGGTGGGCGGGCTTATGCTGCTGCAGGCGCTGAAGCTGCTGGCCGCCGATACCGCCACCGAGGCGCTGCTGATAGTGTCAAAGCCCCCCCACCCGGCCGTGCTGAAAAAGATCATGGCGGCGGTCAAACTGATAAAAAAACCCGTAGTGGCCGTTTTCCTGGGCGGCGAGATCAAGGAGAGGATCAAAGAGGACTTCTACCCCGCGAAAACCCTCGAGGAAGCCGCGCTGAAAGCCGTCTGCCTCGGCAAGGGGTGGAAACTGCTGCGGGCCCGCGAAATAATTTACGACATGAACCTTAAAGCAGGCGAGCTGGCAAAAAAAGAAGCCGCCAGGAAAAAGAAAGCCTCCTGCCTGCGCGGGCTTTATTCCGGAGGCACCTTCGTCAGCGAGGCGCAGGTTATCCTGCCGGAGTTCATCAGCGGTATCCGCTCCAACGCGCCGCTCGACAAGAAATTCAAGCTGAAGGACTCGCTCAGGCTAAGCGGCCACGCCGTGATAGACCTGGGCGAGGACGAGTTCACGGTGGGGCGCCCGCACCCGATGATAGACTTCAGCCTGCGCAATAAGATGATCGTTTCCGAAGGGGCGAAGCCGGAGGTCTCGGTGCTGCTTCTGGACCTGGTGCTGGGCTACGGCTCGAACCTCAGGCCGCTCGAGGACATCCTCCCGGCCATCACCGAGGCCTTCCGGCGCAACAGGGAATTGTCGGTGGTGGCTTCCGTAACCGGCACGGAGACCGACCCCCAGGTGCGGTCGAAAGTGGTGAAAGGCCTCGAGGCCGCCGGGGTGCTGGTGATGCCGTCCAACGCCGCCGCGTGCCGCCTGGCCGGCGAGATAATCAGGCAGGGCGCCAGGAAGTGACCGGAGATAAAATCATGAACCTTTTCGAATCCGAGCTGAAAGTGATAAACATCGGGCTGGAATCTTTCCGGCAGGGGCTGGCCGACTCCGGCGTTAAAAGCGTGCAGGCGCAGTTCAAGCCGCCGCTCTCCGGAGAGACGGAGCTGTTCGCCAGGGCGCGCAGATATTCCGCGCGCATCGATAAGGCGAACAAGAAGGCGTTCGGCCGGGTACTGGCCGCCAAGCCGGCGCTGATAGGCATGGGCCGGGCGCTGGACGTTATCCCCGGCATGAAGAAGGACCTGATACTGCACGCGGGGCCGCCCATAGCCTGGGCGCGGATGTGCGGCCCCATGCGCGGCGGCATAATGGCCGCCCTGATGTACGAGGGCATGGCGAAGAACCCGCGGGAGGCCGAAAAGCTGGCCGCTTCCGGCAGGATAAAATACTCTCCCTGCCACGAGCACGGCGCCGTCGGGCCCATGGCCGGCATCATCTCCGCCTCCATGCCCGTTTTTATCGTGAAGAACGAGGCGGCCGGCAACTACGCCTACGCCACGCAGAACGAGGGGCTGGGCAAGGTGCTGCGCTACGGGGCCTATTCGCCGGAAGTTATCGACCGGCTTAAATGGATGGAGACGGCGCTGTATCCGACGCTCAAGGCGGCCATAGAGCTCCTGGGCCGGATTGACCTTAAGACCATGGTGGCGCAGGCGCTGCACATGGGCGACGAGGTGCATAACCGCAACCGCGCCGGGACCTCCCTGTTCTACCGGGCCATCGCTCCGGCGGTGATCAAGACCTGCCCCGATACGGAGACCGCGGCGCGGGTGCTGGAATTCATAAACGGCAACGACCATTTCTTCCTGAACCTGTCCATGGCGCTGAGCAAGGCTTCGCTGGACGCCGGGCGCGATGTGAAGGATTCGAGCCTGGTGGTGGTGATGGCCAGGAACGGCACGGATTTCGGGGTGCAGCTGTCCGGCACCGGCGGCCGCTGGTTCACGGGGCCGGCTCCCGTGCCGGACGCTCTTTACTTCCCGGGCTATACCAAGGCCGACGCCAACCCCGACATCGGGGACTCGGCCATTACCGAGACCAACGGGCTGGGCGGGTTCGCTATAGCGGCGGCGCCGGCCATCGTGCAGTTCGTGGGCGGCACCGCGGCGGACGCCATGAGCTACACGCTGGCCATGTACGAGATCACCATAGGCGAGAGCGATGTTTACAAGATCCCCTACCTGGATTTCCGGGGGACGCCTACCGGGATAGACGTTATCAAGGCGGCGAGGACCGGCATTCTGCCGTTCATCGATACCGGCGTGGCGCATAAGAAGGCGGGGGTGGGGCAGGTGGGCGCCGGCGTGCTCAGCGCCCCGCCCGAGCCTTTCGCCCTGGCGTTCGAGTATTTCGCTAAGAACCTGAAGTAGGGCAGAGGTGCTGGCGCCAAACGGGTGAGGCCGGGGTGTTGGCCCCGCAAACGCGGGGTCGGCCACACCATGGCCGCCCCTCATCACGAGTTGTGTCGTTCGCTTCGCGAACTCCACCCGGGCTCGGCGCTTACGCAAGCCGAGCCCTCCGTGAAGGTTTGCGGGGCCAACACCCCGGCCTCACCCTCTCCCCCCCCATTTTTCTTGTAATTTACGGACGGAATTGCTATTATAATAATGAAGGTGGCTGAAGTTCGGCCGCTTTTTTTTCTAATAAGGGTGCTATTTATGGATAAAACCATACTTGAGAATGAAATTTCCACGGCTTTGGCCGCGGCCGGCTTCGACCTTGTGGACCTGCGCATCGCCAGCCATAACGGCAAGCCGCTGCTGCAGGTCTTCGCGGACCGGGAGAACGGCAATATCACTCTCGACGAGTGCGGCACGCTCAGCGAGACCATCGGGGAATACCTGGACGCCGGCAATATTTACGCGAACGGCTATTTCCTGGAAGTCTCGTCCCCGGGCGTGGACCGGGTGGTGAAGAAGGAAAAAGATTTCAAGCGCTTCATGGGCCGGCAGGTCAAGGTCAAATTGAAACGGCCGGTCAACGGCGCCCGCGTGCATTACGGCGCCATTGCCGGTTTTGAAAACGGCGAGCTCGCTCTTTCAGGCGGCTCGAAATTCAGTCTTGAGGATATCGACGAGGCCAGGCTTCATCCTGCCGACGAAGAGATCCTGCGCAACGAAAAATAAAACTAGGGGTGCAGAAAATGAACAAGGATCAGAAAAACAAATCGGAACTTTTGCTGGCGCTGGAACAGCTGGAAAGAGAGAAGGGTATAAAGCAGGAGGACGTCTTTAAGACGATCACCGACGCGCTGGTGAGCGCCCTGCGGAAATATTTCGGCAAGACCGCCCAGATAATGGCCGGCATCGACCCCGAGACCGGCGAAATGGCCGGCTTCCTCGTGAAAAAGGTCGCCGAGACGGTGGTCACCCCGGAGCTGGAGATCACCCTGGCCGAGGCGCAGAAGCACCAGCCGGACGCCAAGCTGGGCGACGACGTGCACATCCCCGTGCCCATACAGGATTTCTCCCGCATAGCGGCGCAGACCGCCAAGCAGGTGCTGATACAGAAAGTGCGCGAGATAGAGAAAGTGCGCGTCTACGACGAGTACAAGCCCCGCGAGGGCGAAGTGGTGACCGGCCTGGTGCACCACGTGGCCGGCCGCGATATTTTCGTGGACCTGGGCAAGGCCGAAGCCATCCTGCCTTTCTCGGAGCAGATCCGCCGCGAGCATTACAGCGTCAACCAGCGCGTGCGCGCCATCATCCACCGGGTGGACAAAGAGAACAAAGGCCTGCAGATAGTCCTTTCGCGCGCCTCCAACGAGTTCCTTAAGGCCCTGTTCGAGGCCGAGGTCCCCGAGATCTCCGAGAAGGTCATCGAGATCGTGGATATGGCCCGCGACCCCGGTTTCCGGGCCAAGGTGCTGGTGCGCAGCAATTCCCCCAAGGTGGACCCCGTCGGGGCCTGCGTGGGCATGCGCGGCTCGCGCATCCGCGTGATAATGAACGAACTCTCGAACGAAAAGATAGACCTCATTCCCTATATCGAGGACACGCTGACGATGATAGCCAAGTCCTTCTCCCCCGCCACGGTCAGTTCCGTGAAAGTGCTGGACAAGAAGAGCAAGAAGGCGCAGGTCATAGTGGCCGACGACCAGCTGGCCATGGCCATCGGGCGCGACGGGCAGAACATCCGCCTCGCCAGCCGCCTCACCGGCTGGGACCTCGAAGTGAAATCCGAAGGGCAGCGCTCCGAAGAGACCAAGCGCGTCAACGACCTGGCCATGCAGGACCTGCTTAAGATAGACGGCATAAGCGCCAAAGTAGCAGAAACCTTTATCACCATGAACGTGACGGACATCCGCAAGCTGGCCGGTTTCACCGAGGAAGACCTTTGCTCCCTGGAAGGTATCGGCGAGAAAACGGCGCAGAAGATAATAGCGGGCGCCAAAAAATTCCTTGAAGAGAACCCCAACTACGGCCAGCAGCCGGTTCCGGAAGTCCCCAAGACTGAAGAGGTAAAAAATGAGCCCGAAGAAACAGAAAGCAAATGAAGATCTAGCTCCGGAAACGAAAGCTGACGCCGCGCAGCCGCCGGCGGAAAACAAGCCCGCCGAAGAGGCCAAGGCCGCTCCTAAAAAGAAGGCGGCCTCCAAGACTTCGGCCGAAAAGAAACCGGCCGCGAAAAAAGAGGCCGCTCCGAAAGCTAAAAAAGAGCCCTCCAGGCCCAAGAAAGCCAAAGCGGAAGAGGCCCCGGCCGAAGAGGTCCTGCCTAAAAAGCCGGACCTGAAGCGCTTCGTCTTCTCCCATTCCACGGCCGAAGGCACCATCGTTTCAGGCGCTACCGGCGAAAAGCCGCCGGAAAAACCGGAGGAGCCCAAGCCCGAGCCGGCCAAGCCCGCCGCGCCGCCGGCCGCCGCCATCAAAGCGCAGCTGTTCCCGGTGCCCAACACGGTAACGCCGCCGCCCGGCAAGCCCGCCGGCGCTCCCAAGCCCGGCGCGGCCCCCGCGAGGCCGCTGCAGACCCCCAGGTTCGTTATCCCCCCGCTTATAAAGCCGCCGGTGTCGGCCCCCCGGCCCGTCGTGCCGGCCAAGCCCGCCGCCCCGGCCCCCCGGCCCGCGGCCCCCGCGCATCACGCGCCGGCCCCCGCGGCCGCGAAGGCCGCGCCGGCGAAACCCGCGGCCACGCCGCCCGCCAAGCCGGCCGAAGACGGAGCTGCCGCCGCAGGTGCGGAGGCCAAGCCCGCTCTGCCGAAGCTGAAGATGTCCACGCAGGTCGTGGTCCGCGCGCTCGCGGAAAAGATCGGCGTAAAACCCACCGACTGCATAAAGAAGCTGATGGGCATGGGCGTGTTCGCCACTATCAACCAGCGCCTCGACCAGGATACCGCCATACTTATAGCGGCGGATTACGGTTTCGACCTGGAGCTGATCCCGATGTACGGCGAGGAAGAGCTTAAAGAGGAGATCGAGCACGAAAAGCCCGAGAACCTCAAGCCCCGCTCGTCGATAATCACCATCATGGGCCACGTCGACCACGGCAAGACCACGCTGCTGGACGCCCTGCGCGAATCCAACGTGGTAGATACCGAAGCCGGCCAGATCACGCAGCATATCGGCGCCTATATGGTGACTACCCCCCGCGGGCCCATAACCGTGCTCGATACGCCCGGCCACGAAGCGTTCACCGCCATGCGCGCGCACGGCGTGAAGATCACGGACATCGTCGTGCTCGTGGTTTCCGCCGTCGACGGCGTGATGCCTCAGACCCTGGAAGCCATCAACCACGCTAAAGCGGGCAACGTGCCCATTATCGTGGCCATCAACAAGATAGACCTGCCGACGGCCAACTCGCAGCAGATAAAGCAGCAGCTGGCGGGCCACGGCCTTAACCCCGAAGAATGGGGCGGCAAGACGCCGATGGTGGAGATCTCCGCCAAGAAGCGGCTGAACCTGGACAAACTGCTCGAGATAGTCAGCATACAGGCCGAGATGATGGAATTGAAGGCCAATCCCGACAAGCCCGGCCAGGGCATAGTTATAGAAGCGCGGCTGGACCCCAAGAAAGGTATTGTGGCCACCGTGATAAACATCACCGGCACCACCCGCATCGGCGATCCTTTCACCGTGGGAGCGGCCCACGGCAAGGTGCGCGCGCTGGTTAACGACAAAGGCGAAAGGCTTGAGAAGCTGACCCCCAGCATGCCGGCCGAAGTCCTGGGCATCAGCGGCGAAGTTCCCCAGCCCGGCGACGTGCTTAAGGTGGTGGAGAACGAGAAGGAAGCCCGCCACGTGGCCGACAAGCGCAAGATGAACCGCCGCGAAGAGGCCATGAGCCACCAGAAACACGTGAGCCTGCTGTCGCTGCGCTCGCAGGTGGACCAGAACCTGCTGCGCAACCTCAACGTAGTGCTGAAGACCGACGTGTTCGGCTCCCTGCAGGCCATCAAGGACTCCCTGGAGAAGCTCAGCACCAACGAAGTGGCCATACAGATACTGCACGCCGGCGTGGGCAATATCACCGAATCCGACGTGCTGCTGGCCAAGGCGTCCAACGCCGTCATCATGGGCTTCCATGTGGCGGCCGACTCCAAGGTGGGCGAGGCCGCCAAGACCGCGGACGTGGAAATACGCAGCTACACCATCATCTACGACCTCATCGAGGACGTGCGCGCCGCCATGAGCGGCCTGCTCGCGCCCGAGATCGTCGAGACCGTGGCCGGCCGCGCCGAGATACAGCAGATCTTCGACCTCAGCTCCGGCAGGGTGGCCGGCTCGCTGGTGCGCGAAGGCAAGCTCGTCCGCAACCAGGAAGTGCGCCTGATGCGCGGCAAAGAGATAGCCGGCACCGGCAAGATCAGCGGCCTCAAGCGCTTCAAGGAAGACGTGAAAGACGTCGACAAGGGTATCGAGTGCGGTATCCTGCTCGAAGGGATCAAGGACTTCCGCGTCGGGGATATCGTAGAGGCCATAACGCGCGAAGAGAAGATAAGGCGGCTGAGCAATGTCTAAACGCCATGAGCGGCTGCGGGAGCTCTTCCTGCAGGAAGTGACCATGGCGCTGAGGAACGTGGTGAGCCTTAACGACAACGGCCTGCTTACGATCACCGGCGCCGACCTCAGCCGCGACGACAAGATCTTCACCGTCTACTACTCGGTGATGGGCACGCCGGCCGACCTGGCGCGCAAGGCCCGGGTGCTCGCCGCCAACAGCCGCGAGGTGCGCTCGGTGCTGTTCAAGCGCCTGCGCCTGCGGGCGGTGCCGGAGATCGTGTTCAAGTTCGACGAGACGCCGCAGAAGGCGGCGCATATCGAAGAGCTGATGAACAAAATAAAGGCCGAGACCCCCGGGATCGTTGAGCCCCGGATAAAGGATCTGCCCAACGAGAAAAGGGCGGAAAAGACCGACACCGATGAGAACCCTTGACCTTGAGACCGAATTCAAGCGGCTGGAAGAGCTGATAGCGGTTTCGGATACTTTTTTCCTGGCCGGGCACCTTAACCCCGACGGCGACACCATCGGCTCGATGCTGGCCATCGCTTCGGTGCTCAAGCGGCTGGGCAAGAAGGTCAGGCTGTTCTCGCAGGACCCGGTGCCGCAGAACCTTACGTTCCTGCCCCACGTTAAGACCATAAGTTCCCGGCTGCCCTCGGCGCGCTTCGACGCCGCCATCCTGCTGGAGTGCTCCAACCCGGCCCGCGGCGGCGCTCTCGAGCCGGTGCTCAAGCGCGCCGGCAAAGTGGTCAACATCGACCATCACAAGACCTCCGAATTCTACGGCGATATCAATATCGTCGAGCCGCATTCCTCCTCCACCGCCGAGATCGTCTACCGGCTGTTCTACAACATGAACGTGAACATCAGCCGCCGGGAAGCCGCCTGCCTTTATACCGGCATCGTGACCGATACGGGGCGTTTCCATTTTCCGGCCACCAGCCCGCGCACGCTGGAGATCGCCTCGCGCCTGCTGGAGACCGGGTTCAAGTTCTCCCGCATCAACGACCTGCTTTACGCCACCAAGGCCTGCGAGGCCCTTAAGATATTGGGGCGCGCGCTCGAAAGCATGGAGCTTAAGTGCGGCGGGCGCCTTGCGGTGCTTACGCTGCGCCAGTCGGATTTCACCGATTTTTCCGCCCGGTCCGAACATTGCGAGAACGCCATAAATTACGGCCTGATGCCCCCGGGCGTCAAAGCCGCCGTCATGTTCCGCGAGGAAGCCGACCGCATCAACGTAACTTACCGTTCTACCGGCGCGCTGGACGTGAGCGCCGTGGCTAAATCCTTCGGCGGCGGCGGCCATCGCAACGCTTCCGGCTGCCGCATGAGAACAACTCTTAAAGAGGCGCGAACGCGGGTTCTGGGCGAACTTACGCGCCTGCTGGCGTAGGCGCCAAGGTTATGATCCCCCCCGCCCCGCAGCCTTCAGGCCTGCTGCTCTTCGATAAACCCAAAGGCATCACTTCCCACGACGCGGTTACCCTTATGCGCGAGAAGCTTCACTTCGCCCGCATAGGCCACTGCGGCACGCTCGACCCCATGGCTACCGGCCTGCTTATCATGCTGGTGGGCAAGGCCACGTCGGCCCAGGCCGCCATGCAGGGGTCGTCCAAGACCTACAGCGGCACCATAATGTTCGGCACCGAGACCGACACCTGGGACGCCGAAGGCAAAACTACCGAGACCGGCGCGGTCCCGCACCTGACGCCGGAGCTGGCAGCCAGGACCGTCGCGGCCTTCAACGGGAAAATAACGCAGCAGGTCCCCCACTATTCCGCGGTCCGGATGAACGGCCATCATATGTACAAGCTGGCCAGGAACAAGGTAACGGTGCCGGCGGTAAGACGCGAGGTGCAGGTGCGCTGGCTGTCCTGGGCGGTAAAACCTGATTCTCTGGATTTCGAGATCGAATGTTCCGGCGGCACTTATCTGCGCTCCATCGCGCATGAATTCGGCCGCGCGCTGGGGTCCAGGGCGCATTTGTCCGCGCTCAGGCGCCTTAGCATCGGGGCCTGGAGCGTAGCCGACGCCTTTACGGCGGAAGAGCTGAAGGGCCTTACGCGGGAGGCGGCGCTGGCCAAGCTCCGTCCCGTGCCGCAGGTCTGACCATGCTGAATTTCCTCGCCATAGGTACTTACGACGGAGTGCACCAGGGGCACCGCAGGATAATACGCGCCGCCGTGCGCGAGGCCCTGCGCCGCGGCCTGCGCAGCCGGATAATTTACTTCCCCGTGCCGCCCAAGTTCTTTTTTTCGGGCGGGCTGGAGAATTCGCTCATTACGCTGCCCGCTGAGCGCGAAAAGCTGCTGCTGGCGCTGCGCCCGGACGAAGTACAGGCGCTGGAGTTCGATTCCGCGCTGGCCTCGATGCCCGCCGGGGAGTTCTTTTCACAGGTGGTGCTGTGCGGCCTGGAGGCCGGCGGCCTTTGTGTGGGCCCGGATTTTGCCGTCGGTAAAGGGCGCGAGGGGCACCTGGATTTCCTTAAGAAGGCCAGCGCCAGGGCGGGCATAGCTTTCAAAGCGGTGGCGTTCGCGCGCCGGGGCGGGCATAAGATCTCTTCAAGCCTTATCCGGGCGCATCTGCACGCCGGCGCCGTAGAAGAGGCCAACCTCTGCCTGGGCTGGGACTACAGCGTTACCGGCAAGGTGGTGCGCGGCGCGGGGCTGGGCCGGAAACTGGGCTTCCCCACCGCCAACGTAGGGGCCGACGCCGCGAAGATACTCCCCCCGGGCATTTTCGCGGCGCGCGTGAAAATTGAAGGAGAAACCTTTAACGCCGTGCTCAATGTAGGCCGCCGCCCGACGGTGGACACGCCCGATCATAAGATGATATTGGAAGCGCACATCCTGGATTATTCAAGGATGATCTACGGTAAGAAAATAGAAGTGACTTTTCTGAAGCACCTCCGCCCCGAGCGCAGGTTCCACTCCAAAGAATCCCTGATCCGCCACATTCAGGCCGACATCTCCGCCGCCCGGCGTTTCTTTAAATAATATCAGCTCAGATTATTTCAGGCTTTGTCCGGCGCTGGAACCGGCCGGTGAAGGTTTTGGGGTCCGTTAATTCCCCGGCCTCGGCTATTATCTGGCCGCGCAGGAGGGTGTATCTGGGGAAGCCGTACAGCTTTCTGCCCTGCCAGGGCGAGAAATCGGTGTTGTGCTGCAGCTTCCTGCAGTCTACGGTAGTCGCGGCTTTGGGGTCTATCAGGGCGAAGTCCGCGTCGGCGCCCGGGCGGATGAACCCCTTGCGCCGCGCCAGGCCCATTATCCGGGCGGGGTTTTCGCAGAGTACTTCCACCATTCTCTCTATGGACAGTTTGCCGGCTTTAACGCCGTAAGTGTAAGCTGTGGCCAGCAGCGTCTGGGCGCCCGGCAAACCCATGGAAAGTTTCCTTATGTCCCCGCCCCAGGCGTTCTTCTGGGCGCGGTCAAAGGTGCAGTTGTCCGTGGCCATAACCTGCAATTCTCCGTCGGCCAGCGCTTTCCAAAGCGCTGTATTATCCGCTTTTGTCCGCAGCGGCGGGCAGCAGGAATATAAATGTCCGCTCCTCCCTTTAAGGAGGCTCTCATCCAGCCCCAGGTATTGAGGGCAGGTCTCGCCCATGATCTTCAGCCCCGAAGCCCGCGAGACAGCGACAACGGCAGCGGCCCCCGCTGTGGAAAGATGAACGAAATATACAGGCGCGTCATTGGCGGCGGCGAAAACTGCCAGGCGCGACGCAGGCTCGATCTCGGTGAACGGCGGGCGGGACAGCGGCAGCGCTTCGATGCTCTTCCTCCCGGCGTATTTTTCCGTAAGCAGGTCGATTACCGGCCCGTTCTCGGCGTGCACGCAGATCAGCGCTCCTAATCTCCCCGCCGTTTCAAGCGCCGCCATTATTTCAGCGTCGCCGGCCATCAGCCCGCGCGCCCCGTAGGCGGTGAACATCTTGAAAGTCGCAGCCCCGGCCTTTATGGCGGCGGCCATTTCGCCCGCCGGGTCCTTCATCCTGGCCCAGCCGGTCAGCATGCAGTGGAAGCCGAAATCCGTGTAGGTGCGGCCCTCCGCCTCTTTAATGCGGTCTTTGAGCCCTTTGAACGGGCTTTCGCCGGGGCCCTGACCGGTATAATCTATGAACGTGGTAACCCCGCCGCAGGCCGCTGCGGCCGAGCCGGTGGTGAAATCGTCGGCGGTGTACTTGCCCGGGCCCAGGCGAAGGCGGAAGTGGGCGTGGGCGTCTATGATGCCCGGCAGGACCAGCAGGCCGCGCGCGTCTATGGCGCGGCGGGCCGGGCGCGGGTTCTTCGCCGCGGGCAGCACAGCAATTATCCTGCCTCCGCGCGTGTAAATATCGCGGCGGGCGGACTTCCCGCCGGTTACCACTGTTCCGCCCAGGATAGCCAGGTCAAAGGACATTGTAAGGAAAGTCTCCGGTAAGACCCGGTCAGCTGTGCTGCTTGTGGTGGTGGTTGTCGTGATGGCTGAAGATGCAGTTATAGGCCAGCCAAGTGGCCGACACGAAGGTCAGGCCGCACATTACCATCCAGCTCCAGAGCGCCTGCGGGTTAGCCTCGGTCTGGAACACGACATATGCCAGGAACACCAGGAATCCGGTAGCTATCAGCCAGAAAAATGAGACGATAAGGTGTATGATTGTAGCCATTGTTCAATTTTATAGCTTTCCCCCATTCAAGTCAATGCCGAAAACAGGCGGCAGACCCTGCCGGCGCAGGAGCAGCAGGAACGGGGTTATGGTCAGGAGGCTGGCGAACAGTACGTCGGAGGTGTAGTGGGCGCCCATGGTTATGCGGCCAAGCCCCACGGTAATGCCCCATATTATGCTCAGGCCGAGCGCCAGCCGGCGCAGCACAGGCGAATTCCCGCACAGCAGGAAGGCCGGCAGCAGCATCCAGGCCAGCGCCGTGTGGCCCGACGGGAAAGAACTGCCGCCGGCGTGCTGCGGCAGGTACCAGGGGCTGAAATCGGCAAAGCCCGGAGCGAGGTCGCGGAAGCGCACGCGGCCCCACAGGCCTTTGAAACTCTGCACCATAAGCTGGCTGATCGCCAGCTGCGCTATTACTATCCTGGCGAAAGCGTTATGCCTCAGCGCGAAGTCCTTCAGGCGGTACTTGAAGAGCAGCATGGCTGCCAGCACCACCGGCGCGGTCACGAGGCGTATCAGCCTGCCGGGCCCGGCGGCGAAAGTGGCCATTTCAGCAACGGTGCGAATGTTCAGGCGTCCGCAGATTATATTGAACAGCGCGTATTCTAGCAGCAGGTCGCAGACGATGAAATTAAATACTCCGAGCGCTATCCGCCTGAGCCGACCCCCGCTAAGGCCGGCGTTGAGCAGCAGCAGCGCCCAAGCCGAAAGGAACAGGCCGGGCGTCTCGCCGTATTTCTCGATAAATATCGCCCAGCCGGCGGCTGGCGCGTACAGGGCCCGGGAAATATCCAGGTCCCAGGCCGCAGCGGCCGCCAGCCCCGCCGCGATCAGCAGCAGCAGCGGCCATAAGGGTTTTATATATGAAAGGACGGCTTTATTCATGCGGCGCCGGCTTTACTTGTTCCTGCGGTAGCGGCGTATCAGGGCGTTGGTGGAGGTGTCGTGCTTCAGCTCGGGCTCCGCTTTGCTCTCCAGCTCCGGGGCTATGCGGCCGGCCAGCACCTTGCCCAGTTCCACGCCCCATTGGTCGAAGGGGCCTACGCGCCAGACGGCGCCCTGCGTGAACACGCTGTGCTCGTACAGCGCCACCAGCTTGCCCAGCGCGGCCGGGGTCAGCTCGTCGAGCAGCATCGTAGTGGAAGGGCGGTTGCCCTCGAAGGTCTTGTGCGGTATCAGCCAGTCCTTCACGCCTTCTTTCTCCAGTTCCTCCGCGGTCTTGCCGAACGCCAGCGCCTCGGCCTGGGCGAAGACGTTCGCCATGAGAAGGTCGTGGTGGCGGCCCAGCTTATGCGCGGGCCTGGTGAACGCTATGAAGTCGCAGGGTATCAACTTGGTGCCCTGGTGTATCAGCTGGTAAAAAGAATGCTGGCCGTTGGTACCGGGCTCGCCCCAGTACACGGGGCCGGTCTGGTAGTCCACCGGCTTGCCGTCCAGCGTTACGCGCTTGCCGTTGCTCTCCATAGTGAGCTGCTGAAGATATGCCGGGAAGCGCTTCAGGTACTGCTCGTACGGCAGCACGGCTATGGTCTGCGCGTCGAAGAAATTGTTGTACCACAGGCCCAGCAGGCCCATGAGTACGGGCAGGTTCCGCTCGAAAGGGGCCGTGCGGAAATGCTCGTCCATCTCATGGAACCCGGCGAGCATGGCGCGGAAATTCTTCGGGCCGATGGCCAGCATCGTCGACAGCCCGATGGCCGAGCACATGGAATAGCGCCCGCCCACCCAGTCCCAGAACCCGAACATATTAGCGGTGTCTATGCCGAACCTGGCCACCGCGTCGGCGTTGGTGGAGACCGCTACGAAATGCCTGGCGATGGCGGCGGGGTCCTTCAGCGCCTGCAGCGCCCAGTCGCGCGCCGAATTCGCGTTGGTCATGGTTTCCAGCGTGGTGAACGTTTTGGACGCCACGATGAAAAGCGTTTCTTCGGGATTAAGGTCTATCACCGCTTCGGCGAAGTCGGTGCCGTCGATGTTGGAGACGAAGCGGAAGTTCAGCGCGCGCTGGCTGTAGGCCTTGAGCGCCTCATAGGCCATCACCGGCCCGAGGTCGGAGCCGCCTATGCCGATGTTGACGATATTCTTTATGGTCCTGCCGGTATGGCCTTTCCAGTCCCCCCCGCGCACCTTGCGGGCGAAGGTTTCCATCTTGTCCAGCACCGCGTGCACCTGCGGCACTACGTTCTCGCCGTCAACCATTACCACCGCGTCCTTGGGCGCGCGCAGGGCGGTGTGCAGCACGGCGCGGTCCTCTGTAAAGTTTATTTTCTCGCCGCTGAACATGGCGTCGATGGCGTCGCGCAGGCCGGAGGCTTGCGCAAGGCCGGTAAGCAGCTTGAGCGTCTCGTCGTTGACGCGGTGCTTGGAATAGTCGAAGTAGATGCCCAGCGCGTTCACCGTCAGGCGCTCGCCGCGCGCGGGGTCCGCGCGGAAAAGCCCGCGCAGATGCGTGGCGCGCAGTTCCCGGGCATGGACCTCCAGCGCCTTCCACTCCGGCGTCTGGGTAAGCGGGGCAGGGGTCCTGGGCATATTCGCTCCTTGTGATATACTATTTATTGAGGACGCGCCGGAATTCCCTGGTCAGGGCGGGAACCAGCTCGTTCACGTCGCCTACGATGCCGTAGGTGGCGATCTTGAAGATAGGCGCGTCGGGATCCTTGTTGATGGCGACGATCACCTTCGACGACTGCATCCCTATCAGGTGCTGTATCTGGCCGGAGATGCCGCAGGCTATGTAAAGCTTCGGGCATACCGTTTTGCCGGTCTGGCCCACCTGGTGCGAATACGGTATCCAGTCCGCGTCCACGGAGCTGCGGGAGGCGCCCACCGCGCCGCCCAGCACCTTGGCCAGTTCTTCCAGCAGCGCGAAGTTCTCCTTGCTGCCCATGCCGCGGCCGCCCGACACTATGATGTCGGCTTCCGAAATGTTCACTGTGCTGGTGAGCTCCTCTACTATGTCCAGCAGTTTCGTGCGCGAAGCGAAAGTCTCTTCAGGATAGGCTTTGCTGATTATTTCCGCCTTGCGCCCGGGCTGTACCGGGGCTTCTTTCATCACCTTGTGCCGCACCGTGGCCATCTGCGGCCTGTGGTTGGGGGCAATGATGGTGGCCATGATGTTGCCGCCGAACGCCGGGCGCGTCTGCAGCAGCAGGCGCTCTTTGACGTCGATGTCGAGCCCCGTGCAGTCGGCCGTAAGCCCGGCGCTGGTCTTTATGGCCACGCGGGAGATAAGGCTGCGGCCTATGGTGCTGGCGCCGCACAGTATTACTTCCGGCTTGAATTCCTCGACCAGTTTCACCAGCACGGCGGTGTAGGGCTCGTCCTGGTAGGCTTTCAGCGCCGGGTGGTCCACTAAATAGACCTTGTCGGCGCCGCGCTCGCCCAGCCTTTCGGCCGCGTCCTCCATGCCGCTGCCCAGCAGCACGGCGCACAGCTTCACGCCCAGTTTGTCGGCGAGCTGGCGGCCTTCGCCCAGCAGTTCGAAAGAGATGGATTGAATGACGCCTTTCTTCTGTTCGCAGAACACCCAGACGTTCTTGTAGGCTGAAAGGTCCTTGGCCGGGCCGCCGGCTTTCTCCAGCTCGATGGCCGAGAATTTGCAGGCCCCGGCGCAGGCGCCGCACAGCGTGCACTTGCCCATGTCGATGACGGCCTTGCGCTCGGCCATGTGGATGGCGCCGAACGGGCAGGATTTAACGCAGAGCGTGCAGCCGGTGCATTTATCGAGGAGTATTTTTATGGAAGCCATGTCAGATGACCTCCGCTTTCAGCAGTTCGGCCAGTTCTTTGGCCACGTCGGAGGCGGAGCCGGAGATCATCTCCCCGCCCTTGCGGGGCTCGGGAGTGAAAATTTTTACCACCCGGGTGGGCGAGCCGTCCAGGCCCAGCGCGGCGGGATCGGCGTCCAGGTCGGCGGCGGTCAGCTTCGTTATCTTGGCGGCCTTGGCGCGCATCAGGCCTTTCATTGACGGCATGCGCGGCGTGTTTATTTCTTTTACCACCGTGAACAGGCAGGGCAGCGGGGTTTCCACCACGTCATAGCCCTCTTCGGTCATGCGCTCCACTTTGGCTGTTTTTTCGTTTATCTCCGAGATCTTCTTTACGTAGGTGACCTGCGGGATGTCCAAGTGCGCGGAAATGCCGGGGCCCACCTGCGCGGTGTCGCCGTCGGAGGCCTGTTTGCCGCAGAGTATCACGTCGAAGCCTTCCAGCTTGCGGATGGCGGCGGCCAGCGTGTAGCTGGTGGCCCAGGTGTCGGAGCCGGCGAACCTGCGGTCGCTGACCAGCACGGCGTCGTCGCAGCCGAGGCTGATGGCTTCCTTAAGCGCGGTTTCCGCCTGCAGCGGGCCCATGGTAAGGGCGGTAACTTTCCCGCCGCAGCGCTCCTTGATGCGCACGGCTTCCTCGATGGCGTAGGCGTCGAACGGGTTTATCACGCTTTCCACGCCGTCGCGTATCAGCGTGTTGGTGGCGGGGTCGATCCTTACGTCGGTGGTATTGGGGACCTGCTTTATGCAAACGATGATGTTCATGCTAGTTCTTATGGGCTTCTTTTAACATGTTGGCGGCTATGACGTTGCGCTGTATCTGGTTGGTGCCCTCGTAGATCTGGGTGATCTTGGCGTCGCGCATGTATTTCTCCACGGGGTAGTCGCGCATGTAGCCGTAGCCGGCTAGGATCTGCACGGCGTCGGTGGTCACTTTCATGGCCATGTCGCTGGCGAACAGTTTCGCCATGGCGGAATCCTTGGACATGGCCTTGGCGCCGGAATCCGCCATGCGGGCGGTGGCGTAGGTGAGCGCGCGCGCGGCCTCGAGCTGCGTGCCCATGTCGGCCAGCATATGCTGTATGGCCTGGAAGCTGGAGATGGGAGCGCCGAACTGCACGCGGGTCCTGGCGTAGTCCAGGGCGTGGTCCAGCGCGCCCTGCGCTATGCCCACGGCCTGCGCCGCCACTCCGGGGCGGGAGGTGTCCAGCGTTTTCAGGGCCACGATAAAGCCCATGCCTTCCTTGGACAGCAGGTTGGCGGCCGGGATCTCGCAGTCGGTGAAGATCACTTCGCGCGTGGCCGAGGCGCGGATGCCCATCTTTTTCTCTTTCTTGCCGAACTCCATGCCTTTGGTGCCTTTCTCCACTATAAAAGCGCTGGCGCCGCGGATGCCTTTGGTCTTGTCCGTGATGGCTATCACGGTGTAGATCTTGGCCTCTCCGGCGTTGGTGATCCACTGCTTGGTACCGTTAAGAATGTATTTGTCGCCTTCTTTGCGGGCGGTGGTCTTTATGGAGCCCGCGTCCGAGCCGGCTTCGGCTTCGGTCAGGCAGAAAGCGGCCAGGCGATGGCCTTTGGCTATGTCGGGCAGATATTTCAGCTTCTGCTCTTCGGAGCCGTGCAGCAGTATGGGCAGGGTGCCCAGGCCGGTGCCGGCGTAGCCCAGCGCTATGCCGCCGCAGGCGCGGGACAGTTCCTCGGTGACCAGGCACATGTCCAGTATGCCGCCGCCCAGGCCGCCGTACTTCTCGGGGATATAGACGCCGAACAGGTCGCTGTCGGCCAGGATCTTCATTATAGGCCAGGCGAATTCCTCGGTTTCGTCGTAATGGGCCGCCACCGGCTTGATCTTCTCCTGCGCAATTTTCCTGGCCAGGTCCCGCATCATCGTCTGCTGCTCGGTTATTAAATAATCCATAAATCCGTCTCCTTATCGCGGCTTTAGCGCTGCGCGCGTTACGGGGCGAAATTACCCCGGCCGTAATGACTATGATACAAAAAAGCCGGGAGGTATTTGAAATGCGGGCGCGCCGTGAAAACGGGCTAAAAGGGCTTATATGAAGGCGGTATGCAGCGCTTTAAGAAGGGTTTCCCCCTGCGCGGCGGGAACGCTTACGATAATGCTGCCCGGGGCGGTCCTTATTGCTGCGGGCGCCAGCCCCGCGGCCCGGGCGGCGGCCAGCGTTTTCAGCGCTTCCGGTCTGCCCAGCCCGCGGCCTATGAGGGCCACCAGGGCGGTGCCGCCTTTTTTCTGCAGCGAAAGGCAGGTTACGCCGGCCGGCCCGCCGGCCGCGGTTACCAGCGTGCCGGCTTCCGTATGGAAAGAGGACCGGAGCTGCAGCGGGATGCCGTGTTTTGCGGCGTAGCGCACGGCCCGCAGCTGGCGCACCTCGGTGCCCAGCGCGGCCAGGGCGATGACTTCGTCATAGGAGATAAGTTTTATTTTGCGCGCTTCGGGCACCAGGGCCGGGTGCGCGGTATAAATGCCTTTAACGTCGGTGAAAAATTCGCATACCGCGGCTTTCAGCGCCCCGGCCAGCGCCACGGCGGTAAGGTCGGAGCCTCCCCGCCCCAGCGTGGTTATGTCGCCGGCGGCGGTGATCCCCTGGAACCCGGCTACCACCGGTATCCTTCCGGCCCGGAGCTCCCTCCTGAGCCTGGCCGGGTCTATGCGCCTTATGCCGGCGTCGGAATGGACGGCGTCGGTCATTATGCCGGCCTGGCCGCCGGTGAGCGATATAGCTTTCGCGCCTTCGGCCTCCAGCGCCAGCGCCATCAGCGCGGCGCTGAACTGTTCTCCGCCCGCCAGCAGGGCGTCCAGTTCGCGGCGGGACGGGTTCCTGCCGCCGGCCGCGGCCGCGAGCTTGAGCAGGTCGTCGGTGGAATCGGCCGGGGCCGAGACCACTACCACGGGCCGCGCGCCGCCGCGGCGCTGCGCCAGCACCAGCGCCGCCGCCCGGCGTATCTTGCCGGGGTCGGCCAGCGAACTGCCGCCGAACTTTAAAATTATTATTTTCATGCGCGTCGTTAAATGAAAAGCGGGAAGCGGCCGGAGTTTTACGTCTCGCGCTTCCCGCCGTGCGGACCGGCCGCCGCGGCCTAGACCATGGTGGCGGTCACGCGGATTATCTCCGAAAGCGTGGTGGAACCGGCGCGCGCCTTCGTGATGCCGTCCATCAGCAGCGTGCGCATCTTGCCCGATTTTATGGCGGTGCGCTTTATCACGTCGGTGGGCGCGTGGTCCAGGATGTGTTTGCGTATCTCCTCGTTCATCAGCATCAGCTCGAAAATGCCCATGCGGCCCGCATAGCCGGTGTTGCGGCAGGCCTGGCAGCCTTTCTCTACCTTGTAATCCGCGCCCGGCCGGAGGATAAGCTCCTTCACCAGCTTGGCCTCTTCGGGGTCCATGTTCTTCACGAATTCGTTGACCATCGGCTCCGAGGGCGGGGCCGCTTTCTGCGCGCACTGGGGGCAGACCTTGCGCACCAGCCGCTGGCTCATGGCGCCCAGCATGGAGGAGCCGATAAGGAAGGGCGGCACGCCCATCTCGAACAGCCGCTCTATGATACTGGCCGCGTTGATGGTATGTATGGTGGTGAAAAGCAGATGGCCGGTAAGCGCCGAGCGCAGGCTGATCTCGGCCGTGTCGTAGTCGCGTATCTCCCCCACCATGATCACGTTGGGGTCCTGCCGCAGAATGGAACGCAGGCCTTCGGCCCAGGTAAAGCCGGTCTTAGCGCTGATCTGCGCCTGGTTAATGCCCTCAAGGCGGTATTCTACGGGGTCCTCGAGCGTGATGATGTTTATCATCGGGGTGTTGATGTTCTTGAGCATGGCGTACAGCGAGGTGGTCTTGCCCGAGCCTGTCGCGCCGGTGATGAAGAAGATCCCGTAAGGGTTGCGGATCAATTTTTTTACTACGGTAAGGGTTTCGGGGTCCAGGCCCAGCTGGTCCAGGTCGATGCCCAGCTGCTGGCGGTCCATCACGCGCAATACGAGTTTCTCGCCGTTGACCGTGGGGAAGGAGGACACGCGCACCTGGATGGCGCGGCCGGACAGCATTTTCTGAAAGCGGCCTTCCTCGTTGCGGAAAGAAGCGGGCGGCTCGGGGTCGAACCCGGCCAGCACGCGAATGCGCTGCGTAAGGGGAATTTCGGCGTTCTTGGGAGTGGCCAGCATGTCCTGCAGGATGCCGTCCACGCGGAAGCGCACGCGCAGGTTGGCGCCCTGGGATTCCAGGTGCACGTCGCTGGCGCGCTCGCGCACCGCGTGTTCGAGAATGAGGTCGCTGAGCTTGATGGCCAGGTCTATGCCGGGGGAGCGGCCTTTGGCCTGCAGGAGTTCGTTATAGCCCTCTTCGAGGGTGCCGGTCAGCGCGGAGCCGCCGGGCTGCTGCTGGCCGCCCTGTTCGTCTTCCTGCTGTTTGTTTCCCCAGAATGCCATGGTAGTCTCCTAAATAAGCCCGCTATCGGCGGCGGAGCGCCCGCTTAAATTATAGCACTTGTTTATATTCTATCTTCAAGACCGTCAGGTTCTTTTCACCGCTGGGCAGAAGTATCTTCAGGTTCCTGCCGGCGGTGGCGCCCAGGAGCCCCTGCGCCAGCGGCGAACTTACGGAGATCCTGCCGGCGGAGGGGTCGGCCTCGTCCGAGCTGCAAAGCGTGTAGATGATGGTGGCGCCGGTATTCTCGTCGCGCAGCGTAACGGTGGCGCCCAGCCGCACGTCGTCGTAGTTGGCGGCGGAACTATCCACTATCTTCGCGTCACGCAGCTTCATCTCGAGCTCGTTGATGCGCTGCATCACCATGGACTGCTTTTCTTTGCCGTAAATATAGCCGGCGTTCTCTTTCAGGTCTCCCTGTTCCCTGGCCTCGTTGATTTCAACGGAAAGGTCGTTCTTCTGGCGGGTGAGTTTCGCCAGCTCTTCCTTCAGTTTCTCGTAGCCGTCTTTTGAAAGATAAATCTCAGCCATCATCCCCCCCCCCGGCAAGTGTAATGCCCTGGCCGCACCTGCAACAGCGTGGCGGGACAGGGCATAAAATCTGTGGCACCGAGAGGAATCGAACCTCTGACCTAGCGCTTATGAAACGCCCGCTCTTACCATCTGAGCTACGGTGCCGTGAGTGCTCGGCGGGCTGGTTTCCTCACCGGGGGCCTGGGCCTTCGGGTGAGGTTTCTAGTATATCAAAAAGTTATTGTAAAGACAAATATTGTTTCCTATAATTCTACACAGCGCAGCTGCCTGCATACGGTCAATAAAAGGGGCCCCAAATGGCAATGATAAAAGTTACGAAAGAAGAACTGCTGAAGAAGGCGAACAAGCCGGCAGAGGACGCGATGAAACTGCATCCTTTCTATAAAGGCAAGGTTGAGATAGTTCCCAAGTGCTGCGTGCGCGACATAAACGATTTCGCCATCTGGTACACCCCCGGCGTGGCCTCGGTCTGCAAAGATATAGAGAAGAACCCCGAGATGGTGTACGAGCACACCAATAAGGGCAATATGGTGGCCGTGGTCTCCGACGGCACCCGCGTGCTGGGCCTGGGCGATATCGGCCCCGAAGCCGGCCTGCCGGTGATGGAAGGCAAAGGCCTGCTGTTCAAGTTCCTGGGCGGCGTGGACGCTTTCCCCATCTGCCTGAAAACGAAAGATCCCGCGGAAATAATCAAGACCGTGCAGTACCTGGAGCCCTCGTTCGGCGGCATCAACCTGGAGGATATCTCCCAGCCCAAATGCTTCGAGATCCTCGACGAGCTGCGCCGCACCATGAACATCCCCGTCTGGCACGACGACCAGCAGGGCACCGCCACCGTCTGCCTGGCCGGGCTGATAAATTCGCTCAAGATAGTAGGCAAGAAGATCCAGGACGTGAAGATAGTGCTGTTCGGCGCCGGCGCGGCCAATATCCGCATCGGCACGCTGTACATGTCCTACGGGGCGAAGCCCGGGAACCTTATCTATGTGGATTCCAAGGGCATCCTGCACAAAGGGCGCACGGACCTCAAGGACCATAAAGAAAAATGGCATATGGCCAATATCACCAACGGCCGGCAGCTTACCGGGAAGCTCGAGGACGCGCTGGTGGGCGCCGACGTGCTCAGCGCCGCCTCCACCCCCGGCCCCGACGTTATCAAGAAGGAATGGATAACGAAGATGAACAAGGACGCCGTGGTGTTCGCCACCGCCAACCCCATCCCCGAGATCTGGCCCTGGGACGCCAAAGAAGCGGGCGCCAGGGTCGTGGCCACCGGCCGGTCGGACTTCGACAACCAGGTCAATAATTCTCTGGGTTTCCCCGGCATCTTCCGCGGCGCGCTGGACGTGCGCGCCAGGACCATCACGGACGAGATGTGCATCGCGGCGGCCGAGGCGCTGGCCGGCTACGTGGAGCGCAAAGGCATGAACGAAAATTACATAATGCCCAGGATGGACGAGCCCGAGGTCTTTATCGAGGAGGCCGTGGCGGTGGGAATGAAAGCCATCGAGCAGGGCCTGGCCCGCGTGATACTTACCCGGGAGCAGCTGCGCAAGAGCGCCGAAACGGCCATACACCGCGCCATCAAGGACAGGGACGTGCGCCAGGAGACGGGCATAGTGCCGCTGCCGTAACGCGGTCCCGCGCCGCGGCAGCCGGGGTCCGGAGAGCGAAACCTCTCCGGACCTTTTATTTGCAGTATTTCTGTTTAAGGCGGACGGTGGTGGTCTCGTCGCCCTTGTCGTTCTTGAGCAGGGTCGGATAGTTCAAGTCGGTCTCTACCTGCACCTGCTCCAGCGTAAGCCGGTCGGCTAAAAAACGCGTCAGGGTGGCTCGTTTTTCGTTCTTGGAGCATATTTCTGAAAGCTCCGTGCCGGCAGTTTCCATTACTATGTGTTCCGCGTAGCCGTCTTTTTTCATGTCGTCCAGAAAAATGTAGGTCAGGGCGCCCAGCTTGTTCTCCTCCTGGGCTTTTACAAGTTCATGGGCGATGACGTGCTCCAGCACGCGCGGGTCTTCCGTGCCCCCGGGGTTATGGGCCAGGTTCTTTTCAAAATCGGCCTCGGCCAGGAAGATCTTGCCGGTCAAGGGGTGCAGGCAGGAGAACGCTTTGCTGCAGAAGGGCGCCAGCAGCGCGAACCTGGAGGGGTCCCCTACAATGTATACCTCGAACTTCTGCTGAGAGTTGAAAAGATCGTTCGCGGAAGCTTTTTCCAGCGCCCGGTCTATGATCGCGTGCGAGCTCCCGGCCAGCGGTTCGCTAGAGTACAAGGTGAGATTCCCGGCCGTATATTCATGCCCGAACATAACCTTGGGGTAAAGCGCAATGCCCGTATAAACTGCGGCTGCCAGCAGTACGCAGATAAAGATGAAGCGGCTTAATGTCATAGCGAATATTATAACCAATATTAGAACGGAAAGCGCATAAGTGCGAAAAACGGCAAGATGCCTTCATCTGGGTCTTTGGACCTATACAGATGTAGGCCTTTTGGCCCTTGAGATAAATCAACCAAAGCGTACAGTATACACAGCTACCGTGTAATCCCCGGGATCGGCCGGGGAGCATCCACCTCCGGACCTTAATCCGGGTTCACCACAGTAGGCACAAGGCCTTGATCGGCCGAGGCTGCACGTGGAGGTGGATATGCAACATGTGATAACGAACTCTCCAATCCCCGTAGTGCGCAGGCGTACACTCGCCGCTTTAATTGTTTTCTTAGCCGCATTCCATTTTACCTCCCCCGCCCTGAACGCGCAGGCGCTTAACCAGCTTTACGGCTCCGCCTCCGCAACCGAGGCCCCTCTGCCGCCCGCGCCGGGCGAGGCCACGGTATATACCGCGGCCCCGGGCTTTAATATCTATTTCCTCAGCGTCGGCCAGGGAGATGCCATCTACATAGAGCTGCCCAACGGCCGGAACGCGCTTATAGACGGCGGGCCCTCCAATTCCGCTGCCGGGCCCCTGGCGCAGTTCCTTGCGCAGAAGAACGTTACGAAAATAGACCATGTGGTGCTTACCCATCCGCACTCCGACCATTACAACGGCCTGCAGTATGTTTTTTCAAATATCACCGTAGGCAGCTTTTACGATACCCGCATGGATAACAGCGGCGCTTCCACCGACGACAAGCTGCGCGGCCAGATAGCGGCCCTTGGCGTCAACACCGTTTATCCCGCCCCCGGGGACGAGCTTTCATGGGGCGCGGGCGGGGTAGAGGCTAAAGTGTTCAATTCCTGCCCGGAGGCGGCGGCAAGCTCCAACGGCAACCAGGTGAACGACTGCTCCATTGTGATAAAGCTTTCCTACCAGGGCGCCTCGGCGCTGTTCGTGGGCGACGCCCAGGCCGACGTGGAAGCGCGGATGGTGTCCGTTTACGGCGCCGAACTGAAAGCGGATGTGCTGAAAGTGGGCCATCACGGCAGCCAGTATTCCTCTTCCGAGCCTTTCCTTAGCGCCGTGAAGCCGGCCAGGGCTTATATTGAAGTGGGCAAGAATAATTACGGCCACCCCACCCAGGGCGCTATCGCCAGGCTGCTGGCGGCCGGCGCGAAGGTCTTCCGCACCGACCTCGACGGGACGCAGGAATATTCCCCTGACCTTGCTCTGCTCGCCGCGGCCGGGAGCTCCGCTTCCGCGTATTGAACCGGGACCGCCCATTTCCCCTCCGTACCCTTAGAACTTCGCTAATAGCCTAGCACATCAACCCGACAGCGTAGTGTCGGGTTGTAAATGGCGTATTTCGGGAATTTAAGGCGGCGGAGGGCTGTCTTTTTAATCAGAGCCCGGCGCAGGCCTTGTGGCGGAAGCAGGTCGCCAGGTGGTCGTTGACCAGGCCGGTAGCCTGCATATGGGCGTAAACTATGGTGCTGCCTACGAACTTGAAGCCCCGCTTTTTCAGGTCGGCGCTCAGGGCGTCGGATTCTTTCGACGTGGCCGGCAGCTGCGAAAGGCTGGTCCAGCGGTTGACTTTCTGCCTGCCGCCTACGAACGACCAGATGTATTTCGAGAAACTGCCGAACTCCCTGCGCACTTCCAGGAATCTTTTCGCGTTGTTCACCGCGGCGTTCACCTTCAGGCGGTTGCGCACTATGCCGGGGTCCCTGAGCAGCGCGGCTATCTTACCCGCGCCGAACCGCGCCACTTTTTCCGGATCGAAGCCGGCGAAAGCCCTGCGGTAGCCTTCGCGTTTGTTGAGTATGGTGGCCCAGCTTAAGCCCGCCTGCGCGCTCTCCAGCGTAAGGAACTCGAACTGCCTAACGTCGTCGCGCACCGGTTTCCCCCATTCCTCGTCGTGATAAGGAATATACAAAGGGCTGGCGCCGTAAGCCCAGGGGCATCTTTTTCGTCCGTTCATAAGACCTTTTGAAGCGGTTAAAACCAGCGGGAGGCTTCGGCGGCGAGGGCCAGCAGGGGCCGCGCGAAGACGCCCGTGAGCATAACGCCCGCCGCCATCAGGAACACCACGGCTTCCACGGCGCCGGGCGCCGGGTAAGCCTGCGCGGCCGCGGGCGGCTTCATGTACATCGCCACCGTCACCTTCAGGTAGTAGTACATGGACACCGCGCTCATCAGCACGGCCACCACCACCAGGCCGGTATAGCCGGAATTCACCGCCGCGGAAAAAGCGAAGAACTTGGCGAAGAACCCGGCCAGCGGCGGTACGCCCGCCAGCGAGAACATGAAAGCGGCCATGGCCGCGGCCAGCCAGGGGCGCGTTCTGGCCAGCCCGGCCAGGTCCTCTATAGCCGGGCCTTTTTCCCCTTTCTCCAGCGCCAGCACCACCGCGAAAGCCCCTATGGTGGCCATGGCGTAGACGGGCAGGTAGTACAGCACCGCTTCGAAGCCCCGCTGCCCGCCGAAGAACGCCACGGTGAGATAGCCGGCGTGGGCGATGCTGGAATAAGCCAGCAGGCGCTTCAGGCCGGTCTGGGCCAGCGCCATGAGGTTCGCCGCCACCGCCGTAACGGCGGCCAGCCACCAGAAAATTTCGCGCACGGGGCCGAACTCGAAGATGCGGAACAGCCGCCACAGCACGATGACGCCGCCGGCCTTTACCGCCGCGCCCATGAAAGCCGAGATCTGCGTCGGGGCCCCTTCGTAGGCGTCGGGCACCCACATATGGAACGGGACCAGCGCCGTTTTGAAAGCGAACCCGGCGATGACCAGCACGAAGCCGGCCAGCGCCAGCGTGTCCGGCGCGCCGGCCTGCATCAGCGCGGCGAAAGCCAGGTCCGGGTAAACGGCGTTGAGCAGCGCTATGCCCAGTACCGTCAGCGCCGAGCCGAAAGCCCCGAGCATGAAATATTTGTAGGCCGCCTCCAGCCCGGGTTTGGAGCGCCTGATGCCGGCCAGCGCGTACAGCGGCAGGCTGAGCAGCTCCAGCGCGATGAAAGCGGTGAAGAGGTCGCCCGCCGCTATCAGCGCGGCCAGGCCCAGCGTGGCCATGAACAGCAGGAAATAATATTCCCCCCCGCTGTCCTCCTCCGCCGGCGGCCGCGCCAGCGAAAGCAGGATGACGGCCGCCAGCACGGCGAAGGCGAAGGCCCACAGATAGGCCGAAGCCGGCGTAAGGAGCAGCGCCCCGTTGAAGCAGGAGATCTCTACCAGGGGCGCCCGCCGCAGGAAGGCCAGCACTATCAGCACGGCGCTCAGCGCTATCGCGCCCTGCGTGCCCCGCAGCGCGCGGAAGAACAGCGGCGCCAGCAGGCAGGCGAAGGCCGCCAGCAGCAGCAGCAGGGGCCCGGACAGGGCGTTGGCGGCGTACGCGAACGGTTCACTGTTCATTTTTCAGCTCCAGCGCGGGCGCCGCGGGCTGCGGGCGGGCCAGGACGATATAATTATTTACGGCCGGGGCCAGCCTTTTCAGGAACGGGGCGGGCCAGACGCCGATAAGCACCATGAACAGCACCAGCGGCAGCAGGTAAAGCCATTCGCGCGCGCTGAGGTCGGGCAGCAGCCTGTTCTCCTCGTGGCGCAGCGGGCCGAACACTACCTGCTGGTACATGCCCAGCATATACACCGCCGACAGCACCACGCCGGCCACGGCCGCGCCGGCCAGCCACGGATAGACCCTGAAGGAGCCGAAAAGTATCAGCGCCTCGCCCACGAAGCCGTTGAGCCCCGGCAGCCCGATGGACGCGAGGGTGACCAGCATGAACACCGCCGAGAAGCCGGGCATCACTTTCGCGAGGCCCCCGTAATCGTCCATCATGCGGGTATGGCGGCGCTCGTACAGCACGCCCACCAGCAGGAACAGCGCGCCGGTGGACAGCCCGTGATTGACCATCTGCAGCACCGCGCCGGCCGCGGCGGCGGGTTCGAAGACCATGATGCCCAGCACTACCAGGCCCAGGTGCGCCACCGAGGAATAAGCCACCATTTTCTTGATATCTTTCTGGCTCCAGGCCACCAGCGAAGCGTAGACCACGCCGAACACCCCGAGCCCCGCCAGCCAGGGCGCGAAAGCGGCCGCGGCCGCCGGGAACAGGGGCACCGCCAGGCGCAGGTAGCCGTAGACCCCCATCTTAAGCAGCACGCCGGCCAGCAGCACGCTGCCCGCCGTAGGGGCTTCCACGTGCGCGTCGGGCAGCCAGGTGTGGAAAGGGAACAGCGGCACTTTTACCGCGAAGGCCAGCGCGAAGGCCGCGAACAGCCAGAACTGGGTATCCGGCGTGATGGCCCCGGCGTACAGCGCCGGCATGAAGAAGGTCCAGGCGCCGGTCTGGGCGTGGTGGGCGGCGGCCACCCACAGGATGGCCGCCAGCATCAGCACCGAGCCGGCCATGGTGTAGATGAAGAACTTCAGCGCCGCGTAAACGCGCCGCGGGCCGCCCCAGACGCCGATAAGGAAATACATCGGTATCAGCATGCCTTCCCAGAAAACGTAGAACAGGAACAGGTCCAGCGCGGCGAAAACGCCTATCATGGACGCTTCCAGCAAAAGCAGGCAGATGTAATACGCGCGCTGCGCTTCCTTTATGCAGCTGAACGAGGCCAGCACCGCCGCCGGCATCAGCAGCGCGGTGAGCATTATCAGCAGCAGGCTTATGCCGTCGATGCCGAGCGCGTAGTTTATGCCGTAGGCCGGCAGCCAGGGCAGGTCGAGCCGGAACTGCATGCCGGCGCCGGCGGCGTCGAAGCCGGCGTACAGCTTCAGCGAGACCAGCAGCGTGAGCAGCGTAGCGCCCAGCGTGAAGCCTTTCAGCGCTGCCTCGTTGTCCCTGGGCACGGCCAGCAGCAGCAGGCCGGCCGCGGCGGGCAGCAGCACGAGCAGGGAAAGCGGGTTGGTAAGCAGTTCCATTAAATTATCCAGTAAAGCATGGCGGCCACGCCCAGCGCGAACACCAGCGCGTAGCGGTCCAGCCGGCCGTTCTGCAGGCGGCGCAGGCCGCGGCCGGCGCCGTAGCAGGCCCTGGCCGCGCCGTTGACCATCACCCCGTCTATAAGCCCGGCGTCCACCAGCGTGAACAGCACCCGGCCGGCGGCGGCTTTGAGCGGCTTTATCAGCAGCAGCCCGTAAATTTCGTCGACGTAAAACTTATTGTAGATCAGCGCGTGGGCCGGCGCCAGGGCGTTTTTCAGGAAGGCCGCCGCGCCGGGCAGGGTAAGCAGGAAAGCCGCCGCTATGCCGGCCAGTCCCGCCGTTACGGAGATCAGCATCAGGCGCGCTCCCAGCGGGTTCTCCGCCGCGCGCGCCGCGGGTTCCAGGAAAACCGGCAGGCGGTCCTTCAGCAGGAAGCCCCCCGCCAGCGCCAGCACGGCCAGTACCGCCATCGGCAGCGTCATGCTCAGCGGCGCCTCGTGCGCGTGTTCGTGCCCGTGCGGCTGGCGCAGGAAAGTCAGGACGAGCAGGCGGGTAGTGTAGAAAGCCGTCAGCGCGGCGGTGAGCACGCCGAAGCCCCAGACCCAGGGCCCGCCGGACTCGAAAACCTTCTCGAGAATAAGGTCCTTGGAGTAGAAGCCGGACAGGCCCGGCACGCCGGCTATGGCCAGCCAGCCGGCCGCCATCAGCAGAAAAGTATACGGCATCTGTCTGCGCAGGCCGCCCATCCTGAACATGTCCTGCTCGCCGCTCATGCCGTGGATGACTGACCCGGCGCCCAGGAACAGCAGGGCTTTGAAGAAAGCGTGCGTGGCCAGGTGGAACACCGACGCCGAGAAAGCCCCCGCCCCTGCGGCCATGAACATATAGCCCAGCTGGCTGACGGTGGAATAGGCCAGCACTTTCTTGATGTCCTTCTGCAGCAGGCCGATGACGGCCGCGAAGAAAGCCGTGAAGCAGCCGGTGAGCATCACCACTTCCAGCGCCCCGGGCGCCAGCTCGTAAAGGAAATGCAGGCGGGCCAGCATATAGACGCCGGCGGTCACCATGGTGGCCGCGTGTATCAGGGCCGACACCGGCGTGGGGCCGGCCATGGCGTCGGGCAGCCAGACGTACAGCGGGAACTGCGCGGATTTGCCCGTGGCGCCGAAGAACAGCAGCAGGGCTATCAGCGTGGGCGCGGCCATGCCCAGCACCGCGGTATGCGCCAGCAGCGGCGCGTTCTGTTCGAGCGCGGCGAAGTCCAGGGCCGGCGCGCCCGCCGCCGCCAGCAGGGAGAACAGCAGCATCAGGCCCACCAGGAAGCCGGCGTCCCCGACGCGGTTGGTGATGAAAGCCTTTTTTCCGGCGGAGGCCTTCTCGGGGTCCTCGTACCAGAAGCCTATCAGCAGGTAGGAGCACAGCCCCACGCCTTCCCAGCCCACGAACATCACCAGCGGGTTGTCGGCCAGCACCAGCACCAGCATGAAGAAAACAAAAAGATTAAGATAGGCGAAGTAGCGGTTATACCCGGCGTCGCCCTTCATATAGCCGGTGGAATAAATATGGATGAGCAGGCTAACCCCGGTAACTATCAGCGCCATCACGGCGGACAGGGGGTCGAAGCGGAACGCCGCGTCCGCTGCGAAGTTGCCGGCGGAGATCCAGGTGTAAAGGGTGTCCCTGAGCAGCCGGTGGTCAACGGGCAGGCTGAGCAGGTCCGAAAAAGCCCGCGCGGCGAACACGAACGAAACGAGGATGGCCGCCGAGCCGAGCAGGCCGCCGGCTTTTTCTCCGAGGAGCTTTTTGCCCGCCAGGCCGTTGACCAGGAAGCCCGCCAGCGGGGGCAGCAGGATCCATTTCAGCAGCGGGTAGAAATTTGCGTCCATGTCAGCCTTTCAATTCCTTTATGTTCTCCGCTTCCAGCGTTCTGAAAGTTGAAGCCAGGGCGATGATCAGCGCCAGCCCCACGCCGGCCTCGGCCGCTGCCACGGCGAAAAGCATCAGCGCGTAGGCCTGCGAAGCGGGCTGCGGCCCCAGCGCCACCATGGCGATATTTGCCGCGTTGAGCATAAGCTCCAGGAACATCAGCATGCGCACCAGGCTCCCGCAGGTAAGGAAGCCCGCTGCCGCCAGCGCGAAAAGGAGAAAACTTATGGCCGCCAGGGGATAAGCGTTCACGGATTGGTCCTCCGCTTCAGGGCCAGCGCGGCCGCCGCCACGATGGAGGCCAGGATCACCAGGCCCAGCAGTTCGAACTGGAAGAAGAAGCGCCCGAACAGCTGCTTCGCTATGCCCAGCGTGCCGGTTTCGGTGAAGCCTGCGCCCAGGGCGACCAGCTTCAGCCCGGCCGAAACTTTCATCAGCTCGATAAGGATAACGGCGGCCGCCGCCAGCCCCAGCACCCTGGAGATCCGGCCCGGCGCCGGGCGGTCCCGCCAGGCCTGCGGCGTGACGGTAACGGCCACTATAAAAAGCGTCATGATAGCGCCGGCGTAAACTATCACCTGCAGCGCGGCCAGCAGCTGGGCGCTGAGCGCCAGGTAGATGCCCGCCGTGCACAGCAGGGCGGCCAGCATCAGCATGGCCGCCTTCACCGGGTTGCGCTGGAAGAGCATCAGCAGGGTGGCCAGCGCGGCGCCGGCGCCCAGAATATAGATAGCCGCCGTCAGTATCATTCTTTTCCCCTTAAATATTCGTTGGCCAGCCTGTTGGCCGCGCCGACGAGCGAAGGCTCGCCCGGCAGGTTGCGCAGCAGGTTTTCCTTGGTCATCAGCAGCTCTTCGCGCACCACCGCGCCGCCGGGTATTTCGCCGGTGTCCATGGCTATGGCGTCTTCGGGGCAGGCCTCCACGCACATGCCGCACATCACGCAGCGCGCCAGGTCGATGTTAAAAACGGCCGGGTATTTCTCCACCAGATTCTCAGGGTGTTCCGCGGCCTCTATATGGATGCACAGCGCGGGGCAGGCGGTCTGGCACAGGAAGCAGGCCACGCATTTGGGCGCGCCGTCCGCGCGCATTTTCAGGCGGTGGCGGGTGCGCAGGCGGGCGTTGCCGGGCAGCGGTATGGGCTGCTCGGGGTACTGGATGGTGGGCAGGCCCTTCGGGTTAACGAGGTTGACGAAGAAATGGCGCATGGTCACCAGCAGGCCGCGGGCTATTTCCCAGACGTAGATCCGCTCGAGCAGGTTCAGCGGGCGGTTATTTACTTTCTTAACGCTGATCATAGTTTGCCTAAAGCCAGCAGTACCGCGCCGGTAACTAAAATGTTCAGCAGGGCCAGCGGCAGCACGGTTTTCCAGCACAGCTTCATCAGCTGGTCGAAGCGGAAGCGCGGCAGCGTCCAGCGCACCACCAGCAGGAACCAGCAGAAGAACACCGTCTTGGCCGCGAAAGCGCCCGTCTGCAGTACCGCGACGAGATAATGGTTCAGCGGCATTGAGCCGCCGCCGGGGAACGCGAAGCCGGCGTCGTAAAGGTAAGGCACCTGCCAGCCGCCGAAGAACAGCGTGGCCGCCAGCATTGCCACCAGCACTATCTCCGCGAATTCGGCGAACATGAAGGCGGCGAAGCGCATGGAGCTGTATTCCATGAAATAGCCGATGATCTCCGATTCCCCCTCCACCAGGTCGAAGGGGCCGCGCTTGTTCTCGGCGATGGCGGCGGTGAGGAAGAGCACGAAGGCGAAGGGCTGGCACACCACGCCCCAGGCGGGCACGCATCCGAAAAGGAGCTTTCCCTGCGCGCGCACCAGCTGCTGCAGGTCGGCCGTGCCGTAGATCATCAGCAGCCCGACGAGCGTGAGCCCCAGCACCACCTCGTAGGAGATCATCTGCGCCGCGCCGCGCAGCGCCCCCAGCAGCGAGAAATTGTTCTTGGAAGCCCAGCCGGCCAGGAAAGTGCCGTAAATGGCCAGCCCCGACAAGGCCAGCACGAAGAACAGCCCCAGCGGCAGGTCCGCTATCAGCAAATCCACCCTGTAGCCGTACACCAGCACGTAGTCGCCGAACGGGATCACCGCGAACAGCGCCAGCACCGGCACCAGCGCGAAGAGCGGCGCCAGCGTGAACAGCAGCTTCTCGGCGCGGCCCGGCACGAAATCTTCCTTGAAGATCATTTTTATGGCGTCGGCCACCGGGTGGAAAAGCCCGCCGAGCGTCAGGCCGCACACCGCGGCGCGGTTGGGGCCTATCCTGTCCTGCATCAGCGCGCTCACTTTGCGCTCGGCCAGGGTCATAAGGCCGGTGAAGCCCATGACGGCGCCCAGGAAAAAAAGCAGCTTCGCCGCGGCCGCGCCGGCGAAGAGCAGTACGTCCCTGTTCTCGTAAAAGAAGTCCGTCATCAGAAATCCATGTCCTTCAGCGCCCGGGGCGCGGAATCCAGGTGCAGTTCGGCGCCGCTGTAGGAGGCCAGCTTGTTGACCACGGCCCACAGCGGCTTTATTCCCTGCGGCGGCTCCACGGCGGCCGCGGTCATGCGGCGCAGGCCCTGGTAATTCACGAAGGTCCCCTCGGTCTCGAAATACGACGCGTACGGCAGCACCGCGTAGGCGGCGGCCGGGGCTTCGCCGCGGTTCCGGGCGAAGATAATAAGGCGTATGCCGGCGGCCTCGGCGGCGGCCTTTACCAGGCCGTACGCTTTGGCCTCGGTTATCAGTATCTTTATTTTCCCGCCTGCCAGCAGCCCGGTGAATTCTTCCAGCGAAAGTCCGCCGTACAGGGCTTTTACGGTCCTGGTCCCCGCGGTATTGGGCGCCGGGTCCTTGTTTACCAGTATCCCGTCCTTTATCCCCTGCTCGGCGCTGAAATCGAAACAGTAATTCGCCGTTTTGACGGAGTCTTTGGCCAGGCGGGCCAGGGCCGCGTTGTCCTCCACCGACAGCCAGGGCGAGCCCAGCACGGCGGCCGCACCTTTCGCCTCTTCCAGGCGGGTGGCCGTTTCGCGCAGCGCGGGCTCAAGATCTATGAGGCCTTTGCGGATCAGCGCTTTGCCCAGCCTGTCGCCGGCCCGCACGGCTTTGTAGGTCATGCGGCCGTGGTCGCACAGCCAGGTGTTGGTCTCGGCGTTGGGGTGCGGAACCAGGCGGTAAATGGTACCTTCGTAATGATGCGCTTCTATCTCGCAGCCGGTGGCGCAGCCCAGGCAGATGGTCGGCGTTCTTTTCAGGAACCAGGCGCGCGCCTTGAAGCGGAAATCGCGCGAGGTGAACGCGCCCACCGGGCAGAGGTCGGCGATATTGAGCGAATAGCCGTTATCCAGCGCCCTGCCTTCCTTGAGGTCTATAAAGGAACGGTCGCCGCGCTCCATCACTTCCAGCTCTGCGGTTTTCGTCACTTCGCCGCAGAAGCGCACGCAGCGCGTGCAGAGTATGCAGCGCTCGTTGTCCAGCATCAGGTACGGGCCCGCGGCCCGCCGCTTCTGGCGCAGGATCTTATCTTCCGCCTCAAAGCGGCTTTTCCGCAGGCTGTAGTCCATGTAATAGTCCTGCAGCCCGCATTCCCCCGCCTGGTCGCAGATGGGGCAGTCCAGCGGATGGTTGATCAGCAGGTATTCCAGCACGTCGCGGCGGGCCTGGCGCACTTTTTCGCTGGCCGTCAGCACGCGCATCCCTTCCGCGGCTTCAGTGGAGCAGGCCGTTACCAGCTTGGGCGCCTTTTCCACTTCCACCAGGCACATGCGGCAGCTGCCGGAGACGGAAAGCTTGGGGTGGTAGCAGTAGCGCGGGATATAGATCCCCAGGCGCTGCGCGGCTTCCAGCAGGGTGGTCCCCGCCGGTACTTCCACGCTCCTGCCGTCTATGGTTAAATTGGGCATTCAGTTACCGCATACCTTTCCCGCGGCGTGCGCTTCGAATTCGCCGCGGAATTTCTTTATGAAGCTCATCGCCGGCATGGCCATGGCGTCGGCCAGCGCGCAGATGGTGCGGCCCGTCATGCCCTCGGCCACCGAATAAAGCAGGTCTATGTCCCCGGCCGAGCCGCCGCCCGCTTCAAGGCGGTCCAGCACCTTCTCCAGCCAGCCGCAGCCTTCCCGGCAGGGCGTGCACTGGCCGCAGGATTCGTGGTGGTAGAAACGCGCCAGCACCTGCAGGAGCTTCACCATGCACTGGCCGTCGTCTATGACTATCACTCCGCCCGAGCCCAGCATCGAGCCCGCGGCCGCCAGGGCTTCGTAGTCCAGGTTCACGGCCAGGGCCTCTTCGGCGGTAAGCACCGGCACGGACGAGCCGCCCGGTATCACGGCTTTGAGCTTTTTCCCGTCCTTCATGCCGCCGCAGTGGACCTCCAGCAGTTCGCGCAGCGGCGTGCCCAGCGGCAGTTCGTAAACCCCCGGCCTGTTCACCGGGCCGCTGACGCAGAAAAGTTTCGTGCCGCCGCTTTTGCCCGTGCCCAGCGCGGCGTACCAGGCGCCGCCGTTCTCTATTATCGAGGGCACCGCGGCCAGGGTCTCGACATTGTTTATTACCGTGGGGCTGCCGAACAGGCCTTTCAGCGCCGGGAAAGGCGGCTTCAGGCGCGGCTGCCCCTTGAACCCCTCCAGCGATTCCAGCAGCGCCGTTTCCTCGCCGCAGATATAGGCGCCCGCCCCGCGGTGGGTGAACAGCTCGAAATCGAAGCCCGAGCCCAGGACGTTCCTGCCTATGAAACCTTTCGCGCGCGCGTCGGCTATGGCCTTGTTCATCAGCGCGGTTTCCGCCGCGAATTCGCCGCGGATGTAAATATAGCCGTGCGCCGCCCCGATGGCATAGGCGGCTATGGCCATGCCCTCTATCAGGGCGTGCGGGTTCTTCAGCATCAGCTCGCGGTCCTTGAAAGTGCCGGGTTCGCCTTCGTCCGCGTTGCAGACCAGGTATTTCTGCCCCTGGCCGCCGGGCGGGATGAACGACCATTTCAGGCCCGCGGGAAAGCCGGCGCCGCCGCGGCCGCGCAGGTTGGATTTTTTTAGTTCCTCTATTATCTCCGCCGGCTTAAGGCCCAGCGCTTTTTTAAGCGCCTTGTAGCCGCCGCAGGCGAAATAGGCCTCGATGTCCGGCAAGTTCTTTAGAAGGATGGTTTCCATTACTTTTCTTTCGCTCCGGTCAGCAGCCGGCCGTGCCGCATATCCTCCAGCAGCGCGTCGAGCTTTTCCAGGGTAAGGTTCTCGAAATAAGTTTCGTTCACCTGCATCACGGGGGCCGCGCCGCAGGCGCCCAGGCATTCCACCGAAGAAAGCGTGAACAGCCCGTCGGCGGTGGTCTCCCCCTCTCCAATGGCCAGCTTTTCGCGCAGCCGGGCCAGCAGGCCGGGCGCGCCCGCCATATGGCAGGAAATATTGCGGCAGACCTGCAGGTGGTATTTGCCCGCGGGCGCGCGGTTGAACATGGTATAGAACGTTACCACGGCCTTCACCCGCGAATAAGGGAGCTCCAGGAACTTCGCGAGCTCGTCCATGGCCTCTTCCGCCACGTAGCCTTTTTCGCGCTGCACTTCGTGCAGCAGCGGGATCAGCGCGGCGTCCGCGCGCGGGTACCTGGCGCGGATACGCGCCGCGGTCTCCCTGAATTCTTCGGTCAGTTTAAAAGGCATCAGCGTTCCAGCTCCCCGCCTATCATGTTGATCTGCCCGAAGGTGGAGATTATGTCGGCGAGGTAGCCGCCCTGTATCATCTTCGAAAGCCCGCCGGTGAGCGGGAAGCACGGGGGCCGCAGGCGCACCCGCCAGGGATGGCCCGTGCCGTCGCTGACTATATAAAAGCCCACTTCTCCGTTGCCGCCCTCTACCGCCTGGTAAACTTCCCCTTTCGGCGGTTTCACGCCCTCGAAGGTCAGCTTGAAATGCGCCATCAGGGCCTCGATGTTCCCGTACACCTCCGCTTTGGGCGGCAGCGACACGTCGAAGCCGGGGTGATTTATCGGCCCGTCGGGCAGCTGCGCCAGCGCCTGCTCCACGATGCGCATGCTCTGTTTCATCTCCTCCAGGCGCACCAGGTAGCGGTCGTAGTTGTCGCCGTTGGACCCCACCGGGATGTCGAAATCGAACCTGTCGTACACCAGGTAGGGCGTGGCTTTGCGCACGTCCAGCGGCACGCCCGTGGAGCGCAGCGCCGGGCCGGTGAAGGAAAGGGCTAGGGCGTCCTCTTTCGAGATATGCCCGGTGCCGTGCAGCCGGTCGTAAAAAATGCGGTTGCGCGTGAGCAGCTTGTCGGCGTCGGAAATGTTCTTGCGCACTTTTTTAAAAACTTCCGCCGTATCGCGCTTGAAATCCGCCGGGAGGTCCCGGGTGAGGCCGCCCACGCGGGTATACGCCGGAGTGATGCGGCCGCCCGCCACGGAATCCGTGAGTTTGTAGAGCTCTTCACGGGCGTTGATCAGGTAGAAATAGACGGTGAAAGCGGCCAGCTCCATGGCGTTGGCGCCGATGCAGGTGAGGTGGTCGGTCAGGCGCGAAAGCTCGCTCATGATCACGCGGACGTACTTGCAGCGCGCCGTGGTCTCCACGCCCATCAGCTTCTCCACGGCCAGCGCGTAGCCCACGTTGTTGATGAACGGCGAAACGTAGTTCAGGCGGTCGGTGTACGGCACGCACTGGTTGTAGGTGACGTTCTCGCAGGTCTTCTCGAAGCCGCGGTGCAGGTAGCCTATTTCGATGTCGGAGCCGGCCACGCGCTCCCCCTCAACGGTAAGCAGCAGCCGCACTATGCCGTGCATGGCCGGGTGCGACGGGCCCATATTAAGCACCAGCCGGCCGTCCTCGAGTTTCTCGAGGTCGGGGGCTTTGCCGGGTTCCGCGGTCTTCTTGTCCGTCATTTCTCGTGAACTAATCCTTATGCAGCATCCGGGGCTGCCTTTTTTTGAGCGGGTAGTCCTTGCGCAGCGGGTGCCCCTCGAAGCCGTCGTACATCAGGATGCGGCGCAGGTCGGGGTGCCCGTTGAACTTTATGCCGAACATGTCGTACACTTCGCGCTCGAACCAGTTGGCCCCGGCCCACAGCGGGGTCAGCGAATCCACCGCCGCGTCGTGCGCCTCTACGGGGCATTTAAGGCGCAGGCGGTAATTGTGCGTTGTGGAATAGAAATGGCAGACCAGCTCGAAGCGCGGCTCGCGCGGCAGGTAGTCCGCGGCGGTCAGGTCCATCAGCATATCGAAGCCGAGCTCCTGCTTGAGGAAAGCGGCGGCCTCCAGCAAAGCTTCTTTTTTTACGACCGCGGTCTCGTCGCCGCGGAACGCGTGCGTCTCCAGCACGGCCTCGGGGAACCTGTTCTTCAGCGTGTCCAGCAGGTAACTGGTCATCGGTACTTCCTGTCCAGCACCGATTCCCGGCCTACTTTTTCCTGCAGCCTGATCAGGGCGTCCAGCACGGCTTCGGGGCGGGGCGGGCAGCCGGGGATGTAGATGTCCACCGGGATTATCTTGTCTATGCCCTGCACCGTGGCGTAATTGTCGTAGAAGCCGCCGGAAGTGGCGCACACGCCGAAGGAAACCACCCACTTCGGCTCGCACATCTGGTCGTAGACGCGCTTGAGCACCGGGGCCAGTTTCTCGTTGACGGTGCCCACCACGAACAGCACGTCGGCCTGGCGCGGCGAGAAGCGCGGGTATTCGGCGCCGAAGCGGGAGATGTCGTAGGTGGAGGCGAAAGTGGACATGTACTCCATGCCGCAGCAGGCGGTAACGAAAGGATACTGGAAGAACGAATATTTCCGCCCCCAGTTGACGGCCTCGTCGAGGCGGGTGGTAAGGAAGGAGTGGCCTAAAGCGGTCTCTAATCCCATTCGAGGGCTCCTTTTTTAATGGCGTACAGCAGGCCGGCCGCCAGCATCGCCAGGAAGCCGCCCATGGCGTAGAACGCGCCCGGGCCCAGCTCGCGGAAAGATACCGCCCAGGGATAGAGGAAGGCTATCTCTATGTCGAACATCACGAAAAGCACGGCGGTAAAATAGAAATTGACCCTGGCCAGGCCGCGCGTTTCCATGGCGGGCGGCATGCCGCATTCGAAAGGTTCCTGCTTTACCGGGGTTTTCTTCTTCGGGCCGAAGAGCAGCGAGAGCAGCAGCATGGCCAGGGCGACGATAAGCCCGAACCCCGCTGTGAGCAGCACGCCTATATATTCCCGCATGCGGTTATTATACAAAGATAATAATATGGGCGGAGCGCTCCGGCGCCGCCCCTTTATAACAGATCAATTCTTCAGCAGCAGGTTCAGGGCGTGCATGGCGTTCTTGTTGAGCCGCGCGTCTATCAGCCCCCGGCGTATGGCGCGGGCCTGCTCGGGGCCGCCCCAGGCGCTGCCGCCCAGCGCTTTAAGCTTAAGGCAGATCTGCCGCACCGTGCGCTCGAGCTCATGTTCGGGCGGCTCCTTGGCTTCTCCGCGCCGGGCCAGCGGCGCGCTCGCGCCGTCCCTGGCCGCCAGCTCGTAGGCCACCACCGCCACCGACTGCCCCAGGTTCATGGAGGGCTGGCGCGGGCGGGTGGGGATGTTTATAATGGCCTGGCAGAAGGACAGGTCTTCTTTGGTAAGCCCGGTCTTCTCCGGCCCGAAAACGATGCCCACCTTTCCCCCCGCCGGCTCCCGGGCTATCAGGGCGTTCACCTCTTTAAGCAGGATAACGTCGCGCTCGGGGACCATCCGGTGCAGCGAGGACGTGCCCAGCAGCAGCGCGCAGCCGGCCGCGGCTTCGGTTATGCTGCCGAAGATGCGGGCCGCCTCTATCACTTCCATCGAATCGATGGCGGAGACCGAGGCTTCCGCGCGCCAGACGTTCTTCGCCTCGCTCCAATCGGATTCGAACGGGTTCACCAGGGCCAGGTCGGCCAGGCCGAAATTGGCCATGGCGCGGGCGCAGGCGCCGATATTGTCGGGGTTGCGGGGCTTTACGAGGATGATCCTGATGTCCGTCTTCATCCGGGGCGGGCGCCGTTCTTCGGGAGCCTGAAATCCTGTATCTGCCGTATCCCGGGTTCAAGTTCCGGGGCGCCGGGCCTGTGCTGCGTCACTACGAAGAAGGACGCGGCGCCGGGAAAGCGGGCGTGCAGGATGTTGGAGTTGGCCGGCTCGTTCTCGAAGACCGCCATCACTTCGCCCAGGCGGTCGATATATTCGCTCACTTCCTTCTTGAAGATCTCGTCGTCCTGCTCGAATTCCTTTTTCACGATGGTCATGGTGCCGGCCACGCCTACGGGGAAGCCGTACAGCCGCAGCACCTCGGTGGTGCCCACCAGCATCCTGCCCACGTCGCGGCCGGTCAGGTAGATCACCGTGGCGCCGGCCTTGTGCACGCGCTCTACGTAGGCCTTGGCGCCGAGTATGGGCATGTCGTATTTCTGGTACTCGTCGGAGAAAAAGCGCTTCGCCCACTCCTGCTTGATGAAGGCTATTTCGGCGGGGTGCTTCACTCCCATCTTTTTTAGCGTTACGTCCAGGCTGTAGTCCACCGCGGAAAGGTCCTGGAAACGCTCGAACGCCGCGGCCAGCTCCGGCGCTTTCCCGTCGAACTTCTCCGAGATCTCCCGCAGTATGAAGATGGTCCGGGTGCGGTTGTCGAAAAGGGTGCCGTCGAGGTCGAAGATGGCCAGGGTGGACCTGCCCGCCGCCGTGCGTTCTTCCACCGCGCGCACCACCGCCTCCAGGGCCGGCGCGCCGCCGTTAGTTCCGCTGCGCTTGGTTCTTTTCATGGCGGGTCTCCTCAGCTTATTTTTTCCCCGGCCCGAGGTATTGCCCCGTATAGCCGTCCAGGTAATATCTCAGCGAGCCGCAGTCCACGGTCCAGATCAGGCTGAACCCGGAGACCGGCGAGACCGCGGTGCTGAAGCGCCGCAGTTTCATGGAGATGACCGGGTGGCCGGCGGCGCAGTCCGCCGGGGTCCTGCCCAGCACGAAGTCGCTGTCCTTGAAGATCAGAGGCAGCGGCTCGAAGCCTTTGAAGTTCCCGTACCGGCCGGTAAAATCCACCTCTTCGATGCTGGTCTTGTTCCTGCAGCCGCCGAAGGTCGTGCTGCCGGCGTGCGGAGCGGAGAAAACGTAGGTCCAGCCGTCGTCCGGGCCAAGGCATTTGGCGCTGCCGGTCCTGTCCACCAGGGCCTCGATCAGCATCAGCTTAGCTCCCTGCTGCTTGCGGCGCACCGTGTCCTCCGCCAGTTTTACGTATTTCCCAGCCGTATCGGTGCCTTTCAACGCCTTGGCCTGAAGCTGTCCCGGCGCGGCCGCCGCGGCGGCTCCCCAGTGCTTTTTCCCTTCGCAGTCCGCGAATACTTTCACCTTGCCCTGGGAGACGGTCCAGTAGCAGCCCGCCGGGCGGCCGTCCTTAGGCGGCAGATAGGCGGCGGTCATGAGTATGCTGCGGTCCCTCGCGCTGCCGGTGCCGGTAAATACCTTCTCCCGTTCCAGCATTCCCAGCACGGCACGGGAATCAGCGAAACGGGCGGGAAGCGCCCTGGTCGGCTCTTCGGCGATAGCCCGCGGAAAATGCCTGGAGGCGTTGATGAAATTATTGCCGCAGGTGTTCACTATCAGCCATTCGGCGGTAGCACTGGAGTAGTACTTATATTGCCAGATGTTCGAGAAGGACTTCCCTATGCAGGGGATATCCCCTGCCGGGTCCGTGAAGCCTTCTACCTCCACCAGCACGGCCCCGGGCACCCGGAGCTGCGCTTCGCCGGCCGCGGTACCGGTGCCTTCCGCGTTGGCGGCGGCCATGGCCGAAGCGGAGAAGCCCGGGAGGAGGAGCAGCATAACGGCGCACGCTTTCAGCAGCCGCATTACTTGTCCTCCTTCTTCGCGGTCCCGCCGCAGGCCCCGATGAAAGCGGTCAGGTTCTCCGCCGTCAAGCCCCTGCCCGGCTCGCCGTCGAGGCGTCCGGCAAGCTTTCCGCCGCTGAAGAACAGCACGGTCGGGACCACTTCCACTGAATACCTGTCCTCCAGGCCCGGCAGGCTGTCCGTGGAGACCTCAACGAAGGCCTTTCTTCCGCCGGCGGCCTGTTTTTCGAAGACGGGCGCGAACAGCCGGCAGAAGGGGCACCAGGCCGAGTAGAAAAGCGCGAAGCAGTCCCCCCCGGCCTCGACCGCAAGCCGGAAGTCAGCGTCGTTCTCGATGTGTTTTATCCCCATATTGTCTCCCGGCCTCCGCTGCCGCCGCCGTCCGGGACCTGCCGGGAAAAGCTCTCGGGGGAGCGCCCGCCGTTAGCGCCCGTCCGCGCCGTGGGTGCGCAGATATTCCAGGGCGTTCTTGGCGGCCTCCTGGTGGGCCTCTTTCTTGGTCTTGCCCGTTCCCAGGCCGAGGGTCTTTTTCCCTAAATAGACCCTCACCGTGAAGCGCTTGTCGTGCTCGGGCCCCTGCTCTTCCATCAGTTCGTAATCCGGCGGGTGCTTGTAGCGCTTCTGTATCTGTTCCTGCAGGCCGCTCTTGTAGTCGGCGTCCATGTCTTCCGGCGCCTGCGCGGCCAGCCAGGGTGCTATGATGGCTTCCACCGGCGCCAGCCCGCCGTCCAGGTACACGGCGCCCAGCACCGCTTCTATGGCGTTGGCCAGGATGCTCTGCCGCCCTTTCCCGCCGCTCTGGTGTTCGCCGGCCCCCAGGAACAGGTGGTTGCCCAGGCCCAGCGCGGCGGCCCACCGGGCGAGGTTCGCCCGGGATACGATCGCCGATTTCGCCTTTGAAAGGAAGCCTTCGTCTTCGGTGGGATGAGTGCGGAAAAGATAACAGGATACGACCAAACCCAGGACGCTGTCGCCCAGAAACTCCAGCCGCTCATTGTCCGCCGGAGAGCCCCGCTCGGCCGCGTGCGACTTATGAGTCAGGGCTTCCTCGAGCAGCTTCCCGTTTTTGAATTTGTATCCTATTACTTCTTCAAGAAAAGCCACGGCCTGTCAGTCTTTCTTCGAGGCTTTGTCATTGATATAGGCTACGGCTTCGCCGACGGTCTTGATCTTCTCGGCGTCTTCGTCGGGGATCTCAACGTCAAATTCCTCTTCGAGCGCCATTACGAGCTCTACGGTGTCGAGGGAATCGGCGCCGAGGTCCTGCACGAACTGGGCCTTCTCGGTGACTTCCGAAGAATCCACGGCCAGCTGCTCGATGATTATTTTCTTGACCCTTTCTTCCAAGTTTTCGGTAACTGCCATTACGTTGCCCTCCTGAAGTATTATTGCTGCGCTAAGATCACATGTACAGCCCGCCGTTCACCGCCAGCACCTGCCCCGTTATGTAGGAGCAGTCCCCCCCGGCCAGGAACAGCGCGGCTTTCGCCACTTCCGCCGGCTCGCCCATGCGGCCCAGGGGTATCATCTCCGAAATTTTCGCCTTCGCCTCTTCCTTCAGCCCGTCCGTCATGCGGGTGCGTATGAAGCCCGGGGCCACGGCGTTGACCAGCACCTGGCGCGGCGCGAACTCGCGCGCCAGCGATTTCGTCAGCCCTATCAGGCCGGCCTTGGAGGCCGAATAGTTGGCCTGCCCCGCCTGGCCGCTCTGCCCTACCACCGAAGAAATGTTTATGATGCTGCCGGCGCGGGCCTTCAGCATCGGCTTCGCCGCGGCTTTCGCCATCAGGAAAGCGCCCTTCAGGTTCACGTCCATCACGGCGTCGAAATCCGCCTCTTTCATGCGCAGCACCAGGTTGTCGCGGGTTATGCCGGCGTTGTTCACCAGTATGTCCAGCTTCCCGAAAGCTTTGATGGTCTCGTCCACAGCGTTCCCGCAGTCGGCCTCTTTCGAGACGTCCATGCCCAGTCCGATGGCGGCGGTCCCGGTCTTCGCGGCTATGCCGGCCGCCGCGGCCTGCGCTTCGGCGCCGGAGAGGTCGGCCACCGCCACGCGGGCGCCTTCGGCGGCGAACAGCGAGGCTATTTCCAGACCTATGCCGCGCGCTCCGCCGGTGATAAGGGCCGTTTTCCCTTCCAGGCGCTTCATGCGGCCCCTTCGGCGGAAGAGGCGGCGGCCTCTTCGTTCCTGGCGGCCGAGATCCGGTCCTTCACCTGCTCCATCTGTTTCTTTATCTGCGCTACCAGCCCGGCTTCCGCCAGCTCTCCGCAGATGCGCACCGAGTGAAAAATGGTGTTGGCCGTTACGCGGCCGTGGCAGACCAGCACCACGCCGTTCACGCCCAGCAGCGCCGCGCCTCCGTATTCGTCCACGGTCATTTTTTTCTTCATGTCGAGGAAGATCTTGCGCATCAGCATGGCGCCTATCTTGTAGGTGAACTTGCGCTGTATCTGGTCCTTGAGCATCTTGAAAATAACTTTCCCCGCGCCTTCGTAAAGTTTCAGCGCGACGTTGCCGGTAAAGCCGTCGGCCACCACCACGTCGGTAAGGCCTTCCGGGATATCGCGGCCTTCCACCGGGCCGTGGAAGTTCAGGCCCATGGTCTTTATCAGCGGCAGGGTTTCCTGTATCAGCGAATCCCCCTTGGTCTCTTCTTCGCCGATGGACAGCAGCCCCACCGACGGGTTCTCGATCCTGAAAATGGCCCGCATGTAGATCGCGCCCATCACGGCGAACTGCGCCAGGTGCCAGGGCTTGCAGTCCATGTTCGCGCCGGCGTCCAGCAGCAGCGTTGTCCCTTTGTACGTGGGCAGCGGCGCGGCTATGGCCGGGCGTATCACGCCGGGGATGCGCTTGAGCTTCAGCATCGAGGCCACCATTATCGCGCCGGAGTTGCCGGCGGAAATGAACGCGTCGGCCTTGCCGTCGTGTACCAGCCCGGCCCCCACCATCAGCGTGGAATCGGGCTTCGAGCGGCATTCCTCCACCGGCTCGCTGGCCATATCGATAAGCTGCGGGGCGTGCACGATGCTTATCCTCTCGTGGTCTTCCGCGCCGAGGCGGCGCAATTCCTCGCGGATCTCCGGATCGCGGCCGACGAGGATTACCTCGTGCGGCAGCTTTTTAGCCGCCAGCAGCGCGCCTTCCAGATTCGGTTTCAGGCCGAAATCTCCGCCGTGAGCATCAAGCGCTATTCGCATGGATCTTTCATCACCTGTTAGGGCCGTAAGGCCGGCATTGAAGTGCTGTTTTTACCCTGCCCGCGCGGAACTCCGGCACAAGGGGCCCGAAGCTCCGGCCGCGGACGGCGATATTACTTGGTCTCCCCGCCTTCTTCTTTCTTGGGGGCTTTCTTGGTTACTTCAACTTTGCCGTTGTAGGAGCCGCACGACGGGCAGACGCGGTGCGAGAGCCGCAGCGCGCCGCACTGGCCGCAGGGCTCGAGCTCTTTTACTTCCAGCTTCCAGTTCTGCGAGCGCCGGGAATCGCGGCGTGACCGTGTGTGTCGTTTTTTGGGATTTGGCATTATGTTGTACCTCTTGCTCTAGTCTGTAAAACTACTTGCTTCCTGGTTTTTTCTTTTTCGCCGGGGAACCGCCCCCGTCCTTGGGAGAGCCGTCTCCCGTCCTGACCGAAAATCCTTTCAGGCCCATGAAAGGCAGGGACTTGTCGAACCTGCACGAACAGGCCTGCCTGTTAAGTTCGATGCCGCACTGGGGGCAGCGCCCCCTGCAGTCCTGCGAACATACGACCTTCAGCGGCGCGAGCAGGGCGGCCGTCTCCCTTATCAATTCGCGCGCGTCTATATATTCTACCGCATCCGGGTACAACTCGTCAAAAGTGTCGGAATATTTCCGGGTCACCGGAACGGCGCAGCGGGCGCAGATCAGGTTCAGTTCCGCTTCCACGCGGCCTTCCATCAGGATCGGCCCGTCCACTACGGAAAAGGACAGTTCCACCCGCAGGCTTTTCAGTGTTTCCGGCGTCTCGAAAGCGTCCGCGAAAAAAGCCGTGGAAGGCGTAAGCTCCAGCTTAAGAGCGCCTTTCTCCCGTATTTCGGAGCACTTGAAGATCAAAGGGTCGTTTTCCTGCATAGCGGGTAATAAGATATCAACTATATGAGGCCGAGTCAACCTTTAACGGCGTTCCCGGTGCCGGTCGGCGCGGTTTCCGCCACGGTGTAGGGCGGCTTGCGGTTGGCGCTGTGGTAGGTGCGCACGATCACCTCGGCCAGCAGGCCCATCACGGCGAACTGTATGCCCGCCAGCGCCATGAAGACGGCCAGCAGGAACAGCGGCTGGTCCTTGACGAAGATCCCGTTGAAGAATTTATTGTAAAGCGTCCAGGCCGCCATCGCCGTCGCCGCGGCCCCAAGCCACAGGCTGATGCCGCCGAACAGGTAAATGGGCTTGGTGATGAAATCTCCCATGAACTTCACCGTCAGCAGGTCCAGCACCACCTTGAAGGTGCGCGCCAGGCCGTACTTGGAGCGTCCCGCCGTGCGCGGCCGGTGGTTCACTTCCAGCTCCGTGACGGAAGCCCCGGCGTAGTTCAGGATCGCCGGCAGGAAGCGGTGCATCTCGCCGTAAAGGTCCACCGACTTCAGCAGGGACGTCCGGTAGATCTTGAGCGTGCAGCCGAAGTCGTGCAGCTTCACGCCGGTGACGGCCGCGATGATCATGTTCGCCGCGCGGGAAGGCAGCCTGCGGGAGAAGAGCTTGTCCCGGCGTTCGCGGCGCCAGCCGCTGACCACGTCGCTGCCGGCCCGGGCGGCCCTGAGCAGCGCGGCGATGTCGGCGGGATCGTTCTGCCCGTCGGCGTCCAGCGTGACGATCCATTCCCCCCCCGCCGCGGCTATGCCGGCGGCCAGCGCCGCCGTCTGCCCGAAATTGCGCGAAAGGCGCAGCGCCCGCTGTGGGCCGGCGGCGATGATCCCTTTCAGTTCCGCGAACGAGCCGTCGGTACTGCCGTCGTCCACCCAGATCACTTCGTAGGGCTGGCCCAGCGCGTCCAGCGCGGCCGCGAGCTCCCGCCCGAGCGGGGCCAGGGATTCCTTCTCGTTGAAGACGGGGATGACCGCGGAGATGACGGGTTGCATAATAGGTTAGCCTTTCCGGGCGAGCAGTTCCAGGTACAATTGCTCCTGCTGCCTCACCATGTGATCTATATCGAATTCGGCCAGGTCCGTCGCCGCGGCGCCGGCGGCCAGGCTGGTGCGCAATGCCGCGTCGTCCATTACCTTCGCCAGCGCCGAGCAGAAACCGTCCAGGTCGTTTTTCTCGACGGAGTAGCCGTTCACGCCGTCGCGCAGGATATCGGCAACCCCGTCGGCGCGGTAGCACACCGCGGGCAGCCCGGTCTTGAAAGCCTCCACCAGGCTGCGCGGCAAACCCTCCCAGAGGGAAGTGAGGGCGAAGACGTCCGAGGCCGCCAGGATCTCGGCTGAATCCGCCCGCCAGCCGGTGAACAGGCAGCGCCGCTCCAGCCCGCGCCGGGCGGCGTCGGCGCGCAGCCCGTCCAGCGCTTCCCCTCCGCCCACAAAAACGAAATAGGCCTTCGGGCGCGACGGCAGCAGGCGCGCCGCCGCCTCCAGGAAATCCCCCGGGTTCTTCTGCGGTTTCGCGTTGCCTATGCCGGTCACTACGAAAGCGTCAGGCGGCAGCCCGAGCCCGGCCAGCTTTCCCGCCCTGGAGATCTTCGCGGGATAGGCCGAAAGTTTTACGCCGCTGCGTATCAGGCGGTACTGCTCCGGCGTGCCTATGCCGGCCGCCAGCGCGGTGGCCATGTTGTCCCTGGAAACGAAGACCAGCGCGTCGCTGAACCGCGCGCAGAACTTCTCCAGCAGGATGAACAGGTTCCGTTTAAAGAAGCTCTGCCCGGGGTGGAAGCCGAAGCCGTGAAAGGTGTGTATCACCACCGGCACGCGCGCGGCGGCGGCGGCCAGCCGGCCGAGTATGCCGGCCTTCGAAGAATGCGTGTGCGCCACGGCGGGCGCGGCCCGCCGCACCAGGCCGTAGAGGCTGCCCAGCGCTCTCAGGTCGGCGACCGGGCTGATGGCGCGGCCCAGGGCCGGCGCGTAAGTGAGCGTTCCGGGCGCGGCTTTTTCGTCGAGGATCCCGCCGGGGCCGGCCAGCAGGCCGACGTCGAACCTTTCGCGGTCGAGGTGCGCCACGGTGTAGAGCGTGTTGGCCTGCGCTCCGCCGAAATCCAGCCGGGTCACTATATGCAGCACTTTTACCATGCCGGTCAGAGGTCCTTTTTTGCGCCGGCGTCCGGGACGCCCGTCACCGTGTAGCCGGGAAAATAATGGGCGAGAATGTCCAGGTAGCCGGCGTCCTGCTTTTGCGCCATGCCGCGCGCGCCCAGCAGGCACAGCCCCTGCCCGTCTCCCGTGCCTATGCCGCGCACCAGGAAAAAATCCGGGAGTTTTCCGTCGTAAACCGGGCGTATGCTGAACAGCGTGGAGCGCAGCGTGCCCGCCGCCAGCAGCTCCGAGATCGCGCCGGGGCCGTCGATGACGGCCGTTCCGGAGGTGCCCTCCGCCCTTATGGCCTTTACCCGCCCGTCGGCCTCGCGGGCCAGCGGTACCAGCGCCCTCAGGCGGCCTATCTTATGGCCGCGGTTCAGGCGCGACTCGATCCATTCGGGCCTGAGCAGCAGCGTCCACGCTACGTCGGAAGCCTGCGTTTTGTCGGCGGCCAGGCAGAGCAGCCCGGCGGGCGGGCTTTCCACGCCGCGGGCGTAGACGCTGAAAGGCGCGGCCGGCGCCGCGGGCCTGCCGGCGTCGCTGGCGCCGGCGGCGGTCAGCCCGCCGCAGGCGCGGTGAAAAGCGGCCGGGGCCACGGCGCCGTCCTTCTGCAGCAGCTGGCCGCGCGTGGCTTTGGCGGTCTCGGCCGAAACCTCGTTCTCCGCCTGCAGGCCCGGGAAAGGCAGGCAGTGCGCCGAGTCGCACAGGTCGTAGTCGCGGCTTTCGTGCCGGGACGCGGCGGCCAGCCAGGTAAGCCGCGTGCGCACCGTCACCGCCAGGGCTTTAAGATATTCGGGCAGCTTTACCCTGTCCGCCAGCGAGGCGCTGATGGGGCTGACCAGCGGCTCCAGGGCGGTCTCGTCGATCAGCCAGAATCCTTTTTCGCGCGCCAGGGCGATCAGTTCCCCCGCTATCTCCTTGTCGCCGCGGTTAACGCCGTGCGCGCCGGGCCCCAGCTCGGGGCTCTTTATCAGCAGCGTGGCGCCGGGAGTTTTTACCGACACGCGCAGGCTGTTGCCCGTGGTGCGCACCACAGCGCCGCGGTTGTCCAGTATTTCGTAGAGGCCGTTCTCCGCGTTGTAGGCTATGGTCCATTGCGCGCCGCGCTTGCCCGAAAGGAGCAGCCCCAGCCGCGCGTCCGTAAGGTCGAAGTCGGACGCGGCCATGAAGCTGAAGCTTCTTACCACGGCCGGCACGCCGGCCTTGTCCGCGTACAGCCCGATCTTTACCACGGGCCCTGAGCCCTGCTCTACGGGATCGGTATGGGCCGGGCCGTTCATCCGGGCCCAGTAAAGCAGGTCCTCGGCTTTGCCTTTGACGCGCTTTAGGAGCTCCTTCGTTTTATCGGTGAAGCGCTTTTCGTAGGGGTCCAGGTCGTAAAGCGTGTAGTAGGTCTGCCAGGCCGCCATCGGAACCCCGGTCTTCTCGTAAAGGCGCGCCAGGTCGGTCTCGGCCTGAAAGTTCAGCGGGTCGTAGTCTATGGATTCCTTTATAAAGTTAAGGGCGTCCTGCTTCTTCCCGGTCTTTTCCAGGTAGAAGCTTATCATCTGGGCCGCCGGGGAAAGCAGGTTGGGCGCGCGGGTATAGACCGGGCGCAGCAGGTCCAGCGCCTGCGCCGGGCCGGACAGCCGGGCTTCGGCCAGGGCCATGCCGAAGCCGGCCTGGCTGGACAGCGCCTGGTCCGCGGTGAGGGACAGCGCCTTCTGGAAGGCGGCGCGCGCTTCCTTATATTTAGAGAGGCCCAGCAGGTTCCAGCCTTTTTCGAACCGGACGAAAAAATCCTCGGGGTCGAGCGCCTCGGCCTTCGCCAGGGCGGGCAGGGCCTCCGCGTTCTTCCCGGCCTCGGCCAGCAGCACCGCCAGGTCCTTCAGCGCCGCGCCGGTCAGCGCGGCGTCGGTGGAACGGTCGGCCACGTATTTGTACGCGCCGGCGGCTTCCTCGGGGCGCCCCCCCAGCCAGCTGGCGGCGGCGCCGGAGTATATTTTCGCCAGGTCTTCCTGCGCCCGGGCCGGAGCGGCCGCGGCGGGCGCCAGCGCGCAGAGTATCAGAAATAAATTTCTTTTCATCGGAAATAAATGTAGCAATTAGTAATTGGCCGTACAAGTCCGCGGCGGCCCCGCGCGTTCCGCGCGGGCGCGCAAACACGTCCGCAGCGCCGGGCGTTTTGAATTATTTCCGCGCTTTATGTATAATAAATGCGACGGGCCATTAGCTCAACGGTAGAGCAGACGCCTCTTAAGCGTAAGGTTACAGGTTCGAATCCCGTATGGCCCATAGTTTTTTTGCGGTGCAGTGACCAGCAGACCGAAAACTCCAAACCAGAAAGTATTTTGTTCGCTGGTTACGCTACTTGAAAACTGACGGGCGGCGGAACTGACGGACGCTCTTTTGCCGAGATGGCGGAACTGGTAGACGCGCATGGCTTAGGACCATGTGGGGTCACACCCATCGGGGTTCGAGTCCCCGTCTCGGCAGAAATGCTGCAGTCCCCGCGGGGCCGTCAGAACTTTACCGCGCGGGCGGATGAAAACCGGGAGCACATCATGAAACTTACCCTGACAGTAGGCGACAAAATCAAGAAGATCAAGCAGGAAGGCTGCGTGCAGCTTTTCTCCGTGCTGCTGGGCCGGCCGGAAGTGGCGGAAGCCACGCAGGCCGCGCTGGTGCGCCTGCAGAGCGTGGTAAGCCTGCCCGGTTTCCGCGTAGGCAAGGTGCCGCTGGCCATGATCAAGGAACAGTTCCCCTCCATGGTTAAGGATGAAGTTCTGGAGCTCGCGGCCCGCGCCGCCCTGCCGGAGATCATCAAGGCCGCGTCGCTGAACCCCGTCACGCAGCCGGTCATGATGAACATGAAGTACGAGCCGGGCGCTTCGCTTTACTTCGAACTCCAGTTCGAGTGTTCCCCCGTCATCGAGCCCAAGGGCTACGAGAAGATAGCCGCCACGCGCAAGACGCGCAAGGTCGAGGACGCGGACGTGGATAAATATATCGCCCAGGTCAGGGAGTACAACGCCTACCTGAACGCCGCGCCCGAAGGCGCCAAGGCGGAAAAGAAACATTTCGTCGTTGTGGATTACGAGACCTGGGAGAACGGGGCGAAGGTTCCCGGCGGCGAGATGAAAGGCGAGATCGTTGACCTTTCCAGCCCCCAGACCATCGCCGGCCTCGCGGAGGCCGTGATCGGCGCCAAAAAGGGCGAGACCCGCGAATTCAACGCGCCGTTCGGCGACAAGAAAATGACCTTCAAGGTCACGCTCAGCGAAATAAAGGAAAAGGTCGTGCCGGAGATGGACGAGAATTTCTTCAAGGAAGCGGGCGTCAAGACCGTCGAGGAGCTGAAGGCCAACGTGCGCAAGCTCCTGGAGCATAACGCCGCCGAGAAGACCGAAAAGGAACTTTTCAGCCAGCTCGAGGACGCGCTGATAAAGAGCAATCCCCTGGCCCTGCCCCCCACGCTGGTGAAGGAGGAGGCCAAGGAGCTCGTTGAACTTTACAAGAAGCGCGCCCCCGACCAGCAGGAGATACAGGAGGAGGCGCTGCTCGAGCGCCTCAAGCCCGTGGCCGAGCGCAACCTGTCCCTTACCTATATACTGCACCACATCGCCAAGAAGGAAAAGATAGAGGCCACCGACGCGGAGCTGGACGCGGAGCTCGAGAAGATAGTGACCCGCCTCAACACCGAGGACGAGAAAGCGAAAGGCCGCGAGCTTTTCGAGAAGCGCAAAGAGTACATACGGGCTTCGATGGTGGAGAACAAGACCATGTCGCTGGTGAAGGACAAAGCCGTTATTAAGGAAGAGAAGGCCTGAGCCGGCCCCGGAGGAAAAATGATAATACCTACAATTCTTGAAAAATGGAACCAGGGCTCGATGGTGTCCTACGACATCTTTTCGCGCCTGCTTAAAGACCGGATCATTTTTTTCGGCGACCCCGAAGGCGCGGTCTCCACGGCGTCCGCCAACACCGTGATAGCGCAGCTGCTGTACCTTGACGCGGAAGACCCCGACAAGGACATCAATCTCTACATCAATTCCCCCGGCGGCATGGTCACCGCGGGGCTCGCCGTCTACGACACCATGCAGTTCATCAAGGCGCCCATCTCCACCATCTGCATGGGCATGGCCATGAGCTTCGGCGCCGTGCTGCTGGCCGCCGGCTCGAAAGGCAAGCGCTACGCGCTGCCCAACGCCCGCGTGATGATCCACCAGCCCCTGATCTGGGGCGGCGGCATCTCCGGGCAGGCTACCGATATCGAAATTGAAAGCCGCGAGATGCAGGAAAGCAAGACCCGGCTCATAAACATCATGGCCAAACATACCGGCCAGACCCCGGAAAAGGTCCGCGCCGATATGGAAAGGAACTTTTACCTTTCCTCGGAACAGGCCAAGGATTACGGCATCATAGACGCCGTGCTTGAATTCCGCAAGAAATAGGACGCGGTCCGGCGGCGCGGCCGATTCTGGAGCTATCTTCAACATGCAAGAAAAAACAACTAACGAACCCTCATACCCCGCTACATTGCCCGCTATAGCTATCAGGGACGTGGTGATGTTCCCCCACATGGCGCTGCCGCTGTCCGTGGACCGCCCGAAGTCGGTGGCGGCCATAGAGGCCGGGCTGGCGGCCGGCAGGCTGATACTGTCCCTGGCGCAGAAGAAGCCGGGCGTGAACGATCCCGCCGCCGAGGACCTCTATTCCTACGGGGTGGTCAGTTCCATTTCCCAGTCCCTCAAAATGCCGGACGGCACCATGCGCGTTTTTCTCGAGGGTAAAAAGCGCGTGCGCGTGCTGAAGATCGCGCCGGACGCCGCGGGCGCTTTCCTGTCCGCCGACGTGGAATACCCGGCAGAGACGGAGAAGAAGGGCGCGGAGCTTACCGCCCTGATGCGCCACGCCGCCGAGCTTTTTGAAGTTTACGTCAAGCTCGGCACCCGCATAAACCTGGATTCCACTGCTTTCCTGCAGCAGCAGGAAGACCCGGGCAAGTTCTCCGACATCATCGCCGCCAATTCCTCCTTCAGCCTGGCCGACCGCCAGGAAGTGCTGGAGACCGAGGACGTCTCCGCCCGCCTTGAAAAGCTCATCAAGCTGCTTTCTAAGGAAGTGGAGATAATGGACATCGAGCAGAAGATCCACGGCCGCGTGAAGGGCCAGATCGAGAAATCCCAGAAGGAATATTATCTCAACGAGCAGATGAAGGCCATCCAGAAGGAACTTCATCAGAAGGACGATTTTTCCAAGGAGCTGGACGAGCTGAAGAAGCGCATCAAGGCCGCCAGGATGTCCAAAGAGGCGGAGGCCGCGGCCGAGAAGGAACTGGCGCGGCTCTCGAAAATGATGCCTTTCTCGCCGGAGTCCACGGTGTGCCGCACCTACCTGGACTGGCTTACGGCCCTGCCCTGGAGCGTGGAGACCAAGGACGAGATAGACCTCGCCGCGGCGCGCAAGATCCTTGACGAGGACCATTTCGGCCTGCAGAAGCCCAAGGAAAGGGTGCTGGAGTACCTGGCGGTCTGCAAGCTCACCAAGCAGCTTAAAGGCCCCATACTCTGCTTCGTGGGCCCTCCCGGAGTCGGCAAGACCTCCATCGCCCGCTCGATAGCCCGCTCGATGGGCCGCAACTTCGTGCGGATGTCCCTGGGCGGCGTGCGCGACGAGGCTGAGATCCGCGGGCACCGGCGCACCTACGTGGCGTCCATGCCGGGCCGCCTGATGCAGAGCATGAAGAAGGCCAAGAGCCGCAACCCCGTGTTCCTGATGGACGAGATCGACAAGATGGGCATGGACTGGCGGGGCGACCCCTCGGCCGCGCTGCTGGAAGTGCTGGACCCCGAGCAGAACACCGAGTTCAGCGACCATTTCCTCGACCTGCCCTTCGACATTTCCAAGGTGATGTTCATCGCCACCGCGAATACTTTGTGGGGCATCCCCGTCAGCCTGCGCGACCGCATGGAGGTAATCGACTTCAGCGGCTACACGCATACCGAGAAGATAGAGATAGCGAAGAAATTCCTGATCCCCCGCCAGCTCAGGGTGCACGGGCTCAAGGAAGGCTCGCTGAAGATCGACGATAAGGGCATCGACGCCGTGATCCGCGGCTATACCCGCGAGGCCGGCGTGCGGAACCTCGAGCGGGAGTTCGCCTCCATGTGCCGGCGCGCGGCGCGCAAAACGGTGGAGCAGAAGCTGGAGAACATCTCCATCACCCCGGACAACCTGGGCGAATACCTGGGCGTGCCCAAGTTCAGCTCGACCCTTAATTCGTACAACGCCCTGGGCATAGCCACGGGGCTGGCCTGGACTGAGAACGGCGGCGAAGTGCTGGCCGTGGAAGCGGTGGCCATTCCCGGCAAGGGAACGCTTACCCTTACGGGGAAGCTCGGCGACGTGATGAAGGAATCCGCGCAGGCCGCGTTCTCCTATATCAGGTCCAGGGAACTCGCCCCCGCGGCGTTCGTCAACGGCCATAATTTCCATGTGCACATCCCCGAAGGCGCCATCCCCAAGGACGGGCCGTCGGCGGGCATAACCATCGCGTCGGCGCTGGCCAGCCTCTTCACCGGCCGGCCGGTGAAGGCCAATCTTTCCATGACGGGCGAACTCACCCTTACCGGGAGGGTGCTGGCCATCGGCGGGCTGAAGGAGAAGGTCATAGCCTCTTTCCGCGACGGGATAAACACCGTGCTGTACCCCGCCGCCAACCGCAAGGACCTCGAGGAGATCCCCGCCGAGATAAAGGCCGCGATGCGCCTTCTGCCGGTGGAGCGCATGGACGAAGTGCTGGAAATGGCGCTGGAGCCGGCCACCGCCGCCAGGCCCGCCGCGCGCGGCGGGGCGAAGAAGGTCAGGAGCAGGCGTTAGTTAAAATCTTCGGTCGCGGATACAGGGGAACGATGTGAAAAGCGCGGCGGCGGGAAAATTTTTCACAGGCATGTTTTTCGGCTGCCTTGTTTTTCTGCTTGCCGCCGCTCCCCCGCCGGCCCGCGCGTACGAGGACGTGCTGACCACCGAGGAGATGCAGGGCACCCTGGAGAACACCAAGCTCTCCGAGGTGCTGGAGCAGTACCTGGCCACCATACAGATGTTCGACCCCGAGCGCGCCACGCGCCTGGGCATCCACTCCGCCGACTCCTATCTTACCTCCCGCACGCCGGAACGCGAGGCCAAGCAGCTCGAGACGCTGCGCAACCTCCGCGCGAAGCTCCTGCAGATAAACAAAGGGGCGATGTATCCGGCGTCCAGGCTGGATTACGAAGTGCTCAACCACATGCTGGAAGTGGAGATCTACGAGCTGGAGAACCTGGGCGTGCTGGCGAAAAGGCCGCAGTATTACCTTGAGCCGGTCTTCCTTATCTTCCAGATGATGAGCAAGGACTACGAGGATTACAATCTCCGCGCCGCCAACGCCATCGCGCGCCTGCGGCAGATCCCGGTGGTCCTTGAGCAGGCGGAACGCAATCTTACCAAGCCTCCCGAGTTCTGGACCCGGCAGGCGATAAAGCAGTCTTCGGACTGCATCAGCTACATCTCCGACTTCGTGGCCGTTTTCAGGGCCTATACCCGCTATGACCCGCTTTTGAAAGCGCAGGTGGACGACGCCATCGAGAAGGCCAAGGCCGCTTTCGCGCGCTATTCCGCTTTCCTTGAAAAGGACATCCTGCCCGTTTCCGACGGCGACCTGAGCTCCGGCGACGTCGTCTACGGTTTTTATCTCGAGCGCCTGCACGGGCTGGATATGACGCCGGGCGCGGCCTACAGCCACTCCAAAAAAGCCTTCAAGACCTCGCTCAAAGAACTTGAAAGGGAAGCCCTGACCGTGGACGCCCTGGCGGCGAAAGAGAAAGGCTGGAAAGGCGTGCTGGACAAGCTGCCCAAGGACCACCCGGCCGCCAGCGAAGTGCTGAAGGTCTTCCAGGACGAGATGGACCGGGCTTACCAGCATTTCGACGAACACAAGGTGGTGGAGTTCCCCCGCGCCCGCCTGCTGATAAAGCAGATGCCCAATTTCATGGCTTCCGTGCTGCCGTACGTCTATTACGCGCCGGCCTTCGCGCTGGACGATACGCGCATCTCGGAGCTTTTCGTGCTGCTGCCGCCCGATACCGTTTCCGAAGCCGTCCGCGAGAAAACCCTGGCCTCCGGCTTCAATTACGCCCAGGTGGAACTGCTTACCGCCTACTCCATAATGCCGGGCATACACCTGCGCAACTTCGAAGCCTCGTCCAACCTGTCCCGCATACGGCGGGTTTCCCGCCAGCCCATGGTGGCCAACGGCTGGGCCTGCTACGCCGAACTGCTGGCCGAGGAGATGGGGTTCTACTCCTCTTACTGGTCGCGTTTCCTGCGCTGCTACGTGCGCCTGCTGCGCTCGGCCCGGGCCTATGCCGACACCGCCATGCACACCCGGAAATGGACGCCGGCGGAAGCTTCCAAGTTCTTCCAGGACAAGCTGTATATGTCCAAGGCCCAGGCGGACAACGAGGTGCTGAAGATCTCCCTGGCGCCCACCGAGGGTTTTTCCTTCGTTTACGGGCTCGACCGCATACTGGAGATGCGCCGCTACTACCAGCGCACCGAGGCCAAGTATTTCGACCTGCGCAAGTTCCACACGCTGTTCCTGAAAATGGGCGAGATCCCGATAGACAGGATCGAAGAGGAAGTGCGGCGCCAGAAGAAGGAGGATAATAAAATAATCCGATGACCTCACGCGCCGTAACGTTCTCCAAAGTTGAAAAGACCTATAAGCGCCCCCGGCTGCTGGGCGCGGCCTACCATACGGCCGTGCAGGACCTTTCTTTCGATATCCCGACGGGCGAGATAACCGGCCTGCTGGGCCTGAACGGGGCCGGCAAGACCACCATCATGAAACTGATCACCGGCCTGCTGTTCCCCACCGCCGGTTCCCTCAGGGTTTTCGGCCTGCCGCCGTCCGGCCAGCCGGCCAAGGCCAAGGTCGGTTTCCTGCCCGAACTGCCGTATTTCCCGCCGCAGGTGAAGCCCGGGGCGGCGCTGGCGTATTACGGCCGGCTGTCCGGCTTGTCCGGCAAGGACCTTTCCCTGGCGGTGGAGGCGGCCCTTGAACGCACCGGGCTCGAGCCCCACGCGGATAAGCGCGTCGCTGAATTTTCAAAGGGCATGCTGCAGCGGCTGGGGCTCGCGCAGGCGCTGCTGCACCGGCCCGACCTGCTGGTGCTCGACGAGCCGGTCAGCGGCCTCGACCCGCTGGCCATCCACGACATCCGCAAGCTCCTGGCCGGGCTTAACGCCGAGGGACGCACTATTTTCCTGTCCTCCCACAGCATCTCCGAAGTGGAGAAATTATGCGGGCGCGTCCTTATAATGGTGCGCGGCCGGCTGGCGAAAACCGTGGCCAGAGCCGAGTGGGAGGCCGCGCCGGGCGGCCTCGAATCCATTTTCGTTGAGGCGGTTAAATGAAGAATTTGCTCCCCCTTACCTGGGCCGTCGCGGCTAATTCCTTCGGGGAGAGCGTGCGGCACCGCTTTTTTACGCTGTTCTCCGTTTTCGCCTTTACCGCCATCTACGCCTCGGTGCTGGCCGGAGTGATGGCGGTGGACGAGGAAGCCAGGGTACTGGCCGACCTGGGCCTGGCGCTGATGGAACTGACTGCCCTGGCCTACGTGCTTTTCCAGGCGTCCTCCTCGCTGCTCAAGGAGGCCGAGACCAAGACCATCTACCTGGTCTTTTCCAGGCCGGTGCCGCGCTGGATCTACCTTGCCGGGAAAATGGGCGGGGTCATGCTTACCGCCGCCTTCATGCTGGCGGTGATGAGCTGCATGCACGTGGCGCTGCTTTATTTCCGCGGTTTCTCCCTGCCCGCGGCCTACGGCTGGGCGCTGGCCGGCTCTTTCTGCAAGCTGGCCGTGATCACGGCCTTCGCGTTCTTCGTTTCGCTGTTCTCCACCTCCTCGGTCTCCACGCTGGTGATCTCCGGCATCCTGTGGACGCTCGGCCATTTCGTCTCCGAGACCCGCTTCATGGCGGAGCACGCCTACGGCGCCAAGGCGGTCCTGCTGAAAGCCGTCATCTGGCTGATCCCCAACCTGCAGCTGTTCAACGCGCGCGACGCGGCAGGCGCCGCCGCCGCCATAGCGCCGTCCGCTTTCCTCTCCGGGGCCGCCTGGATACTGGCCGCCTACCTCGCCTCCCTCTGGCTGCTGGCCAGGAAGGAATTCTGATGCCCGGCGCCGGAAGCCGCGCGCCGCACGGCCTTGGCCTGCTGCTCGCGGCCCTGCTGGCCCTGGGGGCCGGCGGCGGCGCGGCCTATTACGGCTATAACAGCCCTTTCCCCCCTCCGCAGGAAATACGCGTGCCCCCGCAGGGCGCGGCCGGCGATATGTTCGCGCTGGCTTTCGGCGCGCGCCGCCTGTTCGCCGACATGTGGTTCGTGCGCCTTATGCAGTATTACGGCACCGAGGAATTCGCCGGCGACGACGAGCATGAGAACGAGCCGGGGCATAAGCACGACGCGCACTGCCGCCACGGCGCAAATTTCGGCACCGGTAAATACCCGGGGTTCCTGCCCATGGCCCGGCATATACTGGAGATCGACCCCGGGTTCGTCTCGGCCGGGCTCTACGGGGCGGGGTCGCTGGCTTTCAACATGGGCCGCACGGCGGAGGCGGAGGAACTGCTCGCGTACGGCCTGCGCTATTCGCCCAAGGAATGGAAGTACCTGAAAGTGCTGGCCGCCATCGGCTACAGCAAGGCCGAAGATCCCGCGGCGGTGGCCGGGCAGATACAGCCGCTCCTGAAAGAGCCGGACTGCCCGGTGATGCTCAAGCAGCTGGCGGCTTTCCTGAATAAAAAGATAGGCAACTACGCGGCCGCCGCGGTCATTTACGCCGATATCGCCGCCACCTCGCGCGACGAAGCCTACGTGCTCAACGCCCGCCGCGAACTGGCCAGACTGGCCCGAAGAACGGTAAGATGAACATCCTCAATATCTGCGATACCGAAGCCTGGGACCTGGTGGCCTACCAGGCGCTGCACACTGCCGCCCGCTTCGTGAAGACCGGTCATAACGCTACCGTCATCTGCCATAAGGGGTCGCGGCTGCACGAAGAGTGCCAGAAGCTCAAGATAAACACCCGGACCATTACGCTGGGGCTTAAGTTCGGATTTTTCGAGACCGGCGGCTGGGACCTCATCCATTTTTACAACCCGGACAACATCAACCAGCTGCTGCTGAAAAAGGCCCGGGCTTCCGCCAGGATCTTCATCACGCAGCTGAAGCTGGGCAGCCGCCGGGCGTTCGAGAAGCTTTCCCTGCTCGAGCCCTACGTCGACCGCTACATCGCGGCCTGCAGTTCGGTGCAGGAGGAATTTTTTCGGGTGGGCATCGACCAGCGCAAGACCTTCATGGTGCCGCCGGCCATAAACCTGGGGCGCTGGGAAAGCGCGATGCTGATAAAGCCGGCCATGTTCCTGCAGCGCCCCTACCGGGTGGGCACCGTCAGCATGGACCGCAGTTTAAAGGAACAGGAACTTTTTCTGCTGATGGCCAAAGAGGTCCTGCTGGTACTGCCCAATACCAATTTCCTGATAGTCGGGCTCAAGGACGAGCGCATACGGGACATGGCGCGGAAACTGGGGATAAGCCACAAAGTGGACGTGCTCTGGGAGCGCAGCGACATGCCCGAGGTGATGGCGATGATGCATATCTACGCCAAGACCGCCGTGCGCGAGGGGATCTCGATGTCGCTGCTGGAGGCCCAGGCGTCCGGCGTGGCCTGCGTGGTCCCGCGCCTCAGGGGCCTCAGCGATTTCATAGTCTGCGACAACAACGCCGTTATCGTGGAACCGGGGGACATGCTCGCCTGCACCAAGGCCGTAGTCCACCTGATAAACAACCCCCCCGTCTGCCATACCATGTCGAAGATGGCCTTCGACTATGTTTCCAACAACATGTCCATGCCCGTGGTCTGCAACCTGCTGCTGCGCCTGTACGAAGAAGCGCTGGCCTGACGCCGTCTCCCGCCTATAGTTCGCTCCAGAACCTGCCCTTTTCGTCCTTGTGCGTGCAGTCTATGTACACCAGCCCGAACTGCGGGTCGGCGGGATCGTTCACGTAAGCCCAGCCGCCGGTGTCCCTGAACCTGAAGGAAGCGACGTCCGTGACTTTCGCCGAGCCCGGGTGCCAGGCCAGTTTGAGCCCGGGGACGGTTTCCAGCTTGCCCGCGGCCAGCACCTGTCCGAACGAGGCGGGCGGGGTTTTGTACTCCATCCTGTAGAAGGTCACGGCCACCCGCAGGCCGGCCAGCTTGCGGATGACGTCGGCCGCCGGCATGCGCTCGCGCAGGCGGACCAGGCCCGCGGCCGCGAGCGCCAGCAGCAGCACCGCGCCGGCCGCCTTTAATCTTTTCAGCATACGGCAATATTACAAAAAAAAATGCGGCCGCGGAATTTTGTAGAATTTATGCAGCGGTAAATCAGCGCTGCTTCAAAGGATAAAACCATGAAAATATTATGCCTTAACTGCGGAAGCTCTTCCGTTAAGTATTCTCTTTTCGACTGGCTGGCGAAAACCCCCCTCGCCTCCGGCGTGGTGGAACGCGTAGGCATAGGCGGCTCTTTCATAAGCCACGAGGCCTCCGGCCGCGAGAAGGCGACCATCAACCAGGACTGCCCCACGCATAAGGAAGCCATTAAGCTGGTGCTCAGCACCCTGACCGACGGCACCAACGGGGTTATCGACAGCCTGACCAGCATAACGGCCGTGGGACACCGCGTGGTGCACGGCGGCGAGAAGTTCGTGAAGTCGGTCATCATCGACGAGAAGGTCATAGAGGCCTTCCGCGAGCTTTCCTCCCTGGCCCCGCTGCACAACCCGCCCAACATCCAGGGCATCGAGGCCGCCCGCGAACTGATGCCCAAGATCCCGCACATGGCCATCATGGACACGGCCTGGCACCAGACCATGCCGGAGGCCTCCTATATGTACGCGCTGCCCCGCGCGTGGTACGAGAAGTACGCCATCCGCCGCTACGGCTTCCACGGCACCTCGTTCCTTTACAACGCCAAGCGCGCCGCGGTGCTGCTTGGTAAGGACCCCTTCAAGACCAACCTCGTGATCTGCCACATCGGCAACGGCGCTTCCGTCAACGCGGTGAAGAACGGCCTCTCTTACGACACCAGCATGGGCTTCACCCCGCTGGAGGGCCTGATAATGGGCACCCGCGCCGGGGACCACGACCCCGCCATCCCGCTTTACGTGATGGCCCGCGAAAGCATGAACCCCGGCGAGATGGACGCCATTCTTAACAAGAAATCCGGCAAGCTCGGGATCACCGGCAAGTTCAGCGACGCCCGCGACGTGGAAATGGCGGCCGTGCAGGGCGACGCGCGCGCGCAGCTCGCGCTGGACATGGAAGCCAACCGCATCAGGAAGTACATCGGCGCGTACGCGGCCGAGGTGGGCGGCATAGACGCCGTGGTGTTCACCGCCGGGGTCGGCGAGATGGGCCCGCTCACGCGCTGGGGCGCGCTGCAGGGCCTGGACTTCATGGGCATAAAGTGCGACAAAGAGAAGAACGACACCTCCAAGACCCGCAACGCCGAGACCGAGATCTCCTGCAAGACCTCCAAGGTGAAGGTGTTCGTGATCCCCACCGACGAGGAGCGCGTGTTCGTGGAGGACGTGGCCGGGCTGATGAACGGCTCCTACGACATCCACACCCGCTTCAACTATACCTTCCAGGAGCCCGGCTACCGCAACATGCTGCGCGACGACGCTTTCGCCAAGCAGTGCGCCAAGAAGCCGGAACTGCTCAAGGTCGAAGCCAACCCGGCGGCCGGAGTGAAGCGCTAGGCCAGTCCGCGCCGCCCCGGGGCCCCGCCCCGGCGGCGCGGGTCCCGCCCTATGAAAGACCTGAAGTCCGGGATCTTCCGCCCTCTGACCGCGCTGCTGCTGCTTTGCGCGGTCGGCGTGGGCGGCTATTCCTTTATAGAGGGCTGGGATCTGCTCGACAGCCTTTATATGACGGTGATCACGCTGGGCACCATCGGCTACGGCGAAACTCACGCGCTGTCCGACTCCGGGCGCGTTTTTACCATCTGCCTGATCCTGGGCGGCATAGGCGTGATGACGTATATCTTCACCAGCATCACAGAGCTGCTGCTGAAGGGCGGGCTGAAAGATGCGTTCCGGAGGCTGAAAATGCAGGACAAGATCGATCGTATGGACGGACATTTCGTGGTATGCGGGGCTTCCCGCCCCGGGCTCAGCGTCTGCGAGGAGCTTTCTAAGACCTCCAGGCCTTTCGTGCTGGTAGTATTGGCGGAAAGCGAGGTCAAGAAGTTCATGGACCGCGGCTGGTGCGTCGTCGCCGGGGACGCGGCTTCCTGCTCCGCGCTGGAGGCCGCCGGCATTAAAAAGGCGCGCGGCATCTTCTGCGCCCTGCCCGGGGACAAGGACAACGGGTTCGTGGCCATTACGGCCCGCGGCCTTAACCCGGCGGTAAAGATAGTCACGGTGCAGAACGAACACGACGAGGAAATGAAGGACAAGCTGGTCCGCGCCGGGGCCGACATCGTGATAAACCCCTCGCATATAGGCGGCCTGCGCATGGCCTCCGAAATGCTGCGCCCCGCCACGGTGAAGTTCCTCGACTCGATGCTGCGCGGCCAGAAAGAAGGCGTGCGGTTCGAGGACCTGGAAGCCGGCGCCGGGGCGGCAGGCCGGCCGCTGGGCGAGTTTAAAGGCGCCGGGAGCAAAGGCGCGCTGATAGTGGCCCTGAAGAACCCGGAGAAGCAGGAGTACGAGATCAACCCGCTGCCCGAAGTGAAGCTAAAGAAAGGCGACGTGCTGGTGGCGCTGGGCACGCCGGAAGAGCTTAAGGCGCTGGCCGCGGCCCTGGCCTGACCGCGGGCGGGCTCCTGGGATTTTGCCGTGCCGCGCGGGACAGGCGGTTTTAGGCGGCGTTTATTTGTTAAAATTAGGATAACAAAAACAGACAAGCGGAAGTTAAGAGGGGCAGGGTGAAAAGTAAACTTTTAATTCTAGCCGTTGCCGGGGCGTTCTGCTCATGTTCCCGTCCCGTCGCCGATACCTCGAAGACCATAGTGGTCTGGGAACAGGAAGACGCGCAGGTCGCCCCCTACATAGATTCCGTTTTCGACGCCTTCAGAAAACTGCCGGAGAACGCCGGCATCCAAATCGTCCGCACCCATTACCAGACCGAGGACCTGCGCTCGCAGTTCCAGGCCGCGTCGCTGGCGGGCGTGCCGCCCGACCTGTTGCTCGGTCCCTCCGATACCGCGGGACTTTACGCCGTCTCCGGGTTCATCATGCCGCTGGACGGCGAATTCGATTTTTCCCGCTATAATAAACCGGTGGTGGAAGCCATAACCCTGGACGGGCATACCTGGGGCGTGCCGGTTTCCAACGGCAACCACCTGATGATGTTCTACAACAGGAAACTGGCGAAATCCCCCCCTAAGACCACAGACGAGCTTTTCTCTTTCTGCGCGGGGCCGGCGAAGCAGCTGCATCTCGAGTACTGCCTGGCTTTCGATATGGGCGAGCCGTTCTGGATGATGCCCTGGCTGGGCGCTTTCGGCGGCTGGCCGATGGAAGGCAAGAAGCCGACGCTGGACACCCGGCCCATGCGCGATACCGTGAATTTCTACCTGGACCTTAAGTATGAAAAAAAATTCGTGCCGATGGAGTGCGACTATAACTGCATGGACGCCTTGTTCAAGGAGAGCAAGGCCGCGTTCATCATAAACGGCGACTGGGCTATCTCCGGCTATCAGAAACATTTCGGCAAGGATTTCGGGCTGTGCGTTATCCCTAAACTTTCAAAGACCGGGTTATACCCTTCCCCGATGGTCAGCGGCAAGTATTTCATGGTCAGCGCCGGCGCTAAGCCCGAGAAGCTGGCCATGCTCAAACGGCTGCTCGAATTTTACACCTCCAAGGAAAATCAGGTCAGGCAGTACCAGGTCCTTACCCGCCTGCCCGCCCTTAAAGCGACCGGCTCGGCCCCTGAAATAACTTCCGACGAGGTTTCCCGTATTTCCCTGGACCAGATCCTGAAAGGCCGGCCCATGCCCATGGCCACCGAAATGCGGGCCGTGTGGGATTCCGCCCGCAACTACCTGGGCATGGCCACCACGCGCAAGCTGGACGTGGATACCGCCGTGCGCAAAATGCAGGAAAACGCCGATAAAAAAATAGCGGAAATGAACCAGTAGCAGGGGGCCGGAGCCCGGGAAGCCGGGAAAAAAAGATGGAAACTTTAAAGTCGATCGTCGAAGTGACCTGGTTCATCATCCTCGTAGCCGTCGGCGTAGCCGCGCTGGTCGGCTACCTGTATTCGCATTTCAAGTTCTATGCCCGCTCCTGGTTCTTCCCCGCGGTACTCGCGGTTTTCCCCGCCCTGGCGCTGGCGGTCTTCGGCGGCCTGCTGGGCGGCTATACGTTCCAGCTCTGGCTGTATTTCCTGCTGGCCGAGGCCGCTATCGCGGCCTTCTTCCGGTTCCTGGTCAAAGGGCGCCATACCGTTCCCTATCTCATGCTCGCCCCGGCTTTTGTGGGCCTGGCCCTGCTGCTGGTATACCCTTTCGTGTTCGAGGTCTATCTTTCCTTCCATGACCTGAAGCTCACCACCATCATGATGTGGAAGAATACCGGCACGCTGCCCTTCGTGGGTATTACCCAGTATATCAAGGTGTTCACCACCTCCCCTCTTTCGGAAGTCACGTTCTGGGCGCTGCTGCTGCGCACGCTGGTGTGGACCTTCACCAACGTTTTCTTCCATGTAGTGGGCGGTTTCATCCTTGCCCTGATGCTCAATAACCACATAAAATTCAAGGGCATCTACCGCACGCTGCTGGTGATCCCCTGGGCCATGCCGCAGGTCGTTGCGGTGCTGGCCATGCGCGGCGAGTTCCACGCCCAGTACGGCTTCGTGAATATCTTCCTGGTGAAACTTGTGCACCATTTACCCTTTCTGGCCAGCCTCGGCGTGGGCCCGGTGCAGTGGGTTAGCGATTACCCGCTGATCACCTGTACGCTTATAAATATCTGGCTGGGCATCCCGTTCATGATGGTGGTCATACTCGGCGGGCTGCAGTCCATCTCCAGCTCCTATTACGACGCGGCCGACATCGACGGCGCGTCTTATTTCCAGAAGCTGCGCTACATAACCCTGCCGCTGGTGCGCCCGGTCATGATGCCCGCGGTTACGCTGGGCACGGTGTGGACCTTCAACAATATTAACGTCATCTACCTGGTCACCGGCCAGTCAGGCGGCACCGAGCAGGCGGATATCCTGGTGTCAGCGCTGTACAAGGCGGCGTTCACCTACAACCGCTACAGCTACTCGGCGGCCTTCGCCATAATCGTGTTCGCCATGCTGTTCTTCTTCTCGGTTTTCTACCTTAAGAGCTTCGACGCCGCCAAGGATGAACGATAATATGAAGAAAGAAATGTCGGCGGCCGCCAGGAAAAAACGTTTGCAGCACCTCCTTATACACGCGGGGCTGATCCTCGTCTCGGCGGCTTTCGTCTATCCGCTGCTCCGGATCTTCTCCGTTTCGCTGCGCCCGGGCGACAAGCTGTTCTCCATGGACCTGTCCATCATTCCAGCCGGGGCTACCCTGATCTCTTACTCGAAGCTGCTGAAGGACACGATGTTCCTGCACTGGCTGTGGAATTCGCTGCTCATCACCCTGGCCACCTCGTTCATCGGCGTGTCGCTGGCTTCCACCGCCGCCTACTCGTTCTCCCGCTTCCGCTTCCCGGGCAAGAAAGCCGGCATGATACTGCTGCTGTCCAGCCAGATGATCCCGGCGGGCATGCTCATCCTGCCGCTGTTCTTGATGATCATGAAGCTGAAGCTGATGAACACCTACCTCGGCATGATCATCGCCTACTCGGTGTCGTCGCTGCCGTTCAGCATCTGGATCCTCAAAGGCTATTACGACACCATCCCCCGCTCCCTCGAGGAGGCCGCGCTGGTGGACGGCACCAGCCAGGTGGGCGCTTTCTGGCGCATCATCCTGCCGCTGTCCACGCCGGCGCTGAGCATAGCCTTCCTGTTCAATTTTACCACCGCCTGGAACGAATACCTGGTGGCCCGCGTGGTGCTGTTCAGCGCCAAGCAGTATACCTGGACGCTGGGCCTGTTCGAGCTGCAGGGGCAGTTCATAACGCAGTGGGGCATGTTCGCGGCCGGCTCCATGCTGGTCACCATCCCCGTGCTGTGCGTTTTCCTGTATTCCTCCAAATGGCTTATCTCCGGCCTCACCCTCGGCAGCGTGAAAGGATAACTTATGGCTACGGTACAATTTAAAAAAATAGTCAAGAAATTCGGCGACAACCTGGTCCTTAACGGCGTGGACGTGGACATAAAGGACCATGAGTTCGTGGTGATAGTCGGGCCCTCCGGCTGCGGCAAGACCACGCTGCTGCGGATGCTGGCCGGCCTGGAGGAGGTCACCGACGGCGAGATCTTCATAGACAACCTGCTGGTCAACGAGCTGCACCCCTCCAAGCGCGAGATCGCCATGGTGTTCCAGGATTACGCGCTGTACCCGCACATGACGGTGGAAGAGAACATGAATTTCGCGCTGCGCCTGCGCAAGATGCCCAAGGCGGAGATCAGGGCGCGCGTGACCGAAGCGGCGAACATCCTGCAGCTCAATAAATTCCTGAAACGCATGCCCAAGCAGCTCTCCGGCGGCCAGCGCCAGCGCGTGGCCATCGGCCGCGCCATCGTGCGCAAGCCCAAGGTGTTCCTGTTCGACGAGCCGCTGTCGAACCTCGACGCGAAGCTGCGCGAGGAGATGCGCGTGGAGATAGCCAAGCTCTACCCGCGCCTGAACGCCACCATCCTCTACGTCACGCACGACCAGGTGGAGGCCATGACGCTGGCCGGCCGCATCGTGATAATGAACCACGGCATAGTGCAGCAGGTGGGCTCCCCCATCGAGGTCTACCGCAAGCCCTGCAACCTGTTCGTGGCGGGCTTCATCGGCAGCCCCACCATGAACTTCCTGACCGGCAAACTTTCCGTCGCCGACGGCGTTTCCGTATTCTCCAACGAATCCGTTACGCTGCCCATTCCCGCTTTCGTGCTGCCGCAGAAAGAGGCGCTCGAAGGGCGCGAGGTGGTGCTGGGCGTAAGGCCCGACGACGTGCTGGTGGAGCATCCGGGCGGAGAGAAATTATCCTGCAAGATGGACGGCGTGCTGGAGGTGTGCGAGCTCCTGGGCCACCGCGAGAACCTGTACCTTAAAGTGGGCGGCCAGCGCCTGCTGGCCACGGTGGAAGCTTTCTTCAACCGCAGCCCGGGCAGCGCCGTGAGCCTGTGCTTCAATTACCAGAACATGCACGTGTTCGACAAGGCCACCGGGCAGCGCATCAGCGAATAGCCCCGCCCCGCCCGGCGGCGGGCAGGCGCTTGCAAAGCGCGGATTTTGTATAATAGACAGGTCAGATTTTCGGTATTATAACGGAGGTATTAACATGAAAGCAGTAATAGACGCGAACTCCTGCATCGGCTGCGGCCTGTGCGCCAGTGACTGCCCGGAAGTTTTCGAGATGCCCGCCGATAAGGCCATTGTGAAAGGCCCCGTGCCCGCCGGCAAGGAAGACGCCTGCAAGACCGCGGCCGCCAACTGCCCGGTGCAGTGCATTAAGTGCGAGTAAAACACGGTTGAACAAGACGTCCGCCGGGGCGGACGCACAGGCCCGCCTGGGTTTCTCAAAAGGAAGACAGGCGGGCCATTGTTTTATTCAACGGCTATGATAGAAAAAGACTTCAACACCGCGAAGATGGGCGTGGTAAAGCTGTCGGTGGCTTCCAACAGCGCCCTGGTGGTATTCAAGCTCATCGTCGGGCTGGCGATAGGCTCGGTTTCCGTGCTCTCGGAGGCCATCCATTCCGGCATAGACCTTGTAGCCGCGATGATAGCCTACTTCGCGGTACGGTCTTCGGCCCAGCCGGCCGATAAGGACCATCATTACGGCCACGGCAAATTCGAGAACATTTCGGGTTTCGTGGAAGCAATCCTGATCTTCCTCGCCGCGGCGTGGATCATCTACGAGGCGGTAAAGAAGTTCGTCGATCCTCAGCCCATCGAAATGATCGGCTGGGGCATCCTGGTGATGGGGCTGTCCTCGTTCGTCAATATGGCGGTCTCGCACATGCTTTTCAAGGTGGGTAATGAGACCGACTCCATCGCGATAAAGGCCGACGCCTGGCATCTGCGCACCGACGTCTATACCTCCATGGGCGTAATGACGGGCCTCGGGCTGATCTGGCTTATAGAACTGCTCTGGGTCGGGCACCACGTTCACTGGATAGACCCGCTGGCGGCCATCATAGTGGCGCTGATGATAATAAAAGCGGCCTACGACCTCACCGTGCAGTCGCTGGGCGACCTGCTGGACGCCTCGCTGCCGGAGAACGACAATGTTAAAATAGCTGAGCTGATAAAGAAACAGCCCGGCGTTATCAGCTTCAAGAGCCTGTGCACCCGCAAGGCGGGCCACACGAAATTCATAGAGTTCGACATCATAGTCGACGCCGGCATGTCGGTGGAACAGGCCCATAACCTTACGGATTATATAACCGGCGACATAGAAAAAGTGCTGGCGCATTCCAAGGTCACGATACACATCGAGCCCTGCGCCAGCAAGTGTCCGGAAGAATGCCTCCCTAATTGCTGCATCCCTAAGAAAGTTTAACCGGGGCCGACAGATAGAAAGGCGGACAGCTTTCAGTGCTGTCCGCCTTTTTTACGTCCTGCCGCTTTTCGTCAGGCCGGCTTTGTTTCCGCGTCCTTTATCGGGAGGCGGAAGATCACCAGTATGCCCGGTATGGTCAGCACGCAGACCGCCAGGAAGAAATGGCGGTAGCCCACCATTGTCTGAAGCCAGCCGCTTATCATTCCCGGCACCATCATGCCCAGCGCCATGATCCCGGTGGAGATAGCGTAGTGCGCCGTCTTGAACTTGCCCTTGCAGACCATTATAAGGTACATGGTGAATATCGTGAACCCTATCCCGTAGCCGAACTGCTCGGCGGCTACCAGCAGCGGTACGGGGCCCCAGGGCAGGCTGTGCCCTAACAGCGTTACCTGGGTCAGGGCGGGCTGGGCATAGGACATATAAAGATAGAACACGTCCGGCACGTGCAGCGCGAACACCATCGGCCAGAGGCAGCGCCGGAAGCCGTATTTAGAGACGAACCAGCCGCCGAGTATACCCCCGGTTATCAGGGCTATCATGCCTATGGTCCCGTAGATTATGCCGACCTCGGCGGTGGGGATGCCGAGGCCGCCTTTGCCCACCGCGTCGAGCAGGAACGGGGAGGTGAGCTTTATCAGCATCGCTTCCGCGAAGCGGTACAGCAGTATGAACGCCACGATATAGCCTATCCCGTCCTGGGTGAAATAGGTGATAAAGGCCTCGTTGAAAGAGTTCCCCTCCCGGGCCATTTTCGCCTTGAGGAAAGGGAACAGGTACTGGTGGCAGAGGAAGACCAACGCGGCGGTGAGCAGCGCGGCGGCGGCGAGCCTTGTCCACATGCCGGTAAGCCCGTAGGTGAACAGCCAGATAAGTACGCCCGCGGCGGCCAGGTAGCCGGCCAGCGTGCCGACGGAGCGCAGTATCGCCCCTGTCTCGGCCTTGGCCTTGGGCACGTCCTCGGCAGGGTAAGGCAGAAAGAACCTGTGGTAAAGGAAGAAGACCAGGAACAGCAGCGCGGAGATCGTCAGCATCAGGCTCCAACTGCCGGGCACGTCTCCCGTGACCTCCTGCATTTTCCCGGCTTGGTAGACCAGGAAGCCGGTGCCGAAGATCATGGCGAACCGGTAGAACATGGAGCGGATGCCGACGAAGAAAGCCTGGTCCTCGTCGGTGAGGGCCAGCATGTAGAAGCCGTCCACGGCTATGTCGTGCGTCGCCGAGACGAAGGCCCCGGCGGCGAAAGCCACCAGCGAAACCGCGAAGAAATGGTGCCCGGTAAGCGAAACGGCCGCCGCCGCCAGGCAGCAGGCCAGTATCAGCTGGGTGTACACCACCCAACTGCGGCGGGTGGAGTACATGTCAACCATCGGCCCCCAGAGCATCTTCAGGAACCAGGGCAGGTACAGCCAGCTGGTCCAGAAGGCCATCTCGGCGTTGGACACGCCCATGTTCTTGTAGATGATGACGGAGACCGAATTGATGAGGATGTAGGGCAGGCCTTCGGCGAAGTAGGTAGTGGGCACGAATAGCCAGGCGTTGCGTCGTTCCGCTTTGGGGATCATGTTATCTCCGTTGCTGCTGACGGTAAGTTCACTATAATAGTATTAAATTACCGCCCCCGATTGGAATTTATCCCGTTGAAGGCGGGCGGGCCGCATTTTGCTAGAATAATATCGCAGCTTCCAGGAGAACCTATGGACCTTCTTTCCACGCTTTTCTCCCCGCAGTCGGTGGCCTGGTCGGTGTTCGTCATCATGCTGGTGGCGGCCGCGGGCCTCGCTCTCGGCAACCTGAGGCTTTTCGGCATAAACCTCGGCATCGCCGGCGTGCTGTTCTCCGGCATCCTGTTCGGCCATTTCGGCCTGGACATCAATCACGAAACGCTGGAGTTCCTGCGCGATTTCGGCCTGATACTTTTCGTTTATTCCATCGGCACGCAGGTGGGGCCGGGGTTCTTCTCCTCTTTCCGCAAGGAAGGCATACGCCTGAACCTGCTGGCGGCCGCCGTGGTGCTGGGCGGCGTGGCCCTTACGCTGCTCGTCAGCAGGCTGGCCGGGTTCGATATCGCCACCGCGGCAGGCATGTATTCCGGGGCGGTCACAAATACGCCTTCGCTGGCCGCGGCGCAGCAGGCGCTGGGCGCCCTTGGTCCCGAAGCCGCCAATAACGCCTCGGTAGGCTACGCGCTGGCCTATCCCGGCGCTATAATGGGCATTATCCTGACCATGCTTTTAATAAAACGCGTTTTCAGGACGCAGGCCGCGCAGGATATGCTGCAGGTGCAGGGCGATAAAGCCGCGGCCGGCTTCGTGAACGTCAGTATAACGGTGGAAAACAAGAACCTGGAAGGCCTGATGATCCGGGATATCCCGGCCATCAAGGAGCTCGGAGTGGTGGTCTCGCGGCTCTTTCACGGCGGTCTCATGGCTGTGGCCCACGACGATACCGTTATCCATGCCGGCGACGTGCTGCTGGCGGTGGGTACCGAGGAGCATGTGCGGAAGTTTATGCTGGTGGTGGGCTCGAAGAGCGCCATGGACCTTAAGAAGCTGCCCAGCCGGATCATCCACTCCCGCGTCATAGTTACCCATAAAGAAGTGATAGGCAAAACGCTGGAAGAACTTAATCTTGAAGCGCAGTACGACGTGGCGGCCACCCGCGTGGCGCGCGCGGACGTGGAATTCCTCGTGTCGGATTCCTATGTGCTGCAGTTCGCGGACAACCTGGTGATAGTGGGCGAGGAGGCCGCAGTGGCGAAGGCCGCGGCCATGCTCGGCAATTCCCCGAAGGACCTGAACCACCCGCAGCTGCTCCCCGCGTTCATCGGCATAGCGGCCGGCGTGCTTCTGGGATCACTGCCTATCGCTATCCCGGGGCTTTCCACCCCGGTGCGGCTCGGGCTGGCCGGAGGGCCGCTTATCGTGGCAATAGTGCTCAGCTACGTCCAGCACATAGGCCCGCTTAACTGGTATCTGCCTCCCGCCGGCAACCTGATGCTGCGCGAGCTCGGGATAACGCTTTTCCTGTCCTGCGTGGGGCTGAAGGCGGGCGGCCGGTTCTTCGAGACGCTTTTGAACGGCAGCGGTATGTATATCGTCCTGTTCTCGTTTATGATAACCGTGCTGCCGATACTGATCATCGGCGTCTTCGCCAAGGCGAAGCTGAAGCTCAACTACATGTCCCTCTGCGGCGCGCTGGCCGGTTCCATGACCGATCCCCCGGCGCTGGCCTTCGCCAACGCCATGGCGCCTTCCAATCTTTCCGCTATGTCCTACGCCACGGTCTACCCGCTGGTGATGATCCTGCGCGTGATCTCCGCGCAGCTGATGGTGCTATTTTTTATGAAGTGAAGACCCGCCCGCGTTCTTCGCGGCCCGGGAGATCCCGTGTCGGGCAGCTCACTGCTGCGCGGCTCGAGTATGCGGGCCTTTTATCCTTATCTGGGGCGCTTTCTGGTCCAGGTCCGTTATTCTGGCCCTCACCCCGGGCATCTGCGCCGCGGCCGCGCTGATCATCAGCGAATTGGAGGCGTAGTCGGCGGCGATGGTCAGCCGTTTTTTTTCTTCGGGAGTAAGCAGCGCTTCCAGCGCGGCTTTAATATCAGCGGCCGGCCTGTTCTTCAGCGCGACCTTCTCTACCACGAGCGGCATTTCGCTTCCAGGCATCACTTCTATGACGCCGCCGCCGCGCTGTACGGCCACCAGGTCCAGTTTCTCCAGGAGTATGCGGAAACCTTCGTCGAAAGGCACCTGCCGCAAGGACAGTGTAACGTTCCCTTTCACGCCCGGAGAGGGAGCGATGTTCAATTTCCGCCGTGAGGCGATGATCTTTAAAACGAGCAGAATGTCGGTACCGGTGAAGTTGAAGTCGGCGAGCTCGCCGCTCGGCGGCCCGGCCGGTGTCCCCGGCCGCACGTTCGCGTCCGGCGCGGCGGCGGGCGGGGCCTGCGGCTTCGCCGCTTCGGGCGGTTCTGCCGCTGCCTGCGCCGTGGCAGGGTCCGGCAGTTCTATCATCAGCAGCTCTTCGGCCGTCGCCGCGCCCGCGGACAGCAGGCACAGCGCGGAGGCCAGAAGCGCGCGCGCCGTCGGCTTCAGGTTATTTCGGGATATTAAGCTCAAGGTTTTTGTCTCCGCCGCATTTTATGGATATTATATACGATTAGGCGGCGCGCCGGGTGACTGCCGGGGCGCCGCAGGGTGCTGGTCGGTCAGCCGGGTGTCGATTATCCATTTCGTGAACGGGAAGCTGCCGGTGAACGCGGGGCTGACGGCGTTAAGGATATGCGTGCTGTTCTTGTCCCCCTCCACCACGAAATCCTGCACCAGTTCCAGGGTCCTGGTATTAAGCAGCTGCGCCCGTATGCCGGGGCGGGTCCATTCGTCAAATCCGGCGGGATCTATCCTGTGCACCAGTTCCCGTCCCAGCCCCACGAAAAAAGGTTTGTAATACTTGCGCATCTCTTCCCAGGCCAGGCTCCTGAAGCCGAACGCGTTGGTGAGGAAAAGCAGGGCCTCGTAGGCCGCCGTTTGCGCTAATTCTCCGGCCCGGAAATTATCCAGCCCTTCATAGTTCTCGCGCCAGAAAGCCGGAATGGCCGTCGGGCCCAGCTTAACGTGCCCGTCGACGGTAACAGTGTAGTGAACGCCCAGGAAAGGGTTCTTCAGGTTCGGGACGGGATAGACGTTGACTTTCAGCGGGGCCGGAACGCCCGAATATTTCAGATAGATGCCCTTGAACGGAATTATGACGTAATTCTTCGAGAACCCGAAATCCCTGGCGAGCTGGTCCGCGTAAAGCCCGGCGGCGTTTATGATATGCCCCGCTTGTATAAGGCGGCCTTTGTCGGTCCTTACGGCGTTGCCTCCGGCCGAGCTTGCATAGCCTTCTCCGAACAGGAGTTCCGCCCCGGCGCTCAAAAGCTGTTCTTTGAGGCGGGCGCACACCGCCGCGGGGTCGACGGTGGCTGTTGTCGGGGAATACAGCGCTTCCCGGAAGGTGCGGGCGTTAGGCTCTATCTCCGCGAGTTCGCGTTCGGTTATCAGCCGCACTTCAACGCCGTTGGCCCTGCCGCGCCGTTCGAGTTCGTAAAGGGCCGGCAGTTCGTCCGCGCCGCGGGCCACCACCACCTTCCCGCATTCATTGAGCGCCAGGCCGTTGGCCCGGCAGTATTTTTTCAGCGTCAGGTTCCCGTCGCGCGTGAACCGCGCCTTCAGCGAGTCCGCGCTGTAGTAAAAACCCGAGTGCAGTACGCCGCTGTTCCTGCCGCTGCCGTGGCGGGCGACGTCGGGCTCCTTTTCGAGCAGCAGGACCTTTTTGCCCGGGAATTTTTCCAGCAGCTGACGGGCGAGCGTAAGCCCTATTATGCCGGCGCCGATTATGAGATAATCCGTTTTTTCAGTTCGCATTCCTGGCCCCCAGTTCTTCTTCGAGTTTCCTTCTTTCGTAAATATGCCTGTAAAGGCCGCCGGCGGCCATCAGTTCCCCGTGCGTTCCTTTTTCCGCCAGCCGGCCTTCGTCCATGGTCAGGATGTAATCGGCGTGCTCTATGGTCTTGATGCGGTGCGTGACTATCAGGCAGATGGCGTCCGGCAGTTCCGTCCTGAACGCCTTCCAGAAATCCTCTTCGGTCTGCGCGTCCATCGCGCTGGTAGCGTCGTCGAACAGCAGCAGGTCCGGGCGGGCGAGTATGGCCCTCGCTATCGCCACGCGCTGCCGCTGGCCGCCGGACAGCGCGAACCCGCGGGTCCCCACGCCGGTGTCCAGCCCTTTGGGCAGCTTATCCATGTCCGCGCTGAGCTGGGCTACCGAGACGGCGCGCCGCAGGGCTTCCTCCGGCAGGCCCTCCCGCCCGAGGGTGATATTGTTCTTTACTGTGTCGCTGAGAATGAAAGGTTCCTGGGTCACCAGCCCCATGCGGCCGCGGAGCTGCTCGGGAGCGAAAGCCCTTATATCCTGCCCGTTGACGCGGACGCTCCCCGAGGAATACTCGGAAATGCGGGTCAGCAGGGAGAGCAGGCTGGTCTTTCCGGAACCTATCTTGCCTACCACGGCCACCAGCTCGCCGCGGCGGGCCTCGAACGTTATTTTCTTGAGCAGCAGCACGTCGTCCTTGTCTGTTCTGACCGAGACGTCGGCGGCCTCTATCTTTTCCAGGCGCTCCGGGACCGGGACCGGGAGTTCGGGCCTTTTTACCGCGCTGCGGGCCTGCAGCAGCTCGTCGACGCGCTTTATGGACGTGCCGGCGCGGGTGCCCGCCACGAAGAACTGGCTGATATCCATCAGCGGCATCATGATCATGCCCGAGTAGAAATAGAAGGCTATCAGGTCCCCCAGCGTGGCGCTGCCCCTTATCACCATCAGGCCGCCGGCCAGATACAGTATGGCCACCGACACGAAGTTGGCGTAATGGAAGAAATACGAGAAGATCACGTCAAGGCGCGTCGAAGAGATCTCGGCCTCTTTCTGGGCCTCGGCCTTGACGGCGAAGAAAGCGCTCTGCGCGCCTTCCTTGGAGTTGGCCTTTATCAGCTTAATGCCGGTGAAGCAGGTCTCGATGAAGTCGTAGATGAAGGTTATGCTCTTCTGCAGCGCGTCGTAGCGCTCGTGCAGCTTCTTGCCGGTCTTTATTGAAGCCGCCAGTATGAAGGGCGCGGGCAGCAGCACCCAGAAGGTCAGCCAGCGGTTCAGCGTCACCATCATCGTCACGGCGGCGATGAGCGTGAAGACGGACTGTATGAAGCGGAACACGCCGGAGCAGGCGAACCAGGAGATCTTCTGCGAGATATCGTCGATCATCCTGGTCACCAGGTCGCCGGTGGTGTAGCGGTGGAAGAAACGCTGGTCCAGTTTTATGATGTGCTCGAACACTTCTTTGCGGAACTCCCACTCGAGGCGCATGTTCATGTACGCCCGGTTGCGCTGCGCCACCACGCTCACCAGCGTGTTCAGCACTCCGACGCCAAGTATAAGGTAGATGCTGCGCCGCAGGAACTCGCGGCTTATCGCGCCGTTTAGCCCGTTGATTATCTGCTTGATCAGGTAAGGGTAGACGGCGCTGAGCGCGGCGCTGGTCATGCCCAGCAGTATAATGGCGAACATGCGGTACTTGTGCCGCCGCCAGTAAGGAAAAAGCCATTTCAGGGTGAAGATCATGAGGGCTCCTCACCGAACTGCAGCTTGTAATACTTGGAATAGATGCCGCCCTTTTCCAGCAGCTGGGCGTGCGTGCCGCTTTCCTTGATTTCCCCCTCCGAGATCAGCAGAATGTTGTCGGCGTGGCGTATGGTGGACAGCCTGTGGGCTATCACTATCATGGTCTTCTGCTGGAGCAGGCGCTGCATGGCCGTGTTTATAAGCCGTTCGGTGTAGGGATCGATGTGGGAGGTGGCCTCGTCGAGCACCAGCACCTCCTGGTTGAGCGTCATCGCGCGCACCAGCGAGATCACCTGTTTCTCGCCCGCGGAAAGGTTCACGCCCTTTTCCACTATGTGCTTGTTCAGACTGTGGTGTTTGAAGAAAGCTTCCAGGCCGATGGTCTTTATGGCGTCGTGCACCATCGAGTCGGGGATCGCCTCGTCCATCAGTTTCAGGTTCTGCATAATGGTGCCGGGGAAAAGGTAGATGTCCTGGTGCACCAGCCCTATGGCGGTGCGCAGCGAATTCAGGCCGATCTCCGGAAGGTCCACTCCGTCGATGAGTATTCTCCCCTTCTGCGGCGTGTAGAACTTGAACAGCAGGTTCGTGACCGTGGTCTTGCCCCCGCCGGTCTCGCCCACGATGGCCAGGCTTTTGCCTTTGGGCAGCTTGAAGGAGACGTCCTTCAGCACCCAGGGTGCGTCGTCGGCGTAGCGCATCCAGACGTTGCGGAACTCTATGCCTTCCCGGATGGAGCGTATGTAGCGCGGCCGGGGAACGTCCACAATGGCGGGCCGGCGCTCCAGTATGCGGTGTATGCGGTGCCCGGCGGCGAAGGAGCGCTGTATGATGCTTATGTGCTCCGACAGCCTGAAGACCGGCTCGAAAAGCTTGTCGATGTAGAGTATGAACAGCACGAGCGTGCCGATGCTTATCGTGCGGTCTATGGCCCAGCCGCCGCCCACGCCGAGGATGATGGCGATGGAGACGGGGCTCAGCAGCACGATGCTGAGGTAGAAGATAATCATCATGAACTCTGCGCGCAGCTCCGTGTCGAATTTCTTTTTGTTTATCGCTTCCAGTTTCGCCGCGGCCATGCCCTCGCGGTTGAAGGCCTGCAGCAGGGCTATGGCGTTTATGTGCTCCGTAAGAAAGCCGGAGATCTCGCTGGCCAGTTTCCTGACGGCCACGAACAGCGTCGTGCTCTTTCCCAGGAAGACGAAGCTGATCGCCAGCACCAGCGGGAACACCGACGAGATGAGCAGCGTAAGGCGCCGGCTGAAATAGAACATCACTCCGAAAGTGACGACGAACATCAGTATGTCGCGGAAGATGGTGACGGTCGTTTCAGTGAACAGCGAGTAAAGGCTGGAGGTGTCGGACTGTATGCGGGCGGTGAGGCGCCCCACCGGGTACTCGGCGTAGAAAGGGAGGTCCAGCGCCAGCATATGGGCCAGCATCCGTTTCTTCAGGTCGGTTATTATCTGCTGGCCGGTGCGCACCAGGCGCATCTGCAAAAGGTAGTTGGAGGCCATGAACAGCACGGAGTTCAGGAACAGGGCGCCCACCACGGCCGTCAGCAGGCGGACGCTTTTCGACGGGATGGCGGTATCGATTATGTATTTGGCTATGATGGGAGAGAGCAGGTTCATCGCGGTGGACAGGCTCAGCCACCAGAACGCGACGGCGAAGCCCCGCTTTTCCGGCCTCATGAGGCCGGAGAGCATATGGAACGTGGCCCGGTAGTTTATTTTCTCTTTCGGGTCCTGCCCGTCGTCTCCTCGGTCTCCGTGCATGCCTCTATTGTATAAATTATACTGGCAGGGACGCTTCGGGTGAAAGGAAAGGGCCCGGCGTACGGGCGGACCGGCTAAGGCGTCAGCGCGGCGTCTTCGCAGGCACTTTAAGGATGGCGTGCAGCAGGTCGGCGAGGATGTTTGGCTTTATCGGTTTCTGGATAAAACCCCTGACGTTCGGCTCCCGCTTTATCATTTCCGCGGTGGAGGGGTCGGCATTGCGGCCGGTCACTATCACTATGGGGATACCGGCGGTGCCGTCGTCCTGGAGTTCGCGCAGTATCTCGAACCCGCTGCATTTGGGCAGCATCAGGTCCAGCAGCAGCAGGTCGGGGCAGAGGGCCCTGGCCTTTCTGAGCGCCTGCTCGCCGTCGGCCGCGCCCTCTGTCTTGAACCCCTCTCTGCGCACCAGGAAGGTGAGCAGGTCCAGTATAGCTTCGTCGTCGTCGACTATCAGCACCGTTTTTCCGCCCGGGGTTTTGCGGAGGTTGGCCAGGATGCGGTGGCACGCCGCGAGCACGGCGTCGATGCAGGCCAGCGAGTACGGGGTCAGCGTGCCGGCTTCGTCGAGCGGGATGCGGTAAAGACAGCAGTATTCCGCTACTTCCGCCCGCGCTTTTTCCAGCACGCCGTCGACCGCGCGGTCGTCGGGTCCCGCGGCCAGTTCCGCCACCAGCGGCGCGAAATTCAGGCGCGCGTAGGTTTCCCTGATCTGCCGGTCCGCCTCGGCGTCCCTGCCGGCGGCCTTTTTTTCCTCTTCAACCAGCGAAAGGGGCGTCAGGGCGGCGAGGCGTTTCCTGAGCAGCTCTTTGCCGGCGATCATGCTCGCGCAGGCTATAGTGAAATCTCCGGCGGGGACAAGCTTCTCCAGCGTGCCCCTGAATTCGGCCGAGGTGTTATCCGTGACCGTCCCGCTGTCGAGCTTCCGGGAGAAGTCCTCGCACGCTTCGCGCAGGGTTTCCCTCTTCAGGTCCACCAGGTGCTCGGACATGCTGTGGAGGCAGTTGATGAAGAATTCCTTCTGATTGGCGTAGGCGGCCGGCACCCTGCCGGTGAATTCCTTCAGCCGGGTGATCAGCAGTACCTGGTGTTCCAGTTTCGCCATGCCTAGAAGATATCATTTCGGCGCGCGCGCGTAAATGCCCGGCGCGCGCTTCAGCGCGCGGGTTTTACCGCCAGTCTGTCGTCGTACCTGTCCACGCTGAAAACGTTCTCCAGCGGCAGCCTGGCCGGCCTCTGGCCGGTTTCCTGCGCGGCCTGGCTCGCCGTCAGACCGCGCATGTCCCCGGTCCTTTCTCCCAGGACGATCAAAACCATGACCAGATTCCCTTCCGGTATATCCAGGGCGAGGCGCGCTTTTTCGCTGTCAAAGCCGGCGATGGGGTGCGCCACGAGCCCCAGTTCGGTGGCGCGCAGCTGTATGGCCGAGACGGCCATGCCCAGGTCGAAAAGATAATATTCCCGTTCCTTGAGCACGCAGTCGTTCTCTTTTTTAGCGAACGCGGCTATTATCGCGGAGCCGCTCTTTACCCAGTCGTTGTTCTTCATCAGGCAGTCATGCGCTTTCGCCAGAGAGGCTTTCGACCGGGCGAAGACCAGTTTCCACGGCTGGTTATTGAAGCAGGAGGCCGTCAGCTGCGCCGCGGCCGCCAGTTCCCTTATGGTCCCGTCCGATATTTCCACCGGCCCCAGCGCCCTGTACGAGCGCCGTTTTTCTATCGCGTCCTTCACGTTCATGATAAACCTCCGTTGCCGCATCCGCCGCCGTCGAAGTATGATACAAAAATGATCCCGGCCCTTTGCGGCCGTTCACAGCAGAAAAACCATGCCGGCGAAGAAAAAGACCAGTGCGACCAGCAGGTACGCCGACGGCATCTTCCGCTCGTACGCGCACTCGAAAGCGGAAGAGAACAGCGTGCCGGTTATGCCTATGCCGGTTACCGCGGCCAGCGCGCCGGCGTAGCGCACCGCGCTAAGGTAGAACATCAGCGAAAGATAGGTCCCCGCGAAACTGCCCGCGGTCAGCCAGAAGAGCCCGCGGCGGCCGAGCGTGCCGAGCTTCTCAAAAAAATGGAACGGCCTCACGCGCGAGAGCAGCGCGAAAAGCAGCAGCGCTCCGGCCGCGCGGTAAAAGTTGCCCTCCGTAGTTCCTATGCCCGGACTGGCGTTGAAGGAGAACCGGGTTATGATCACCCCGAAGCCGTCCAGCACCACGCCCCCCAGCGCGAACAGGCTCGCTTTCGTGTTCCAGTGCCCGTGTTTCCTGAAAGACTCCAGCGAGAAAATATAAAGGCAGGCCACGAAAAAAACTACGGCGACGAGCTTTTTCCCCTCCAGGGCCTGGCCGAAAGCGGCATAGCTGAGGATGCCCGTGATCAGCGGCTGGAAGCCGAAGATCATCATCGTGCGGCCGGGCCCCATCAGGGAGAAAGCCCTGACCAGGAAAACATCGGCCAGGCCCAGCCCGAGCATCCCGGACAGGAAGAAGAGCGCGGCCGGGAGCGGGGCGATATGGTGGAACCCTCCCTGCGCTATGACGGTAGCGAGGAACAGGACCGCGGCCACCGCCCCCTTGAAGCAGTTCACCCAGACGCTGGAGATGCGCCGCGCGTAATGAGTGAAGAACTGCACGCCCACGGCGAAGCTTAGATTTGCCGCCAGAGCGTAAATATAGACTTTCTCCATAATGCGGGAGGAGCTGACGGGGAATGCCGGCGGCCGCTGCCGCGCCCGGGAATTGCCGGTGTCCGGCCTTTTCGTATGATAGCAAATATCGCCGGCCCGGGCCCCGGCCTCACGTCGGGCCGGCGCGCAAAGCCTGATGCCGCGCGGGGCGCCTGGCGGCAGGGCTTCAGTTTCAGCTTTGCTATAATCTAAACAGGAGAACTAAATGAACCCAGCTCAAAACGCCGCTTCGCCGCTTTTCGCGGAACCGACCCCTCTCGGCCTTATCGGCCTGGCCGTGGGCTGCGCCGCGCTCACGCCCATAGCTCTGGGCGCCGCCCTGACGCCCGCCGCCTTCAAGACCGCCGCCGTTGTGTGCCTGCTCTTCGGCGGCGGCTGCCAGTTCCTGGCCGGGGTCATGAGCCTGGCCAACCGCAACCTTTACGGCGGCACGCTGTTCACCGCTTTCGCCTTCAACTGGGTCATGAACTGGTGGGTGCTGAGCTCCGTAGCGGGCGGGGTGATGCCCGACCATGCGGTAATGCTGGCCGCGGACGCCTGCTTCCTGCTGATCTTCCTGGCCATGACCTACGGGTTCGGCTTTTTCAGCGGGCTGCTGTTCGTCTTCCTGCTGGATATAGACCTGATGTACGTCTGCAAACTTGTCGCCGGGCTTACCGGCACCGCGGCGCTGGGCCTTCCCATCGCGCTGCTGACTATACTGCTGGGCCTGCTGGCGCTGTGGATCGCTTTCGCCATGCTGCTGAACCCCGTGGCGGGCAGGAATCTTTTCTGGCTGCCCGGCCCGGTGTTCCGCGCCGCTCCTGGCAAAGAGATCGCCGGCTAGCTTCCTGACGGAGAAATCTATGAAACTTAAAGAACTGCTGCGTGTTTTAGTGGCTTCGGAAATGGAGGACATCTCGGTTTATTCCGTCGAAGCGGAGCTTTTCGGTGCCGATCCCGCCTGCGGCGAAAAAATACTGCGGCTCTTCGAGCGGCTCGCCGCCGAGGCCCGCGTTAGCCTGCTGATGCTGGGCCGGGTGGGCAAGCAGGGCACCGGCTTCCGCCAGCGGAAGACGGAGACCTCCCGCGGCGTGGAGGCGGCCTTCCGGGGGCATATCACCCGCGCGGAAAGAAGCGTGGCGCTGTACTGCGACCTCCATAAGCTGATAAAAAAGCCCGAGTTCAAGGAAGAGGTTAAGGAGGCTGTCACCCGGGGCCGGGAGCACCTGGCCGTCCTGAAAGAATTGCAGGCCGTTATGCTGAAGACACGGGCCCCGGGCCCCGCGCCGCGCTGAACCCGTTCTGCCCGGCCGCTCAGGCCGGCAAATAAAAAGGGCCCGGTTCCGACCGGGCCCTTTCTATTGTACGTGCCTGCGCTTAATTCAGCTTGAACTCCGCGCCGCGCCGCAGCGCTTTTACGTTGAGCTCGATGACCTCGGGCTTGAGCTTCTTGTACACCTTGGGCAGCGCCCTGGCTATGGCGTCCACGGAGATGGCGCCGGTGGCGGCCGCGAACGCGCCGAGCGCCACCATGTTCATCACCTTGCCGTTGCCCAGTTCCCCCGCCACCTGGTTGCAGGGAACATAAAGCACCTTTATGTCCGTGCGGGTGGGTTTGGAGTTCACCAGCGAGCTGTTCACTATCAGCAGCCCGCCGGGTCTCACCGTAGGCTCGAACTTGACCAGCGACGGCTCGTTGAGCACTATGGCCGTGTCGGGCGTGGAGACTATCGGAGTGGAAACCTCGTCGGAGGCCACTACCACCGAGCAGTTGGCCGTGCCGCCGCGCATCTCGGCGCCGTAAGACGGGAAGAAGCTGACCTCTTTCCCCTCCATCATGCCGGCCTGCGCCAGCAGCACTCCGGCGGAGATCACGCCCTGTCCGCCGAAACCGGATATTCTTATTCCTTGGTACATTTTAAAGTCCTCCGTTATTTCTTGTCGGCCGCGCAGGCGTCCTTGTAAACGCCAAGAGGGAACACCGGCATCATCCCCTCGGCCACGTACTTGGTGGCTTCGGAGGGATTGTCCAGCCGCGTGCCCCAGTTGGTCGGGCACATGCTCAGGACTTCCACCATCGAGAAGCCTTTGCCGTCTATCTGGTTCTGGAAGGCTTTCTTGATGGCGTTCTTGGCCTTGATCACGCCGGCGGCGTTGTGCACCGTGGTGCGCTCAAGGTAGGTGGCGCCGTCGATGGTGGACAGCATCTCGCACATCTTTATGGGGTAGCCCGCCTGCTTGGCGGTGCGGCCTTCCACGCAGGTGGTGGCCTTCTGCCCTATCAGCGTGGTCGGGGCCATCTGGCCGCCGGTCATGCCGTAGATGGCGTTGTTGATGAAGATCACCGTTATGTTCTCGGAGCGGATGGCGGCGTGCACGATCTCGGCCATGCCGATGGAGGCCAGGTCGCCGTCGCCCTGGTAGGAGAACACGATAGTGCCGGGCTTGGCGCGCTTGATGCCGGTGGCTTCGGCCGGGCCGCGGCCGTGCGGGCCCTGGATCATGTCGCAGTTGAAGTAGGTGTCGGCGAACACGGCGCAGCCCACGGGCGCCACGCCTATGGTGCGCTCCCGGATGCCTAGCTCGTCCATAACTTCGGCGACGAGACGGTGCACTATGCCGTGGCCGCAGCCGGGGCAGTAATGCATTTTAACGTCCAGCAGGGATTCGGGTCTTTTATTTAACAGCTGCATATTCTTTGGCCCCCTTTTTTACGATGGCATCCATCGTCTTATACACTTCGTCGGCGGTCATAACGGACGCGCCGGGCTTCGCGTGCAGGTGGACCTCGGAGCGGCCGTTGAGCGAAAGCTGAACGTCCTCCACCATCTGGCCCAGGCTCATCTCCACCACCAGGAATTTCTTGATGCGCTTGGACAGTTCCACCAGGCGGGCCTTGGGGAAGGGCCACAGGGTTATCGGGCGGAACAGGCCCACTTTCAGGCCTTTTTCGCGCGCGAGCTTCATCGCGGCCACCGAGACGCGGGCCGAGGTGCCGTAAGCCACTATGGCTATCTCGGCGTCGTCCATCATCTTCTCCTCGTACATGGTCTCGCTGGCCTCTATCTGTTTGTAGCGCTTCACGCGCTCGTTGACCATCACTTCCAGGTAGCCCTCGCGCAGGTCGTAGGATTTGACTATGCGCTTGGCGCGGTCTTTGTTGGTGCCCAGCGCCCAGTCGGGCTCCACCAGGGTCTTGGGGTCGATCTCGGGGTTAGTGAATTCTACGGGTTCCATCATCTGGCCGATGATGCCGTCGGCCAGCACCATCGAAGGGATGCGGTACTTGAACGATACCTCGTAGCATTTGTGCGGAAAATTGGCCATTTCGCTGACGCCGTTGGGCGCCATCACGAAAGAGCGGTAGTCGCCGTGGCCGCCGCCGCGGGTGGCCTGCCAGTAGTCGCCCTGGGCGCCGGCTATATTGCCGAGTCCCGGGCCGCCGCGCATCACGTTGCCTATGAAAATGGGCAGGTCGGCGCCGGCCGCGTAGGAGATGCCTTCCTGCTTCAGGCTCATGCCGGGGCTGGAAGAGGAGGTCATGCAGCGCACGCCGGTGGCGGCCGCGCCGTAGACCATGTTGATCGCCGAGACTTCGCTCTCGGACTGCACGAACGCGCCGCCGGCCTGGGGCAGGCGCCACGACATATATTCGGGGATCTCGTTCTGCGGGGTTATGGGGTAGCCGGCGAAGAACCGGCAGCCGGCGCGTACCGCGCCTTCGGCCAGGGCTTCGTTGCCTTTCATCAGTTTCTTTTCAGCCATGGAGCTTCTCCTTATTTATAGACTTTCACGGCCAGGTCGGGGCAGATGCGCGCGCAAGCCAGGCACGCTATGCAGCCTTCGGTGGCGTCCATGGCCGGGTAGTAGCCGGTCTTGGAGAATTTATCGGATTTCGCGATGCACTTCTTCGGGCAGACCTGTATGCACAGGTAGCAGCCTTTGCACTTGTCCACATCAACTTCCATCTTCGGCATAGAACCTCCGGTTTTTATCCTGCGCGGCGGGCTGGCTCGGCGGGTGCTTGACTGCTCAGCGCTAAAGTCGTGTCGGGCTGCGGAAGTCGCGCGCGGTGCGTAATGCTCCTTAAAAAGTATAACAAAAAAAAGCGGGCATTTATACCCCGCGGCCGTTCCCGCCCGGCGCCGCTTAAAGGCAGGCGGAATCGTGGCTGTTTGCGGGGGCCGCTGGCGCGGAGGCGGCGGCCTGCGCGGCGCACAGGCAGGCGCAGAAGATGAAGATGACCCCGGACAGGTAGATCCAGAGCATCAGCGCTATGATGGCGCCGAAGGCGCCGTATACGGCGTTGAGCGTGGTGGAATTCTTCAGGTAGAACATGAAAAGGTTCTGGGAGGCGTACAGCAGCATGGTGGCGCATAAAGCGGAGAACCAGACCTCAGAAAAAACGGTTCGCCGGCGCGGCGCGAGCATGTAGAAGATGCTCACGCTCAGGAAAAGGACGATCCAGGGGACGAAGATTATCCACAGGCTGTACGCCCATGGGAAGAAATAGACGTGTTCCAGGAAGCCGCGCACCATTTTTCCCGCCAGCGGGACCGTGATGCCGATCAGGGCCGCGGCCAGCATTACCGTGAGCAGGCCGAGGTCTTTCAGCGGGCTGCGCCACCAGTTGTGCCCTTTCATCCCCCACGCTTTGTTGGAGGCTTCCGTGATGGTGGTGAAGAACTGCGCCGCCGCCCAGACCAGCATCGCGAAGGCCAGCAGGCCGGCCTCTCCCCGGGCGCTGATTATGTTCGAGACGGAATCGAAGACGTAGGACTGCATGGGCCCGCTGAGCGGGACGTACTTCTCGACGCAGCCGATAACGATGGCCGCCGCCTCTTTGCGCTTAAAGAAGGTGGAGACTATCGTTACGATGAGCAGGATCAGCGGGAACATGGCGAAAAAAGCGCTGAAAGCGAAAGCGGCCGCGCGCTGCTCGCCGTCGATCTGCAGGAACTTCTCGGCGGCGAGACGCAGCGTCGGCCACGCCTTGCCGGTAAGTAGTTTTAGTCTTGTAGCCATTCTTTCCTGTCCCCCGGTCCGGCCCGCGGCAGGCGGCGCAGCGCCGCCTGCCCTTACGCGGTTAAGCGGCCTTTTTCGCCTCGGCCAGCGCCTCTGCTATCATATCCGCGGCGTAGTTAAGGTCAGTCGTGGAATGCCGGTAGCAGACGTAGCCGTGGTGATAGGGCTGCAGGAAGACCTTGCGGCGTATCAACTGCGTGTAGAAGCTCACGCGGGTCTTCTTGTAGGCGCCGGTCTCGTCCTTGTCGAAGGTGATATAGGGCATCCACGGCTCGCCGGTGAACGTGCACTGCACTCCGCTGGCTTTCACGTACCTGCGCACCTTTTTGCAGAAGGCATGCCCGCGCCGGGCGATCACGTCCAGTACGTTGTCCCGTTCCAGCATCTCGATGGTCTTCAGCGAGGCGACCATCGCGAGGGTGTTGTTGAAATACGTGGAGCTGACGAAGGCCTTGCTGATGAGGACGTCCATAATGTCCTTGCGGCCGGCCACCATGCTTATCTCGTAGCCGTTGGCCATGGCCTTGCCGAACACGGACATGTGCGGCGTTACGCCGAACAATTTCTGCGCGCCGCCGAGGCTGACGCGGAAGCCGGTGCGTATCTCGTCGAACACCAGCACCGCGCCGTACTGCTCGGCCATTTTCTTCACGCCTTCCAGGAAGCCGGGCTTGGGCATTTCCACCTCGTGCGCGTTGGGGTGGCCCAGCGGGGTGATTATGATGCAGGCCACTTCGGAGCCGTGCGTTTTCATCAGGTCTTCGAGGCCCTGCAGGTCGTTGTACTCGAACTCGAGGGTGTCCTCGAAGGTCTTGGGCAGCACGCCGCCTTTGTTCTCCACGCACCAGTCGTGCCAGCCGTGGTAGCCGCAGCGTATGGTCTTGGTCTTGCCGGTGAAGCTGCGGGCTATGCGGCCGGCGAGCGTGGTGGCGTCGGAGCCGGTTTTGGCGAATACTACTTTCTCGGCGGAGGGCACCAGCGAGATCACTTTTCCCGCCAGCGTGTTCTGTATCTCCTGCACGATGGACATGCAGAAGCCTTTGTTCTTGATCTGATCGATGACGGCCTTGTCTATCTCTTTTTCGCGGTGGCCGATGATGATGGGGCCGTAGGCGCAGAGCATGTCTATGTACTCGTTGCCGTCGACATCGGTGACCTTGCCGCCCTTGGCGGAGTCGAAGAAGATGGGGTACTCGCCGGGCACGAAGTTATAGGGGCGGCGTATGCCCATCATGCCGCCGGGGATCAGCTCCTGCGCTTCCTTGTAAAGCCTGTCCGAATTGTCGAGTTTAAGATGTTCAGCCATTTTGTTATGCTCCTTATCTAGCAGCGATCAATAAAATTCCACACTATCGCGGCGGCGGGCATGGGGGCCGGAACGCAAACGCGGGGTCGGCCACACCGTAGCCGCCCCTCATCACTCGGGTCCGGCACTACGCAAGCCGGACCCTCCGCGAAGGTTTGCTTATCCGGCCCCCATGCCCGTCGCCGGGGTTCGGATAAGCCAGGGGATTACTTCGCGGCGGTCAAACGCTCCTGCAGCTTCTTCACCACGAAAGTGGCCACGTGTTCGGCGTAGGTGCCGGTGCCGAAGCCGGCGTCGTAGCCCAGCTCCTTGGCCAGCTTGTTGTTCACGCGAGGGCCGCCCATTATCAGCAGCATTTTGCCGCGCACTTTCTCCGCCTCGGCCAATTCTATAAATTCCGTGAGGTTCTTTATGTGCACGTCCTTCTGCGTTACGATCTGCGAAACGAGGACGGCGTCGGCCTTTACGTCGCGGGCGTAGGCCAGCAGCTTGCCGTTCGGGACCTGCGAGCCCAGGTTGAAGGCCTCTATCATGGGGTAGCGCTCCAGGCCGAAGTGGTGGTTGTAGCCTTTCATGTTCATGATGGCGTCGATTCCCACGGTGTGCGCGTCGGTGCCGGTACAGGCGCCCACTATCACTATCTTGCGCTTGAACGTGGTCTTGATGAAGGCGTTCACTTCGTCCATGGACAGGTACTTGTCCACGGCCTCGGCGTATTCCACCTTGTCGTAATCTATGCCCACGTCGGTCTTGCCGTAGGCCACGAAAAAAGTGAACTCCTCGGAAAGCGCCGCGGCGTGCACCACGTCCACTTTCTTGAAGCCCAGCTTCTGCACGTAGAGCCTGGCCGCTTCCTTGGCCCTGCCGCAGTTCTTTACGGGCAGCGTGAAAGAAAGCTGCACCGCCCCGTCGTTGGATGTGTCGCCGTAAGGTTTTATGAACATAAAGTCTCCTGTTTCCCCACCTTGAGCTTCTTTTTGAGGTAGGTCTCCACCGGGTTGAAGTAGTCCGCGGTCTTTTCGTAGACGCCGTCGAAGCCCTTGCCGCCGTCGCGCAGGCGCTTGATCTCGGCGAACGTGCCGGTCTCTATGGCGGTCATCAGGCCGCGCCGCTTCACGTCGGCCAGCATGTCTATGGTCTCGTCCAGCACCTGGCGGGCGCGGCGGGCCATGATGCCCTCTTTCTTGAACTCTATCTCGCCCATGAAGTCCGCCATCGTATTGTGCACGTACAGCGCGTTCTCTATGGCGAGGTGCCGGTCCTGCAGGTAGGGCGTGTGGATGGCCTCGGTCAGCATGCCCAGCAGCGCTATGCCCTGGTCGGTGGCCTTGCAGACGAAGTTGAACAGGGTGTTCATCGCGTAGCCCTTGAAGATGTCCCCGGTCATGAACTTCGTCGGCGGCATGTATTTGAGCGGGTGTTCGGGGAAGATCTCACGGGCCATCAGCGCCTGCGCGTATTCGTACAGGAAGCCGTTCTTCACCTGCGGGTCTATTTCGAAGGCGTGGCCCAGGCCCATCAGGCGATTGGGCATGCCGGCGCTGGCGGCGAACTTTTCGTTGATCAGCTGCGAGGCCAGCACGGTGTGCGCTTTCTCCACGGCGTCGGAGGTGGTGAGGTAATTGTCCTCGCCGGTGTTTATGATGATGTCCGCCGCGGTGTTGATCATGCGGCTGAAGAACTGGTCGGTGAAAGTGCGGTACATGTTGATGTCGCGGAACAGGATGCCGTACATGGAGTCGTTGAGCATCATGTCCAGGCGCTCCATCGCGCCCATCGCGGCTATCTCGGGCATGCACAGCCCGGAGCAGTAGTTCACCAGCCGGATGTAGCGGCCTTCACGGTCCACTATCTCGTCCAGCGCGGCGCGCATGATGCGGAAGTTCTCCTGCGTGGCGTAGGTGCCGCCGAAGCCCTCGGTGGTGGCGCCGTAGGGCACGTAGTCCAGCAGGCTCTGCGCGGTGGTGCGGATGACGGCGATTATGTCCGCCCCCTCCAGCGCCGCCGACCGCGCCTGCTTGACGTCCTCGTAAATATTGCCGGTGGCCACGATCACGTAGATCAGCGGCGACTTCACCTTGTCCTTATATTGTTTCAGCCTGGCGTTGCGGTGCGCCACGTTGCCGGCTATGCGGGCGTCCAGGCTTTTCACCAGTTCGTCGGCTTTGTGCTGTATGCGCCGGGCGTCCGTGAATTCCAGCCCGGAGATGTCGAGCCCTTTGGCTATTTCCTCGTTGAGCGCGGCCGGGGTTTTATTGAGCTTAATGAGGGCGTTGAGGTAGAAGGCCGCCGCGCCGCCGGCCAGTTTCGCGCCGCACTGTCCGGCTATCAGGTTGGGTACCGGCACGCCGTCGGAGTTGGCGCCGTCCGCGCCCAGCAGGCGCAGCGTGGCCCGTTCTATGGTGACGGTGGTGTGTTTGTCTATAAATTCCTGCACGGGCGCCACGATGTCCGCCGCCAGCGCGCGCGCTTTGGCTATTTTGGGGCCGGAAAGCCCGAGTTTGCTCTTTGCCTTTGTCATTTTTTCTCCTCCAGAAATTCCTGCGCCCGCTTTATCACGGGCCTGGCCACTCCCAGTATCTCGGCTATCTTTATCGCGTCGCGCGCCTCCGCCCCGGCGCCGCCTTCCAGCAGCTCATAGCGCATGAAGCGGTTTATCATCTTCAGCTTTTCGTCCAGGCCCGCCGCCGGCTTGGCGCAGAAATATTCGTTGAAGGCCGCGGTGTCGAAGCCGCGCATTTTGAAGCTGGCCGCGCCTGCCCCGGCGCGCAGGCCCGAGAAATGCGTGGCCAGGAAGGCTACCGCGCCGTTCTTCGCGCCCAGGTCCTCGAGAATAGCGCTCAGCAGCGCCGCGGCCTCTTCCGAATTCGTGGTGCGCGCGAACTCGTCCATCAGTATCAGCAGGTTGCTGCTCTTGAGCCGCGCGTGCGTGGCCGCGAAATCGTTCATCTCCAGGCCGAACCCGCTCAGCCCCCCCGCGGTCTCCATTTCGCTCCCGCCTATGAACGCCGCTCCGTCGAACAGGCAGGTCTCGAAGGCGGCCGCAGGGGTAAAAAAGCCGCTCTGCGCGGCCAGCTGGAGGAACGCCAGCGTTTTGAGCGTGACGGTCTTGCCGCCCATATTGGAGCCGTAGATAACGTTGACGCGCCGCGTGAAGACCGCGGTCAGCGGGGTGTATTTGAGGCCGTCGGCCTGCAGCTTGCCCTCGAGCGGCAGGAAGCGCGCCTTGAGCAGCCGGATGGGCGCCGGGTATTTGCGGATGAGCGGGCGGGTGAGCTTCAGCTCGGCGGCCAGGCGGGCGCGCTCCGCCGCTACGTCTATTCTTTCCAGCGCCGCCGCGTAGCCCTCTATCAGGCGCTTTTCCGCCGCGACCGCGGCGGCCAGGCGCTTTACGACTCCGGCCTCCAGCTCCTGCTCACCGGCGCGCAGCCGGTCCCGTTCGGCGGCGGCTTCCATATATTCCGGGCCGTAAACGGGCTTTACCACCACATGGGCGCCGTCGAAGGGTTCGGCGAACAGGTCGGGCGAGGCGGCCAATCTGGCGGCGGCCTTCTCTTCTATGACCAGGAAATCCCGGTCTGAAAAATCGAGGCCCCAGCGTTCCCGCAGGTCCTTGAGCCTGCGCTCGCGCAGGCGCTTTATCCCGGCGTCGCAGGCCGCTATCCTGGCCCTTTCGGCCGCCAGTTCCGGGCAGTAAGCGTCGGCTATATGGAACGCTTCGCCGGAGCCGCCCTTATTGAGCAGGGCGAGCAGGTCGGCCGACTGCCACCGCGCGCCGAATTTTGCCCGGAGTCCCGCGGGCAGCAGGCCGAAAATATCCCTGGCGTTCGCCAGGAACTTGCGGGCCAGGAACAGGCCAGGGGCGCTGCAAAGGGCCTGCTGGGCCAGGTCTACCCGGGGGATGCTGCGCAGGTGAAAACGCAGGCGGTCTCCCTTTTCCCTGCGCGAGGCCAGAAAAACGCCGGCGGCCGCGGCCAGGTCGTATTCCGCCTTGAGCGCGGCGGCGTCCGTGAAGAAGGGGCGGGTTTCCCTGTAGAGCCGGCCGTAGGGCGTGAGCGGCTTGAACAAGGCGTAAAAGGTTTCGAATTCGGCAAAAGCCCGTGTTTTATCCATGGTAAGAACTGCGGCGCGGATCTTCTCCGCCTCCGGGCCTCTGCCTCAGGGCAGCAGCTGGTACGGATTATAAACTATCCGTCCGGCCAGAGCGGGAGCGGCCAGCCTTTTCTCGAATTCCGGCCTGGAGATATTATACAAATTGACTATAAAGGCGGCTAAGTCCGGTTTGCGCAGGAAAAAAACCCTGAAGCGGTTATTGAGCGCCTGCCACTCTCCCCAGGAAAGGAAGACCTTGGTGGGGTCCTCCGCCACCAGCGTTCCACCTTCCTCCGCCCTGCCCGGCAGCTTTTCCGCGGTGAGCGCCCCTTCCACGAAAAAAACCGGCTCTTTGGCCCTGGTCCCGGCTTTCCAGAGCGGCGCGCCCGCCGCCGCCCAGATCAGCTTCAGCGCGGCGGCCGCGGAATCCAGGTTCTCCGGTTCCACTTTCGCCACATAGACAAAAGCCGATCTGCCGCCTTCAGCCGCCTGCGTGATCCGGTCCACCGCGCCGTCAACGAAAATGGTGCCGGCGCCGCGGCGGCGCATGTCGCCGAGGATCTCGGACAGCTGGGAATTGTTCTCCGGGCCGGAGATCTCTACCCTGCCGGGGCGCAGCGCGCGCAGCAGCACGGGCCTGCCGATGGCGGTGCGGAAGGGGTAGACGTCGAGTATTTCGTAATGCAGGTCGCAATTCTTCAGGGCGTTCTCCGAGGTCAGGAACAGGTCGCCCCGCTGGGCGCGCACCTGGGGTTTGGGCGTGCCGAAGATGAGGTCTTCGCTCTCGCCGTCAATGCCCACGCTGAGCGCGCCCAGCGTCCCTTCCCCGCGCAGGCGGCTCATGGCGTAGTTGAGAAAGGTGGTCTTCCCGGCGTTCTTTCGCGAGCCGACGATGAAAACGGTCCTGTCTTTGAGTCCGCGGATAAAATCCATAAATAAAAGGGGCGGGAGTCGGGGGGCGGGGTCAGGAACACATCCGTCTTTCCCTGACTCCCGACCATCGACTCCTGGTTCTGCCGCCTATTTCGTGTGTCTTCTGGTGCGCATCAGGTGCGCCGGTTCCAGCGTAAGCTTCTCGCCGTTGAGCAGCTTTGCCACGCCGTCAATGGGCTTGTACCTGTCGTCGGAGCAGTACTCGCAGCCGTCGCAGGACGAGACGTAGCCGGTCGGTTCCGTATAGGTGGTTATAACGCCCTCGTAGTTGCGCAGCACCACGCGCCTGTCCGACATTGAGATCAGGTAGTTCGGCATTACCGGCGTTTTCCCCCCGCCGCCCGGCGCGTCCACCACGAAAGTGGGCACGGCCATGCCGGTGGTGTGGCCGCGCAGGTTCTCCACTATCTCTATGCCTTTCGAGACCGTGGTGCGGAAATGGCTGATGCCGCGGGAAAGGTCGCACTGGTAGATGTAATAGGGCTTTACGCGGGCCATCAGCAGCTCGTGCACGAGCCGCTTCATGGTCTGGGGGCAGTCGTTGATGCCTTTGAGCAGCACGCTCTGGTTGCCCACCGGGATACCGGCGTCGGCGAGCTTGCGGCAGGCCTCGAACGCCTCCGCGGTCATTTCCTTGGGATGGTTGAAATGCGTGTTCACGTAGATCGGGTGGTATTTTTTCAGCATGCCCACCAGTTTGTCCGTGATGCGCATCGGCATCACCACTGGGGTGCGCGAGCCTATGCGTATGATCTCCACGTGGTCTATGGCGCGCAGCTTTTTGATTATGCCTTCCAGCATTTCGTCGGTGAGCACCAGCGGGTCGCCGCCGGAGATCAGCACGTCGCGCACCTCGCGGGTCTTGCGGATATATTCTATCGCGCGCTCCAGGTTGGCGCTGGACATATCGGAGTCTTCGAACCCGACGAGGCGGCGGCGGGTGCAGTGGCGGCAGTTCATCGAGCAGATATTGGTGACCAGCAGCAGCACGCGGTCAGGGTAGCGGTGCGTGAGCCCCGGCACCGGCGAGTCCACGTCCTCGTGCAGCGGGTCCGAGAGGTCAGAGGGGTCGTCCAGCAGCTCCTGCCCGCGCGGTATGGCCTGAAGCCGCACCGGGCAGGTCTTGTTCTTCTTGTCCATCAGCGCGGCGTAGTACGGCGTGATGGCCATCGTGAATTTTTTCAGGCAGGCTTTCAGGTCGGTCTTTTCCTGCGCGCTGAGCACCGCCACCTTTTCCAGCGTCGGGATGTCCTTGATGACGTTCTTCAGCTGCCATTTGTAATCCAGCCAGTCGCTCTCGGGAACGTTCTTCCAAAGCGGTATCTTTTTATAGTCAACCCTGGTGTAAGTTCGCATAGGAGGTCTCCTTAAGATCACGCGTACATCTTTTCGTACGCCGCCCGGATCACCGGGGATTCCCGCAGGATATTGAGCGTCGTGTCCGCGTGGTGCCGGGTGTAGCCGTTGCCTACCAGCATCGTTATGTCCTTGCCCGCGCCCTCCGCGCCCAGCGCTGCCTTGGTGAACGAGGTGGCCATGCTGAAGAAATATACCATGCCTTCGTGCCTGCACATCAGGATGGAGGCCATCTCCGTGTTGGGGATGTTGACGCAGTTTATGACCACGTCGGCCAGTTTTCCGCCGGTGGCCTTCATCAGCTTGTCGTAGCAGTCCAGCGCGTCGGTGGCGTTGGCCTGTATGACGGCGTGGCAGAAGCCGAATTCCTTGACTTTCTCCACCGCTTCCTTCGAATATTCCAGCCCGACCACGATCCCGGCCACCCCGGCTATCTTGCGGGCCTCGTAGGCGCACAGCAGGCCCGATTTGCCGCCCGCGCCGATTATCGCCACCACCTGGTTGGGCCGCACCAGCTTGGCCGTCTGCGCCGGGGCGCCGGCCACGTCGAGAATGGCCAGCGCCAGTTTCTCCGGCATGTCCGCGGGGATCTTCGCGTAGATGCCGCTCTCGAAAAGGATGGCTTTCGCCTTTACGTTCACCTGCTCCGTGCCTTTCTTTATGCCGATGACGCTCTCTATCTTGAGCGGCGTCAGTGAAAGGGAGACCAGGCTCGCTATTTTGTCGCCGGGCTTCAGGTCGGTCTTCCCCTCCAGCGCGGGGCCTATCTTCGCCACCCGGCCGATGAACATGCCGCCGGAGCCGGTTACGGGGTTCTGCATCTTTCCGCGTTCGCCGACTATGGCCAGTATGGAGGCTTTTATCTTTTCAAAGTCCCCGCCGGCCTCACCCTTGATCTGGGTGAAGCTGGCGGAGTCTATGTTCAGCGTGTCCACGTCGACGAGGATCTCGTTGTCGTAGAGGTAGTCCATGCAGTTGTCGATTTTCACGGCGGGCTGGGGCAGCCCCCCTTTCGGCAGCAGCACTCTGTGTGCACCGAAAGGGTTCCCGCCTTTCTTTATCGTGGGCGCTGTTTTATCCGGCATATCGCTTCTCCAGTGTCAGCCGCTCTTACGCGTACAGCTTCGTGTAGATGTCGCGTATCTGCTTGGACTCGCGCAGGATGTTCAGCGTTATCTCGGCGTGGTCCTTGGCGTAGCCGTTGCCTATGATCATGTCCACGTCCTTGCCCACGCCTTCGGCGCCCAGCGCGGCCTTGGTGAACGAGGTGGCCATCGTGAAGAAGTAAACTATTCCGCCTTCGCGGCACATCAGGATGGACGCCATTTCCGTGTTCTGGATATTGACGCAGTTGATGATGACGTCGGCCAGCTTGCCGTCGGTCACCTTTTTGATGGCCTCGTAGCACTCGAGCGCGTTAGTGGCGTCGAGCTTGAAGTTCTCGTGGCAGAAGCCGTATTCCTTCATTTTGGCCAGGCCCGAATCAGAGCTGGTGATGCCGATGATCCTGCCGGTGATGCCGGCGCGGCGGCGGGCTTCGTAGCAGCAGAGCACGCCCGACTTGCCGGCGGCGCCAATGATCACTACCGTGTTGCCGGGCCGCACGAGCTTCGCGGTCTGGGCGGGAGCGCCGGCCACGTCGAGCACGGCCAGGGCCAGGGTCTCAGGCATGTCGGCGGGGAGCTTCGCGTAGATGCCGCTCTCGAAGAGGATGGCCTTCGCCACTACGCTCACCTGCTCGGTGCCTTTCTTTATGCCCAGGACCTTCTCTATCTTGAGCGGGGTCAGGGAAAGGGAGACCAGGCTGGCTATCTTATCTCCTTCCTTGATGCTCACTTTGCCTTTCAGCGCGGGGCCGATCTTGAGCACACGGCCTCGGAACATGCCGCCGGAGCCGGTCACGGGGTTCTGCATCTTGCCTTTTTCCCCGACTATTTTCGTTATGGCGGCCTTTATTTTTTCTTCGTCGTTGTTGGCCTCTTTCTTCAGCTGCGTAAAGCTGGCGGAGTCGATGTTGAGGGTTTCCACCTCCACAAGGATCTCGTTGTCCCACATGTAGTCCATGTTATTGTCTATCCTGGTGGCCGGCTGCGTGAGCACGCCTTTGGGCTCTATCACGCGGTGCGAGCCGAAGGGGTTCCCGTTCTTCTTTATCTCTATCTCGGTTTTTGTGGGCATGTTGGTCTCCTTAGTTGATCTTGAACAGCTGTCTTACGTCGGAAGGTTTCGCTATCTCAAGGCCCGCCTCGTGCGAGATGCGCACCGCGCGCTCCACGAACTCGGCGTTGGACTTCGCCAGGCGGCCCTTGGAATAGTAAATGTTGTCTTCGAAGCCCACGCGGATGAACCCGCCGGAGGCTATGGCCCCGCAGATGCCGGGCAGGTGGCCGCGGCCGATGCCCATCACCGTGAAGAAGCTTTCCGGGGGCATCTGGTCTATCATGTAGGACAGCGTCTTCACGCTCAGGGAGAGCGCCGCCGGCACGTTCATCACGAAGCCGTAATGGTAGGGCGGTTTTATCAGGCCTTCTTTTATCAGGAGGTGCGAGGACTGCACATGCGAGACATCGAAGCACTCCAGCGTGGGCCGCACGTTATATTTGTTCATCTCGGAGGCGAACTGCCGCATGATGGGCAGCGTGTTCACTATGTAGTCGTTGCCGAAATTCACCGTGCCGCAGTCCAGCGACGCCATGTCGGGCCTGAGCGAGACCGGGGCGATGCGCTCTTCGGGGGTCATGCCGACGGCGCCGCCGGTGGTGATCTCTATCACCACGTCGCATTTCCTGCGTATCAGGTCGATGGCCGCCTTGAAAACCTTCACGTCGGCCGTCGGGCTGCCGTCGTTGTTCCTGGCGTGCAGGTGCACTATGGACGCGCCGGCCAGGCACGCCTCGGCGGCGGCGTCGGCCAGTTCTTCGGGAGTGACGGGCAGCGCCGGGGCCTGGGCTTTAGTTGTCTCGGCGCCGGTCAGGGCGCAGGTGATCACCATTTTGTTCGCCATAAAAAGCTCCTTAGAACCTTCCCAGTTTTCCCGCAATATGCAGCGGGGCTTCGGTGGCCTTTATTACTTCTTCCACCGTGGTGTCTTCGGCTATCTCTTCCAGCACCAGGCCTTTCTTCGTAACGCGGATGAAAGCCATGTCCGTCACGATGAGGTCTACTTCCCCCTTGGCCGTGAGCGGCAGCGAGCATTTCTTGAGTATCTTCGGCGCGCCGTTCTTGCTGACGTGCTCCATCGCCACTATAACGTTCTTCGCGCCGGCCACCAGGTCCATGGCGCCGCCCATGCCCGGCACCATCTTGCCGGGTATCATGTAATTGGCCAGGTTGCCTTCCATGTCCACCTCGAGGCCGCCCAGCACCGTGTAATCCACGTGGCCGCCGCGTATGATGGCGAAGGACATGGCGGAATCGAAGAACGCGCCGCCGGGCACGATGGTGACCGCCTGGCCGCCGGCGTTCACGATGCTCTGGTTCTCCCGGCCCTTCTGGGCGGCGGGGCCCAGGCCGGTAAAGCCGTTCTCCGACTGCAGCAGTATGGTGCGGCCTTCCGGGATATAGTTGGCCACCATGGTGGGCATGCCTATGCCGAGGTTGACCAGCGCGCCGTCGGGGAATTCCTGCGCGATGCGCTTTACCATCCTGACTCTTTTAAGTTCCTTGGGGTCCATATAAATTCTCCTTGTAGGGGGCTCAGGCTTTAAGCTGCACGTTCGAGGCCGGCAGGGTGGACCGGACCAGCGCGGAGACGAAGATGCCGGGGATGGTCACCTTGTCGGGGTCCAGCTCGCCGGGCTCCACTATCTTTTCGGCTTCCAGTATCACGTGGTCGGCCGCCATGGCCATCACCACGGCCATGTTCTTGGTGGCGCCGGGCAGGAAGGCGTTGCCGTACTTGTCGGCGATCTCGGCCTTTATGAAAGCGAAGTCCGCGCCCAGCGGCAGCTCCAGCAGGTAATCCTTGCCCTGCAGGCTGAGCTTCTGTTTTCCCTCTTCCACCGCCGTGCCGATGCCGGTCGGGGTCAGCACGCCTCCGAGCCCCGCGCCTTTGGCGCGTATCCGCTCGGCGAAGGTCCCCTGCGGTACCAGCGTGACCTTGAGTTCCCCCGAGTTCATTTTCTGCCCGGAGAACGGGTTGGTGCCTATATGGGAGGCGGTCAGCGTGGCGGCGCGGTTCTGGCAGATGAGCCTGCCCACTCCCACGTCGGGGTAGGCCGTGTCGCTGGTTATAAGGTTGAGGTTCTTTGCCCCCTTGTTTACCAGCGCGTCGATGAGGGTGAACGCGTTGCCGCAGCCCATGAAGCCCGCCACCATCAGCGTGGCGCCGTCCCCGATGCCTTCGACCGCCTTGTCCGTAGTAAGAATCGGTTTCATGCCTTACTCCTTTGTCCGCTGTCCCGCCGCCGCAAATTTTCCATATTATAACAAAATTTTTATATTATAAAAGGGCAAGACCGGCGCGGACCGGTCGAAGGACGTCATGCACAAAGTACACATAGACCACCGGGCGTCGCTCGTCAGAGAGAATATGGCCCGGATAAAGCACAAGATCCTCGTCATGAGCAATAAAGGCGGGGTCGGCAAAAGCACCGTCGCCGTCAACTTCGCGGCCCTGCTCGCCGCCCGCGGGCTGAAGACCGGCCTGCTCGACATAGACCTGCACGGCCCCTCGGTCGCCCGCATGACCGGCCGGGAAAGCCGCTGCCATGACACCGACGGCCGGACCATAGACCCGATAGAAGTTATGCCCGGGCTGAAGATGATCTCCATGGGCTCGCTGCTCAGGGACGGCGATACCCCCGTGATCTGGCGCGGCCCGCTTAAGCTTACGGTGCTCAGGCAGTTCCTGTCCGACGTGAACTGGGGCGGCCTGGACGCGCTGGTGATAGATTCCCCCCCCGGCACCGGCGACGAACCGCTCACTATCTGCCAGCTGATCCCTGAAATGACCGGCGCCGTCGTAGTTACCACCGGGCAGTCCGTGGCGCTGCTGGACGCCCGCAAGGCCGCGGCTTTCCTGAAGCGGCTGGGGATCCCCGTGCTGGGAGTGCTGGAGAACATGACCGTCTTCAGCTGTCCCCATTGCGCCAAAGAAATAAGCCTGTTCAAGGCCGGCGGCGGACGGACGGCCGCGGCCGAACTGGGCATACCGTTTTTGGGCAGCGTGCCCTTCGACCCCGGCCTGGTGGACTGCGGCGACGCCGGCAGGATCTTCGCGCTGGAACACCCCGCCGCCCCGGCGGCAGCGGCGCTCCGGGAAGGCCTGGCCAGGGCCGTCGGCGCTATTTGGCGGAATATATGAGCAAGAGTGCTTCAGGCGGCGCGGTTCACGGCAGCAGGGGGCCTTGGGTCTTGCGCAGCAGCAGCTCGTCGGAGCCTTTGACCAGGAGATCCTTAAGCAGTCCGGCCTGCCGGTAGCCCAGGCGGCGGTAGAAGCGCCTGGCGCCCTTGTTGAAAGAAGAGACGCAAAGGAACACGTTCGGCGAGTCCCGGAAGATGCGCTCCTCCGCGCGCCGCATCAGCAGCCCGCCCAGCCCGCCCCCCCTGGCGCCCGGCGCCACGCACAGCGCCTGTATATAGCCCCTGAACGTTCCGTACATCGTGATAAGAACGAGCCCTTCCAGCGCGCTGCCGCGCAGGGCAACGTGCAGTTCCCGGTACGGGGTTTTTATGGTTTCGAGGCAGCCGGCGCGGCCTATGCCCAGCCGCAGCCAGGGGTCGGAGGCAGCCATCAGCCGGGCCGCGGCCAGCCTCAGGCGCCGGCTGCGGGTCCGGACGATCCTGAGCCTGCTGGGTCGGGGCTGCATGGCGTTAGAATTTGAACTTCGGGAGTTTCAGCTTGCCCGGGGTAAGGCCTTTCAGCAGGCTGTCCCCGCCGCCGGTGACCTTGCCCTCGGCGTCCTTAAGCTTGCCGTCCAGCTCCGCTTTTTTAGCGGCGGCCAGGCCGTCGAGCTTTTCCCGGTAGGGCTTCAGGGCGCCGTCTATTTTCTTCTGCGCTTCGGCCTGCGCTTTTTTTATTTCGTCGCCCATGGCGCCGCTGAAGGCCTTGGACAGCGCGTCGGCGAGGTCGGTCTTGATCGAAAGTTTGGGGGCTGTGAGCGTGCCGGCGATCCCGCTCTCTATCTGCGCGGAGGAAAGCCTGGAGAAAGCGGATTCCACCGCCGACCTGAGCGGGGCGGCCTTTATTTTTTCCGTGCCGGGTTTGAAAGAAGCGCCGGTGAAGCGGGCCTCGGCCCGGCCGTCGAGCGCTGAGCCTTCCGTCTTTAATTTTACGTCGAGGTTGCCGGTGGCGCCGGTTATGTCCACCATGAAAGAGGACGGGGAACCCAGCCTTAACTGCTCTATCTTTATGCCCGCATAGGCCAGCGCGGTATCCGTTCGCAGCTCTTCACCGGCGGCGTCCACAGAGCAGCTGAAGTCCAGCCTGCGGCCGCCTTTGGCGCCTTTTATCAGGGCGGTGGTGGGCCGGCCGTAGACCCGCGGCTGGGTGGTCAGGCCTTCTATCACCCCGCTGTAGGCCAGCGGGTCGTCAGCGCCCAGTTCTCCGCTCAGCGCGAGCCTGCGCACCAGCACCGAAGGATAGCTTTTTTCTTTGGGGAAATGCACCACGCGGCCGCGGGGCGCCTCGTTCTTCAGCACGCCTTTGGAGTTCGCCGGCATGTATTTTTTAGCCGTGGCCATCCAGCCCATGGCCTGCTCGGTCTTTTCCGCTATCAGCGGGCCGGCCAGCATGCGGGCCAGGGACTGCGTATCCAGCGCGGGCAGCTTCATTTTGCCCATCACGGCCGCTATATCTTTCTTGCGGGCCTCGTCCAGGCCCTTGAACGCGTCCTTGAGCCTCGCCGCGGCGGTTTCCACTTCCTGCTTGTCGGCCTTGAACTGTTTGGAAAGCTTGTTCACTTCCTTGCCTATCTCCGCGTAATCCTTGGCCTGTTTCGCGAAATTGCTCTCGCCTTTGGCCTTCTCGTAGCGGACCTTGAGGGCGGCCAGGCCGTCCTCGTATTTCTTCAGGTCCAGGCGGGCCGCGATGTCCTTGTAATCTTTTTCGTAGGTCTGTTCCAGCTGTTTGGCCAGCTTCACCGATTCCAGATCGTCGGCGCTGATCTTGTAGTCGCTGACCAGGTCCGTCTTTATGTCGGCGGCCCGTTCCAGCGCGAAATCCTTGGATTCGTCCTTGAGCTGCTGCACCAGCGCCGACGGCGGCTCCTCCTTTACGAAAGGCAGTTTGCCCGAGGTCTTGCGGGGCGTGCCGAGGCGCAGGCCGGTGAGAGAGGCGTTCTCCACCAGCAGCTTCTTCTCCAGCAGCGGCGCGCCGGCGGCGGAGAAGGAAAGCTCCGAGAATTCCGCCAGGTTGCGGAATTCGTCCTTGGCGTCGGCCACCGCGAAGCCGGTGACCTTCAGCGACGGGTGCAGGAAAGTGGTCCTGAGCCCGGCGATCTCCACTTTGGCCTTCGCGGCCTTTTCAAGGCCTTTTATCGCCCCCCACTTGAGCAGCGGGTCGAAGGCGAAAAAGAAGAACGCCCAGACGAGGATAAGCAGGGTAAGACGGGGAATGATGTATGACCAGCGCATTTCAAATTTCCTTGAAGTACCAGTCTAAAAGCCAGGACCCCTTGAGGCCTTTGACGAGCTTCGAGTTCATTACTTTCGCCTTGAACCGTTCGTTGTACACGGCGGCGCCTTTGCGCGCGGCGAAATAGACGGGCGCGAACAGCGCGAGGCCCAGGACCAGGCCGCCGAGCAGCACGGTGTTGTTGAACCCGGTCCAGGGCATTACGGGCATGTTGTAAAGCTTCGTCCAGAGCGGCGCCAGCGCGGGCGCCGAGAGCAGCGCGTAGCCCAGGGGGTCGGTAAGCCGGTCGAGCAGCGGGTTAAGCGGCATCGTCGCGCAGATCGCCAGCAGCGCTATGGGGAAATTCACGCGCAGCGCCATCACCAGCACCAGCAGCAGCTGCACGGTAAGCGTGGCCTTGGGCAGCAGGCCTATCAGAAAGCCCAGCGCGACGCCGGCCGCTATCTGCGGCGGTTCTGTTTCCGTGGTGAGGCCTTTTATGAACTGGCGTATAAGCCCTAAAGGATTCATGTTTTTACTATAGCTAAAATCCCGCGGGCAGTTCAAATCGCGCGGCGCGCCCGGCCCGCTCCGCGGTTTCGTATAATATACGGAGAATGAATATCTTCGAAGTGCTGTTCATAGCTTTAGGCCTAGCGATGGACGCTTTCGCCGTAGCCGTGGCCAGCGGCGCCACTATGAAGCGCCTGCACCTGCCCGACGCGCTGAAGATGGGGCTGTTCTTCGGCGGTTTCCAGGCCGTCATGCCCGTTATCGGCTGGCTGGCCGGGCTCGGCCTGAAGGATTATATCGCCGGGCTGGACCATTGGATAGCCTTCGGCCTGCTGGCGATCGTGGGCGGCAAGATGCTTTACGAATCCTTTGAGCTGAAGGGGGCCGGGGATTGCGGCGCCGGCGCCAAGGCCTGCCCTTTCAATACCGGCACGCTTACCGTGCTGGCCATAGCCACCAGCATAGACGCCCTGGCGGTGGGGCTTACGTTCTCGGTCCTTAAGATCTCCATCGTAACGCCCGTGCTTGTGATCGGGCTTGTGACCTTCGTGATGTCGGTCGCCGGCGTCAAGCTGGGGACCGCCGGCCGCCATTTCTTCGAGAATAAAATGGAAGCGGCCGGGGGCGTGATCCTTATCCTCATCGGCCTCAAGATACTGCTGGGGCATCTCGGGTTCTTTTGACGGCTGCCGCGGGAACTCCAAGTATTGTAAAATAACAAAGCATGACTTATGACGTAGCCATAGTCGGGGCGGGCATTACCGGCGCGGCCATAGCCCGGGAGCTTTCACGCTACAGGCTGAAGGTCCTGCTTCTTGAAAAAGAAGCTGAGCCCGCTTTCGGCGTGTCGAAATCCAACAGCGGCATCATCCACGCCGGCACGCAGAATCCCCCCACCTCGGTGAAAGCCTGGCTGTGCGTGGAAGGCAACCGCCTGCTGCGCGGGGGGTTGGCCGCCGACCTTGGCCTGCATTTCGTGCAGTGCGGGCAGCTGATCGTGGTTTTCGACCTGAAGGACCTGCCGGAGCTGGAGAAGATAAAAAAAGAGGGCGCTGACCTCGGCATCAAAGGCCTGGAGCTGGTAGACCGCGCCTGGCTGGCCGGGCATGAGCCCAACCTGGGCCCGGAAGTGAAGGCCGCCCTGTACGTGCCCACCGCCGGCATCATAAGCCCTTACCGTTTCGTTTACGCGCTGGTGGAGAACGCGGTGAAGAACGGCGTCGAGCTGAAAACTTCCCGCCGGGTCACGGCCATACGCCGCCCCGCCGGCGGCGGGTTCGAGCTGGAGGCCGGAGGAGAAGTTTACCGGTCGCGCTTCCTGGTCAACGCCGCCGGGCTGTTCGCCGACGAAGTCTCGGCCCTGGCCGGCGCGCCGACCTTTAAAATAACCCCGCGCAAAGGCGAGGAATACCTGCTGGACAAGAAGCGCGAGCATATAGCGAACCATATAATTTTCCCCCTGCCCTCGAAGAACTCGAAAGGCATCCTGATAATAAAGACCTCCGACGGCAACCCGATGATAGGCCCCACCGCGCACGACAGCGGGGATAAAACCGACCTCTCCACCACCGACGACGGCCTGGCGGAGGTGCTGGCCGGCGCCCGGCGCATGATGCCTTCTATCTCCAAAGGCGACATAATCGCCTACTTCGCCGGCCTGCGCCCCGTTTCCGGCAAGGATTTCATCATCCGCCACGAGGACGCGGCGCCCGGCCTGGTCAACGCGGCCGGCATCCAGTCGCCCGGCCTTACTTCCGCGCCGGCCATCGCCGTGATGGTGGCCGACCTGCTCCGCAAGCACGGGCTCGCGCTGGAGGCGAAGGCGGATTTCCACCGCACGCGCCCCCGCACCGTCCACCTTTTCCAGGTACCGCCGGAAGAGACCCGCCGCCTGGTGAAAAAAGATCCCGCCTACGGTGATATAGTCTGCCGCTGCGAGCTGGTTTCCGCCCAGGAGATACGCGACGCCGTGCGTCGCGGCGCCGCCACGCTGGACGGGATAAAATTCCGCACGCGCGCGCAGGCCGGCCGCTGCCACGGCGGCTTCTGCACCACGCGCATAATCAAGATCATGCAGGAAGAGCTCGGTTTTCCCGTTACCGCCATAACCAAGCGCGGCCCCGGTTCGGAACTTATAAAGGATGAACGCAAATGAACCTTATCTACATACGCCCCAGCGCTCCCAGGGCCCGCAAATTCATAAAGAATAAACTGCGCGGCGCCGAAGCCGCCTCGATCTATGACATAGAGGCCGGCGACTGCTGCCTGGCCCCGCTGCCCAGGAAGCGCAACGGCTACGTCCTTACTTTTTTGAACGACATGTCCCGCGAAATGCTGGCTTTCCTTTATCACAGCGGCATGTGCATACAGCGCAACCAGAACTGAGCGACAGCCCGACGCACCAGAAAATAACATGCGCGAACGAGACCTTGTAATAGTGGGCGGCGGCCCCGCCGGGATGGCGGCGGCCCTGGCCGCGCGCGCCGCCGGCGTGCAGGATATCCTGCTGCTGGAGCGGGACCAGCACCTGGGCGGCATACTCAACCAGTGCATACACCCCGGGTTCGGCCTGCACCATTTCAAGGAGGAGCTGACCGGCCCGGAGTACGCCGACCGCTTCGTCCGCCTTCTTAAAGAGGAGCAGGGCATAGAGGTGAGTTTGCGCTCCTTCGTTGTAAAGCTCACTCCGGGCAGGGAAATTTCCTATTTCCGCCCCGGAGCCCTGGAAGAGGTCCGGGCCCGGGCCGTCATACTCGCCACCGGCTGCCGCGAGCGCACCCGGGAAATGATACAGATCCCCGGCTCGCGCCCGGCCGGCATCTATCCCGCCGGGCTGGCCCAGAAAATGGTCAATATGGAAGGCTGGATCCCCGGGCGGGAGGCCGTGATAGTGGGCTCCGGGGATATAGGCCTTATAATGGCGCGGCGCATGGCGCTGGAAGGCGTAAAGGTCAAGGGCGTCGTAGAGATACAGAAGACCAGCCGCGGGCTGGTGCGCAACGTGGTGCAGTGCCTTGAGGACTTCGGTATCCCGCTTTATTTCCGGCACCGGATCTCCCGGATACACGGCGCCGACAGGGTGGAGAAGGTGGACGTGGTGCGGGTCGACGATAATTTAAAGGACATCCCCGGTTCCGGTTTCGAGGTCCCCTGCGACACCGTGCTGGTGTCCGTGGGGCTGATCCCCGAGAACGAACTGCTGGAAATGGCCGGCGGCGAGATCGACCGCGCGGCGAACACGCCGGTCGCTGCCGGCGTCAACCTTACTTCCGTGCCGGGCGTGTTCGCCTGCGGCAACGCCTGTAAAGTATACGACCTGGTGGACTGGGTTACGCGCGACAGCGCCCTGGCCGGCAGAATGGCCGCGGAATACCTGGAGAAGAAATGAAACGTGTGATGACCTGCATAGAATGCCCGCAGGGCTGCCGCCTCGAGATAGAGGCCGACGGCCGGCGCGTTCTCAGCGTAGCCGGCCAGAAGTGCAAGCGGGGCGACAAATATGCCCGCCAGGAGATAGAGGCCCCGATGCGCACGCTGACCACTTCGGTGCTTACCGGCGGGCTGGAGCTTAAAATGCTGCCGGTGCGTACCTCGAAGCCCATCCCCAAGGAAAAACTATTCGAGACCATGGCCGCGGTAAAGCGCATCGTGGTCTCTTCCCCCGTGAAAGCCGGCGCCGTGGTGGCCACCGATTTCCTCGGGCTGGGCGTGGACCTTGTGGCCTGCCGGTCCATTGATAAGAAATGAGCCAGGAGCGATAATTATGAACTGGTACATCGAACTCGTGAAATCCGCCCCCATCCTGACGGCCATGGCGCAATTCGCCGTGCTGGGCACTTTCGGCGATATCGTGGCGCGCTGGCTGGGCGAACGGAGGGTCTTCATGCCGTTCGGGAGCCGCTCCGTGGCGCTTAAGATGCTGGAGTGGGCGGCGCTGGCCGTCTGCATAAAGTACGCCTTCGTCGGCTTCAACGGCTTCGTGGACGGGCTGGCCGCGCACGGGCTGCTGCCCGAGCTGGGGCTTTTCACCCGCGCTTTCGCCATCTCGGCCTTCATGAACCTGCAGTTCGGCCCTTTCCTGGTGCTGGCGCACCGCCTGCTGGACAACGCCATAGACGGCCGGCCCAACTGGGCCAACCTCGACAAAGGGCTGTTCACCCTGCTGTGGTTCTGGATACCGGCGCATACCGTTACTTTCATGCTGCCGCGGGAACTGCAGATAGGCCTGGCCGCGCTGTGGTCGGTGGCGCTGGGCGCGCTGCTGGGTTTTTACAACCGCCGCCCGGCATGACGGGGCGCGCCGCCCTGCTGCTGACCGCTCTGGCCCTGGCCGGGTGCAAAGCCGGCCCGCAGGCGCCGCCGGCCGCGCGGCAGGACGAAGCTATGCAGGATAAAATAAACGAACTTACGCCCATGCAGCTCAAGGTCACTAAAATGTGCGGCACCGAGCCGCCCTTCGACAACGAATACTGGAATAACCACCGCCCCGGGCTTTACGTGGACGTGCTGACGGGCGACGTCCTGTTCTCGTCGCTGGATAAATTCGATTCCGGCTCGGGCTGGCCCAGCTTCACCGCCCCGGCGAGCCCGGAGCTGGTGGAAGAAAGGAAGGACGACACCCTCGGCATGGCGCGCGTGGAGGTGCGGTCCAAAGCCAGCGATTCGCACCTCGGGCACGTGTTCCCCGACGGCCCCGGGCCCAAAGGGCTGCGCTACTGCATCAATTCCGCGGCCCTGCGGTTCATTCCGCTCGAGGAGCTGGAGCAAAAGGGCTACGCCCGCTATCTCCCGCTGTTCGGCGCCGGAAAACAAGGAAAATAGCTTATGACCGATCACCCTCCCCGCGCCGCCAACCCGACGCTGCTGCTGCTGCTCGCGGTTTTTCTTTTTATCTTCACGCTGATGATCTGGCCCTATCTCATCTGCCTGCTGATGGGCCTGATGCTGGCTATACTCACCAGGCCGCTTTATGACGCCCTGGCCCGTAAAAGCCCGGGGCCGCGCACCGCCGCCGCGGCCTCCATCCTCGCCATAATGCTGCTGATAATAGTGCCGCTGGTCCTTTTCGCGGCGCTGGGCGTAAAGCAGGGCATAGCCCTTTCCGCCTACCTCTCCGACGAGCGCGGGGCCATGTTCCTGCGTTCGGCGGTGGACGCGGTAATGGGGTTCAAGCCGCTGTATTACGTGATAGAAAGCCCGGCCGAGCTGCAGGCGAAGGGCATCCTGTTCCTGCAGAGCGCCGGGGCGGCCTTAAGCAAGGTCATACTGGTGCAGGCGGCCGCGCTGCCCGACCTCGCCCTTAAACTGATCCTGTCGCTGCTGACCTGGTTCTTCATGCTCGTGGAGGGGCACGTTTTCCTGAACTGGGTGCTGGATAAGGCCCGGCTCGACCGCGCGCTGCGCACTCGGCTGGGGAACTCACTGAAGGAGACGGTCGCGTCCACGGTCTGGGCCACCTCGGCCGCCGCGGCGGCGCAGGCGCTGGTGGTAATGCTGGGCTTTCTGTTCCTGGGCGTGCCGGGCGTCTTTCTGGCCGCCGGGGCCACGTTCATCTTCGCCTGGATCCCCATACTCGGCAGCCTGCCGGTCTGCCTGGCCGGGGCGGTCTACCTTTATTTCCAGGGCTCCGTTATCCAGATATTTTTCATGGGAGTGGTGGCGGTGGTAGCCGGTCTTATCGACAACGTGGTGCGGCCGATAGTGCTGAAGGGCCACGGCGATATGCACCCGCTGCTGGCGCTGGTGGCCATTTTCTCGGGTATCGGGATGTTCGGCATCCTGGGCGTGATCTTCGGCCCGATAGTGGCGGCCATGCTGGTCTCCATCCTTAACGCCTGGGCGCCCTCGTCCGACGCCGCTAAAAGTTGACAGTATGCGGCGTTTTGTCTTAAACTAAAGATGCGGTAAATCTGGTTCGCCGCGCGTTTTTTGTTCTCATAAAATTTGATCGGGCCGCCTTTAAATGCTTTTCCTTCTGCTTTCGCTTTCCCTCCTCTGCCTCAGCGCTCTACTGACGGTTTTCTGTAACGCCCGCCCTGAAAGAGCTAATTTTATCGGCGCCGCCGGCGCCGTGTCCGCTTCCGCGGTCGGCCTGTTCCCCGCCGTAAGAACGCTGCTGCATCCCGCCGCCGAAACGCTCAGTCTTCCCTGGCCGGTGCCCATGGCTTCCTTCAGCCTTACGCTGGACCCCCTGTCCGCTTTTTTCCTGGTGCCCGTCTTCATCCTTACGGCGGCGGCCGCCATCTACGGGGCCGGCTATTTCAGGCCCGAAGAAAAAAAAGCGCCGGGGCTGGCCTGGACGGCTTTCAACCTGCTTTCCGCCGCGATGGCCGTGGTGTTCCTGGCCGCCAACGCCGTACTGTTCCTGCTGGCCTGGGAAGTGATGGGGGTCTCGTCGTTCTTCCTGGTAATTTTTGATCATGAGAAAGCGCAGGCCCGCAAGGCCGCGTACATTTACCTGGTGGCCGGCGCGGCGGGCGCGCTGGCGCTGATGTTCGCGTTTTCCCTGCTGGGGGTGCAGGCAGGGGCTTTGGATTTCGCCGCGTTCAAAAGGCCGGAAGGGCCGCTGGCCGCCGCCGCTTTCCTTTCTTTCCTGCTGGGGTTCGGCCTTAAAGCCGGCGTTATCCCGCTGCATGTCTGGCTGCCGGAAGCCCACCCCGCCGCGCCCAGCCATGTTTCGGCCGTGATGAGCGGCGTCATGATAAAGACCGGGATCTACGGGCTGATACGCGCGCTGGGCCTGCTCAGCCCCTGGGCGCCCTGGTGGGGCTGGACGCTGATACTCATCGGCCTTGGTTCCTGCCTGCTGGGCGTGGTCTTCGCGCTGGCCCAGCACGACCTGAAGCGCCTGCTGGCTTATTCGAGCATAGAGAACATCGGCATTATAGTGCTGGCGCTGGGCCTGGGCGTGCTGGGCACGGCCATGGGCCTGTACCCGCTGGCGGCCCTGGCTTTCGGCGGGGCGCTGCTGCATGTGCTCAACCACGCGCTGTTCAAGGGCCTGCTTTTCATGGGCGCCGGCGCGGTGCTGCACGGCGCGGGCACGGCCGAGATGGAAGCTTTGGGCGGATTGTCCAAGCGTATGCCCCGCGCGGCCTTCCTTTTCGTGCTCGGCGCGGCTGCCGCCTGCGCCCTGCCGCCGTTCAACGGCTTCGCCGGCGAATTCCTTATTTACCTGGGCGCTTTCAGCGCGCTCAACGGCCCCGCCAACATAGTGCTGGCCGCGCTGCTGGCGCTGGCCGTGCTTTCGGCGGCCGGGGCGCTGGCGCTGGCGGTGTTCTCCAAAGCCGCGGGTGCGGTCTTTCTGGGCGAACCGCGCACGCAGGCCGCGGCCGGGGCCCATGACTGCGGCCCGCTGATGAACGCCGGCATGACGCTGCTGGCCGCCGCCTGCGTGGTTTCCGGCTTCGCCGCCCCTTTCCTTATATTGCCCGTCTCTACCGCCCTGGGCGCCGCGTTCGGCCTGCGCACCACGCTCGATTTCAGCGGCGCCGCCGCTACGCCCCTTATCTATCTTACCGCCGCGTTCCTGGCGCTGGCCGCCATAGTGTGGGTGCTGGCCGAAAAGCGCCGGTTCTTCCTGGGCGGCAGACAGCCCGCCGCCGGGCCCACCTGGGACTGCGGCTACGCGGCGCCGTCGGCGCGCATGCAGTACGGCGCGTCCTCCTTCTCCCAGCCGCTTACGGCTTTCTTCCAGCCGCTGCTCAGGAAAACCCTGAACATCCCCGTGATAGCCGGCTATTTCCCGGGCAAGGCCTCGTTCTCCAGCGAAGCCCGCTCCGTGGTCTTTGATCACCTGTACGCCCCCGTCATAGTGCGCCTGCGGGGGCTGGCTTTCCGCTTCAGCTGGCTGCAGCACGGGCGCCTCCAGTTCTACATACTTTACATCGTGGCGGCCCTGATGGCCTTACTGCTATGGAAATTATAAAACCGCTCATCCAATACCTGGCGGTGATAATCCTTTCCCCCCTGCTGCTGGGGCTCATCAACCGCGTGAAAGCCAAGTTCGCCGGCCGCCGCGGCCAGCCGCTGCTGCAGCTGTATTTCGACCTGTACAAGCTCAGCTATAAAACCCCGGTCTACAGCCGCACCACTACCTGGCTGTTCAGGGCCGGGCCGGTGATAGGCCTGAGCGCCATCCTTTGCGCGCTGGCCGCGCTGCCTTTCGCCGGCCGGCCGGGCTTCCTGGCTTTCGACGGGGATTTTATATTCCTTATCTACCTGCTCGGCTTAGGCCGGTTCTTCACGGTGCTGGCCGCGCTGGATACAGGTTCCAGTTTCGAGGGCATGGGCGCCAGCCGCGAGGTGCAGTTCGCGGTTTTCTCCGAGCCCGCTTTCTTCCTGGCGCTGGCCGCGCTGTCCAAGGCCACCGGCAAGCTGTCCCTTTCGGGCATGTTCCTGGCGCTGGAGCCCGCCTCCTGGCAGGCCGCGGCGCCGGCGCTGCTGCTGCTCACCGCCGCCCTGTTCATAATCCTGCTGGCCGAGAATTCCCGCGTGCCGGTGGACGACCCCAACACCCACCTCGAGCTTACCATGATCCACGAGGTGATGGTGCTGGACCACAGCGGGCCGGACCTGGCCTACATCCTTTACGGCGCGGCGCTCAAGCTCTGGTTCTTCGGGGCGCTGATAGCCAGCGCCGTGCTGCCGCGCCATTCCGGCTCCTGGCTCTACGACGGGGCCGCGTTCCTGGGCATGATGGCGGTGATAGCGGCGGCCATAGGCACGGTGGAATCCGTGATGGCCCGCCTGCGCATGATAAAGGTGCAGTACCTGCTGATGGGCGCGCTGGTCTTCTCGATACTCGCTTTGCTGTTCCAGACGGGACGCTAAGAACTTATGAGCACTTTAGCCGAACTTACCATAGTTTTCATCATCCTGCTGAACCTGGCCCTTGCCGTGTCGGGCTCGATGTCGGTCTGCATCCGCCTGGCCGCCATCCAGGGCGTGGCGGCGGGGCTGCTGCCGCTGCTGGCCGGCGGCGGCGTGATGCGCGGCCGCGCCATGGCGTTCGCCGCTTTTATAATCCTGCTCAAGGGCGCGGTGTTCCCCTGGCTGATGTTCCGCGCCCGGGAAAAGACCGGGGCCCGCCGGGACGTGGACCCGCTGATCGGCTACCCGTCGTCGATAATGCTCTGCCTGGGCGCTTTCGCCGCGTCCTCGTGGCTGGGCTCGCGCCTGCCGCTGCCCCATTCCGGCGTGGCGTTCATCGTGCCGGCGTCGCTGGCCACCATCTTCACCGGCTTCCTGCTCATCACCACGCGCGCCAAGGCCATCACGCAGGTGCTGGGCTACCTGGTCATCGAGAACGGCATCTATATCTTCGGGCTGGCGCTGTTCGTGGAGCAGCCGCTGATGGTGGAGCTGGCCATCCTGCTGGACGTTTTCGTGGCGGTGTTCGTGATGGGCATAGCTATCTTCCACATCAGCCGGGAGTTCGACCACATCGATACGGACCAGATGGACGAGCTGACCGACTGGCATCAGTCGGAAGAGGGCGGCAACATATGATAACGGCGCTGCTTACGCTGCCGCTGCTCGCCGGCCTGGCGTCCTTCATCATCAAGGGCGACCCCGCGCGCCGCAGGCTGCTGCTGGCCGCAGCGGCCGGGCACCTCGCGCTCACCGCCGCGCTGTTCGCGGCCAGGCTGAACCCCGCCCTGGGCATCCCCTGGGCCGCCGCCGGCGAGTGGTTCGGTTTCGACGAGCTGGGCCTGCTGTTCCTGGGCGTCACCTCGGTGCTGTTCCTCGGGGCCTCCGTTTACTCCGTGCGCTACCTGGCGCTGGAAAAGCGCGACCCAGGCGAGGACGCCGACGACGGGTTTATTTTTAACAACGCGCCCGAAGCCGTGTTCACGGGCTGCCTGCTGCTTTTCCTTTCGGCCATGACGGCGGTGACGGCCAGCCGCCACCTGGGCATACTCTGGGCGGCGGTGGAGGCCACCACGCTGCTCAGCGCCCCGCTGATCTATTTCCACCGGCACAAGCGTTCGCTGGAGGCCACCTGGAAATACCTGCTTATCTGCTCGGTGGGCATAGCGCTGGCCCTGATGGGCAACCTGTTCCTGGGCGCGGCCGGGCTGCGCACCGGCTTCGGCCTTAACCTGGACGCGCTGCTGGGCGGCGCGGCTCAGCTGGACCGTCCGCTGCTCAAAGCCGCGTTCCTGTTCCTGTTCGTCGGCTACGGCACCAAGATGGGCCTGGCCCCGTTCCATACCTGGCTGCCCGACGCGCACAGCGAAGCCCCCGCGGTGGTGTCCGCCCTGCTCAGCGGCGCGCTGCTCAACTGCGCTTTCCTGGGCATCCTGCGCGCCGTGCAGATCTGTGCCGGCGCCGGCCTGGCCGATTTCTCCGGCGGCATACTTGTTCTTTTCGGCCTGCTGTCGCTGATCACCGCGGGGCTGTTCATCCTGGGCCAGCGGGATTATAAGCGCATGCTCGCTTATTCCAGCATCGAGCACATGGGCATCCTGGCGCTGGGCGCGGGCCTGGGCGGCCGCGCGGTGTACGGCGCGCTGCTGGGCGCCGTGGGCCATTCGCTGGCCAAGGCCGGGCTTTTCTTCACGTCGGGCCTGATACTGGCGGCGTACAGGACCAAGCGCATCTCCGACGTAAAAGGCCTGCTCGGCCGCGCGCCACGCACGGCGGCGCTGTGGCTGGCCGGCTTTTTCCTTATAACCGGCACGCCCCCCTCCGGCATCTTCCTGGGAAAGTTCCTTATTCTGAAAGAGGCCGTGGCCTCCGGGAAATACCTGGTAGCCGGCGTGTACCTGCTTTTTCTGGGCATAGTTTTCGCCGGGATGGCGCGTATCTTTATAAACATGGCCTTCGGCGCCCATGTCCCGGGGCCGGATGAAAAACCGTTCTACGAATCGCGCGGCATGGTAGCGCCCGCCTGCGTCTTCTTCTGCTGCGTGCTGGCGCTGGGGCTGTACGTGCCCGCCTGGCTCGACACGCTGATCGGCGGCGCGCAGGTCCTTATAAGGAGGGGCCCGTGAGCATCCCCTTGGTGCCCCTGGAGAATATCCCCTTCCTGCCCATGGAGGAGTTCACGAGGACAGTTACCGGCAAGCTCCGCTCCGGCGGGCGGGCGGCCGTCTTCTTCGCCATGCCCGAGGCCGGCGCTTTCCGGCTGGTGATGGCCATAGCTTTCGACCTGGAAGGGCGGCTTGAATTCCTTTCCACGGCCGCGGCCGGCTCGTTCCCCTCCCTCACCCCGGAGCTGCCGCAGCTGCATCTGTTCGAGCGCGAAATTTACGAACTGACCGGGCTTAAGCCCGAGGGGCATCCGTGGCTGAAGCCGGTGCGGTTCACCGGCGCGGCCGCCCGGCCCGGCGTGGCGGAGTTCTTCCGGGTGCACGGCAGCGAGGTGCATGAAGTGGCCGTGGGGCCAGTGCACGCCGGCGTGATCGAGCCGGGCCATTTCCGCTTCCAGTGCTACGGCGAGAAGGTTTTCCAGCTGGAAATAGCGCTAGGCTACCAGCACCGCGGCGTGGAGCGCCGCCTGGCCGCCGGGCCCGACGCGCGCGGCATACATTACGCGGAAACGCTGGCCGGCGACACTACGGCTGGCCACGCCTGGGCTTACTGCGAAACCATCGAAACGCTGTGCGGCGCGGCCGTTCCTGCCAGGGCGCAGGTGCTGCGCGCCATAATGCTGGAGCTGGAGCGGCTGGCCAACCACACCGGCGACCTGGGCGCGCTCTCCGGCGACGTGGCCTACCTGCCTACGGCCTCTTTCTGCGGCCGCCTGCGCGGCGATTTCCTGAATATGACCGCGCTGATCTGCGGCAACCGCTTCGGCCGGAACATGTTCAGGCCCGGCGGGGTGAACTTCGACCTGGACGCCGCGCTGGCTAAGGAGCTTAAGGCGCGCCTGGACGCCGCTTTCAGGGACGCCGAGAACGCCGTGGCGCTGCTGTGGGAGACCAATTCGGTGGTGGACCGTTTCGACGCCACCGGGCTGCTGCTGGCCGACGCCGCGCGCGGGCTCGGGCTGGTGGGGCCGGTAGCGCGGGCCTGCGGCATTCCGCTGGATACCCGCAGGAATTTCCCCTTCGGGCCCTATCATGATTTTACGCTGTCCGCTTCGGGCAGGGGCGACGTGTACGCGCGCGCCTACGTGCGCTGGGCCGAGATGCAGAAATCGGCGCAGCTAGTTGACGCCTGGCTGGACGCGCTGCCCGGAGGTCCCGTGGCGGCGGAATGCGGGCCGCTCAGGCCCGGCAGCGCAGCCATGTCGCTCATCGAGGGCTGGCGCGGGCAGATCTGCCACGCGGCGGTCACCGACGACGCCGGGCGCTTCCGTTATTACAAGGTGGTGGACCCCTCCTTCCGCAACTGGGTGGGGCTGGCCATGGCGCTCAGGAACGGCGAGATCTCGGATTTCCCGCTGTGCAATAAAAGTTTCAACCTGTCGTACTGCGGGCACGACCTGTAAACCTATGTTCAAAGAAATTATAGCGCGGTTCAAACAGGGCTACCGGACCATGGAGTTCCCGGCGCCCGGCCTTGCTCTTCCCCCGCGCGGGCTGGGCCTGCCCCTGGTTAAGCAGCTCGACGAAAAAGCGGCCGCGGCCTGCCCTTACGCCGCGATTACGCCGGGAGCAGGCGGCGGGCTGGACCTGGGGCGCTGCGTTTTCTGCGGAGCCTGCGCGCAGGCCTTTCCGGAGGCCGTGGAGTTCACCAGGGAGTACAAGCTTTGCGCCAGCGCCCGGCAGGACCTGGTGGTGGGTGTTGGGGCCTTCAAGCGGGCCGCGCCCGTGGCGGCGGATATCCGAAGAATTTTAGGCCGTTCTTTTAAGTTGCGCCAGGTGAGCGCGGGCGGCTGCGGGGCCTGCGAGGCCGACTGTAACGTGTTGGGCACGCTGGCTTGGGACATGGGACGTTTCGGGGTGCAGTTCGTGGCTTCTCCGCGGCACGCCGACGGCATACTGATTACCGGTCCTGTTACGAAGAACATGGAACTGGCCCTGCGCAAGACCTACGACGCGGTGCCGGGGCCGAAAGTTGTCATAGCCTGCGGCGCCTGCGCCATAGCCGGCGGGCCTTATGCCGGGCACGAGGAGTGCGTGGGCATTCCCAGGGATATTCCGGTGGACCTCTATATCCCCGGCTGCCCCCCCCATCCTTTGACCATCCTCGACGGCCTCCTGCGCCTCATCGGCCGGATCGATTAGAACAGTTTTTGTATATGGACAAAGCCCGGCAGCCAAACATAGCGATCCCGGAAGACAGGCATGAGTGGCCGCTGTGGCCTTTCATACTGTTGTTCCAGGCCCCGGCCATAGCCAATTTCTGGGGCGCCCATTTGATGACTCAATACCGCGCCGAAGGCGCCGGGATCATAGGCATGGTGATGTTCCTGGGCATTCCCCTAACGGTCCTGGCCGGCCTCATAGCCCTATACATTACTTTCAGGCAATGGCGGCGCTACTTCCGCCGCGTCAGGGAGGAAGGACCGGTAAGCGCCACCCCTTACATAGCGGTCTCCCTGCTGAATTTCCCGTTCTTCTACTGCTGCATATACCTGGCAACCATGCTCTGACCGCTACAGCCTGGCGTCACAAAATCTTTGGGAGTGCTTATTTCAGTCGTTGGCTAGGGCGGGTTCTATTAATTCGTGTAAGTCCCCTTTCGGGGCCGGCTGGCAGTCTTAACCCGGCGGGCCGCAGGCGTGTTCATATAACGCCGGCGGCCGCGCTCAGCGCGCCTCACTGCATGTACTGAGACGGATCGTTATAATACAACCCGTCGCCTATGGGGACGCCCGCGGGAGGACTGGCGTCCTGTACGGGGTCGCTCTTGCCTAAGCCGGACATTATGCGGGACTCCACCTTGTGCGTAACCGGCTTAAGTACGCCTTCTTTGGCCTTATGGGCAAGATATTCTATCGTCACTTCCACGAATTCATTGCTCCTGGGGGAAAGCGCCCTGGCCACGCCTATCGCGTACTCCTGGCCGCCGTATCTAGCCATTACCCTGACTACCGTTTTGCCGGCAAGATCGCCGGCGCGCGCGCAGAGCGCCTTGGCCCCGGGCGCCTTGCACCAAGGCAGCATCCCGACAACGGTCTCGCCTGATTCCAGCGCCATGGCTACCACGCTGGGATTGCACTGGAAACTTTTCTGCGTCACCGACATGCCCCCCATCATGACGAAGCCGGGAGGGCCGGCCAGCACCAGGCCGGCATTGGTCAGCCCCCTGCCGATAGTAGTGCCGGTCATGCCGGAGCCTATCGCGTCTATAAAGCTGGCAACGCAGTAAAAACGGCAGCCGTTATCGCAGACCCAGGCGCTCATGGTGCCGCGCAGGTCGTATATATCCTTCCAGGTTATCTCCAGCTTGTCCCCGTGGCCGGATCTGAGCTTTTCCTTTACCAGGCCGGCCGCGAAATCGCGCACGACGGAATTTATGCCCTGCAGGCTGCGCGCCCCGCCCATATCCTTGTATATGGCCCCGGTATTGATGCCGGCGGCCGAGATCATCTGGCCCACGGCCTGGTCCATAGTACAAAAACTGCCGGGCTCCGAGGCCATGGCGGAAAGCGGAAGGCAGAAAGCCAGCGCCGCGTATAGGAACACATGTTTGCCGCTCATAAGCTCCTTTCGGAATATCGCAAATAAAGTATACCAGCGAACCCTTGACATGTCAACCCGGGCCACAAGGGAGAGGGTTCTGCGGCCTGGCAGAAAGCAGATCCCGTTCAATCCATGTCCGTTCGCCAGGTTATTTTCAGGGCGTTCTCTTTCGCGTTGTAGTTGAAATGGAACATGTCCATGTCGCGGGGCAGGGTGCGGACGGTATAGTCTTTCATTTTTTCCCGGAACTTCGCCGAGCAGAGGTAATCCAGGCGGCCGTCCCC
>CAIRNJ010000027.1 GCA_903879915.1 uncultured Elusimicrobia bacterium
AGCATTTTCTAATCCTAACATGAGGCTGAAATAGCTTGTTGGTGCTCCGTTGCAAATCTTTTGGCCAAGCCTCCATTTTTGAATGTTTGTGCGCCTTTTGGTAGTACTTCTCTGAACAATTTATACTTCGCAGTCTGCATCAGCTTTGCGAACCCGTTGGCACTATGTGCTTTGGCAGTCTTTTCCAGTCCCTCAAGTGTCACGCCTTCACGCAGATACTGCTCAGGCTTCTTCAGTGCCCTGAACGCCTGATAGGGCGTCTGGTACGTTTCATATGTCCGGTGCCGCTTACCTTTCGCATCGACGGTGACCGTCGCGAACCCGCACGGCCGGTGGTAGTTCAGATAGATGTTGAAGTATTCCATGTAAAACCTATGTATCCCGTCGGCGTGTCGCCGCTCTATGTGCCAGTGCCCCATGTGCTTGCGGATGACGCTCCCGTTCTTACCTTCGACCAACGCGTTGTCGTTGGTCCGCCCCGACCTGGATTTGCTTTGTTTTATTAGAAGCTCGCCCAGCATCCCGGCAACCTGCTTGTTGATAAATTCCCCGCCGTTATCCGAATGGAACCCCCGGATAAGAAACGGGAACATCAATATGGCCGCCTCAAGCACATCCTCCAACCAAGCCTCACTTATCGCCTCCACGCACGCGACAATCTGCCACTGGGTAACCTCGTCAACCATGTTGATATGGTAAACGCCCTTTACGCCGTCGAGGTCGCCCTGATGCACGGTATCCACCCGTAAATGCCCCGGCTTTCCTTTTGGATTGGGCTTACCTCTTTTTCCTATGGCGACCTGCACCGATTTTGTCCTTGATACTGTCAGCGCTTTAAATCTGTACGCGGGCGTTTCCCGCAGGTTGTATATGTGCGAAACGGATATGCCACTAATGCGTTTATAGCGGATATCGCCGAATTTAAGTTCGCGTTCCAGGATATTCTTCGTTGCCGGACCTGCCAGGCGCTCATGAAGATTGTCTGTTTCCGCCAGCAGCTCTATATCCTCCTTTGTGTAAATTACCAGGAATTTATTATGCAGCCCCCAGGCCGTCTTTATATCGCCGGTACTCAGTTGCTGCTTTATCAAGCGCTCCAGTTGCGCCTTTGAAAAACCGGTGATCAACATCATATACTGGCGCAACAGACCTTTTTCTTTTTTCCTACGCTCGTGATACTCAAAGCGCTTTATGGCCTTCTGCAACCATTTATACTTTCCCTCGCGGTCCAACCCCTTGAATTTCCAGCCTTCCGAGGCTTTCAGAAATTTCTCAACCTGATCCAGCGTTACCACCTCGGAATCGTTCATATCTAATGTCATGGTTACAGATTATGAACGGAATCCGGCGTTTTTTCAAGGCCGAAACGATTTCAGCCTCATGTTGCGTTAGAAACGCATATTATTTCAGCCTCATGTTGCATTGGATAATTCTCGGCCGATACCGCGCGCCGGTATTTTTTGTATCATAAACGCAGTTGAAATGAACCAGCCGGGACCGAACGGAGAACTCTATGGCATCAATTCCAGTTACAGGGGCGCAAAAGACCACTACGGAGCCGGGCGCGGATTATTCGTTCGCGCTGTCGGTGCTCACCTCGCTGTTCTTCATGTGGGGTTTCATCACCTGCCTGAACGATATCCTGATACCGCACCTGAAAGCCGTGTTCACGCTGAACTACGCGCAGTCGATGCTGATACAGTTCTGTTTCTTCATGGCCTACTTCATAATGTCGCTGCCGTCCGGCTCGATCATCGAGAAGATAGGCTATAAGAAAGGCATCTGCGCCGGGCTGGCCATAGCCGGAGCGGGCTGCCTTATCTTCTACCCGGCGGCGTCCATGCGCTCATACCCGCTGTTCCTCACCGCTTTCTTCGTGCTCGCTTCCGGCATAACCCTGCTGCAGGTGGCGGCCAACCCCTACGTTACCATACTGGGCAGCCCGGCCACCGCTTCGAGCCGCCTGAACCTGACCCAGGCCTTCAACTCTCTGGGCACCACCATCGCGCCCTATCTCGGCTCCATCTTCATCCTGGCCGTGGCCGTTAAATCGGCGGGGGACATCTCCGCGCTGCCGCCGGCCGAGCTGGCCGCCTACCAGGCCGCCGAGGCCGGTTCGGTGCAGACGCCTTACCTGTGGCTGGCCGTAGTGCTGTTCCTGATAGCCGCCGTGTTCGCCGTGATAAAGCTGCCGCAGATAGAGGCCGGCACCACCGACCCCGAATCCGGCAAAGAGGAATACGACCCCGGCAGCGCCTGGGGCTACAGGCACCTGAAGCTGGGCGCGCTGGGCATTTTCCTGTACGTCGGTGCCGAGGTCGCCATAGGCAGCTTCCTCGTGAATTACCTGGGCCAGTCGTTCGTCGGCGGGCTGCCGGAATCCGTGGCCGCCAAGTACGTCTCGTTCTACTGGGGCGGGGCCATGGTGGGCCGTTTCATCGGCTCCGGCATCCAGCGCAAGGTTAACCCCGGCAAGCTGCTGGCTTTCAACGGCTTCGCCACCGCCTTCCTTACCGCCGTCACCATGCTGACCACCGGCGGCGTGGCCATGTGGTCCATACTGCTGATCGGCCTGTTCAACTCCATAATGTTCCCGACCATCTTCTCGCTGGGCATAGCCGGCCTGGGCTCGCATACCGGCAAGGGCTCCGGCATAATGTGCATGGCCATAGTGGGCGGCGCCATAATCCCCGTGCTGCAGGGCTTCCTGGCCGACTCCATAGGCATACACCACGCGTTCATACTGCCGCTGCTCTGCTACCTGTACATAGCCTATTACGGGCTGTCCGGCCACAAGCCGCGCCTTGCCGGGGCGGGCAGCTGAAGCCGAGATCGCTGCCGCCTGGCGCCCTCCCTGCGGAGGGCGCTTTGCTTTCCCTATTTGATTCCGGAACGTAAAGATATGTAATATCGTTGAAGCATGTTCCGTAAACTATTTTCCTTCCTGCTTTTAGCGGCTTTCTGTTCCGGGGCGGATGCCGCCGCCTCGTCCGTCCTGAACGGCGCCTGTTTCGACGGCGCGGGTTGCCCCGCCGCAGCCGCCGTGCCCGTGCCGCCGCCGGCCCCGCCGGTACCGCAGGCCGCGAAAAAAGCCGTGGTCATTTCCATAGTCGGCGTGAATTTCACCAAAATAGGCTTCGGCAAGCTGCAGCGCGCCCGTATCAGGGAGATAGCGGAGCATTATAAGCCGGGCGCGCAGCCCGACGAGAACCTGTTCTCGGCCGCGATGGAAAGCGTCGGCGAAGCCGCCGCTGCGGGCGGGGAAGATACTAAGTACCCCGACGATTACCTGGACGCCAACCTGGCCAGGATCCTGCCCGGGGAGGAATTCGAGATAATGCCGGTGCGCTGGTCGCGCGACCCCGAGGACAGCGTGGCCGCGGTCGCGCTGCTGGAAAGCGAGATAAGAAGGATCTTCGCCGCCGTCAGGGCCGACGGGCGCCCGGTTTACCTTGTGGCGCACAGCTGGGGAACGGTGCTGGCGCATACGGCCCTGAACAGGCTGGCGGTCTCGAGCCCCGGGGTGCGCATAGATAAACTGATCACCATGGGCTCTCCGCTGGTGCCCGGCAGCTGGTGGATGGGCATCTTCATGAAGCTGGAGATAAACGCCGGCCAGCTGCAGACTTACGTGGCCAAGCCGAAGAACACCGGCCATTGGCTGAACGTCTGGGCCAGGAACGATTATTTTTCCAACCTGATAAAGGCCGCCGACCAGAACCTGATAGCCGACGATTGGACCATCCCGGTGGAGATGCGCGTAAGGCTCGCCGCTCAGGCGGACCATTCGCTGCGTGAGGCCGCGCTGCTCGACCTGTTCCTGCTTAAGAACCCCAAGACCTGGCATTTCGCTTATGTCTTCGATTTCCGGCTCTACCTGAGAACCCTTCAGACAACCTGCGAAAAATATATCCTGGCGCCGGTAATTTCCGGCGAACTGCTTCGCGGCCGCGGCCGGGAATTAAAGCCGGCGTAGTCCCTTCCGTAAAATAACGCGGCCCTGGCGCCGCTCTTCTCACGTCGGGAGTAATGACCCGGCGTATCACCATTATGCCGCCGCGGTGCGCTCCGCCGACGTAAGCCGACCGTCCCCCCGGTCAGGGCCTTTGGCTCATGCGCGGCCCGGGCATTACTAATAAGATATTCACTGAGCGGTGAAAGGATTTGAGACTGTTATAACTTACGGAGGAAACTTAATGAGTAAAATGAAAAGTCTGTTGTTCGCGGCGTTGCTGCTGGCGGCCGGCCCGGCCTTCAGTCAGCAGGACCTTGCCGGTGATACCAGGGACCAGATAGCCAAGGTGCAGAAAGCCATAGCCGAGAAAGGCGCGAAGTGGACGGCCGGCGAGACCGCCATTTCCGGCCTTAGCCGCGCGGACTGGCAGTACCTGGTGGGTTTCGACTACGAGCCGATGAACGCGGAGCCCGCCCCGCTGGGCGACGTGGCCGCGGTGCCTTCGGCCCTGGACTGGCGCGACGCCAACGGCAATTACGTCACCGCCGCGCGCGACCAGAAAAAATGCGGCTCCTGCTGGGCCTTCGCCATGACCGGCGGCCTGGAATCCTACGTGCTGCGCCAGAAGGGTACGCCGGGCGCAGACCTGGACCTTTCCGAGCAGGTGATGGTCTCCTGCAGCGGCGCGGGCTCCTGCAAAGGCGGCCGCCTTACGGCCTCTTTCCTGAAGTCCACCGGGCTGCCCCTGGAAACCGCGTACGCCTATACCGGCACCGACGGCACCTGCTCCGCGGCGGCGCCCGGCTGGCAGACTGCCGCCTATAAAGTAACGGGCTGGGGCTCCGTTTCCCAGTCGGTGGATGCGCTTAAGACCGCGCTGGTGAAGTACGGCCCGCTGCCCACCGCCATGTGGGTGTACGAGGACTTCATGCATTACAAGACGGGCATTTATTCCTACACCACCGGCAAAAAGCTGGGCGGCCACGCCGTGCTGCTGGTAGGCTATAACGACGCGGAGAAGTACTTTATCGTCAAGAACAGCTGGACCCCCGGCTGGGGCGAGAACGGCTTCTTCAGGATAGCCTATTCCGAGATGAAGAACAGCATCAGCTTCGCGATGAGCACCATCGCTTATTATAACGCCAAGGGCGGCGCCGCGCCGGCCGAGGCCGTGAACGCGGCCGCCTGGCAGCGCCTGGCGCCGAAGTTCGAGAAAATAAGCTGGAACTAGACAGGTTCTGAAAACGAGGTAAAAATAAGCCCCGGCGCAGATCTACCTGCGCCGGGGCTTATTTGCTTTGGCTGCGGGCGCTCAGGCGGCGGTTTCCGCCTTGCCCATGTATTTCTTCCTGAACCAGATCTCCACGTCGTCCATCAGCGAGTAGGTTACCGGGGTCATCAGCAGCGTGATCAGCAGAGACAGCGTCTGGCCGCCTATGATGACCAGCGCCATGGTGCGGCGCGTGCCGGAGCCGGCGCCGGTGCCCAGCGCGGTCGGGATCATGCCGGCTATCAGCGTCAGCGTGGTCATCAGGATCGGGCGCAGCCGGGTTTTGTTGGCCTCCAGCATCGCCTGGTGGCGCGGCAGGCCCTTGGCCCGCAGGGTGTTGGTGTAGTCCACCTGCAGGATGGAGTTCTTCGTGACGATGCCGAACAGCATGAACATGCCCATGATGGAGAACAGCGTCAGGTTCTGCCCCGTGATGAACAGCGAGATGATGGCGAACGGGATGGTCAGCGGCAGCACTATCATGATGGAGACGGGATACACGAAGCTCTCGAACTGGCTGGCCAGCACGATGTAGATGAAGATGAAGGCCAGCACGAAGGCGATGAAGAACTCCTTGAGCATGTTCCCCAGCTCTTTGGCGCGGCCTGTCACGCCGGCTTTGTATTCCGCCGGGGCCTTCAGCTCTTTGAAAGCCTTGTCGGCTTCTTTGATCAGCGTGCCGGTAGGGATGCCGTCGGTGTTGGCCTTCACCTGCACGTTGCGCTGCCGGTTGAAGCGCGCTATCTGCGTGGGGCCCACGCCTTCTATCACGTTCGCTATGCTGTCCAGGCGCGTCACGCGCCCGCCCGAGGCGGGGACCATCAGCGCCTCGATGGCTTCCTTCCGGTCCCGGAATTCCTCCTCGGCGCGCAGCCGCACCTGGTACAGCTCGTCGCCGTCCTTGAACTTGGTGATGTCCTCTTCGCCGCCCACCAGCGTCCTGAGCGAGGTGGCTATGTCCTCCACTTTCACGCCCAGGTCATGCGCGCGGCTGCGGTCTATCTCCACGCGGTACTCGGGCTTCGCGTAGGAAAAGCTCGTGTCCACGTCCACCGCGCCCTTTACGGTGCGCAGCTTTGCGGCCACGGCGGAGGAATATTCCTCCAGCTTGAGCAGGTCGGGGCCGGAGATGTTGTACATCAGCTCGGAGTCGCCGCCGCCGAAGCCGCCCGAGGGCGCCACCGATACGCGCAGGCCTTTGTACTTGCTCATCATTTCGCGCGAGCCCAGCACCAGTTTCTGCAGGGGGAGGCTGCGGTCCTTGAGGTCAGCCAGCTCCACCAGCACATAGCCCTCGTTGGCGGCCGACGCGCCGAAGTGGCCGCCGGTGCCGGTGCCTATGGAGGAGAGGATGCTTTTCACGTAGGGCAGCTGGCGCGTTTCCGTCTCCACCTGCGCGAAGATCCCCTTCATCATTGCCAGGCTCGTGCCTTCCGGCGCGGTGATATTTATCTGGTACAGGCCGGTGTCGTCGGCCGGCATAAAATCCTTGCCGAGGAACATGAACAGCGGGATCATGGAGATCATGATGAGAACCGCGTAAATTACCATCTGCCGGCGGCGGGCCAGGGCCCACTCGAGCATTTTTATGTAGCGCGCCGACAGCCACTCGTTGATGTGGTCGGTGAACCTCTCCAGCCGGGTCTTCTCGTCCGGCTTTATCTTCAGGAACAGCGAGCAGAGCATCGGCGTCAGCGTCAGCGCCACGAACACGCTGATGGCCACAGCGAAGGCGATGGTGAGGCCGTAGCTTTTGAGGAAGCGGCCTATGATGCCGCCCATGTACGCCAGCGGGATGAAGATCACGAGCAGCGCCGCCGACATGGCCAGCACGGCGAAGCCTATCTCGCGCGAGCCGTCCAGCGCCGCTTTGAGCGGGCTCATCTTATGCTCCTCCATGTGGCGGTAGATGTTCTCGAGCATCACGATGGCGTCGTCCACCACTATGCCTACGGCTATGGTCAGGCCCAGCAGCGTCATGGTGTTGATGGTGAAGCCGGCGGCCTGCATGAAGATCAGCGTGCCGATCAGCGACGTGGGGATGGCCAGCGACGAGATGATGGTGGAGCGGAAATCGCCCAGGAAGACCAGCACCATCAGCGCGGCGAACAGCGCGCCCAGCACCAGGTGCTCGGTCACGGTGTTGACCGATTCCTTGATGAAGATGGACTGGTCGCCGATGATCGTGGTCTCCACGCCGGGCGGCAGGGAGGCCTGGAACTCCTCGACGCGCGCCTTGATGTTCTTTACCACGGCCACGGTGTTGGTGCCGGACTGTTTTTTCACCACCAGCGTTACCGACGGGCGGCCGTTGTAGAAGGAGGCCGTGGCCATGCGTTCGCCGGTGTCCTCCACGCGGCCGATGTCGGCAACGCGCACCTGGGCGCCGTTGATATTGGCGATGACGATGTCGTTGAAATCCTTTACTTCCTTTATGCGGCCGAGCGTCCGCAGCACGAACTCTTTTTCCTTCTGCTCCACCTTGCCGCCGGGGATCTCTATGTTCTGCTGGGTGATGGCGTCCTTCACCTGCTTGATGGACAGGTTCATGGCGGAAAGCTTCAGCGGGTTCACCACCAGGTGTATCTCGCGCTCGCGGCCGCCCACTATGTCCACGGCGCCCACGCCGCTGACGGTCTCAATGTTCTCCTTGATCTTTTTCTTGGCTATCTGCGTCAGGTCTATCAGGTCCCGGTTGCCGTACACCACCACGTTGAGCACGGCCGCGGCGCCGATGTCGAACTTGCCTATCACCGGCGGGTTGGTGCCCTGCGGCAGCTGGCTCAGCGCGGAGTTCACCTTGTCGCGCACTTCCTGCGCGGCCACGTCGCCGTTCTTCTCCAGCGCGAACTTGATCAGCAGCACCGACATGCCTTCGTAGCTGGTGGAGGTGATGTCCTCGATGCCGGAGATGGTGTTGACGGCCTCCTCGAGGGGCTTGGTCACGGAGGACTCTATTTCCTCGGGGCCGGCCCCGCGCAGCGTGGTCTGGATCATCACGAAAGGGAATTCCACGTTGGGCATCAGGTCTATGCCCAGGCGCAGGTACGCGGCGGCCCCCAGCACCACGAGGGTGACTATCATCATCGTGGTGAAGATCGGCTTGCTGATGGAAATTTCGGTTATTTTCATAAAATTATCATTTCAAAGAATCGGGGGTCGGGAGTCAGGAGCCGGGCGTCATTGGAGAGGAGCTTGCGGCCGAAATAGTATTTTTCCTGGCTCCCGACCCTCGACTCCCGACTTGTTATTGCTGCACTTTTATCTTGCTGCCGTCCTTGAGGCCGTACAGGCCGAAGGTTATCACGTCCGCCCCGTCCGTTAAGCCGCTGATCTGGACGAACTCGCTGGTCTTTATGCCGGTGGTCACCGGCAGTCTGGCGGCCAGCCCGCCCGCCGCGGGCACGAACACGAAATTAGCGCCGTCTTCGCTGACCACCGCGCCGGCCGGCACCGACAGCGCCGCGCCGCGCGAGGCCACTATCAGCCGCGCCTCTGCGAACATGCCCGATTTAAGCCGCCCGTCGGCGTTGTCCACCAGCACTTCCACCATGGTGTTGCGCGAGCGCGAATCCACCACGGGGCTCACCCGGTAAACTTTGCCGTTGAAGCGGCGGTCGGGGAAGGCGTCCACTTTTATGGCGGCGCGCTGGCCCTGGAAAACTTTTCCGCTGTATTTCTCGGGCACGTCCACGGCTACGCGCACCTGCGCCTGGTTGACCACCAGCGCTATGGGGGTAGCCGGGTTCACGCTGGCCCCGGTATCCTGGTAGATGCGGCCTATCACGCCGGTGAGGGTGGACGGCACCGGGGCGGGTTCGTAGACCGTGCCCACTTCGTCGCGCTCCACCAGCGCCACCGCCTCGTCTTTCCTGACCGGGTCGCCTTCTTTAAGGATGTTCCTCAGGAGCTTCCCGGAGATCCTGGGGAAAAGCGTGGCCTCGTCCAGGGCCTTCACGGAGCCGGTGAGCAGGATGTACTCTTCCAGGTCGCGCACCTGCGCCTTCTCCGTTTTTACCAGGAAGCGGTCTTTCTCGATGCTGTTGAACGCCTCCACTTCTTTGTTCCTGCATCCGGCCGCCAGCGCCGCCGCGGCTACCGTTAAGATGATCAGCTGTGTTTTGATTTTTTTCATAAATTAATTCCTGCTCCGATCCTATATTCCCGATACCCCGTCCTTATTCCCCCATCGCCCACTTCATCTGGGCTTCGGCCGAGCAGGTGTCGTGCTGGGCCTGGGTGTAAAGCGTCTGCGCCCTGTTCAGCGCCAGCGTGGCGTCGTTGAGGTCGAGCTGGCCGGCCAGCCCGTTGCGGAAGCGCGTCTCGGTGGCGGTCAAAGCTTTCCTTGCCGTCTCCACCGCGGTGGTCTGCGAACCCAGCCTTTGCGCGGCCTCGTTCTGCTCCAGCCAGGCTTTTTTTACGGCTATTTTAAGCTCGCGCCCGGTGTTCTTCAGGTTCTCGCCGGCTATATCCAGCTGAAGCCCGGCCTGTTTGACCTTGGAACCCACGGCCCCGCCCGAATACAGCGGAAGGCTGAGCCGCATGCCCGCCGTAAGGCTCAGGCTGCGCTGCGTGCTGTCCGGCACCGTGCCGTTGGTCTGTCCCTGGAACTGCCTCGAGGCGAAAGCGGCCAGGTAAGGGTAATGCCCGGCGCGCTCCAGGGTAATGTTCTCCAACGCCAGTTTCTTCTGCAGTCCGGCCAGCCTGTATTCCGGGCGGGCGGCCATGGCGCGGGCGTACAATCCCTCCAGGCCGGAGGCCGAAGGCGCCGCGCAGCTCATGCTGCCTGAAAGCGCCACCTCGGCGTCCGGTTCCAGGCCCAGCAGGTTCTTCAGCTCCAGCAGGCCCTCCTCATAATAGTTCAGGGTCTGCGTGACGGCCGGCTCGTTGTTGGAAACCTCCACCTTCTGCCGCAGCACGGCCAGGTCGCTGGCCAGGCCCTGCTTGTACTGGGCTTCGATGGTGGCCAGGTGCTGCTTCGAAAGTTCCAGCGTCTCCTTCTGTATGTCCGCCATGGTCTTGGTGAGCAGCACCGAATAATAAAGCTGCGTGACGGCTTTCTTCACCGCGTTCTGCGCCGAGCGCAACTGTTCAGTGCTGGAGTCGGAATAGATGCCGGCCATATTGATGCCGGTGCGCACCTTGCCGCCCGCCCACAGCACCTGGTTGAGGTCCAGCGAGGCCGCGTAGGCGTTGTCCGAGCCCAGTTCCATCTTTTTGCCGCCGAAGAAGATGGCGGATTTTTCTATGTTCCTGGTGTACTGGGCGCTGGCGCTCAGCTGCGGGTAGACCCCGCCCCAGTATTCCCGGATCTTCTCCTTATATATAAGCCGGCCGCGCTCGGCGTTGGCCACGGAGGTATTGTTCTTCATGGCGAGGTCCACCGCCCCGTCCACGCTGAGGTCCACGGCGCCGGCCGAGGCCAGCAGGGGGGAGAGCAGCAGTATTACCAGAGCTATCTTCAGGTGCCTGGCGCCGGCGCTGATAAGGCGGGCCAGCCGGGCGGGCAGCTGCTTGTCCAGCGCCTCGGCGCCGCGCTCGCGGGCCTCTATCATGAAATAGCCTATGACGGCGCTGACCATGTGTATGACGCTTTCGGCGGCGTGGGGCGGGAGTTTGTCTTTGTCCAGCATCAGGCGCAGCTCCTTGCGGTTGCGGGCCTTGAGCTCCCCGGCCATGGCGCTGAGCACGCTGGTCTCGGGCGAGGCCATTATCTTCAGCGCGCATTTGGGCATGTCCGGGTAGCGCTTGATGAAATCCAGGTGGTTGGCGAAAATGCGCTCCAGCTTGTCCTCCAGCGACAGGCCGGGCTTCGTTATTTCCATGTGGAGCTCCTGGAAATGCTTGGTGCCCTCCATGAAGGCGGCCCGCACCAGGTCCTCCTTGCTTTTGAAATAGTAGTACAGCACCGGCTTGGTGATCTTGAGCTTCGCGGAGATCTCGCGCATCGAGACCCCGTCGGGGCCGCGCTCGGCCATCAGCGCGGAGGCCGTCTCCAGGATGCGCTGGCGGGTCCTGTCTCCCTTGGTTACTTTTGGGGTTGTTTGTGGTTTCATATAAAACTTACCTACCGGTAGATAAATTATACAGCACCCCCCCGTTTTTGTCAAGAGGGCCGATGTGCCCAAACGGGCGTGGGCCGTTTATCCGGCCGCGGCTGGGCCTTTAGCCTCTATTGTCCATTGTCAAACGTTTCATAAAATAATACTATAAGCCGTAGAAGGGATAGCCCCTGATACGGCGTGAGTGCAGCGCAGTGCCCTTGTAATCCCCCGGAACAGGCGGGGGAGCATCCACCACCGGGCCTTACCCGGCGTAACCAGGGGAAACGGAAGCTCAGCTTTCGTTTCTCTTTTTTTGTTTTTACGGGATGAGATAAGGGATCGGATATGATAAAAAACCTGCTTACCATATTGCTGCTGTCCGCAATTTTTTCCGCGCCCGCTCCTGCCGCCGGGGCCAAGGACGCCGCCGCCGGGAAAACGAACCCTTTCTCCGATCCCGTCTTCCAGGAGTACGTGGAGACCGCCGCCGGCTACCTGGACGCGGCCAATGTCGCCAGGAAGCCCGCCGGGGACTTTCGCGACGCGCTGGCCGCCCCGGCGCTGCCCACGCTGAAGAACCCTGTCCCGGGGCTTAAGTCCGTCCCGGCCGTCTCTCCTCCCGCGGAAAGGCCCGAGCCCGCCGGCGCGCCGCTCAATTATTACAAGGTGACTTTCGCCGGCGAAGGCGGGCCGCTGGGGTCGCACGTCTGGCCGCTGGACGCCAACCCCGGCAAGTACGCCCGCGAATATGTGTTCCTCAGCGTCGTCCCGACCGAGCAGAATTACGACGCCCTGCTGTCCCGGCTGGAGACCGAGGCCGGGTTCCGGTTCTCCGGAGAGAAGACTTATTTCTTCAGCAAGTCGAAACAGACCGTGATACTGGGCTGGGCCCCGTACGCCAGCTTGTCCGTGATCCTGAAAATAAAAGGCGTAGCCAAGGTCAGCGTGGAAAAGAAAAGCGCCGGGGTGCCGCTCAAGACCAAGGTCTGCATAACGCTCAAGGTCCCTTTCCAGAACAAGCCCAACGCTTTCGTCCCCGAATTCATCCGGACCATCGGCAAGAACAATAACTTCGACACCGAGAACTGGTTCCGGCTGCCCAATAAGTCCGCCGATTCCAAATTCAGCGTTTTTAACGTTACCGGCACCCTGCCGGTGGATATGGTGGGGGAGATCTCCCGGTCGCCGTTCGTGGCCGCGGTGGAATTCAAGGATTCCTCCCTGTAACGCCGCCGGGTCCCGCCCGTTCCCGCGCCGCCGCCAGAACGGCGGCGCCGTTATTTCGCGCGGTTCAGCCCGGCTCCGCTAAAAAAGTTATAATTAAGGTCATATGGAAGAGCATAAACATCACTCCAACAATACCCCGAAGGTCCGCAAGGGCTACAGGGTGGCTTTCCTGGTGGCCTTCTCGGTGGCGCTGCTGGCGGAAATGCTGCTTTTTATGCACGCCCAGATGCGCGAGATCGCCATGATCCTCAAAGAGGATTTCCGTATAATAGTGGTGCATGACGACAAAGATAAAGCGGCGCCCGGCTCAGTGGAAGCGGCCTTGTCCGCCATCGCCGGCACCGCGCAGGTCTCCTACGTAAGCCGCAAGGACCGGCTGGCCAGGCTGAAAGCCGAGGACCCCGAACTCGTGGCCTCGGTGCTGGTGCCCGGGCTGAACCCCATGCCGGATACCTGGGAGATCGCCATAAAAGAGGATGTCCTTGGGGATATGAACTCCTGGACCTCCGCGGCCTGGCGCATCCCCGGAGTGGCCGACGTGAAGTATAAGCCGCTGGAAGCCTACGCGATAATGCACGCCCTTTTTTACGGCCATCTCATACGCCTCGCCCTGGCGCTGGCTTTCTTCGCCTTCATGCTGATGGCCGCCACCGTGCTGACCCACGGCCATACGCCGGCCGCCCTGGCGCGGGCGCTGCCGGCCGACAGGAACTGGTTCTTCGCGGGCGGGGGAGGGGCGGTAGCCGCCGCCCTGGCCGCTTACGCCGTGGTCTATCCCGTAAAATATCTCAGCCCCGTCTGGGTCTGGCCCAACCCGCTGTGGCAGGCCGCGGTGGTGGTCTGCGGGGCGCTGCTGGGATGGGTGCTGTGCCAATGGAAGAACGCCGGGTAAACAGCAAAATGCAAAGCAATAAACTCAAAAGCCGGGGCCCGCGCCTGTCCCTGGCGGTCATGTCCGCGGGGCTGCTCTTTTGCTGCCTGGCCGCGGGGGCCCAGACGCCCATCGACGCCAAAAAGAAGAACCTGGAAGAGATCGGGCGGCAGCTGGAGGAAAAAAAGAAGGAGCTGGACCTTTACCGGGCGGACGAGGAGCGCATCACCTCGGAGCTGGCGGGCCTGAAAAAAGAGGAGAAGCAGAACCTGTCCCGGCGCCAGGAACTGGAGCAGCAGCTGGAGCGGTCGCGCTCCCGCTCCGGCGACGCGCAGCAGAAATACGAGTCGCTCGAGAAGGCCGGCAAGGCGCTGAACGGCGATATTTCCGGCGAGCTGGTGATGTATTCCCTGCAGAAGGATTTTTTTTACGCGTATTACGGCGCGCGGGACCTTTCCAAGGACATGCTTATCCGCGCCGCCATCCTTAACAGGCGCGCGCTGCTTACCAGCATCAAGGGCGAGAGCGTGCGCGTGAACCGGGATATCACGGCGCTGAAGCTGAAAAGCGTGGACCTTAAAGCGCGGCAGGAACTGCTGCTCAAGCAGAGTTCTGCCCATAAGAACGTGCTCAGGACCAAGCGGGAGGAACTGGAACATACCAGGGGCCAGCAGGCCCGCCTTTCCATCGAGCTGGAGAACCTGCAGAACGCCGCCCTGGGGCTTACCCGGCTGGTCAAGAAGCTGCAGAAACAGGCGCCTTACCGCAGCGATGCCGATCCCGGCGGCCTGCCGCTGGAGCGGCGCTCCCTGCCCTGGCCGGCCGAGGGCAAGATAGTCAGCCGGTTCGGCAGGGAAGAGGTCCCGGCCCTCAAGACCTGGATAGTCAGGGAGGGCGTGCGCATAGCCACGGCGCAGGACGCCCCGGTGCGCGCCGTACTCGCCGGGAAAGTCATCTATTCCGGTCCTTTCCGCACTTACGGCAACGTGGTCATCGTGGACCATGAAAAAGGTTTTTTTACCGTCTACGGGCTGCTGAGCCGTATAGACGCCGTAAAAGGGCAGAGCGTGGAAGCTTTATCAGCGCTGGGGCTGGCCGGGGAAGACACCCAGGCGGTAGGCCAGGATAAAAGGTCGGGGGCCGGCGCGGTATACTTCGAGATAAGAAAAGGCGACAGGGCGCTCGACCCCATGCAGTGGCTGGCAAATTAGCTATAATAAGTATACTATATGATTCCCGGAACAGGCCCGCTGAAGGCTTCCGGGCTATGGAGCTTTGCTTTTTATGAAAAACATCAAAAAAATACTGCTGGTCACGCTTTCCGCGTTCGTTATCGGCGCGGTTTTTCCTTATGTGAATTTCGCCATAGACCAGACTTTCCAGCAGCTGAAGATCATAGTGGACGTGATGGAGCTCATCAAGGAAAGCTACGTTGAGGTCATCGACCCGCAAAAGCTGGTTTACGGCGCCGCCAAAGGCATGGTGGCCGAACTCGACGATTATTCCCAGTTCATGGAGCCGGACGTCTATGAGCGCGTAAAAAGCGACACCGAGGGGGAATTCGGCGGCATCGGCATAAGGGTAGACATGCGCGAGGGCTGGCTGACCGTGGTAACGCCCCTTCCCAACACCCCCGCCTGGCGGGCGCAGATGATGCCCGGCGACAAGATCACCAAGATAGAGGGCGAGGATACCAAGGACGTGGTCATAGACGTGCTGATCAAGAAGCTGCGCGGCACGCCCGGTACCAAGGTTAACATCACCATCGCGCGCGAACCCGAGGAGAAGAACGGGGAATGGATAACCAAGGACCTTACGCTGGTCCGCGAGCTGATAAAGACCGAGAACGTGAAGTGGAAGATGCTGGACGACAAGACGGGCTATATCAAGATCATAGAGTTCACCGGCCACGCCACCGAGAACGTGGTCAAGGCCATGGCCGAGCTGAAGGGCAAGGGCATGGAGGCGCTGGTGCTCGACCTGCGCTACAACCCGGGCGGCCTGCTGGCCTCCGCGGTGGACATCTCCAAGCTGTTCCTGAATTCGGAGCGGATGATCGTCTACACCAAGGGCCGCAAGCCGGAGAATTACCAGGAATTCCGCAGCGGCGGCTCCGCTCCTTACGAGACCATGCCCCTGGTCATACTCATCAACCGCTATTCCGCTTCGGCCAGCGAAATAGTTTCCGGCGCCATGCAGGACAACAAGCGGGCGGTCATCATAGGCGAGCGCTCCTTCGGCAAGGCCAGCGTGCAGTCCATGATCCCGCTGTCCGATAAATCGGCCCTGCGCCTTACCATAGCGAAATATTACACCCCCAGCGGCAAATCCATACAGCACGACCTTAAGAACGAGACCGGCGGCATCACCCCGGACATCGCGGTGAAAGTGCCGGTGGAAACGGAAAAGAAGCTCCTGCAGCAGAGCGAAGAGATACGCTTCCCCGTCAAAGAGGAGACGGACAAGGAAAAGGCGGGCGACAAGAAGGACGCCGCTCTGCCGCCGCCGCACGCGGCCAAAGAGGCCGATAGAAAGAAGGACGATGTAAGGGACGAGGTGCTGGACCGGGCGGTTGAGCTGCTGAAGGCCCGGGAAGTGCTGGGGAATCTGAAGCCGGGGAAATAACCCGGGAGATCCGGGGAGCGAGGATCGGGAATCGAAAATTCCCGAACCCCCGGTCAGCGATCGCCGATTATCGATTGGGGGCCGATGAAAATACTTGCTTTCGAAACGACTTGCGACGAGACTTCCGCCGCGGTGATGGCGGGGCAGGTCCTGCGCTCCAATACCGTCTTCTCGCAGATCAAGCTTCACCGCAAATACAGCGGCGTAGTGCCGGAACTGGCCAGCCGGGCCCACCTGGAAAAGATCCCTTTCGTGCTGGCGGGCGCCCTCGGCGCCGCCGGCTTCCGGCTGCCGCTGAAGCGCGGCGCGGTGGACGCCGTGGCTTTTTCGCGGGGGCCCGGCCTGCCGGGCGCGCTGCTGGTGGGCCGCGTGGCGGCCGAGGCCGCCGCCGAACTGTCCGGCGCCCCGCTGATAGGCGTCAATCACCTTGAAGGCCATCTGCTGGCCTGTGAATTCGACAAAGGCCGCGCCGTGCGGCGCCTTGAATTCCCGCTGCTCGCCCTGATAGTTTCCGGCGGCCACACCGAGATCTGGCACGCCAGGGGCTATGGCGATTACCGGGTAATGGGCCGTACCCGGGACGACGCGGCCGGCGAAGCTTTCGACAAAGTGGCTAAGCTCCTGGGGCTGAGCTATCCGGGCGGTCCGGAAGTGGAGAAATGGGCGCGGCGCGCCTCCGGCAAAGGACCGGATTTCCCGCGGCCCTTCATGCCGGGGACCTGGGATTTTTCTTTCAGCGGCCTTAAGACCGCCGTAAGCTATTACCTGGCGAAGAAGGCGGGCGGCGACGCGCGGAGCCTCCCGGACGGGGAGAAAGCGCTGGTCTGCCGGGCTTTCCAGGCCGCGGTCGTGGAGACGCTGGTGAAAAAAGCCGCGGACGCCGCGCGTTCGCTGGGGCTCAGGCGCATAGCCGTAGGCGGAGGGGTTTCCTCCAACGGGGCGCTGCGCGCCGCTTTTGCCGGCCTTGAAGGTTTTGAAGTGAGGTTCTCGGAGAAGGCCTACTGTTCGGACAACGCGGCGATGGTGGCGCTGTGCGCCCTGCGCCGTCTCGAGGCCGGGAAGTTCGTCAACAGCCTGCGGGTGTCGCCCGACCTGGCGCGGCCGGGCTGGAAAAGCAGGGGATGAAGAGCGGGAAATCAAAATGAAGATCTGGCTGCTTTCGGATTACGACCATAAGAAGCACCTGGCATTCAAAAGTATGCTGGCCAGGTTCTCCGCGGCTTTCCCCGAGACCGAGGCCGATTTCTCCGTAAAAAGCCGGCGCAGCATGTGGGAGAGCCTTTTTTCCCACCTGCGCGACCCCAAACGCAACCCGCTGGCCGATGTGATCGAGATCCCGCAGAACTGGACAGAGCTTTTTTCGCGGCTGGGCCTGCTGGCCGACCTGGCCCCGAAGGTGGAGCCGCTGGCCCGCAAACGCTACCCCGACTTCGTGCTGAAAGAGCTTTGCCGGCACGACGAAGACCGGGCCTTTTCCGCCCCCTGGTGGCTGGAGGCGCCGGCGCTTTTTTTCCGGCCCCGCGAACTCGAAAAGATATGCCGCGAGCCGTGGGACGAGCTCTCCTCCTGGGAGGGCTTCCGCGCCGCGCTGGACCGGGTGTCGTCCGGCAATAAAAAACGTAATTTCCGCGCGCTGGCCGCGCCGTATTCCTCCGGGGCCGTCTGCCCGGCCGACGTGCTGCCGCGGGTCTGGGGCAGGCGCGGCGGGCTTTTTTCCGACGATTTCAACCGCGCCACCTTTACCCGGGAGGAGACCGCCGGCGGCATAGAGGACTGGCTGGAGCTGGCCGTAAGCGGGAAGATAGAGCTGTTCAGCCCGGACCGGTTCGAGAACGGGCCGCGCCCGGCCGACCAGTGCGCTTTCATTATCTCCTCGCGCAAGCCGGCCGGCCAGGCCTCCCGCCCGGCGCGGCCGGGCCACCGCCAGGCTAAAGCGGGGGCACGCCAGGCGAAGTCCGGGCCGGGAGAACTGAAGGTGCTGCCCTATCCCGGCTGCTCGGCGGGCGGCGGGCTGGTGCTGGCGTACAACCTGGCCGTTTCCGCGGCCTCCGGCGACCTTACCGGCGCGTCCGCTTTCGTGTCCTGGGCCATGGAGCCGGAGAATCTGCGGCCGTTCGCCGAAAGTTTCGGGGTTTTTCCCTGCCTGAAAAGCGTTTTCGAAGAGTGCCTGCAGGCGGAGCGCGAGGCGGAGACCTACCGGAAGATCTTTTCCGCCCCGGAGCTTATGCCGAACATCATGGCTTATCCTACCGCGGAGCTGCTGCTCGAGCGGGCGCTCTGGAACCTGTCGCTGAAGATAGCCAGGCGGGATTACGACCGCGAGGACCTCAGCCGGGAGCTGATAATGGCGCAGGGAGAGGCGGACTACCTGCTGTCGCTGTACTGAGGCGCGAAGAACTGAAGAATGAAAAAGACGGCAGAGAACATTTACGGGATCCCGGTGGGCCAGGCCTTTGACGGAGGCCGCGACGCTTTTCTGCAGGCCGCCCTGCAGGCCGTCTCCGACCGGTTCGCGCTGGACGGGGCCTCTTTTTACGAATACGACGAGAAGACCGGCCTGCTGCGCCTGCGGCTGCGCCAGGCTTCCGGGGTGGCGTTCGAGCACGAGGAGAATTTCCGCCCCTCGCCCGGCTCGGCCGCGGCCCGGGCGCTGGAGAACATGCAGGCGACCACCGCCTCCTCGCCCGCCGGGCGGTTCCTCTATTTCCCTTTCAGGTTCGATTCCAGCGACCCCTCCGGCGGTAAGAATTCGGTCACTACCGCCGGCCTTATCCGGCTGGAGCGCTCCCTGCGGCGGCGCCGTTTCTCCACGGGCGAAGCGGCCAAAGCCGACGCCTTCCTGCGGTCTTTCCTGCGCGATTATTACAAGGCCGAGTTCTTTTCGCTGACGCGCAAATACGACAAGAACGTTTCCGCCATCACCGAGCTCACCGAAGTGTTCGCCACGGCGCTGCGGGTCAGGGACAGTTTCCGCCATATCCTGGCCGGCATCCAGACCTATTTCGGCTTCGACCGCGTGCGGCTGTACCTGATAGACGAGAAGAACCGCAAGCTCAAGGGCGAGCTGTCGGCCGATATCCGCGGCCAGATAAAGAGCATCTCCTACGAGGAGATCCCGCTGGAGGCCGGCGCGCACCGCTTCGCGGACATCGTGCTGGGCCGCAGCTCGGGCGCTTTCATGGAGCGCTACAAGGACTGCGTGCTCTACATGCCGCTGTCGGTGCAGGGCGTCACCATCGGGCTGCTGATAGTGGACAACCTGCTCAGCCAGCAGCGCATAGAGCCGCAGGAACTGGCCATGCTCAAATCCTTCGGCGGCCAGATAGCGCTGGCCGTGGACAACGCCCGCCTGTTCGACAAGGTCGAGGAGCTGTCGCTGTACGACGAACTTACCAAGCTGCCGCTGCGGCGCTTCTTCAACCAGCGCTTCCAGGAGGAATTCTACCGCGCGGAGCGCTTCAAGCAGCCGCTGGCCCTTTTATGGGCCGACGTGGACCATTTCAAGGAAGTCAACGACACTTACGGCCACCAGATAGGCGACGTGGTCCTCAAGGAAGTGGGGCGCGTGATACTGGCGAACCTGCGCAAGATCGACTTCCCGTGCCGCTACGGCGGCGACGAGATAGTGATCCTGCTGCCGCAGGCCACCGGCGCGGAAGCCCAGCGCCTGGCGCAGCGCCTGAACTCGGAAATTTCGGAGCTGCGCATCGCGGTGCCGTTCTCGAAAACGCGCGAGCTTAAGATCACGCTCAGCATAGGCATCTCCACGTTCCCGGCTGACGGCGCCACCATCGAGGCGATGCTCGAGAAGGCCGACGACGCGCTGTACTGGGTAAAATCCCACGGGCGCGGGAAGATAGCGCTTTATTCCGGCCTGGCCCCGCAGCGCGCCGCGGAAACCGGGAAAACGGCCGCCGGAGGGGGAGCCGGGCCGTCCGTGAACTAAGCGGCGGCGGAGCGTGTTTTACGGCTGAATGACGCAGCGGCGTAATTTTTTGGTAACATGGATATTGTAAAAAACACTATGGACTTTATCCGCAGGCCGCGCCCGGTCTGGGCCCGCTCCGCTTCGGCGGCGGCGCTGCTGCTGTATTTCTGTTCCGGCCTGGCCGCGCAGAACCTTTACGTTTCCAGGATGGGCGTCTGGTTCCGCAACGGCGGCGACAGCTACTGCAACGATATCACCGCGGCCGTTTCCTCCGTGGTCAGCGGCCCGGTCTCCGGCACCCTTTCCAGGGCCGCCGTCCCGGGCAACTTAAGATGGGACTGGGACAACGACGGGACGGCCGAGATGACCGTTGCGGAAAACATCACTCTTACCGGCACTTACGGCAACGCGGCTTTCGGTCCTTTCACTTTGACCGGCTATGATAATTTGATCAGCGGCGCGGTCTCCGGCAATATCACGGCGCCTTCTGTTACCGGTACTTCAACGGGAGGAACTGCCTGGGGAGGAGCTCCTTTCGGCGTTTCCTGCAACCCGCTGACCTTCAACACCGGGAGCTTCATGGTCTACGGCGCGGGCGTTTTTGGCGGCACTTTTTCGGTGCCGGTCTACCAGCCCGTTACCAGCCAGGCGCTTACCTGTTCAGGCAATTCCGGGGGGGTGAACCCTACCTGGTCATGGAGCCCTACCGCCGCGCCTACGGTGACCGGCAACATCTCCGGCACCCTTACCGGCGCTTCCACGGGCCCCGACATCCCGGTCAGCGATTACCTCTCGTTCACCGGCCAGCTCTGGAGCGATTCGTCCCTGATACAGTTCGACCGGCCGAAGACCACCTATCCCGGCTCCTGCCTGGGGCTGTGCGCCAGCATAACGTGCGCGGTCAGCACGGCGCCTATCTCTTTCGGCGTGGACGACCTGACCTTCGAGATCTTCAAGTTCGGGCCGGGGTCCAATCCGCTGGACCCCGCCAGCACGCCGCCCATCAAGACGATGTCCATCTTCAACCTTCCCCAGACCTGCACTATCTCTACCAACGAGTTCGCCGCCGGGATGAAGACTAAATCCCTCGGGACGCACTGCGCGGCCTGGGACGGGTATTATAACCTTAACGGTTTTTTCGGCAAGACCAACGGGTTGTACGGCTACCGCGCCAAGGTCACCACCCGGCAGACCACGGACCAGGGGACCAGCATCGATATCGAGCAGACCGCGGCCTTTCCCGGCCAGGACCAGATCCCCATACAGGTGAACGTGACCAATATCCACATGGTGCAGTCCAGCCCCACCCCCGTGGGGAACATGACCAGGGTGCCGGCGCAGCCGTATAACATTAAATACAGGCTTTCCAGCGATGCCACGGCCACGATAAGGATCTACGATACGGACGTCTCCCACCAGACCGGCAGCGCTATGACCTATGTGCGCACCGTCATAGAAAGCGAGCCCCGCGTGGGCGAGGGCGCCCCGGACGGCATCATGGCCAACGGCGATTTCTGGGACGGCCGCAACGACAGGG
>CAIRNJ010000028.1 GCA_903879915.1 uncultured Elusimicrobia bacterium
CGACCGTCTATAAATACTCGGTGAACCGGGTGCTGGACGTGTTCCAGATAACGCCAAAGGGCCAGGTTCAGGCGGAGACCGCCAAGAGCGCCGAAGAGCAGTGTCTGCTGGCCATGGACACCCCCAACAGCTGCATTTACCAGTGCAACGACGGGTCTTTCCTGTCCAAGCCCAACCCGTTCCCGGGCATGAGCACGGGGCTCCCGTTCCACGGCTGCCGCCCCACAACGCCCAAGTTCTAAAGGTGTTATGGAGGGGACGTATTTGACTAATTTACTATTTAGCAACCGGCAGGAGTGGATTGTTAATAATAACTCAAAAAGTCAAATACGTCCCAAAATTATGACTGGCGGCGGGCGGAAGGATAAAGGGGTGTAACCAGTATGAAGAAATCAGGTTCGGTACGCGGTAAAGGTCCGCTGCCCGGGGTCATGACCCTGGTCAGGGCTATGACTTCGGCGGCCGTCTCGCTGCTCGCTTTTTGTCTGTGGCATTTATCTTTTTATTTCTGGCCTTTCGGGGTCGGTCTTGAAAAAAATGCCGCAGCCGACTAAAGTCCCGGCGCCCGCTGGGCCAAAAAACAAGGGCGGGGCGGGACCTTTGGGCCTATCTTAGCCGCCGCATTTATAATATGATTAAACTACGGGGTCGGGAAGCGAGGACAGCTATGGCCATGACATGCAACTTCGATAGAGACAACTGCGAGAACCATAAGAACGGAAAACTGATAGTGCATATCTCTCCCGGGCAGGATATCGGGACCGATACTCCGGCCCTTAAGCCGCTGAAGAACGAAGCTTACCTGTGGGTGCTGAACCCCCGCCGCCGCTCAGGCAAGAGCTGGCGCGACATCTCTCCCGAAAATTAACCGGCGCGGCGCTGAAGGCTCCGCGCGCAGCCGCTGCGAAGAGAAGCTATGGATAATACCGGCCCCGGCCTGCCCGCCAATTTCGCTCCGGCCGCGCGCAGCAGCCCAGAAGTCCTGAACGCGCAGCGGCGTAAGACCGAGAACAGCGACCTTTTCAACAACATAGTCCATACCATCCCCGACCTGCTGCTGGTGCTGAACCAGAACAGGCAGATAATTTACGCCAACCGGCCTGCCCTGGATTTCCTCGGGATGGCGGGGATAGAGGACCTGCTGGGCATGCGCCCGGGAGAGGCGGTCAACTGCGTGAACGCCTTCTGCCCCGGCGGCTGCGGCACCAGCGAAAAATGTTCCGCCTGCGGGGCCGTGCTGTCCATCCTGGCCAGCCAGCGGGGAGAAACGGTCACGAACGAATGCCGCATACTCTCGAGGAGCGGCGGCGAGATCAACGCGCTGGACCTGAAAGTGACCGCCGGGCCCATAGAAGTGGAAGGCGAAAAATTCACCGTATTCTACGTAGCCGATATCAGCCATGAAAAACGGCGCCGGGCGCTGGAGCGTATTTTTTTTCACGACGTCCTTAATACGGCCGGCGTGCTGGGCGGTTTTTCCGGGGTTATGAGCGAAGAAAAAGACCCGCAGGCCCTGCGCAGCCTGGCCGGGACGATAAGCCGCATTTCCCAGCGCCTGACGGAAGAAATAGTGGCGCAAAGAGAGCTGCTGAAGGCTGAAAGCGGCGAACTGCGGACGGCGCCGAAAACGGTACGGGCGCGCGAGCTGCTGGAACATATCTGCGAGTCCTACAAAAACCACGAGGACGCGAAAGGCAAAGAAATAAAGGTGCTGCCCGGCCCGGAAGTAACGCTGGTCACGGACGAGACCCTGCTTTCCAGGGTGCTGGGCAATATGCTGAAGAACGCGCTGGAAGCCTCCGCGGCCGGCGAGGCGGTCAGCGTCGGAGTGGCGGCAGAGGGCGCGCGCGCCGTTTTCCGCGTGCACAACCGGGGCGCTATGGCCAAAGAAGTGGAGCTGCAGGTCTTCACCCGCTCTTTTTCCACAAAAGGCGCCGACAGAGGGCTTGGCACTTACAGCATAAAACTGATCTCGGAGAGATACCTTAAAGGCGAAGTGGGCTTCACCAGCAGCGTGGCCGCCGGCACGAGCTTCATCCTTAAACTGCCGCCGGCGCTGTAGCCCTGTTGTCGTCGTTCCGGCCCTCCTGTCCCGGGGGGCCTTTTACTTCAGATATTTTCCATTTTAAAATTAACATTTCTTTACTATGATAGGTGATATCGCTACGGAGGTGTATTACCATGCGTTACTTATGCGCTATTCTCGGGTTCCTTACAGGCAAGACCAAAGTAAAATGCGACGAGTGCGCCAAGCTGGACGCGGAAGGGAAGTGCTACGGGCATAAAATGCCGGACGACGTGATCCATAAGACCATAGCCTGCGGTTTCTGGAAGTCTAAATAAAGGAAGAGCCTATGAAGCTGAAAACCCTGTCGCTGGTCCTCACGGCGCTGTTCTGCGTGCAGCTCGGTCCTTACGCCGCCGGAGAAACATACGTGCGCCAATTGCTGAGGCCGCGTAAGGCCGGCGGCAAGCCGCTGATGCAGGCCCTCAAGGACAGGAGATCTTCAAGGGAGATCAGCGGCAAAGAGCTGCCCCCGCAGCTGTTGTCGGACCTGCTCTGGGCGGCGTTCGGGGTTAACCGGCCCGACGGAAAGCGCACCGCTCCCTCGGCCATGAACTGGCAGGAAATAAGCGTCTATGCGGCCACGCCGAAAGGGCTGTACCTTTATAACGCGGCCGGCCATACCCTGGAACAACTTCTCCCGCGCGACATCCGCCCGGCCTCCGGGCTGCAGCCGGCGGCGCTGGCCGCGCCGGTGCTGCTGCTGTACGCGGCCGATACCGGAAAAATGGGCAGGGCGAAACAGGATGAGCAGGACCTTTATTCCGCGACGGATGCCGGGTTCATCAGCCAGAACGTGTACCTTTTTTGCGCCTCGGAGAACCTGGCTACCGTGGTGATGGGAGGCTTCGACCGTTCGCGGCTGGCCAAAGAAATGGGGCTGGGTTCCGGGCAAAAAGTTATCCTTGTTCAGCCGGTAGGCTATCCCGTGCAGGAGCAGAGAACCGCTAAATAACGGCGGGGAGAGCTATGGCTAAAAAGATCGTGGCGGTAATGGGCAGCTACAGGCGCGGCGGCATCACCGCGCAGGCGGTGAACGAAGCCGCGGCCGCGGCGCGCGAGGCGGGCGCGGAGGTGGAGATAATTGACCTGCTTGATAAACGCATAGAGTTCTGCACCAATTGCCGCGCGTGCACGCAGGCCCCGGGCGAAAAGCGGGGGGAGTGCGTGCTCAGCGACGAGATGGCCGGCATACTGGACAAGCTGGACGCCGCGGACGGGCTGATACTGGCCGCGCCGGTGAATTATTTTAACGTTACCGCGCTGACCCGGCGGTTCCTCGAGCGGATGATCGTTTACGACTACTGGCCCTGGGGCGCGTTGGCCCCTAAGCTCAGGATAAATAAACCTTCGAAGAAAGCTGTTCTGATCACCTCTTCCGCTATGCCTTCGCTGATCGGCCGCCTGTTCACCGGCGCCCTGCGCGCGCTGAATTACGCCGCCGCCAGCGTCGGAGCTAAGAAAGCCGGCACCCTGCTGGCGGGCATAGCTTCGCTGCATGAGAAGCAATATTTGACCGAAAAAGAGCGGCGCAAGGCCCGGGCCCTGGGCCGCCTGCTGTAAAAAGAAAGCGCTGTTACTGCGTCAGCAGCGCCGCCGAGCGGACCGTAGAGAGCAGCCTGGCCTCGTCCGTCCACACCAGGGGCTGGTCGCCGCCCATGGAATTGCGGATAAGGTACTGGCAGGAGCCGCCGCGCTGCTGGCGGGCTACGATCAGCGCCCAGTGGGGGCCGCCCACACCGCCGTAAATATCGCCATAGTTGAACTTGACCGCCACAGGCTGCCGTGCGGTGTTGCCGGAAAGGAACTCCCGGAATTCCCGCTGGGTTATCGGCACGCCGTGGCGTTTCCCGTTCGCTTCCTCTACGGAGCGCGTGCGCATATAGCGGGGCGTGAACGGCTGCACCTGCACGCGCCGGCAGGAGGAGCGGGGAAGATCGCGCTGCGCGGCCAGCGACTCGAACAGTTCTTTGCGGGACAGGGAGCGGTCTGGGGTGCGGCCCTGGTTGGCCAGCAGCATGTCAATTTCCTCGTTGACGCTCAGGGACCGCCGGCTGCCGGCGGCAACGCCCAGCGAACAGGCGTCGGTCCGCGCCATTCCGCTCAGCACGTCGGCGGTCAGCTCGCCGCCGCCCTGGCCGTCGGGCCCTTCGCGCAGCTTCTTGAAAAGGTCCAGCATAAGCGGCGACACCATTTCGCCGCCGGCGCCACTGGTCAGGTTCCAGTGGGTGAACAAGTGGGCCGCCGCTACCGCGTAGCAGACTTCGGAATCATCCTGCGCTGTCAGCATCTGGTCGTAGACCGGTACCTGCTGCATGGTCCGCTCCACTGAGAAAGGCTCGCAGGGGGGGATGGCGCCGGACCGGACCGCAGCGGGCGCCGTCGGGGCCGGCACGCCGCCGCTGCGGGCGGAGATGAGGCCCGGAAGGTTCATGCCCGAGCCCGTGTCGAAGTTTATCTGAGAGGCCGCGGGGGAGCTGAAAGCCGCCGCGAGGGTCAGGGTGATGATGAGCGTTTTCATATAGCCTCCTGTTGCTATATAGTACCCCCGAACCCTTGACAGCAGAAGTGCCGGCGGACCCGGGCGAGCCTGGGCCTTTGGGGCAAAAGAAAACCGGCGGAGCTTTCGCTCCGCCGGTCCTCTCCGAGGCTATGCTAAGACTTACACAAGGCCCTGGGCCATCATGGCTTCGGCTACTTTCTTGAAGCCGGCGATGTTCGCGCCCGCCACGTAGTTGCCGGGCATGCCGGCCTCTTTGGCGGCCGTCACGCAGGCGTTGTGAATGTTCACCATGATGCCGTGCAGGTGCTTGTCCACTTCTTCGCGGCTCCAGCTCATGCGCATGCTGTTCTGGCTCATCTCGAGGCCCGAGGTGGCCACGCCGCCGGCGTTGGAGGCCTTGCCGGGGGCGAAGAGCACCTTCGCGTTCTGGAAGACCGTCACCGCTTCGGGGGTGCAGGGCATGTTGGCGCCCTCGGTGACGCATATCACGCCGTTGGCCACGAGGGTCTTGGCGTTCTCTTCGTTCAGTTCGTTCTGGGTGGCGCAGGGCAGGGCCACGTCAACCTTGACTTCCCACGGGCGCTTGCCCGCGTGGAACTTCGCGCCGAACTTCTTGGCGTAAGGTTCGACGATATCCTGGCCTGAAGCGCGGAGCTCCAGCATGTATTCCCACTTCGCGCCGGAGATGCCTTCGGCGTCGTGGATGTAGCCGTCGGGGCCGGAGATGGTGACCACCTTGCCGCCCAGGTCGTTGACCTTCTGCACGGCGCCCCAGGCCACGTTGCCGAAGCCGGAGACCGCGACGGTCTTGCCCTTGAAGCTGGTGCCCTTGGTCTTGAGCTGCTCTTCCGCGAAATACACCACGCCGAAGCCGGTGGCTTCGGGGCGTATCAGCGAGCCGCCCCACGCGAGGCCCTTGCCGGTCAGCACGCCGGTGAATTCGTTCTTAAGGCGCTTGTACTGGCCGAACATATAGCCGATCTCGCGGCCGCCCACGCCGATGTCGCCGGCCGGCACGTCGGTGTCGGGGCCGATATGGCGGAACAGCTCCGTCATGAAGCTCTGGCAGAAGCGCATGACTTCGGCGTCGGACTTGCCCTTCGGGTCGAAGTCGGAACCGCCCTTGCCGCCGCCCATGGGCAGCGTGGTGAGGGCGTTCTTGAAGATCTGCTCGAAGCCCAGGAATTTGAGGATGCTGGCGTTCACCGAGGGGTGGAAGCGCAGGCCGCCCTTATAGGGTCCGATGGCGCTGTTGAACTCGAAGCGGAAGCCGCGGTTGACGTGGATCTCGCCTTTGTCGTCGGTCCAGGGTACGCGGAAAGTGATGGAGCGCTCCGGCTCGACTATTCTGTCGAGGATCTTGGCCTTTATGTATTCGGGGTGCTTTTCGAGCACGGGGGTGAGGGTTTCGAGCACTTCTTTGACCGCCTGGTGGAATTCCTTCTCGCCGGGGTTCTTATTCGCCACGTGGGCCAGAAGACCGTTAATGTACTCATGCGCGGACTTCTTGCCTTTCTCTGCAACCGCTGAGGTGTTTGACATAAGTTCCTTCCTTTATTTTATTTTTGTGAGGGCTGAAAACAGAAAACAAGACTAAAATCCCATTACCTTATATTACAAACCTAAATATGGGTTGTCAACTCACGCTTACGTTAAAAAAATTACGCCGCCCCGCCGTTTTTTTATGTAAGATTTCCGCTATGGGCTACGTTTTCGCCGTCGCCGCCGCGCTGCTTTTCGCCGTTTCCGTGCCGGCGGGAAAACTGCTGCTGGCGCATTTAAAACCGTTCGAACTTTCCGCTCTGTGCTACCTGGGCAGCGGCGCCGGCCTGCTGGCCTGGCGGCTGCTGGCCGGCGGCCGGAGCGAGGCCCCGCTGGAGCGGCGCGACCTGCCCTATGTCTGGGGCTTCGTGCTGGCCGGCGGCGTGAGTGCCCCGCTGCTGCTTTTCACGGGGCTTAACCTTACCACTTCCTCTTCGGCGTCCATGCTGCTCAACTTCGAGCTGGTGTTCACTTCGCTGATAGCCATAATGGTCTTCAGGGAGCACGGCGGGGCGCGTTTCTGGGCGGCGGCCGCGCTGATAACCGCCGGCGCCTGCGCGCTGTCGTGGGAGGGGGGCGGAATTGTTTTAGGGCCGGGCGCGCTGCTGGTGCTGGCCGCGAGCCTAGCCTGGGGCGTGGATAATAACCTCACCGCGCGCGTTTCCATAAAAGACCCGGTAACGCTGGCCGCCATAAAGGGGCTGGCCGGCGGCGCGATAAACGGCGCTATGGCGCTGTACCTTTACGGCGGCCTGCCGCCACTTAAATTCGCCCTGGCCGCGCTGCTGCTGGGCGTTTTCAGCTACGGCGTAAGCCTTGTGCTCTTCATCCTGGCCATGCGCGGCCTCGGGGCCTCCCGGGCCGGCGCTTTTTTCGGCGCGTACCCGTTCATGGGGGCGGCGCTGGGCGTAGCGGCCCTGGGCGAGCCCGTAACGGCCCGCCTGCTGGCCGGCGGCGCGCTGATGCTGGCGGCTTTTCTGGCGCTGGCGTATGAGCGGCACGCCCATGCGCACCGGCATAGCCCGCTGGAGCACGACCATTCCCACGACCACGGCGACGGGCACCATACCCACGTGCACCAGGACTTTTCGGCCGGCCGGCATTCGCACCCGCACCGCCACGATCCCGTGGAGCATACGCATCCGCACCTGCCGGACGCGCATCACCGGCACGGGCATATATGACTTTGCCCGCGATAATTTTCTATACTAATGGGGCGCCGGCCGTGTCCCGTGCGGTTCGCCCGGGACCATAGGCCGCTACGTTGTTTGACGCTATGAAAAAGTCACCTTTTGTCTGCGCGGCTCTGTTTTTTTCTTTGTCCCTGACCGTCCTCGCGGGCGAATTCAAGGACAAAGGCGAAATCATCGCCGTGGATTTCCCGGCCGGCTGGGCCCAGGGCAAGAGCGACGATCCCGTAGTAACGCTCAAGCTGGAAAAAGGCAAATCCACTTTCGAGTTCGCCAAGCAGGATTCCGAGCTGAGCGACTATTATCTTAAAGCCCGCGTCAAAGAGAACGTCGATTCTTTGCGCAGCAAGGGCGCCACTTTCTCGGGGGATATCAAGCCGCTGACGCTGCACGGGGTTTCTTCCGCCTATTATACCGCTTACGAGCTGATGAGCAGCCAGGCCTGCATGGCCTTCTTTACCTATAACGGCGCTTCCTATTCCGTGGCCGCCGTGAACATCGGCGAGAACGATTTCAGGAGCGTGCTTTCCAGCGTGCGCAAGCCGGGCGAGATAATAGAGCTCCCGAAGAAGCCGAAAGTGGTGCGCGTGAAGAAGCCGAAGAAGGAAGCGCCGGAAGAGGACGACCTGGCGGTGTATAAAACTACCGAGGCGCTCGCCAGCGTCTCCAGCGCCGCCGTCACCGCTTCCAGCGAGCCTGTGGCGGCCGTACAGCCCGTGGTTCCCGAAGGGCCTTCCGTGGCCGAATCCGCGGGCAAGGCGGCGCAGAGCCTGTTCGACGAACTGGCCGCAAAAACAGGCGAGAAAGGCGCCGAGCCCTATTATCCGCGCAAGCCGCTGCCGCTGCTGTTCTGGGCCGGGCTGCTGGCGGTCTGGGTGGCCGGTTCCTTCGTGGCGCGCGGCGTGGCGGCCTCCTATCAGAATCCCAGGCTCCCGCCGCCGCCGGCCGACGTGCCGCCCGACTTCTTCTTCCCTTTCGTGGTCTCGAAAGAGTCCAGTTTTAAAGAGGTCGGCTACAGCGTGCTGACGCGGCAGAAGCAGCTGCTGATGGCGTCGTTCCCGTACGAGCACGAGCTTTACCTGGCCGGCGCGGTCTACGCCTGCGTCTTCTTCCACGCCGGGTGGAGCCTGATGGAATTCGCCGGCCGCGGGCTGGTGGTGGTCGGCGCGCTGCTGTGGCTGCCGGGCGGGCGCTTCTTCGCCTCCATACCTGAAATATTCTTCGTCGTGCCGTTCGTCTACGGGCTGTACCTGCTGATGACGAAGAAGCGGAACATGTGCCTTTACGACGCGCAGACGAACCTGCTGCTGGAAGCCCACAAGGAAATAACCTACTGCCTGATGCGGGACGGGGCCGGCAAAGAAGTGGCGCGGCTGGTGCCCAAAGAAGGGGGCGGGCCGGGCCGCAAATGGGATTTCGTGGACACCGACAACCTGGTGATCTTCACCATCAAGGACGACTGTCCCAAGCTCCGCATCCTGAGGAAGCTCTTCGGGAACCTGGGCGGGATTTTAAGGACCCGCTACGGGATCTTCGTGCAGGACCGGCGGGCCGGTTTCGTCTTCCTCGATCCTTCCTCCACCGACCGCTTCCAGATACACCTGGATTACGCTTTCGCCCGCCTGGCCCACCCGGCCCAGATACTGGTAAGCCTGCTGTACGTGATCTCCAAGGAAAAAGACCCGTTCTATCCGTCGCCGTTCTGACGGCCAATGCGGTCCGCGAGGTTAATATGAAAATAGGTATTCTTACCGGCGGCGGCGACTGCCCCGGCCTTAACGCGGTGGTGCGCGGCGTCACTAAATCGGCGCTGCGGCGCGGCTGGGAGGTGATCGGCTTCCGCGACGGCTACCGCGGCCTGGTGGAAAAAGATTTTCTGCCGCTGCACGACCACGACGTGTCGGGCATACTGACGCGCGGCGGCACCATACTGGGCACCTCCAATACCGCCAACCCCTTCGCCTATACCCTGGCCCCGCTGGGCTCGTGTGAAAAGCCGAAGGACCTTTCCAGGCTGGCTTTCCAGAATTTCAGGGACCTTGGGCTGGACGCGCTGGTGGCCATAGGCGGCGACGGCACGCTGACCATGGCGCAGCAGCTTTATAAAAGGGGCATGCCGGTGGTAGGCGTGCCCAAGACCATAGACAACGACCTTTCCGCCACCGACGTTACCTTCGGCTTCGACTCGGCGCTGAACGTGGCCACCGAGGCCGTGGACCGCGTGCACACCACGGCGCAGTCCCACCACCGCGTGATGATAGTGGAGACCATGGGCCGCTACGCGGGCTGGATAGCCCTGCGCGCCGGCATCGCGGGCGGCGGGGACATAATACTGCTGCCCGAGATCCCCTACCGCGCTAAGGATATCATAGGCGCGGTGCTGGAGCGCAAGCGCCGCGGCAAAAAATTCTCCATAGTGGTGGTGGCCGAAGGCGCGCGCCCCGGGAAAGGCAAAATGACCGTTACCCGGATGGTGAAGGGCTCGCCCGACCCCATGCGGCTGGGCGGGGTTTCCTACAAGATAGCCGAGATCCTCGATAACAGCAGCATCGGGCTGGAGAGCCGCGTGGTGGTGCTGGGCCACGTGCAGCGCGGCGGCGAGCCCACGCCCTTCGACAGGTGGCTGGCTACCGGCTTCGGCGTGAAAGCCTCCGAACTGCTGGCTAAAAAAAGGTTCGGGCAGATGGTCTCTTTCAGGGATTACGGCTTTACCGCGGTCAGCATAGCCGAGGCGGTGGGCAAGCTCCGCCGCGTGCAGCCCGGCGCGCAGGAAGTCCGGACCGCGCTGGCCCTGGGCGTCAGCTTCGGGAATTCCCGCATAACGGGCTAGCCGGCGGGCGGGGGCCCGGAAAAATTTACTATGGCCAATGAAATTCTGTTCGGAATAAACACCGCTGAAGAAATACTGAAAGCCGGCCGGCGCCGGGTTTACCGGCTGTCCATCTCGCGCAACGAAAAGAACCAGCGGGTGCAGGACCTGGCCGGGCTCGCCCGCAGCAAAGGTATTATCGTGGATTTCTGCGATCCCCGCAACCTGGAGAAAATGGCGGCGGGCGGCAACCACCAGGGCGTGATAATAGAGACCGAGCCCCTGGGGAAGATAGATATAGACGAAGCGGTGGGGCTTGAAAAGGACCTGAAAAGGACCGTATGGGCCGGGCTGGACGGCATAACCGACCCCATGAACCTGGGCGCCATAATAAGATCGGCGGCCTGCCTGGGCGTTTCTACTATCGTATTGCCCGAGCGCCGCTCGGCGGGCGTTACGCCTTTGGTGCAGAAAACCGCCTCGGGCGCGGTGGAGCGCGTTAACATCGTGGAGGTGGTGAACCTCAACCAGACCATTATAAAGCTGAAGGAAAAAGGTTTCTGGATCTACGGCCTGGACATGGGCGGCCACGCCCTGCCCAAAGTGCAGTTCACGCTGCCGGCCTTCATAGTGATCGGCTCGGAGGGCGAGGGGCTGCACGCAAAAACGCGCGAGCATTGCGACGAGATAGTCTCCATCCCGCAGCGGGGCGGCGTGGAAAGCCTCAACGCCGGCAACGCCGCCGCCATAGTTTTCTACGAGCTCTCCAAAAAACTCTGACCCCAGAAAATAACAACGCGGGCCTTTGCCCGCGTTGCTGTCTCCCTCAAAAGAAAGGAGCGGAAAACAACCGTCGATAAGGTGTTCCGCTCCAAAAATAGTATAGCAGATTAATGGCGTTTGTCAAGGGGTGCGCCCTTGACGTGTCAAGGGCCGTTATTTCAGGACAAGCAGGTAGAGCTCGCCGGGGGCTTTCATAGAGGAAGCCTCCGTTTCGGCAGTATCCCCCGCGCCCCAGAACAGGTCCACCCGGCCGGGCCCGCGTATGGCGGAGCCGGTGTCGTGGGTGGCAATGAAGCGGGTGAATTCCCTGAAGCCCAGGCCGCCGCCCTGCGCCACGGGCCGTTTAGACCGCAGCAGGCCGAACAGGCCCAGCGGGACATATTTCGGATCTATGGCTATGGAGCGCCCGGGGGTTAGCGGCCGGCCGATGGCTCCGTAAGGCAGGCTGTCCCTGGGCCTGCCCCGGAAAAAGATATAGCGCGGGTTAATGTCGGTCAGGCGCTCTTCCCTGTCCGGCGGCTGGGCTGACAGGTAGGAGATGAAATCCTTGAAGGACATGGACGGGATCTCGCCGCAGTCCATCAGCGCCCTCTGCACGCTGCCGTAAGGCCAGCCGTTGGCGCCGTCGAAGCCGGCGCGCAGGTAATCGCCGCTTGCCAGGCGCAGTATGCCCGAGCCCTGTATCTGCAGCAGCATTATGTGCGAAGGATGTTCCGCCCAGGCCAGCTCAAGCCCGCGGCCGGCCAGGGCGCCCGCGTGTATTTCCTGCGTGGAATAGTATTTCACCAGTTTGCCGGCCGCGTCGTAGCGGCCGTAATCGAAGCTGACGCCCATGTCCGGGGTGGTCTTTACCAGGTCGGAGGGCGTAAGATAAACGGGATAGGTATGCTTCTGGTCCCGCTCCGGCGAGATCTTTATTTCCGCCTCGTAGTAGCCGGTTATCACCGTTTTGCCGGTGCCGTCGTCGGCGGAGGCGCGGTAGACGCGGAAGCGGGTTTTAATGGCCTGCAGCAGCTCCGCTCCCTCCATGGGGGAATTGAAAATGTCGATGAGCGCGGTTATGGTCCGGCGCAGGCGCGGCGCGTCGAAGGTGTCTTTGCCCAGCTGTACTTTGGCGGTGTCCGGCCGCTGGTTCCAGTAGTCCAGGTCGGTCTTCAGCACTTCCAGTATCCCCGCGCGCTGCAGGTCGTCAGCGGGCAGCGGCAGCTCGCCGGCGTCAACTTCCGACACTTCTTTCACCGCGGGGGGGGAATCGGGAGCCGCTGCGTAGGTGCCGGGCCTGGGGCAGCCGGCCGGCGCGCCGGCGGGCCGGGCCGCCGCGGGAATATCCCGCTGCGCGAAAGCGCCCGCCTCCGGCCAATAAAGCTCCTGCGCGGCGCGGCCCGGCGCGGCGCAGCACAGGAGCAGAAGGGCGGCGGGCAGCAGTTTCATCTTAGCTGAATACTACAAAATAGAACGTTGCGCGGCAATATTCAAAGTTTCAGGGCGGCGGTTATTTCGAGCAGGTCCACCTCGCTCAACGGGCGGTCCTGTTCCGCCAGCCATTCGGCCTTGATGGACGGGCGCCAGGAGCGCTCGGAGGTTATCCTGCCTATAAGGACGCCGCGGCTGCGCAGTTCGTAAAAGCTATGGCTGCCGCAAAGGCCCGTTCCCCAGTCCGGGCGTTTGTAAATGAATACCGTCTCGCCGTCCTCGCGGCATGCTTTGTAGCCGGAGCGCATCCAGTCGGTTATCTGCCACATAAGCCCTCCCGTATCCGCAGGTTACCCGCGCTAGGCCCGGGCGGGCCCGGCCAGCCGTACCTGCCTGCTGACCGCCGCCTGCCACAGGCGCAGCGAGAAGTACATTTCTGAATCCGCGCCCTCACCGAGGGTGTAAACGCGGAGGCGCGCCCCGAGCCTGCCGCCGGGCAGCCCGGCGCGCGCGCTGAATATCGAACGTCTTGTTTTATTGGTCATGCCCATAGCATAGCAGACCAACCCGACAAAGGCGTGTCGCTCATTAGAGGGTCATTTTTCAAGAAAAAAGTTCCCTGCCCACAGTTTTGTGGCATATTTTTATCTAAAATCCGTTACGACATCCCTCCGTTCAAGGCG
>CAIRNJ010000029.1 GCA_903879915.1 uncultured Elusimicrobia bacterium
CCCTTTCAAGGCTGGGCCATTTTCAGGCTCATCTTGCGTTAGAAATCGGGTGGGTTTCAGGCTCATCCTGCATTGGATAATTCTAGCAGGTGCCGGCTTTTTATAAATTTTATATGATATTTAAAGTTTTCAGGGAGAATAACGATGCGCAGGAGCATGACCAATATTTTTTTTGCGGCCGCGCTGCTGCCTGTTGCGGCTTTCGGGGGAAATGCCGGCCCCTCCGCCGCTGACGCCGCGGTCAGAAGCCTGCTGGCAGACGCTCTGGACCAGACAAAAAAATCAGGCTCCCGCTGCCAGGCTATAAAAGCGCTGGGCGCCGGCAGGGACGAAGCGCTACTCCTTTCCCTGGCCGAAGCGGCAGCGGACCCGGACGCCCGAGTGCGGGCGTGCGCGGCCCTCACGGCCGGAGAAACGAAGAACGGGCTTGCCGCGGACATGCTGCGGGCGAACGTTAAGAACTATCTGGCTTCGGCCGGCCCGGAGAAGAACGCCGCCGGCAACCGCCTGGCGGCCATAAATTCCGTCTGGGCGCTGGGGGAGATAGGCGGCCCCGCGGTAATGAGCGACCTGGCGAAATTCTACCGGTCCTCGGACGATACTTTAAAAATAAACGAAGTGATAGCCATGGGCAAGCAGCCGGGCGAGGCCGCCGCGGCGTATCTGAAGGGCGTGGCCGCGTCCCCCGCTGAAACGGAAGCGGTGCGCGCGGCGGCTTTTGAAATGCTCGAGGAAACAGGGCAGAGCGCCTCAATACCCGGCCTGCAGCCTTCCCGGAGCGCCGGCATAGCGGACGGCGACATGCTTTTCGCGGGCGGCCTGACGGGGGATATCACCGAATGGGTGAGCCCGGACACGCCCGTGGGCCACGCCGGCATTTTTGCGGGCGTTGAAATAAAGAACGGCCGGATCTACGTGCTGATCAGCGACTGCGTGCCGAACTTTTTCGACCCGGGCGGTGTGCGCAATATAAAAGCCTGGAAACACTTCACCCACCAGTTCAAGTATCCGTACTACGGCAACCGGACCACCAGCCCCGCGCCCACCGCCGCTCAGCGGCGGCAGATAGTCGCCCTGGCCCTGGAACTGGGCGAAAAGGGTCTGAAATACGACATAACGCATTTTTCTCAAAAGGGCCCGGTCGAATTCGACTGCGTGGGTTATACGGAATATATTTACGAGACCGCCGCCGGCCTTAACCCCACCGACGACAGTTATGAGACCGGTTTCGGCTGGCCGCTGACGCCGTGGGAACAATTCTCCAGCCTGGCCGTGAACGAAACGCCTGCCCCGCCGCACGCCGCCGCGGCCGCGTTTTCCGCAACGCAGGGAACACCCGGGCCAGCGGCGGAGGTCCTGAAAATAAATTTCTTCGGCGTAGCGGGAAAGCTTCCTGACCTGCCCGCCGGCAGCGCTCCGGCCAGGGCCGAGCGCCCGGCGCCCTGAGCAGCCGCTGAAATTCCACGTTTCCCTAAATACTCATTTCCTTCTGGGCCCTTTCCCCGGAATCTGCGGGACCTTCGCCTCTAAAGCAAAGCCCGGGGAAATTGGTATGGTATGCTTAAGCAGTGAATTTTACGGGAGGGGAAGCATGAAAAAAATAAACAATAGCGCTTTTATCGCGGTAATGGCGCTAGTTTGCTGCGCGAGTTTCGCGGCAGCCCAGGTGGTTTCTTTTGATAAACCCGGTGACCTGGCGAAGCTGGTCAACGATATGAAGATCGGCGGTCCCGGTGGTCCTGGCGGCCACGGCGGCGGCCAGTTCAACCCCAATCCGCCGGCTCCGGTACATCCGGGCGGCCCCGGACATCACGACGGCCCCGGGCCTCAGCCCGGTCCCTGGCACCCCCAGCCTCCTATGCCTCCGCAGCCGGGCCCGTGGCATCCCCAGCCGCCTATGCCTCCGCAGCCCGGACCCTGGCATCCCCAGCCGCCTATGCCTCCGCAGCCGGGCCCGTGGCATCCCCAGCCTCCTATGCCTCCGCAGCCCGGACCCTGGCATCCTCAGCCCCCGGTGCCGCCTCAGCCGTTCCCGCCCCAGCCCTATCCGCCGCAGCCCTACCCTAACGGCAACCTTTACGGCTACTGCCAGGACTTCGACCACTCGCAGTTCGCGGCGGCCAAGAACTTTGCCTACAGCGGCAGCGGCCTGAACTATAACGACGGCGACGCCACCAACTGGGCGCTGAGCTATAACCAGAGCCACGCCTGCGGCACCATACAGGAATATTCGGCCCGCTATACGGAACTGTACAACTACTCCTACAGCGGTTCCTATATGAACCTGAACGCCACGGACGCCCGCGAGTACGCGCTGCGCTACGTTGAAACCATGAACGTGCAGCAGGTCCGCGCCTGGAAGGACATGTATACCACTGTGTACCAGTTCTTCTACTCCGGCAGCTACCTCAACGACAACGCCCCCGACTCGGTGGCCGCCGCCAGGGCCTGGAACGAGCGCGGCTACTGCGGCGACGCCGGTACCGTGCAGAACATGAAGGCCGAATATACGCGCCAGTATACTTTCGCCTACAGCGGCAGCGGCCTGAACTACAATACGCAGG
>CAIRNJ010000030.1 GCA_903879915.1 uncultured Elusimicrobia bacterium
CCGCCCCCCCCCCCCCCTCAAACCGGTTTTTGCGCTATTAAATAGGCCGTGCGGACGGGCTTGTTCTCCGGGGCCAGGCAGTCCGTAACTATTTCGAACCCGGCGCTGACCATCAGCTCTTTGAGTATCCTCAGCGAAACCAGCATGGGAACCTGGTGTCTGTCGTCGGCTTCTATGCCGGCGCGATACAGCGCGGCCAGCACCCTGGCGTAAGCTTTCTCCGCGCCCTGTTCTTTTTCGGCCGCGGCCCGCAACGCGGCCAATTCCACGCAGGTAATTTCGCGGAACTTAAAACAATGGTCCCGCCTGTTGATGGCTACCAGCTTTTTATTCAGCGCCCGGACGCTGAAAAGGTTCAATTTTTCCGCTATGGGCCCGCCGGGCCAGTCAGGGAAATCCTTTAAATGCACCAGCTTCCCGCCGGGCCTGAGCAGCCTTTTCGCCTGCTCCAGCAGGCCCGCCAGGTCGGCGGGGGAGAGCGAATCAAAACATTCAAGGCCCACTATGGCGTCGAACGAGCCGTCCGCGAAAGGCAGGTCTTTTACGTCCAGGCTGAACAGCCGCCTGCCGTTGCCGTGCAGTTCCGAGTACAGGGCGGCGTGCGGGTCCTTTTCCACCTGCGTCCAGCCGGGCTTAAGCTCACCCGGCAGTATCTTCCAGAGGAAGCCGCCGCCCGAGCCGACTTCCAGCACCGCGGCCCCGCCGGCGAGCGCCGCTTTGCCCGTGAGTATTTCCCCGACCTCAGTTTTCAGCAGCGCGCCGGCTTTCCGCGTCAGGCGCTGATGCTCGAGGGCAAGAAAATTCCACTGGATGTAGCCGGCGCCCGGGGTTTGAAAGCAGGAATATTCGCCGTTCAGGCACTTGTACTCTACCCAGTCAAAAAAATATTCCGTTTTGGACAGCGTGAAAAGCAGCGCCATAAGGCCGAAAAAAGGAAGCAGCGCGAACGCCAGGCCCGGGAAAGCCCGCAGCAGGAAGACGGCGGCTGCCGCGGCCAGCGCGGCTATGTCCGAGCCGCGGGGCAGCGGATCCGCGCGGACGCCGTAATTCAGTCCGCTCATTCTGACCAGATCGCCCAGCAGCCGGTCCCGGCCGGGGTCCCCGGCTTCCTTTTCCAGGGTCAGCTCGGGCATTGACAGCGGGTTCCACAGGCGGCCTTTGACGGCGCAGCGGAAACCCAGGAAGCGGGCTTCGGCGATGTGCCGGCGCAGGTGCGCGCGCTTCTGCCTGAACAGAAATACTCCGGCAAGGCCGAAGCCGAACACAAAGGCCAGCCAGGCTTTGGGCGCGGAGCCCAGCTTAAGCGGCAGTATCCAGTAAGCCGACGCCGAGTAGGCCAGCGCGAAAGGCACGGCCGCCAGCGCCAGTTTAACGGTCCACTCCTCCCTGATCCGGAAAATGAATGTTTTCATGGAAAGAAGGAGGTTCGGCTGGCGTAAGGGTGGCGGATGGTCGTGTGGTCTGACGCGGTCCGGGAGATCAAAGGCAGACTGGAACGGCCCGCGGGGGCTCGCCCCTCAAAGGGGCAGCCCGGGATATTCTTTTATTATATCCCTATGCGGGCCAGCATCAGGCAGATGTCGTTGACGGTGTCCACCAGCACGGGGTGGGAGGCTTCGAAGCTTTTTACGGACTGGCCCAGGCCCTCTATGGAGATGGTCTTAAGGCGGGCGTCGGTATCTTCCCGCGCCGTCTCATGGGCGGCGGCCTGCGCGAAGTTGGCCAGGCTGTTGGCTTTTTCCATCTGGGAGGCGGGCAGGCTTTCCACTTCGGTCTTCAGCTTGTTGAGCAGGGCCACCAGTTCGGTCTTGTCTTTGGTATCCAGCGCGCCTACGCGCGCTATGGCCGACTCTATCTTCGCTAAAGTATCTTTAATCATATAAGCGCCTCCTGCATTGCCTATCTGTATTCTATTATATTAAAGCCGCTTCGGGTCCGCCTTGCGGCGTCCGGCCGGGCCCGTCCCCTTGACAAGTCAATACGCGGTGGTATACTATTCTTGCGCCGTCGATGGCAAATTGAAAATTCAGCGGACTAGGCCTTAGGGCCTATGGCAATGTGGGCACAAGGGCCTTTGATAAATGTCAAATGTCCTGCCAGAATATCTGTAGAGGTTCTACGATCATGAAGAAGCTATCCCTGGTACTCGCCGCGGCCTTGGCCGCCACCATCGCGGGGCTGAACGCCCAGGCGGGTTCATTCGAAACTATGCTGGCCAACCCGCCGCAGAACGTCTCGGGCGCGCCCGCGGTTTCCGGGCCCTCGGCCGTAGCTCCCGCCGGTAGCCGGACGGCGGCGCCGCGCGAATGGTTGGTGCTGGTGTTCATCAACGGCGTCAACGACCTGGGCATCCTGGGCTATGCCGCCCAGAGCGTGAATTTCATGGAGCAGGTGGGCTCCACCGACAAGATGGCCGTGCTGGTGGAATTCGGCGTACTGGGGCAGTTCAGCATGGAAGAGCGCGACCTTAACTTCACGCGCGGTTCGAAAACCCTTTATGTAACCCGGGACGCTGACTGGGAAAAGGTCACCTCCCCGGCCATCTTCACCTCCAACGATTCCGACATGGGCAGCACGGCCAACCTGGTGCGGTTCGTCAAGCGCGGCATCCGCAGCTACCCCGCAAAAAAAGTGGCCGTGATAGTGTGGAACCACGGCAACGGGCGCCTGGGCATCTCTTACGACGACGTGAGCCAGAACCACATGGAGATAGACCAGCTGGGCGCGGCGCTGGGCCAGATAAAACAGACGCTCGGGCATAAGATAGATGTTTTCGCCACGGACGCCTGCTATATGCAGATGGCCGCCGTGGCCTATGAGCTGAAGGATTCGGCCGAGGTAATAGTGGGTTCCGAAGATATAGCGCCGCTGGTCGGTTTCCCCTACAATATGCTGCTGGCGAAGCTGGCGGCCACTCCCGGCATGAACGGCGAGGGGCTGGGCAGCGTTATAGTGGACACTTTCGGGGCGTTCAACAGGCAGGAAGGCGTTACGCTTTCGGCTATCCGGTCCTCCGCGCTGCCCGGGTTCGTGGCGGCGCTGAATAAATGGGTGGGCGCGGTGGCTGCCGACCCCCAGGCCTTAAAAACGGCCGCCTCGCAGGCCGTGATGGACAAGGTGTATAAGTTCTACCAGATGGACGATTCCAAGGACCTTTACGGGTATATCGGCAGCGTGAACGCGGCGCTGAAAGCCAGCCCCGCGGTCAAGAGCACCGGCGTGGCGCTGCAGAACTACATAAAGCGCAATCTGCTCGTGCGCACTACGCTGGCCCGGCCCAAGACGTACGGGCTGGCCATCTATATCCCCGAGCTGCGCTATAATTCGGCCAACTATGAAAAGCTGGCATTCGCCGCCGATTCACAGTGGGACGATTTCCTGCGGCTGTTGATGGAGGAGCGGCTTAAATAGCCGCTGATTATATGTTCAGCCCAATGCTGGTACGCAACGCAGTGCTGGCCGCCGCCGCGGCCGGGCTGTTCCTTTGCGCGCCCGCCCGGGCCCTGCCGACCGCGCCCGAGCGGCTGGCCATCTACACTACCGCTATTTCCAGCGCCGACCCCGCCGCCGCCTCCGCTTTCCTGTCGGACGGAGAAGCGCGGACGCTGGCGGAAGCCGGCCCGGACAACGGCGCCGCGCTGAAAGCCAAAGCCGAGGCGCTCAAAGACCTGAAGAACCTGCTGGCCATGCCCTGGGACGAAGCCAAAGCGAACAATCTCAGCCAGGCCCTTTCCATAAGAATAGACGTGGATAGGCCGCTGATCAGGCTGGGCGTGGGCCCGGCTCCGGAAAAACTGCTGTTCTGGATAGATAAATACCAGCCTTCCTATCCCGCCGGCAAGAAAGAAGTGATAAAAAAAGCCATCAGGCAGTGGGAAGTGGTGTTCGGCACCATGACCGAGCTCCGCAAAATGAGCTGGGGCCAGGCCAATATAACCAGTTTCGGAACTACCATTACCAAGGCTAACTGGGAGGGCTGGACCATCCGCGAGCGCAACGCCACCATAGCGATGCTTACGAAAAAGGACCCGTCGTTCCTGATCTACGACGACGTGGCGCTGGCCTCGGCCAAGGGGGATCTGGGCCTGCTCACGGCCGTTACCAGGGCCCAGGGCTCGGGGGCGTTGTCAGAGTCGCAACTGGCGCAGCTCAGAGGCAAGTCCTTCCAAGACCAGGCCTACCTGCTGGGCAGTTTCTTCGACGGCAGCAATATCGCGGTGGATGAGGACATTAAATCCAAAATAAACGCCGCGCGCGCCACGCTGCCCAAAGAGGTCCTGTCTACAGAGCGGCGCAAACTGCTGGGCGACATGCTGGGCAGCGCGATGACGAAAGAGCTGGCCGGCACCGAAGCCGGCGACAGGGTGCTGGCTTTTTACGGCGGACAGGTGAAGATAGCTATCAAGCCCTGCGACGGCGCGTACTCGCGCTACGACGCGGCCACCGGCACGATAATTCTGGATTCCGAAACCATACAGCAGTACATGCGTATGAACGGCTATAACGCCGGCACCGTGCTGCAGGAGCGGCAGCTGGCCGAGATCGCCAAATATATGTCTCCCGCCGTGGTGTACGAAGCGGCGCACGGCATGCAGGCGGCCTGGGCCAAAAAGCAGGGCGTCTACACGCCGCACGTGCAGGAGGACGAGATAGAGGCCATGTCGCTGGAGGGCCTGTACACCACCGAGAAAATGGGCAAGGACCCGGGGTACGCGCGCATACTTACCTCCAGCCGGGATTTCTCCAGCTACGCCTCGAAGAAGCTGGAAATAGGCACCGAATACGGGATGGGCGGCTCCAAGCAGTTCGCCACCACGGTGCGGCAGCGCTACTTCTCCGGCCTGCCCTCCCTGGACGCGGCCGCCGCGCACGTGCTCAGCGCCGTAAGCGCGGAGCTCGCCTTCAGGGCGTCCCTGCCCGCCAACTATCAGTCCGCCATTAATTCCACCGGCCTCGGCCTCGAGGACGCGCTGGCGATGGCGCCCGACGAACTGGCCGGCTCGGTGAGGGAGATACAGACCTCCGTTCTTGCTAAAATACAGGGAGACCTTTCCAGGCTGGGCGTCTACCGGAGCCGCTACAGTTCCTCAGACAGGGAAGACAGAAAGGCGCTTAAAGAAATGGAGACCGGCGCGGCGCCGAAGACCGGCGCGCCCCCTGCGTTATGAAAAATTTAATTCTAGCCGTATCCCTTCTTTCCGTCATGTGCGCCGCGGCCTGCGCCGGCGCGCAGGCAAAAGCGCGCGCCATGCCTTTTAAAAGCTATTCCATGGACAATAAATATTTCACCTGCAGCATCCCCGCCGCCTGGACGCTGGAGCGCGACAAGGACAAGGACGCGGAATACAAGATCTACGAGATCCAGCTGCTGGCGCCCAAAGCCGACAAGGCGCCCACCTCTATTTTCGTCTCCTATTACGCCAAGGACAACGAGGATTTCTTCGGCTACGAGGATTTCGTGAAGCGCAATTCGAAGAACGTGGCAGGGGAGACCAGGAATTCGCGCGAGGTATTCGACCCGCCGAAGAACGTAACGCTGGTCGGCCGCAAGGCCGTGGAACTGACCCGCGAGCGGATGGTGTACCTGCACCCCGAGACCAAATCCGACGAGAGCGTGCAGCTCAAAGAGAAGCTGTACGTGCTGCCGGCCAGGGAAGGGTTCTACGTGCTGCACTTCAGCGCGGCCAAGGCGGCGTTCCTGGAGAACGCGGCGGTGTTCGAGAAAATAGCCAAAAGCTTCCAGGGCAAGCCCTGACCGGACGCCTCCGGCAGAAAAAAAAGAGCCTTGCGGGCTCTTTTTTTTCGTCCCGCCGGAGCGGACGCTACATTCGTTCCGGGGCTGAAACGCCCAGCAGGCCCAGCCCGCGGGCTATGACGGCTTTCACGTGCGCCAGCAGGAAAAGCCTGAAAGCCGAAACATCCCTGTGTTCCGGGTCCAGCACTTTGCACTTGTCGTAGAAAGAATGGAAGCTCGCGGCCAGCTCCATCAGGTAGGTGGTAAGCTGGTGGGGGGAATAATCGCGCGCGCAGTCGAGCAGCGTTCTCTCCAGCCACAGCAGCTTCAGCATCAGCGCCCGCTCGTCGGCGTTGATCGCGATCGCAGCCGCGTCGAAGCCCGCGGCGGGGTCGATGCCCTTCTCCGCGGCGTTTGAAAAAATAGAGCAGATGCGCGCGTGCACGTACTGCACGTAGAACACCGGGTTGTCGTTGGAATGTTTCTTGGCCAGGTCCACGTCGAAAGTAAGGTGCGTGTGCGGGCCGCGCGCGGCGAAGAAGAACCGGCAGGCGTCAGCGCCCACCTCGTCCACCAACTCCTTGAGGGGAATGAAGTCCCCGGCGCGCTTGGACATCTTTATCAGCTCGGTGCCGCGCTGCAGGGCCACATGCTGGTGTATCAGCAATTTAAAGCCGCCTTTTCCGGGCGCCAGCGCGCCGACTGCAGCCTCCATGCGCGGCACATAGCCGTGATGGTCGGCACCCAAGATGTCTATCAGCCGGGTGAAACCGCGAGAGAATTTATTAAGGTGGTAGGCGATGTCATTGAGGAAATAGGTGTTGCGGCCGTCGGCCTTTACCAGCACGCGGTCCTTATCGTCCGATTCAAGCTCCGTGGCCGCGCCGAACCACACCGCGCCGTCCTTCTCGTAGACCATGCCGCGCTCTTTGAGCTCGGTCAGAGCCTTGGCCGGCCCGCCGGCCGCGTGCAGCTCGGATTCCAGGAACCAGCGGTCGAACTCCACGCCGAAGGACTTCATGTCGGCTTTGTGCAGCTTCAGTATTTCCGCCACGGCGTATTCCGAAAATTGCGCGTCCGTCCAGCCGGCGGCCTCCGCGGGCAGCGCCGCGGCCATGTCTTTAAGGTAGGCGCCCTGGTAGCCGTTCTCGGGCGGCTCACCCCCTTCATAACGCGCCTTCAGCGAGCGGCCCAGCAGCTCCACCTGGTTGCCCACGTTGTTCACGTAGAATTCGGTGGCCACTTCGGCGCCCAGCGCCCTGAAGATGCGGGCCAGGCTGTCGCCCAGCGTGGCGCCCCGGCCGCTGGCCAGATGCATGGGACCGGTGGGGTTGGCTGAAACGAACTCAAGATTGATTTTTTCGCCTTTGAACGGCGGCTGCGCGAAACAGTCCGGCTTTTCCAGCTCCTTGAGGGCCTCGAAAAGAAACGCGTCGCGGAATTTGAGATTGACGAAACCCGGCGGCACCGGCTTAGCCTCGAAATCGACCGACAGCGCGGCGGCCAGCTCTTCGGCTATTTTAAGAGGCGGCTTGCGCAGCAGCTTGGCCGCAGCTATGGGCCAGGCTATGGACACGTCGGCGTCGATGTGCGGCGGAGGCGCGGCCAGGTGGAAGCCGGCCAGGGCCCCTTCTTCCAGGGCAAAGGCCGCCATAGCGCGGCGCTTCAGGCCTGCTTCGAGCTGTGAGAGGGTCATTTTTTCCTGGAAGTTTTTTTAGCCGGCTTGCTTTTTTTTGCCGCCGTTTTTTTAACCGGCGCTTTTTTAGCGGCCGGTTTCTTCGGCGCGGCTTTCTTAGCCGCCGGCTTCTTCGCGGCGGGCTTCTTCGCGGCCGGTTTCTTAACGGCGGCTTTCTTCGCGGCGGGCTTCTTCGCGGCCGGTTTCTTAACGGCGGCTTTCTTCGCGGCCGGCTTCTTAGCCGCCGGTTTTTTTGCGGCGGCTTTCTTCACCGCGGGCTTCACGGCCGCTGTCTTTTCTGCGGGGGCGGCCTGCGGCTTCTCTTCCCAGGCCACCAGCTTATCGTTCGCGTAAAGCTGCTCTATGGAATAAAATTCCGCGGCCTTGGCGTCAAAAACGTGCACCATCACGCCGCCGTAATCCAGCACCTGCCAGTTCTTGGAGCGCATGCCGTCCCTGTAAAGGCAGTATACCCCGTCCTCTTTCAGGCGCTTCTGCACCTCTTCGCTCACGGCGTCCAGGTGCGGCGCGGACTCCGCCGTCATCAGCACCACGAAGTCGGCCAGCGACGAGCGGCCGCCGAGGTCGAAGATCCGCACCGGGGCGGCTTTTTTGGAATCGCCGGCGAGGGCCGCCAGGACCGCTATTTTTTTAGAATCGTTCTTTGAGAGTGTCATTTTATATTTTCGCCTGTTTCAGCTTGGCTATCAGCGCCGCTTCCGCCTGGTGTTCTATGTTCACCATGGCTGAGCTGATTATGGAGGATATTGTATTAAATATGGTGGCAAGGTTGTTTTTCTCCAGCGGCGTAACGGCCTCGGCCCGCGAGAACAGCGTGGCCGCCAGCCGGCGCCCTTCCGCCGAGCAGGCCATCATGTAGGTAGTATCGTCCAGCCAGCCGCTCTCCGGCCGCGCGGGCAGCGGGTGCGCGGCCGCGTCCTGCGGGAACGCTTCGCGCAGGTAGGCGGGCTCGTATTCCTCGTTGAACATATTATAGACGTAGGCCCGGATGTTCCAGGAGCCTTCCAGGTACGACCGCATCTCCTCCATCACCGCGGCCAGGAAGTCCGCCGGGGTCTTGTGCGGCAGCATCAGCTGGCGGCTCAGGTCGAACAGCATCGTGAGCTCGTTGGAGGTGTGCTGCAGGCGCTTGAGCAGGGTGCGCATTATTTCACTGAAGATGCTTATGCCGGTGCCCGGGTTCTCCTTGATGAAGCTGAAGAACTTCTCGCGCTCTATCTCGTAAAGCGAGGAATCTTTCGACGCGCGCGCCTGGGCGAAGCGGGCCTTGCCCTCTATCATGGCCATCTCGCCGAAGAAATCCCCGCCCGAAAGGATGGCCAGCGCCTTGAACTCGCGGCCTTCCTCGTCCATCGCCTTTTCTATGGTGATCTCGCCGTCGACTATTATGAACAGCGTGTCGCCCAGCGTCTTCTCCTTGAACACCACGTCTCCGGCGGCGTAAGCCGTCTGCTTGAAATAGCCGGCGAACTCCAGCAGCATGGGTTCGGAGAGATTATGGAACAGGGCGACGGCCTTCAGTTTTTCTATTTCCGACATAAGCGTCCTTTTAACCCACCATGTTGCAGAGCTTTTTAAGCCCTTCTTTGTCGTGCGCCTTGGCCACGGCCACTTCGAACGAGATCTGGTTCTGGATGACCAGCAAGGACAGCGCCCTGTCCATGGGCATCATGCCGAATTTCGCGCCGGTCTCTATGGCGCTGTAGATCATGTGCGTCTTGCCCTCGCGGATCAGGTTCTGTATGGCCGGCGTCATGATCATCACTTCCCGGGCGGCTATGCGGCCCTTGCCGTCCTTGCGCGGCAGCAGGATCTGCGACACCACGCCCTGCAGCGAAGCCGCCAGCTGCACGCGCACCTGCGTCTGCTGGTGCGGCGGGAACACGTCGATGATGCGGTCCACCGTGGACGGGGCGTCCTGCGTATGCAGCGTGGCGAAGGTGAGGTGGCCGGTTTCCGCCGCGGTGATGGTAAGCTGTATCGTTTCCAGGTCGCGCATTTCGCCGACGAGGATCACGTTGGGGTCCTCGCGCAGCGCGGCGCGCAGCGCGTTGGCGAACGAGCGGGTGTGCTGGCCTATCTCGCGCTGGCGCACCACGCAGCTCCTGGCCTCGTAGGTGAACTCGATGGGGTCTTCCACCGTAAGTATATGCTTCTTGGCCCTGCCGTTTATCTGGTCGATGAGCGCGGCCAGCGTGGTGGACTTGCCGGAGCCGGTGGGGCCGGTAACCAGCACCAGCCCCTTTGGGATGGCGGCCAGGCCCACCACCGCCGGGGGAAGCCCGAGCTGTTCCGGGGTGGGAATGATGGACGGGATGACGCGCATCACCGCTTCCACGCCGTTGCGGGCCACCAGCACGTTGAGGCGGAACCGCGACACGCCCGTTACCGCGAACGAGCAGTCCAGCTCCCAGTCCTTCTCGAACTTGGCCCGTTGCTCGTCGTAAAGGGTGGAGAAGATCAGCGACTTGGTCTGCTCCGCGGTCAGCGGGGCCAGCCCCTCGGCCACCGGGATCATCTCGCCGTTGAGCCTCATCATCGGCGGCTTGTTAACGCTGATATGAATATCGCTTGAGCCGCTCTGCACCGCGGCCTTTAAGATGCTTACCATGTCTACCATAGAGTCTCCTTACTGCTCGCGTTTTCCGGTTCCCGTACGGCCCAGCGCCGCCGGGTTAAAATCAGTTCCCATTATCACCGCCGCTTCGGCTACGCTTTTGCGGGAGACGGTCTCTATTATCTCCCTGTCCTCCAGCCCCATGGCGGAACGCAGCTTGAGCGCCGCCGCCGTATCGCCCGAAAAGCACATTATCCGGGTATGTTTTTCAATTTTACCATAGGAAGACGCGGTGAGCACGTCAAAACCCGCCGTCCTGAGATATTTCGCGGCGTCGCCGGCCAGGTCTTTCCTGCCGGAGGCGTTGAACACCTCCACGCGGAAAGCCGGCCGCGCAGCGTCTTGCGCCGGCTCTCCCTCTTCGGAGCCGGCCGCGCCGCGGGCGGCTTCGGTCAGGATGAAGTTGGAAGAGTTCAGCCCGGAGAACTCGGAGAACAGCACGAAAAGCCCGAGCGGCGGGATATTGGTGGCGCCGGAGGAACGCAGCCGGGATACCCAGGCCGCAGCTTCGAAGAACTTCGGCGGGGCCGAGCGCCAGCCGTTCAGGACGGCCCACAGCGCTTCCATGTCGGGCGCCGAGGAAAGCGCGATATAGAAGACCTCGCCCTGCCCGTCCGGGCCCGGCGCCCCCGCCAGCGCGGCCAGGTCGCAGGCGCGCTGGTAGCCGGAAACCTTGCGCTTGTTCCTGCCCTGTGGAAAGATAAAGGCGTTGACGGTGGAGGAAACGGGGTGGTAGACCAGCAGCGCCGCGGAGCTGTCCGCCAGCAGGGCCACGCGCACGTCGCGCCCCTCGTTCAGCGCTTTGGCCGCCGGGGAGAACCACTGCGCCGCGGCCAGCGCCAGCGCCGCCGCCAGGCCCGCGGCCAGCATCAGCCTTTCTTTTTTTCCTGAAAACTGTTCCATAGAGACACGCTCAGCGGGTGCACCCACCCGCCGCCCGAAAAAGCATAAGAAAGTTTAACATAATTGGCCGCCCTTAAAGCCGCGGCAAGATCCAGCCGGGCCAGCCGCCGCACCAGCGCCGCCTCCCGGAACCCGCGCCCCTCGGCGGCCAGGTCGCAGACGTAAATAAGCGCGGCCAGCGGGCCCATGCCGGGGGCGCCGGTGGCGTGCAGGCTGATGGCCTCCAGTATCTCCCGGTCATTAATTCCGAATTTTTCGCGGGCCAGCCCCGCCCCCGCCCAGGCGTGCAGCAGCACCGGCGCTTTCTCCAGTATTTCCTTATATCTCATGGCCGCCGTTCTTTTCGCCGGCACCAGGCGGGCAACCCGGGCGGCCGGCAGTTCGCGGGCGCAGTCGTGCAGCAGCCCGGCCAGCGCGGCTTTCTGCGGCGGGATACCCAAGCCGGGCGCCAGCTCCAGCGCCAGGCCGGCCACGGCCAGGGAATGCCCGAAGCGGCCTGGCGACAGGATCCTTTCCAGGAGCCGGCGCTCGCGCGCCAGGTAAAGCCCTTTTTTTTCTATGACCGCGAGCACGGCCCCGGACACCGCCGGCGGCTTTTTACCGAGGAACAGCGCGGAACGCAGGCCGCTGGAAGCCGCGCGCGGGAAGCGGCCCCTGAGCGGCACGAACGGGACTTCAACCGAAGCCCGGAGCGCGTGGCCGGGGCGCAGCCCGGCGAGCAGGGAGGCTTTTTTCAGGATAGCCCGCCAGCGGCGCCAGTTCCTGAAGCCGTCCAGGCAGTCGGAGCCCAGCAGGAAATAAAGCGGCGCGCCCGGGTGCCGCCGCCCGAAGTGCTCCAGCGTTTCATAGGTATAGACCACCCGCCGGCGCCCGGCTTCGAAAGAGCTTATTTTTACTTCCGGGCGGCCGGCGAGGCCGGCGGCGCGCAGCGCCTGTCCCAGCATGGCGCGCCGGGCGCCGAAAGGGACGGGCTGAAGGTCCTTGAACGGGGTGCGCCACCCGGGCACGAAATACAGCGCGCCGGGCGCGAGCTGGCGCAGCGCGGCGGCCGCCAGCTGCATGTGCCCTTTGTGCGGAGGATCGAAACTCCCGCCGTAAATAATAACCGGTCTTTTAATGGCAGCCATAAATTCCAGCAACGGGTCGCCCCGAGCGGTGAAAAAGCACTATATGATATAATTTATCGGTAAGGAAGATTAAGTTATGGCAAAAAATAGAGACAACTGTGTGATACTGCTGGTAGCCCCGCCGGAGCAGGAAAAAATAAGCAGGGATTTCCAGACCGTTTTCGGGAAAGACAGGGCCGTGCAGGTGAACGGCGACCTTCTGCTGCAGGCGTATAAGACCCTTAAGAGCTTTTCAGACGCGATCCTGCTGCTGTCTTATGAAAAGACGGTCCGCCACCCCGACCTTACCTGGCTCGACCCCGAGGACCCCGGCTTTCTCGAGTTCAAGGCCCAACCCCCGGAAGACCGCATCCGCGACGTTTTCCGGCTGGCTTTTTTCACCGGGGCGAAAAAAGCCCTGATCATCGACCCCCTGTCCCCGGAGATAAAAGGGGAATGGCTTTCCCAGGCTTTCGAAGCCCTCAACGACAAGACGGTAGCCCTGGGCGCCAACCAGGACGGCTCCTTCTACCTGCTGGGGCTGACCCAGCAGAACCTTAAAATACTCGACGCCGACGGCTTCTCCGCCGCGAAAAGCGCGGAGCTCCTGGCGGAGCGCGTTAAAAAGAACAAGCTTTCGCTGTTCAGCGCTCCCGAAACTTATTGCGTCAACAGCGAAGACTCGCTGCGCAAATGGCTTGATAACCGCGAAAAAGAGCCGCAGTTCTTCTCGGCCCAGCAGGCCCGCGCCAGGCAGCTGCAGGAGCAGGAAACAAAAAAACACGGCAAGCGCCATTCCAAAAGCCATGAAACCGCTCCGGGCAGACCCTCCCAGGAAACTACCCCGCTGAGCTGACCGGGATGTCGCCGCGGAGCGCGGCCTGTGCTTTTTCACTAAAAGAATACCGGGAATGGGTGGCGGACAAAAATTATTGGCTTTCCTGGAAAAACACTTTCTTCTGCTGCCTAAAAGTGCGTTTTTGGCGCTTGACTTTACTCTTGCAAATGAATAGTATATAGATATTCCCTGTGTAACAAAACAACAGCAAGTTTGTAACCTTTTCAGGGTGTTTTTGGATGAAAACACAGGAATAATCAAAGTTTTTTAGATGTTATCAACACAAAAAACAATTAAAAAACAACGATTTTTTAGGTTTAGAAAAAAATTACTAACATATGTGGATAACTTGTGGATAACTTAACCAACGTCAAGGAAATCTGGCTGACCGTGGTCAAAGAACTGGAGGCCGAGATAGGCCCTGACGCTACCGCTTTGTGGATACGGCCTATTAAGCCTATCTTTATAGAGAACGATACTCTTAAACTGGAAGTGCCTGATTCCATAATATACGATACCGTCAAGAAGCGCTACGAGGAGAAAATAATCCAACTGCTGCGCGCCCTGACGGGAAAAGACCTTAAAATAGACTATTCCATGTCTCTGGCGTCGTCGGAGCCTGTGCCCCAGTCAAAAGCGACGCCGGCCGTAATAGCGCTGCCGGCCAATTATTACTCCTTTAACCCCAACTATACTTTCGAAAGCTTTATCGTCGGGGCGTCCAACCGCTTCGCCTACGCTTCGGCCGAAGGCGTGGCCAAGAATCCCGGGCAGAACCCTTTCTTCATCTACAGCGCGCCCGGCCTCGGGAAAACGCATCTGCTGCACGCCATCGCCCACGGGATCCTGAAAGCTAACAGTTCAGCCCGCATCCTTTACACCGCCAGCGAGAACTTCGTCAACGAATACATCGACGCGGTGCGCGGCAAAGCGGACGGGGCGGAGCAGTTCCGCAGCAAATACCGCAAGCTGGACTGCCTGCTGCTGGACGATATCCAGTTCCTGGTGGACAAGGAGCGCAGCGAAGAGGAATTCTTCTACACCTTCAACGCCCTTTTCGAATCCAAGAAGCAGATAGTTATAACTTCCGACCGGCCTCCCAGGGAGCTGGCCATGGGGCAGCGCCTGATCTCCCGCTTCCTGCAGGGAGTGGTGGCGGACATCAAGCTGCCCGACTTCGAGACGCGCGTGGCCATACTGCGCCAGAAGCGCGACCAGCACAATTACGAGATCCCGGACGACATAGTGACCTTCATAGCGGAGAACGTTAAAAAGAGCATCAGGGAGCTGGAAGGCTGCCTTATCACGGTGGGGAATTTCTGCACCAATATGCACCTGCCTCCCTCCATAGACACCGTAAAGGATATAATAAAGGATCACATAAGCGATCCGGAACAGGAAGACCACAAGATAGAGATAGAAACGATAAAAACGGTGGTAGCCGATAAATACAACATAGAAATGAAGGATTTCAGCTCCAAAAAGCGGAGCGAGGCGGTGGCTTTCCCCAGGCAGGTGGCTATGTACCTGGCCTGCATAATGACGGAGTCCACCCTTAAGGATATAGGTGAAGCTTTCGGCAAGGACCACGCCACCGTGCTGTACGCCAAGAACAAAATAGGCCAGCTGGTGCAGACCGATCCCTATTTCAACGAGACGCTTAACCAGATGCTTTCTAAAATAAAGAATGTCAGTAACTCCGCGTAAGCTGTTAGCGGGCCAGGTTTTTGTCAGTATTGTCGATAATAAAAAGTAAGCTGTTTATAACTTTCAAGAATGAGCGCTAACACCACTGATACCGCCAACAACGTATCTTATAGAGGAGTATGATGATGAAAATATCCAGTACTAGAGAGAACTTGATAAAAGGTTTGCAGACGATCCAGGCAGGCGTTTCCTCCAAGACCGGGACCATTCCGATATTGCAGAACTTCCTGATGGAAACCGAGGACAAAGGCGTGAAGGTGGTGTTCACTGACCTGGAGATGGCCATCAAGCATTATATTCCCGTTAATATTAAAACCGCGGGCAGCATAACCGTGCCTATAAAGAAATTCATGGAGATAGTGCAGAACCTCGGGGAAACCGCCGAGGTCAATATTTCCGTGGACGAAAGCAACCGCATCTCCATCCTTAGCGGCAAAGCCCGCTTCAAGATGGGCGGCGCGCCCAAGAACGATTACCCGGTGATCCCCGACCTGGACGAGAACGATTCCTTCACCGTGCCGGCCAGGGTGCTGGCCGAAATGATAAGCAGCACTATCTTCTCCGCGTCCACCGAGGACGACAGGCACTTCCTCAACGGCCTGCTGTGGAAGTATGAAAAAGATACTTTCTCGCTGGTAGCCACGGACGGCAGGCGGCTGGCCATAGCTTCCTCCAAGAAAGTAAAAGCCAAAAAGGATTTCAAGGTCATAGTCCCTTCCAAGATCCTGGGCGAACTGTCCCGGTTCATAAAAACCGCGGGCTTTGACGATAAAGAAACAGTGACGGTCGGTCTTTCTTCCAACCAGATAGGTTTTAAGATAGCCAGGACAGTTTTCATCTCCAGGCTGGTGGAGGGGAATTTCCCCGCTTATGAGCAGATAGTGCCTAAAACGCACGAAATAGAGATAAAGATCAACGCGGAGGCCCTGCTGGGCGTCACAAAACGCGCGGCCATCTGCTCCAACGAGCGTTCAGGTTCCGTGAAGTATACTTTCAAGAACGACGTGCTGGTGGTGAACTCCTCTTCCCAGAGCATGGATTTCGAGGATGAGATCCCCGTGGAATACAAAGGCAAGGATTTCCAGATAAGCTTCAACCCTAAATTCATCCTGGATATTCTGAAAGTTTCCGGAGAAAAAGAGCTTTCCGCAGAATTCACCACGCCTTCCACCCCGGCCATCGTCAAGGTGAAAGGGCGCGAAGACCTGATCTACATAATAATGCCGCTCAGGACGCAGTAAGGATCTTTTGATGTTCCTTAAAAAACGCAGCTCCAACTGGACACAGGCCGGAGATATCTGCGCGGCGCGCAGATTTTTAGGCGGCATCGCGCCCGAGCGCCTGGCCATACTGGACGCCGTGTGGAAAAAAGAATTCGGCCGGCTCAGCCAGCACTGCGTGCTGCTGGGCGTGGACGGCGCCTATATACTGGTCAAGCCCGTTTCTTCCGCCGCCGCCAGCGAACTTACCCTGAGGGGCCCGGTGATAGTGAAGAACCTTAACAAGTATTTCAAGCAGGCCTGGATAAAGGCCATAAAGACCGCGACCAAAATTTAATTAAAGCCAACAGGAGTATGACAGCCATGGATAAGACAGCGAAACTCAAAGAGGGAAGCGGTTACGATGCTTCCAATATCCAGGTCATGGAAGGCCTTGAAGCGGTGCGCAAGCGCCCCGCCATGTATATCGGTTCTACCGGAGTACAGGGGGCTGCATCACCTGGTGTACGAAGTTGTAGACAACTCTATTGACGAAATTCTCGCCGGCGGCTGCAACA
>CAIRNJ010000031.1 GCA_903879915.1 uncultured Elusimicrobia bacterium
CATGGGTGGTCAAACCTATCTTGCCGTACGACGGCGCGGTGTTGGCCCCGCCGGAGATCAGCGCGTTGCCTGTTCCGACATCCGCTAATTTAGTCAACGTTCCGGCCGCCGAAGCGTAAAGGATGTCTCCCACTGTATACCCGCCGCTTTGCCCCGTCCCGCCGTACGAGGCGCTCAGCGTGCCCCAGGACGGAGCGCCTCCGGCGCCGGAAAGCAGGGCCTCGCCCGAGGAGCCGGCCGCCATGGAGGTCATAGCGGCGGCCCCGGAATAGTAAGGAAGCCCGCCGGGGGTTCCGGCGGTCAGCCCCGTTCCGCCGTTGCCCACCGCCAGCGTGCCGCTTATATGGGTCGTCAAACCTATCTTGCCGTACGAAGGCGCGGTGTTGGCCCCGCCGGAGATCAGTGCGTTGCCTGTTCCGACATCCGCTAATTTAGTCAACGTCCCGGCCGCTGAAGCGTAAAGCAGGTCGCCCACTGTATACCCGCCGCTTTGCCCCGTCCCGCCGTACGAGGCGCTCAGCGTACCCCAGCTGGGCGCACCGGCTGCGCCGGAAAGCAGCGCCTGTCCGGAACTGCCTGCGCCCATTGACGTCATTGCGCTGGCACCGGAATAGTAAGGCAGGCCGCCGGCAGTGCCAGCGCTCAACCCTGTGCCGCCTTGGGCTACCGTGACGAGGGCGGCATTTGTCAGTATGGTGGCACCTGCGTCCGGCAGGATGAAAGCCCTTTCAGTGGTAGTCGGGCCGGTGAATTTAGTAAAGCCGTTCCCTGTCCCGCCGTTTGCCGACCCCATGATCCCTGTCACATCCGCCGTAAGAGAGACCTGGGAGTAGGTCGGCGCTCCGGAAGCGTTGCCATGCAGCAGCGTGGTAGTCGTGCCCGCCGCCCCCTGCACGATGGCACTGCCGTTGGAGACCATTATCGTGTTTCCCGAGAGGGCGGTGGAAGAGTTCGTGCCGCCGTAAGTCGCGCCTAAGGGGCTGCTGAGCTGCAGGACCCCGGCCGAAGTGATGGTCACCCTGGTGGTATTATTGCTTATCAGCACCAGGTCCTTGGCGTTGGTGCTGCCCAGCACCTCGCCGCCGCTGAGATTGTTTCCGGTCTTGCTCCAGCCGCGGCTTGTGGTGCCGCTGCCCGTAGCGTCGTCCACATACTTCCTGTTGGAGGCGTCAGTGTCCGCACCGGGATAGGACACATTAATTATTTTATGGGAATTCGCGTTTATATCCGTGCCGTCGTCCGACAGAAGGCTGTCCACGATGTTGTTCCCGCCGGTCCCCCACTTGACGAGAGTGCCGGCAGTGCCGGTCATCGCGGTAGGCGCGGAGGAACCGTTGCCCCTGAGCACTCCGGTGAGCTGGCCGCTGGGGGCCAGTGCCGCGGCGCCTTTGTATATGATGCTGCCCTGCGTGAAGGTCCCCCCCGAAAGATCTGCGTTTGCGCCGCCGTTGGCCAGCGGCAGAATGCCGGAGACGTCGGCCGTAAGCGAGGCCTGGGAGTAGGAGGGCGCGCCGGAGGCGTTGCCGTGCAGCAGCGTGGTGGTTGTGCCGGCATCCCCCTGCACGATATTGGTGCCGTTGGAGATCATTATAGAGGTCCCGGAAAGGGCGGTGGAGGAATTCGTGCCGCCGTTGGCCACCGGCAGTACGCCGCTCACGTGGGTGGTCAGGCCTATCTTGCCGTATGAAGGCGCGGTAGTTACCCCGCCGGAGAGCAGCGCGCTGCCCGTCGCGATATCCGCCAGCCTGGACAAGGTCCCGGCCGCCGAGGCGTAAAGAATATCGCCCACGGCATAGCCGCCGGTCTGGCCTGTTCCGCCGTAGGAAGCGCTCAGCGTGCCCCAGCCCGGCGCGCCGGCGCCGCCGGAAAGCAGCGCCTGCCCCGCGGTGCCGGCCGCCATGGACGTCATGGCCGCGGCCCCGGAGTAGTAAGGAAGCCCGCCGGGAGTACCGGCGGTCAGCCCGGTGCCGCCGCGGTTCACGGCTATGGTATTGCCGTCCCAGGTGGCGTTGGCGTTGCCGCTGCCTATCGTGCCGGTATTGGAGATCCGTACCGTACCGCCGGTGCCGATGTTCGTGGAAGCGTTAATATCCCCGGTCACGTCCAGCGTATAACCGGGCGCGGTGTCGCTGCCTATCCGCGTCCGCTTGCCGGTGGTGGTCGACAGGAAGACATCATTGGCCACGTACATGTTATAGAATTCCACCGGAGTGGCGGAGCGCTGCTTTACCCCGCCGTCGAATATCAGGCTGCCGGCGGTATAGATATCGTCCACGCCGTTCGACTTGTAAGGCTCCGGCATCTCCGCCGCTCCGCCCACCATCAGGTCGCCGCCGCGGATATGCACCAGGGATTTCGGGACGAAAGCCCCGCCGATCGCTATGTTCCCGCCGCTCTTGACGGTCAGGCCGGGGATGCCTCCGGATTTAAGGATAACGCTGCCGGTCCCGTTGATGTCGGTGTCCGCCTCGACGAGCGCGTCGGCCTTGTTCGCGAGAGAATCCACCGAAACGAGCCCGGCTTTCTTCATGGTCGAGCCGTCGGAGAATATAATGCCGTAGTCCTGCGAGGCGGGATCGGAGATCCTTATATTGCCCTGCACCGTAAGGCGCCAGTTGGGGTCCATGACCGAGGTCCCCATTCCCACGTTCCCCAGGGAGGAGCTCACGAAGACGGCCGGCGTGGTGTTATAGCCGGTGGAGATCCATACCACGCTGTTCTGGATGCGGTGATAAACGGAGTCGGTAAGGGTCTTGGTCTGATTACCGATGACCAGCCCGAGATTCGCGCCGCTCTGCGTTTCGAAGCGGGCGGCTTCCGAAGCGCCGCGGTAGAATTTAAGCAGGGCATTGGCGGAGTCGCCGCCCACCAGGTAGGCCGTCGCGTCGATACCGGGCAACCCGCCGTCGCCGACCTGCAGGTAATTGTCGCCGGGGAAGTCGAAGGCCACTACGCCCGCTCCCAGGCGGTTCGGGGTCACGATATCGCTGGAAACCAGCACCCAGTTCTGGAAGACGTTGTGTTTGGTGAAGGTGTTGGCCCCGTCGGTGTAGGCGGGAGCGCTGCCGCCGGTCCCCTGCACGTTGATGGCGCCGTTCACCACGGTAAGGCTCCCGTAAATGGTAGTGGAAGACAGGACGACGCGGCTGCCCTGCCCGGAGTCGGCCGTAAAATCACCGCCCACCGTGACGTTGCCGGAGAACGCCGCCGTAGAGGCTATCACGCCTTTCTCGGCCAGCACGCTGCCTTTCACATGCAGCTTTTCCGAAGGCGCGCTGGTGCCTATCCCGACGTTATAGTTGCCGCCGGTGATGTTGTTCTGCAGGATCAGCGGCACGCCGCCCTGCGTCCTGATCTCGTTGCCCAGCTGGGACGAGTTGAAGGCGCCTATGGTCACGGAACTGCCGCGTACGCCGGCGGTGGAGTAGATGATGCCCGCCGCCTGCAGGCTGGTGGTAGGCGCCGCCAGCCCGATCCCCACGAACCCGTTGTTGTGCACGCGCATGCGCTCCGCGCTGCCCGAGAAAAAGGTTATCCTGTTGTCGTATTTGCCTATCTCGATATATTCCGAGTTCGCTCCCGTAACGCGGCCGCCGGTAACCGCCAGGTCGCCGCCGACGCTCACGTTGCCGCCCGCGCTGTCGAAGAGGGCGCCGCTCAGGCGGATATCCCCCGCCACTTCCAGTTTTGAGGCCGGCAGGGCGGCGCCGATGCCCATATTCCCGTTGTCCAGTATCACCACCGTCTGGCCCTGGTTGCTCGAGAAGATGGTCTTGCCGGGATTGTCGGTGCCGGCCTGTATCAGCAGGTCGGCCGGGGCGGTGACGCCGCCGGTGGACATGCCTACTCCGGCCGAGATCATCCTGCTGTTGTCCGGGAATATGATGCCGCGCGAAGGGCCGCCGGCCACGGTGGAGATTATGATGTCGCCGTCGACGAGGGTAAGGGTGGAGACGCGCAGGTTGGCGCCGTCCTCCAGCTTTTTCGCCACCATGGCGTAGGCCACGCTGCTTATGGGCTCCCGGGGCGTAAGGATGTCCCCTTCCACCTGCACTTCCAGGTAGCGCTGACCCGCCCCGCTCAGCACCTGCCAGGGCAGCGTCATGTTGGCGTTAAAAATGCCCTGCGAGGCGGTTATCGGCGGCAGCTCGCCGCTGCTCCACAGGCAGGTCTTCGGCGAGGCCGGCAGCACGTCCGCGCAGGCCGGGTGGCACTCGCAGTTGGCGTCGTCGTTCACGGGGTCGTTGCCGCCGGTCAGGGCGCCGTAGACCCTGAACGTCAGGTGCACTATGCCGGTCAGCGGCGCGTTGTCGCGCTCGAGGCGTCCCTGGTAATTTATGGTCCCCGGGGCCGCGCCAGCGGTTATCTCGCCGGCCTGTACCAGCGGCCCGCAGGAAAAAACGGCCGCCGCTAAAAATAATGTTTTTTTCATAGATTCGCTCCGCGCCGCCGTCCCGCTCTCCGCGGGCCTACCTGATGACCACTATTTTCCCTTTCCGGGAAGAGGATTCCGCCTTGACGAAAAAAATATACAGCCCGCTGGCCACGCGGGCGCCGGATTCGTTGCGCAGGTCCCAGCCGGTGCTGTCTATATTACCGGCCTTGTCTATTCTGCGCACCAGCTCGCCGGAAACCGTATAGATGAAGATAGTGGCGTTGAGCGTCAGCCGCGTAAAAGTAACGCCGTTGCAGCCGTAGCGGGCGTTGCAGGGATTGGGAAAGACGTGCGCCGAGGAAACGTCGGGCTGGGCCGGGCGCACGGCGTTGAGCGCCCCAGAGGTCACGGAGTACCGACCGCCGGTGATGGCGGAGCTCGCCACCTGGCTGGTGTTGCCGTACAGCGAATACGGGCCGCCGGTCTTGGCCGTGGTGTTCCCCACCGAAGGCAGTTCGCCGACCAGGATGCGGTAATCGGGCGAGGTAAGGAGAGCGGGGGCGTACCCGTAGAAGCCGGCCGCCGCCAGCAAAGCGACGAGCGCGAACACCGCTGTTTTATAGCCCCGGGTCATATCATATAGATATACTAAATATGCGGCGCTGTCAATGACCTTTATGTTAAACCTTTGTTGCGGCCTGCTCTGCCCTCAACCGTTGCTGCAGGCATAATTTGATAAATGATATAATTTTTTATCGATGGTTGAAATACTGAAGGACGATCCCAGGATACTGGTCATCCGCATGTCCTCGCTGGGGGACATCATCCTGACCGCCCCGGTTTTCCGCAACCTGCGGGCCAGGTGGCCGCGCGCCCGGCTGGACATCATAGTGAAGCCGCAGTTCCTCGGCGCCGTTTCCAAGAGCGCTTTCATAGACCAGGCCATACCTTTCACCGGCTTCCGGCAGGCCGTGCGCGCCGTCAACGCCGGCAATTACGACGCTATCCTGGACCTGCACGCCACGCTGCGCAGCCGGCTGCTGTGCCTGGCGGCCCGGGCGCCGCTAAAGCTGCGCTACCGCAAGGCGTCGCTGGCCCGGAAATTATTCGTGGATTTCCGCATCCCCAGCCCCGCGCTGGAGAAGCACACGCTGGACCGCTACCTGGCGCCGCTGGCGGAACTGGGAGTGCCCATCCGGCACAGCGGCCCCGAACTGGGCGACTGGACTCCCGGCGGGGCCCGGCCCGAGCTCAAGCCGGGGCCGCTCAAGTTCTGCCTGCTGCAGACCGCTTTCCTGGGCGACTGCGTGCTGACGCTGCCGCTGCTGAAAAAGATCCGCGAGGTCTTTCCGCAGGCCGCCGTCACGGTGGTCACCCGCCCGGAAACGGCCGGGATCTTCGCGGCCTCCGGCCTGGCCGCCGAGATCATTGAGGACAGGAAAAAGACCGCGCCCTCGGGACTGGCCGAATTCAGGCGGCTCGCGGCGGAACTGCGCTCGCGCGGCTTCGACGCCGCCATCATCCCCCACCGCTCGCTGAGGAGCGCGCTGCTGGCCTGGCGCGCGGGTATTCCCGCCCGCGTGGGTTTCTCCTCCAGCGCCGGCAGTTTCTTCCTCACCCATAAAGTCCCGTTCTCCTGGCTGCTGCACGACGTCGAGCGCAACCTCTCGCTGCTCTCGCCGCTGGCCGAGAACCTGATGACCGCTTTCCCCGGCCTGCGCGCCAACGCCGGGGCCGCCTCCCGGCTCCCCCCCTCCGGCGGGACGGCCGCCGGCATCAACGCGGGCTCGGCCTGGCCCACCAAGCGCTGGCCCGCCGAAAAATGGGCCCGCCTGATAAAACGCCTCTCGGCCGAATACGGCGGCAGGGTCCTCCTGGTGGGCGGCCCGGGAGAAAAGGCCTGGAACGCCGAAATAGAGCGCCTGGCCGGCCCGGAACTGTGCCTTAACCTTACCGGCCGGACCAGCATGCCGGAATTGATGGAAGCGATACGGCCACTGAAAATTTTTATCTCCAACGACTCGGGCCCCATGCATATAGCCGCGGCGCTGGGCGTACCGGCCGTGGGTATCTTCGGCCCGACCACGCGGGAACTGGGCTTCTTCCCTTACGGCCCGGGCAACCGCGTGGTGGAAACCCCGCTGGGCTGCCGCCCCTGCGCGCTGCACGGCTCGCGGAGCTGTCCGCGCGGGCATTTCCTGTGCATGCGGCTGCTCACGGTGGAAGAGGTTTTCCTGGCGGCCAGGGAGAAGGCTTTAAAGAACTGAAGGAAGAGGTAACTCAATTATGGCGATAATACTGGCCGCGGCGGCAATAATTATTCTGGCCGCAAGCGCCCGCTGGGCCTGGTGGCGCCGCAGGACCGCGGGACTCGAGGTGCTCTGCTACCACAAGATAGGCACGCCGCCGCCCGGCTCGAAGCTGAAGGAATTATGGGTCAGCCCCGAAAAGTTCCGCGCCCAGGTGAAATACCTGCTGGGCAAGGGCTACCAGACGCTGCTTTTCTCCGACCTGCTGAAGATCCGCCGCGGCGAGACGCCGCTGCCCGCTAAGGCGGTGCTGATAACTTTCGACGACGGTTACGAGAACAATTACCTGCACGCCTGGCCCATCCTGCGCGAGCTGGGAGCGAAAGGCAATATTTTCGTGGTGTTCAGCACCATCGGCAAGGCGAACCTGTGGCACGACCCGGCCTCCGAACCCTGGGTGAACATGGCCACGCTGGACCAGCTCAGGGAAATGCAGGCGAGCGGCGTGATCGAATACGGTTCGCACACCATGAGCCATCCCCACCTCTCGGCCCTTTCTCTCGACGACGCAGCCTGCGAGATGGCCGAGGCCAAACGCCAGCTGGAGGCGGCCTTCGGCAGGGAGATGTGCGCCTTCGCCTACCCCTACGGGGACGGTGCCTATAACCCGCCGGTGCGGACCAAAGCCCTTGAAGCCGGCTATACCTTCGATTTCAGCTTCAGGCAGGGCAAGACGCCCTGGCCCTGGGACCGCGCAGGCGGGCCGCTGGACCGCCTGTTCATAAAGGGGAGCGACACCATCTGGGACCTGGCGCTGCAGCTCAGCCGCGGCGCGTCCCGGCTGTAAGGCGTTTTACCCGGCGGTAAAATTGGGCTATAATTACGTGGAGGCAGTATAATTATGAACGACATAGGAAAACTCGTAAGCGAGCTCGCCCGCACCAATACCGAGCTCTGGCATGAAGAGGACAAGGCCCGTGTGGGCGACGTCCCCGCCGTAGCCGCCGCGAAAAAGAACATCGACAAACTTAACCAGCACCGCAACGACCTGATCGAGCGCATCGATGAAAAAGTACTGGAGGCCTTAGATGGCGGAAACAATAGGCAGCCTGGCAGATAAGCTCAGCATCATCCAGCTCAAGATCTGGCACATGCGCGAGCAGGCCGGGCGCACGGACGCCGACGAAGCGCACCGCGAGGCGGCGCGCCGGAAAACAGAGGTGATGGACCTGCAGCGCTCCGACCTAGAGGCCGAGCTGACGCAGCTTTTCTCCGACGTCATGGCCGGCCGCGTGCGGCTTAAGATCTACCGGCAGTTCAAGATGTACAACGACCCCCGCTACCGCGCCAAGACGCCATAATGGGACCGGGCATTCTCATAATAGTTTTCAAAGGCATAGGGGACGTGCTCCTTACCACGCCGCTGGTGCGCGCGCTGAAAAAAGGCATGCCGGACAGCCGGCTGTATTTTCTCACAAAAAAGCCGTCGCGCGGCATCCTTGAGCTGAACCCCTATCTCGACGGGGTCTTTTACCGGGAAGAGTCCCCCCTCGGCGCCATACGCCGCGCCGGCCTGGACATTTCCATGGATTTCATGCGCTCTTCGGTCTCCGGCTTCTATTCCCTTTTTTCCGGCGCGGGCCGGCGCATCGCTTTCAGCTATACCGGCGGCCGCCTGTTCTACAACCGGATGCAGCCTAAGAAAGAAGGGCTCGGCTACACCGTGCTGGACCGGCTGCAGTTCCTGGACACGCTGGGCGTGCCGGCGGACGGCGTGCAGCCCGACCTTTTCTTCCGGCCCGGGAACGCCGCGAAGGCGGAAGCTTTCCTGGCGGCCGGCGGCGTTGCGCCCGGCGCCTTTACGGTAACCTTCGACATCACCAGCCCGCGCGAGCACCGGCGCTGGGCCCCGGAGCTGTTCGCCCGGCTGGCCGACCGGCTGGCGCACGAGCACGGCGCGAAAGTGGTCTTCCTGTCGGGCCCCGGCGAGCTGGATTACGTAAAAACGGCCCTGGCCGCGGCCGAAGAGCGGCACCTGCTCTGCCCTGATTTTAACCTGCTCGACCTGGCCGCGCTGGCGAAGCGCGCAGGGCTGCACGTGGGCCTGAGCTCCGCGCCCATGCACATAGCGGTCAGCCAGGGCGCGCCCACTTTCACCATCTACGCCCCGCAGAATTCCCCGGCGAATTGGAGCCCCCCCGGCCCGGCCCACGCCTGGATACAGGGCGCGCTGGACAGCCTGTCCTTCGACGAGGTCTGGGCCAGGCTGGACGCCCACGTTAAAACGCTGAAAGCGCCGGGAGGAGCGAAATGAACGACGCCAAAGGTTTTTCCGCCGAGCGGCTGCGCGGCCGCATCAAGGCCTCGCTGGCGGGCCGCGCCGCCCTGCGCCTGCTGTCCCTGGCCTACCTGGCAGCCGTCTTCGCGCGCAAGGGGCTGTACGGCGCCGGGATCTTGCGCCGCCGGCGCCTGGGCGTGCCGGTGGTCTGCTTCGGCAACATCTCCGCCGGCGGGACCGGCAAGACCTCCACCGTGGTAAGCGTGGCCCGGGCGCTGGCCCGGGCCGGGCGCAGGCCCGCCATCCTGATCCGCGGCTACAAGCGCGGCGCGCCTGCCCGCAAGCTCACCGTCATGGTGCGCGGCCGGGACTTCGACCCCGCAGAGGCGGGAGATGAGGCGCTGATGCTTTACCGGATGCTCGAGGCCGACAACGTCCCGGTGCTGGTCTCCGCCGACCGGTTCGCCTCCGGCACCGCGGCCGTGAAGGAGCTGGGCGCCGACCTGCTGCTGATGGACGACGGGTTCCAGAATTTCGCGCTCGAGCGCAGCGCCGATATCGTGCTGATCAACGCCGCCGCCCCGTTCCTGGAGGATTCGGCGCTGCCGTACGGCAACCTGCGCGAGCCGGTCTCCGCCGTGGCCCGCGCCCGCGCGGTGATCCTGTCCCACTGCGAGCAGGCGCGGGAAGGCGCGCTGGAGCGGCTGCGCGCCGAGATAGGCCGGCTGAACCCGGCCGCAGAAATTTTCGAAAGTTCGCACGTGCCTGAGTTCTTCCTGAACCCGGCCACCGCCGAGACCACGCCGCTGGAAGCCCTGAAGGGCGGCCGGGTGGCGGTCATCTCCGGCATAGGCGACCCCGCCTCTTTCGAAGCGGCGCTGGCCGGCATGGGGCTGGAGCTGAAACAGATCTGGCGCTACCCCGACCACCACGCCTTCACCCGGGCCGAACTGGATTCCGCGCGGCAGGCGGCGGAGGGCCTCCCCCTCATCACCACCTACAAGGACTTCGCGCGCTTCCCGGCCGATTGGCAGGCTTCGGCGGGGGCCGGGGTGCTGCTGCTCTCCGTAAAGATAAATTTCCGGGGCGAAGGCTGGGAGAAGCTGCTGAAGCTCGTCTCCGGGGCCGGGGCCTGATGCGCGCCTGGATGGCGCGCCGGCGAGGCCCCGTCAACGCGCCGGCGGCGTTCCTGGACAGGGACGGCACGCTGAACCGCAACAGGCACGGGGTCTACATAACCCGCCCGGAGCAGATAAAGCTTTACGCGCGCGTGCCGGCGGCCCTGAGGCTGCTGGCAAAAAAAGGCTACCGCCTTATAGTTCTCTCCAACCAGTCCGGCATCGGGCGCGGCTACATGACCGAAGCGGCGTCCCTGGCCATAAATCTGAAGCTGGTGGCGCTGCTGCGCGGCGAAGGCATAGCCCTGGACGCCATTTATTTCTGTCCGCACACCCCCGAAGCCCGCTGCGCCTGCAGGAAGCCGGCCCCGGGCCTGCTCGAGGAAGCCCTGGCCGACCGCCGCCTGGACCTGCGCCGCTCTTTCGTGGCCGGGGACAAGGGCAGCGACCTGCGGCTGGCCCGCCGCGCGGGGCTGAAAGGATACCTGGTAATGACCGGGGCCGGAAGGGCCGCGGCGGCGGCGGAAAAACACGCGGCGTTCAGGGATCTGCTGGCGCTGGCCCGCGCGGTACCGGATCTCAAGGATAAGGAACTAAAATGAAAAAGCGTATCCTGGTCTCGCAGATAGTCACGCTCCTGCTGCTTGTCGCGGCGAAGCCCGAAAGCTGGAGCCTGTTCCTGTGGGGGCTCGCGCTGATGGCCCTGGGCCAGTCCGTGCGCCTGGCGGCCAGCGCCGCCATAGTGAAGTCCAGGACCCTTACCACCACCGGCCCTTACGCCTCCGTGCGCAACCCGCTGTACCTCGGGACCATGCTGCTCACCGGCGGCCTGCTGCTGATGCTGTCCTCCCCCTCCCGCCCTTTGCTTACCGCCGGGCTCTGGCTGTTCGCCGTGGCCTCTTTCGGCTGGATCTATTACGTCACCATCCGGGCCGAGCAGGAGTTCCTGCTCGCCGCTTACGGCGAGGATTTCAGTAAATACATGGCCGCGGTCCCGTGCCTGTTCCCTTCGCGCGGGCTGTGCGGCTTCTTCGACCGCGCCGCGTACTCGCGCGAGGTTTTCGCCAGGAACAAGGAATGGCGCGGCCTGAGCGCCTCCCTGGCGCTGGCGGTCTTTATCGCGCTCAGAATTAAATATGCCTTTTAGACGGCGCGCGGCGCTCGCGCTGCTGCTGACGGCCGCGGGCGGCCCGGCTGCGCTGCCGGCTGCGGAGGTGCTGCTGGCCCACCCCTATGCGAACCTGGCCCGCTCCACCGCGGCGGTGACGGCCGCGGCGCCCGGTTTTGTAAGGGGAGAAACTCTCGAGTACGAGATCTACTGGGGCGTGATAAACGTCGGCCGGTCCTTTCTGCGCATAGAGGAGGCCGTCGACATAGCTTCCCGCCCCGCCTGGCACATTATTTCCGAGGCGAAGTCCTCGTCGTTCCTGAACACCTTCTACAAAGTGGACGACCGCAACGAATCCTGGATGGACGCCGGGAACCTCAACTCCTACGGCTACTACAGGAAGCTTTCCGAAGGCAAATATTTCATCAACGAATGGGCGGTCTTCGACCTGCCGGGCAAAAAATTCTTCGGCGAGCGGATGAACCGCAAGCGCGAGGTCTCGCGGTTCGAGGGGCCGCTCGACCACGCGGTCAACGACATGCTGTCGGCCGTTTTCCGCGTGCGCACGATGAAGCTTGAACCCGACAGCCGCTTCGAGATGGAAGTGAACACGAAAAAGAACTGGCGGATCACCATAAAAACGGGGAAGGTGGAAAAGATCGAGACCCCTTACGGCAAAAGGAAATGCATACAGGTAGAGCCCATGGCCGGCGAGGAAAGCCTTTTCGTGGCCAAAGCCGGCCATCGCATGCTGGTCTGGGTGACGCAGGACGAGCTCAAACTGCCGATGGTGCTTAAAGCCGAGATCTTCATAGGTTCAGTGACCGCCAGACTCGTCCGCCGCGTTGTAAAGTAGCCCCCGCCCCGCTGAAGCCGTGCATGGCCGCGCCTTTTGGTATAATATTTATATTATGACAAAGACCGGATTCAGGAAACTTTTAGCCGTCACGGCCCGGTTCCGCGGCCGGAAAATAGCGGTGTTCGGCGACATGATGCTGGACCGCTACGTGAAAGGCTCCGTAAAAAGAATTTCCCCCGAAGCCCCGGTGCCCGTGGTGCGGGTCACCTCTGAATCCGCCGTCTGCGGCGGCTCGGCCAACGTGGCGGTGAACATCGCCGCGCTGGGCGCCGTTCCCACGCTGATCTCCGTGACCGGCAGGGACGCCGCCGCCGCCGAGATCCGCGCGCTGCTGGAGGCGTCCGGCATCAGCCCCGGCGCGCTGGTGCACGACGACAATTTCCCCACCATAGAAAAGACCCGCGTGATAGCCGAGCACCAGCAGGTGGTGCGCTTCGACCGGGAACTGCCCGCCAGCATGACCCACGCCGCGCGCAAAGCCGCGCTGGCCGCGCTCGACGGCGCCCTGAAGGCCGGCTGCCAGGCGGTGATCCTTTCGGATTACGGCAAAGGCCTGCTGGAGCCCGCCACCATACGCGCCGCCATCGAAATGGCCATAAAGCGCGGCGTCCCGGTCTTCGTGGACCCCAAAGTGGAGCATTTCCAGCTTTACCGCGGCGTCTCCTGCCTGACCCCCAACACGTCGGAAGCTTTCGGCGGCATGCGCCTTACGCAGCGTGACGGCCAGGCAGCGGCCGAGAAGCTGGGCCGTGAAATACTGGCGAAGCTCGCCTGCCGCTCGCTGCTGATAACGCAGGGCGAGCACGGCATGACCCTTTTCGAGCGCGCCGGAAAGGCGGCGCGCAGCACGCATATCGCCGCCCGCGCCCGGGAAGTGTTCGACGTCACCGGCGCCGGCGACACCGTCATCTCGGTGCTGGCCCTGGCCTGGGCCTGCGGCGCCAGTCCCGAAGAGGCCGCCTCGGCCGCGAATTTCGCCGCCAGCGTGGTGGTGGGCAAGCTGGGCACGGCTTCCGTGAGCGTGGAGGAGCTGCTGGAGAGCGCCAGATCATGGCTAAAACCCGTATAAACGACGAAGTTCTTGTAGTTATCCCGGCCCGCTACGGCTCGCAGCGCTTTCCCGGCAAGGTGCTTGCCCCCCTGGCCGGCAAGCCGGTGCTGCAGTGGTGCTGGGAAGCCGCCGTCAGGGCGCGCCTGGGCCGCGTGATCATAGCCACGGAGCACGGGAAGGTGCTGGACTTCGCCCGTTCCATCGGCGCGGAAGCCGTAATGACGAGCCCGCGCTGCCAGTCCGGCACGGACAGGGTCTACGAGGCCTCCCGCGGCATCAAAGCCCGGTACGTGGTGAATTTCCAGGGGGACGAGCCGTTCATGCTCCCTTCCACGCTGGTGAAGGCGTTCCGTAAGCTCAAAGCCTCCCCCGCCTGCGCCATCGGCACCGCCTGCTCCCGGCTGCGTGACAGGAAAGACATCGAGAACCCCAACTGCGTGAAGCTAGCCATGAACGCCGCCGGGCGCGCTCTTTATTTTTCGCGCTGCCCCATCCCGTTCCACCACCCGCTTTCGGACCTGAAGGACTACCCGTACTACAAGCACTGCGGCTTTTACATCTACCGCCGGGAAGCTCTGGAAAGGTTCGTTAAACTCAAGCCCAGCCCCCTGGAGAGGCTGGAGCGCCTGGAGCAGCTGCGCGCGCTTGAAAACGGCATGCGGATAGCGGTGGCCGAAGTCCCGGCGCTGGGCCCCGCCATCGACGTGCCTGAGGACCTGGGAACGGCGGCGGTTTTCCTGAGGAAGAGAACCGCCTGAACAGCGCCTGCGGCCGTGGACCATTATTATGACCCGATATATTTTCGTGACCGGCGGCGTGGTAAGTTCACTCGGCAAGGGAATAACGGCGGCCTCGGTGGGCCGGCTGCTTAAAGCCCACGGCCTTTCGGTGACCATAGTGAAGTGCGACCCCTACATCAACGTGGACGCCGGCACCATGGCCCCGTTCCAGCACGGCGAGGTGTTCGTCACGGACGACGGCGCCGAGACCGACCTGGACCTGGGCTACTATGAAAGATTTTTCGGCATCGAGACCAGCCGCGTCAACATCGTGACGGCCGGCCAGATCTACCAGACCGTGATCGCGCGCGAGCGCGCGGGCGGCTACCTGGGCCAGACCGTGCAGGTGATCCCTCACATCACCGACGAGATCAAGCGCCGCTTCGTGAAGGCCGCCGACGGCTTCGACATCTGCATCGTCGAGATCGGCGGCACCGTGGGCGACATAGAGAGCCTCCCTTTCCTGGAAGCCGCGCGCCAGATGCGCCCGGACCGCACCCGCAACGACGTGCTTTACCTGCATGTGACGCTGGTGCCCTACCTGAGCGCCTCCGACGAGCTCAAGACCAAACCCACGCAGCACTCCGTCAACAAGCTGCGCGAGATAGGCATCGACCCCGACATCATCGTGTGCCGCGCCGAGAAGCCGCTGGCCCGCGACATCAAGGACAAGATAGCCCTTTTCACGAGCGTCCCCAGGGAGGCCGTGATAGACGCGCCCGACGCCCCCTCCATCTACGACGTGCCGCTGGTGCTCAAGAAGCAGGGCCTGGACGAGCAGATCATGATGCTGCTGCGCCTCAGGAGCGGCAAGTGGGACTTCGACGAGTGGACCGGCTTCGTGCAGCGGCTGAAGGCCGCCGGCTCGGCCGAGCCGGTGCGCATAGCCATAGCCGGCAAGTACACCAAGCTCAAGGACTCCTACAAATCGCTGGTGGAGGCCGTCCTGCACGGCGCCATAGCCAACGGCGTCAAGGCCGAGTTCGATTACGTCGACGTGGAGGGCGAGGATTTCCAGGAGCGCCTGGCCAAAGCCGACGGCCTGATCGTGCCCGGCGGCTTCGGCGACAGGGGCATAGAGGGCAAGATAGCGGCCGTGCGCTACGCCCGCGAGAACGGCCTGCCGTTCCTGGGCATCTGCCTGGGCATGCAGTGCGCCGCCATCGAGTTCGCCAGGAACGTCCTGGGCCTCAGGAACGCCCACTCGACCGAGTTCAACCTTAAGACGCCTTACCCGGTGGTGGACCTGATGGCCGAGCAGAAAGGCGTAACGGACAAGGGCGGCACCATGCGCCTGGGCGCCTGGCCCTGCTCGATAAAGGCCGGCACGCTGGCCCACAAGATCTACGGCACCACCGCCATTTCGGAGCGCCACCGGCACCGCTACGAGTTCAACACCAAGTACAGCCCTCTTTATGAGAAGAAAGGGATGACCGTCAGCGGCGTCAATAAAAAGATCAACCTTCCCGAGATGGTGGAGATAAAGAAACACCCGTGGTTCGTAGGCGTGCAGTTCCACCCGGAGTTCAAGTCCAAGCCGCTGCTGCCGCACCCGCTGTTCTTCAGCTTCGTGGCGGCCGCGGTCAAGAACAGGGCGCTGGCCGGCGTGAAATAAGAGCGGCATAAGGAGCGCGCGTGAAACAGAAAGAAGTAAAAGTAAAGAACGTCGTTTTCTCGAATACCAGGCCGCTGGTCTACATAGCCGGCCCCTGCGTGATCGAGACGCCGAAGTCCTACGAGGCCGAGGCGATAAAGCTCAAGGCGATGTTCGCCGCGCTCAGGACGCCCTTCGTGCTGAAAGCCTCCTTCGACAAGGCCAACCGCACCTCGCACAGCTCCTTCCGCGGCATAGGCATGGAGACCGCGCTGGACTTCCTGAAAGACCTGAAGAACAGGCTGAACGTGCCGCTGCTGGTGGACGTGCACGACCCCGCGCAGGCCGCGCGCGTGGCCGAGGTGGCGGACATCCTGCAGATCCCGGCCTTCATGTGCCGCCAGACCGACCTGCTGTTCGCGTGCGCGGACACGGGGCGGGCGGTCAACGTGAAGAAAGGCCAGTTCCTGTCCCCCTGGGAAGCGGAGAACATCGTCCGCAAGCTGGAGAGCAGGGGCGCGGCCGGCATCATGCTCACCGAGCGCGGCTCGTCCTTCGGCTACGGCAACCTGGTGGTGGACATGCGCGCGCTGGAGATCATGAAGGATTTCGGCTGCCCCGTGATCTTCGACTGCACGCATTCCGTGCAGCGGCCGGGCGGCCTGGGCACGGCCACCGGCGGGGACAGGCGCTTCGTGGTGCCGCTGGCGAAGGCCGCCGCCGCGCTTAAGATAGCCGGCGTGTTCTTCGAAGCGCACCCGAACCCCGACAAGGCCCTGTCCGACGGGCCCAATTCGCTGAGGCTCGACGGAGTGCCCGCGGTGATAAGAACGCTCAACAGCATAGACAAGCTGGCGGCGCGGCTGTAGCGCCTGACTTTTTAGGAGACCTTATGAAATGCTTGAACTGTTCGCAGGAAAACCGGCCCAACCTGAAATTCTGCAAAAAATGCGGGGCCGACCTCGCGCTGCCCCCCGCTTGGTTCCCGGACTGGAAATGGCACCTGAAGACCCTTTCCTGGATCTATCTTACGCTGATGGCCGCTTTCTTCGTGATCAGCTTCGCGCTGCACAAGCTGCCCCCGCCGTACGACCAGCGCCGGCTCGCTCCCGAAGTAACGCCCTGGCTCAATCCGCATAAGGTCCCCAACCAATGAACGCGAAGGACGCCCTGATAATCAAGGCCGCGCGCGGCGTGATAGAGGCGGAAAGCCGCGCGGTGCGCGGGCTGTCCCGGACGCTGGACGCCTCCTTCGTGAAAGCCGTGCGCCTGATAGAGGGGCGCACCGGCAAAGTAGTGTTGCTGGGCATAGGCAAATCCGGCCTGATAGCCCGGAAAATAGCGGCCACCCTTTCCTCCACGGGCACGCGCAGCGTGTACCTGCACCCGGTGGAATCGCTGCACGGCGACCTGGGCATGATAGCCGCCGACGACGTGGCCATAGCCCTTTCCTATTCCGGCGAGACCGAAGAAACGGCCAAGCTGGTCCCCATACTGAAAAAGCAGGGGCTCCCGGTGATAGCCATCACCAATAACCCGGCCTCGCGCCTGGCCCGCGGCGCCGATATCGTGCTGCGCCTGCGCGTGGACTCCGAGGCCTGCCCGCACAACATCGTGCCCACTTCCTCCACCACCGCCATGCTGGCGCTGGGCGACGCGCTGGCCGTCAGCCTGATGTCCATAAACGGTTTCGACAAAAGCCGCTTCGCGCGGCTGCACCCGGGCGGGAACCTGGGCAAGCTGCTTAACCTGAAGGTAGGCGACCTGATGCACAGGGGCGCGGACAACCCCGTGGTTAAAGAGGGCGATACGCTGGCCCGGGCGCTGGCCGTTATGACCGCCACCAAAGCGGGCGCCGTTTCCGTAACGGGCCGCGCCGGCAAACTGACCGGCTACTTTACCGACGGGGACCTGCGCCGCTGCCTGCAGAAAGGCCGGGCCGGGCTGAGCGCCCCCATTTCCGGGCTGATGACGCGCGGCCCGCTCACCGTGCACCCGGAGACCATGGCCATGGAAGCGGCCAGGCTGATCTCGGAGAAGCGCATAGACAACCTGCCCGTTACCGACGCGCGCACCGGCCGGCCCGTGGGCCTTATCGACGAGCGGGACCTGCTCCGGGAAGGGCTGCTTTGAAGCGCCTGCTCCCGGTCCTGGCGGCGGCGCTGTGCGCCTGCTCTGAACCGAAGGCCGGGCTGCCGGTGGAGGGAGCCAGCCTCATAGAGCGCCTGTCCATAGCCGAAGCCGATTCCGGCGCCTCCCGCTGGCGCCTTAAAGCGCTGACCTCCCGCATGGAGGAGAAAAAAGGCGTGATCTTCTTCACCTCCCCCGCCGTTAAGTTCTACGACGGAGAGAAGGTCACCTCGGAAATAACCTCCCTCAAAGGCCAGATCCTGATGCGCGAAAAAGAGGCCGAGCTTACCGGAGCGGTGAAGGTCAACGCCGTCAAGGACGGCATGCTGCTGGCCACCGAGCGGCTGTTCTACAGTTCGGCCCGCAACAAGATCTGGACGCAGGAAAAGATCACCATTCACAAAGGGAACACCGTGATAACCGGCCGCGGCTTCACCGCCAACCCCGACCTGTCCGAGATAGAGATAAAGCACCAGGAAACCCGCATGGCGGGAAAATGAAACATTTCTTCCTGACATTACTGGTAGCGCTGTCCCTGCCCGGGACAGGCCGCGCCGCACAGAAAGATCCCGATTTCATGATGGGGTCGGTGGTCAAAAGCGACGTCTGGAAAATGGACCGCACCAACGACCTGGAGGTCTTCACCGGCAACGTTTCGTTCAAGAACCCCCGCTACACTCTTAATGCCGACAACGCGGTCTACAACCGCAAAATAACCGCCTGGGACCTGAAGGGCTCCGTTTACACCCTGCGGACCTTCCTGGACCTTTCGCGCGTGGAGATGTACTGCGACCGCGCGCGCTACCTGGAAGCCGCGGAAGAGGCCTACCTCGAGCGCGGCGCCCTGCCGGTGCGCATGAAATACCGCGGCGCCGACGGCCGGACGCTCAACGGGCATTCCGACCGGGCCCGCGCGGAGAACAAGAACGGCCTGATGTATTTCAGCGGGGATTTCGCGCTGGCCACCGACAACCTCGAGCTGCATTCCGAGCAGAGCCTTTACGACAACCGGCTGAACACTTTCATGCTGTACGACTCCACCGCGCCCGAGCGCGCGCCCGCGCTGCCGGTGGCCGTGGGCAAGCGCGAGGGCTATAACTTCGCCATAGCGGCCGAGAGCATCAAGTTCTTCAGGGACAGCCGCGACATAAAGTTCTATAATAAAGTGGCCGGCTGGGTTAAGGACCTCCCCCCGCCGGCGGCCGCCAAAGCCCCGGCCGCGCGCTAAGACCCCCTGATGAAACTAGAATCGGACCTGCTCGAAAAATCCTTTAACCGGCACCCGGTTGTGAACGGCATTTCCCTGCATATCAATTCCGGCGAGGTCTGCGGCCTGCTGGGGCCCAACGGCGCCGGCAAGTCCACGACTTTCCACATGATGGTGGGCTTCCTCCCCCCCGACTCGGGCCGGGTCTTCATCGACGGGCGCGACGCCACGAAGGAGCCGATGTACCAGCGGGCGCGCAGCGGCCTGGGCTACCTGGCGCAGGAACCTACCGTTTTCCGCGGGCTGACGGTGGCCCAGAACCTCGAAGCTATCCTGGAGCGCACGGTGACGGACAGGAAGACCATAAACGCCCGGGTGGACTCCCTGCTGGGCGAATTCGGCCTGCTGCCTCTGCGCGACCAGAGAGCCTGGTCGCTGTCCGGCGGCGAAAAGCGCCGCCTGGAAGTGGCCCGCGTGATGATCAACGACCCGAAGATCATCCTGCTCGACGAGCCTTTCGTGGGCATCGACCCCATCACGGTCAGCGAACTGAAGAAGATCATCCTTCACCTGAAGGACAAGGGCATAGGCGTGCTGATTACCGACCACAACGTGCGCGAGACGCTGTCCATCACCGACCGCTCCTACCTGATCTATAAAGGCCAGATCCTTATAGAGGGCGACGCGAACACGCTCCTGAACGACCCCAAGGCCCGGGAACTTTACCTGGGCTGGGACTTCAAACTGTAATCCTGTTCCGGTGCCGAAGGCCGGCGCGCTGTCCGCGGCCCTCCCGCGGCGCGCTCAATTCTCGTTGATGGAAAAATCTTCAAGGCGTGCGAACGAATAGCCCCTGGCGCGCAGGATGGGGACCGCCTGCTTCAGGGCCTCCAGCTCGTGCCATTCGGGGCGGTTGAAATGCATTATCACCACGGCGCCCGGGCGGGCCCGCTTCAATATATTATCGCGTATGGTCCGGGCCGGAACGCGCGGGACGGCGTCGCCGGACAGCAGGCTGAAGGTCACGACCTCCATGCCCAGCGCCTGCGCCACGCCCATGCAGATGGAATCGGTAAAGGCCGCGGCGGGGCGGAAGAACACCGGGCGCCGGCCGGTGGCGGCCTGTATCTTGCGCGCGCCCAGCTCCATCTCGTCCACCATGTCGCCTATCTCGCTGACGGTGTTCACGCCGTACTTCTTCATCCCGGCATAAGAACAGGCACGGTGCAGCAGCCCGTGGTTCTCTATTTCGAACAGGGGGTCGGCGGCCAGCTCGCGGAACTTCGCCGGATATTTATCCATCCAGATGCCGGTGATGAAAAGCGTGGCCGGGATCTTTTCGGCGCGGAGGTACTCTATAAGTTTTTCGTTGTAGCCGCTGTTGCGGCCGCTGCAGGCGTCGAAGGTGAGCGCTATTACCTTATCGCCGGGATAGCGCCGCCCCAGCGGCGGGGCCAGCGGGGTCATGGGCGCCGCGTGCTCCTCGGCGAACCGGCCGACTATCCTTTTCTTGAACTGCAGATAGTCGGGCGTATATAAAGACTTCAGATAGGTCACCACCGGCCTGGCGGCCGCCGCCGGCCCCGCCGCCGCGAGAACGGACAGGCACAGCGCCGCGCACAGGTATCGCCGCCTTATGGTCATAGTTAAGCTGGGGCCGCCTCAGGTGAAAGTCTCCAGATGGGTATGCAGGCCGTGGCGGCGGATGAATTTCAGGGCCGCGCCGTGCCGGCGCTCGGCCGCGGCGGTTTCGCCCAGCAGGTAATAAAGCGCCGCCAGCGAAAGCATGGTCAGCGCCTCGCCGCGCGGCTCCGAGCGCCCTTTGAACAGTTTTTCCGCCCGCCCGTAATGCTTCAGCGCGGCCGGCAGGTCGCCGCTCTTTTTCTGTATCTCGCCCATCCCCCATTCCACGAAGCCCAGGTCGGCCCAGTCCGACAGGCCGGAATAAAGTTTATGCGCGCGGACGTACCCGGCGTAGGCCTCTTCGAGGCGGCCCAGCTGCCGCAGCACGTTGGCGGTGCCGCATTCGGCGTAAGCCTTGGCGAAGGCGTCGTCGGTAGCGGCGAACGATCTGCGCGCCCGCACGTAGCAGTCCAGCGCCCGGCCCATGAAGCCGGCCACCCGCAGTATGCCGCCCAGCCCGAATAAAGCGTAGCCGGCGGCGGCCTCGTCGCCGTCCCTTTTCGCGAGAGCGTGAGAATCCTCGAAGGCCTTTATGCCGGCGGCGTAGCGCCCCTGCAGCCGGTACAGGCCGCCCAGCGCCCACAGCGCGAAAGCCGCCCCGGCGCGGTCCCCCTCGCCTTTGTAGCGCTTCAGCAGTTTCTCCAGCAGCCGCGCGGCTTCCGGCAGCCGGCCGGTCAGCCGCAGCGCCAGCGCCCACTCCAGCTCCGCTTCCATACCGTAAAGGTCAAGCTCCTTGGAAAGCGCCAGGGCCTTCCCGGCCGCCTCCACGGCGCCGCGCTCGCTGCCCAGCGCCCGGTGACAGCGCGCCGAACCCAGCAGCGCCTCCAGTTCCAGGTCGCGGTCCTCGTTCAAAGCCCGGGCGGCGGCGTATTCCTTTATCGCGGCGCCGAAAAGGCCCAGGCCCCGCAGGGCCTCGCCTTTCATTACCAGGCGGCGGCATTTTTCGCCGGCGGCCCCGGCCTTTTTCAGCGCGGCCAGCGCTTTGGCGAACTCGCCGTTATCCAGGGATCTTTCTATGGTTTCAGTGGTGGTCATGTTTTTCTCCGGAGCGGACCGCGTTCAGAGGGCGGGCCGGCGGACCCGGCGCGCGTACGGACAAGTCTCAGGGCTGGGGCAGCAGGCGCTTTATCTCCCGCAGCAGGTCGTCGAGCTGGTACGGCTTCTTCATGAAGTTGCGGGCGCCGCAGAGCTTCGCTTTTTCAACGCTTTCGGGGCTGTCCAGGGTGGAGATTATCAGGATGGGGATATGCCGGGTGAGGTTGTCGCGCATCAGCGCGTTGCAGACGTCGTAGCCGTTGAGCTTGGGCAGCAGCAGGTCCAGCAGGATCAGGTCCGGGCGCTCGCGCCGGGCCAGCGCCAGGCCGCTCACGCCGTCGGCGGCGTGCAGCACCGCGTGGCCCTCGGCCTCCAGCACTTCCTTGAGCACGGCGGAGGCCGCTTTGCTGTCCTCTATCATCACTATTTTACGCGGGGTCATCTGGCGCCGCCGGGCCGGTAACAGCCGGCCAGCCTGATATATTCCTTCTCCGACCCCACCAGCGCGGCGCACTCGGCTTCGGTCAGTTCCCGCTTCACTTTTCCCGGGGCGCCCATCACCATGCTCCGGGCGGGTATTTTCGAGCCCGGCGTCACCACCGCGCCGGCGGCTATCACGCAGGATTCGCCTATTTCGCACTCCATCACTACGGCGCCCATGCCTACCAGGCAATGCGCGCCCACTACGGAACCGTGGACGATGGCGCTGTGTCCGACGGTAACGCCCTCGCCCAGCAGCACGGGCCTGCCGAGGTTAGGGTGCAGCACCGCCAGGTCCTGGATGTTGGAGCCGCGGCCCACCTCTATGCGGTCCACGTCGCCGCGCAGCACGGCGCCGGGCCAGACCGAAACTTCGCCGGCTATTTTTACGCGGCCTATCACTACGGCCGCCGCGTGGACCCAGGCCGACTCCGCTATCTCCGGGGCGTGCCCGGCGAAATTCTCAAGCATGCGTGTGCGCCCCCTTGTGCCGGCCGTGCGGCGCGGCAGCGTTCTCGTAATGTCTCTCGGAAACCCGCAGGCCCCAGTAGACGAAAACGCTGCCGAAAGCCGGCACCAGGTAATAGAAAAGCCGGAAGACCAGGCTGGCCATCAGGGCCTGGCCCACCGGGACGCCCATGCCGGCGTAAGCCGCCGTCATGGCAGCCTCCATGGCGCCCAGCCCGCCCGGCAGGATGGGGATTATGGTCATCAGCTGCCCGAGGGCGAAGCCGATGACCAGCGTGCTGGTGTGCAGATGAACGCCGATCGACATGAAAGCGAAGTGGAGGATCAGGATATTGCTGACCCAGTCCAGGCAGACGTAGGCCAGCACCAGCGGCAGCTCGTATTTGCGGGCCTGGATGGTGTGGATGCCTTTCGCCAGCTGGCTTTCGAACAGGATGAAGGTCTCTTCCGGGATCTCCTTCCTCGAAAAGAAATACATCAGGTGGTTGATCAGATGGTAAAGCTTGCGGGCCCACACGGAGCGCAGTTCGTGGTGGAAGAACAGCAGCACCAGCACGAAAGCGAAAGTGAGCACGAACAGCACGCCGGCCACGCCCTGGAAGACGGTGATGCCGTAGCTGCTGGATTTAAGCATCTGCAGGAACATGCCCTCCACTATGATCACGGCGAGCACCAGGTAGATGAAGACGGTGATCACCACCGAGGAGGTGACGCTGGTGCCGTACGGGACGCGGCGCTGGCTGAGCAGGTGCGCCCGGGTGGCGAAGCCGCTCACCCCGGCCGAGGACACGAAGTAATTGACCGTAGTGGAGACGAAAGCCACGCCGGTGGCTTCCCAGAAAGGCAGCCGGTGCCCGAGGATCTTGAGCACCTCCCACAGGGACATGCCTATGAACAGGTAGCTGGTGAACGAAAAGAACAGGGCGCAGAGCAGGTAGAAAGTGTCGGTGGTCTTAACGGTCTCCAGCAGGGCGTCCAGGTTGGGGTAGACCAGCGCGGCGAGGATGGCCAGGGAAAGCCCGATAGGGGCGTAGATAAACAGCTTTTTCTTCAAGTCCTGTTTGGCCATATGTGTTAAAATATATTGTAAACATTTAAGACGGCCAATAAAAGGGCTAAAAGCGGAATGTCCACACATAAATTCGATTTCCTGGTGATAGGCAGCGGGGCTGCGGGCCTGTTGGCCGCCCATAAACTGGCTAAAACCGGCCGCGTGGCCGTGCTGACCAAGCGCTCCCCCGAGATCTCCAACAGCAACCTGGCCCAGGGCGGCATAGCGGCCGTCACCTCCGCCAACGACACTTTCGCCCTGCACATAGCCGACACCCTGCGCACCGGCGCCGGGTTGTCCGACGCCCGCATAGTGAAGCTAACCATCACCGAAGCCCCCGCCCGCATAGAGGAACTGGTGGCGCTGGGCACCGGCTTCACGCTCAAGAACGGCGTGTTCGAGCTGGGCCTGGAAGGCGGGCACTCGCGGCGGCGCGTGCTGCACGCGGCCGACGCCACCGGCCGGGAAATAGAGCGCGCGCTGGTGGCAACCTGCCGGTCCGACCCCAACATCACTTTCTTCCCGTTCTATTCGGCCGTCGACCTTATCCTGCGCGCCCGGCCGGCCCGGGTGCGCCCGCGGCGCAACGCCTGCCTGGGGGCCTACGCGCTGGAGGAAAGCACAGGCATTGTGCACAGCTTCCTGGCCGCGCGCACCGTCCTGGCCTCCGGCGGGGCCGGCAAGGTCTACCGCTACACCTCCAATCCCGACGTGGCCACCGGCGACGGCATGGCCATGGCCTACCGGGCCGGGCTCGAGCTGCTGAACATGGAATTCGTGCAGTTCCACCCCACCTGCCTTTACCACCCGCAGGCGAAATCTTTCCTGATCTCCGAAGCCCTGCGCGGGGAGGGCGGCATACTCAGGAGCGCCTCCGGCGCGGCGTTCATGAAGAATTATTCCAGGGAAAAGGAACTGGCCCCGCGCGACATAGTGGCCCGGGCCATAGACTCCGAGCTGAAGCGCACCGGCGACGACTGCGTGTACCTGGACATGACGCACCTGGACGCCGCTTTCCTAAAGAAGCGCTTCCCCACCATTTACGCCCAGTGCCTGAAGCTGGGGATAGACATAACGAAAACGCCCATCCCGGTGGTGCCGGCCGCGCATTTCTTCTGCGGCGGCGTGCGCGCGGACGACCGCGGCCGCACGGCCCTGCCCGGGCTGTACGCCGTGGGCGAGGTGGCGCATACCGGGCTGCACGGCGCCAACCGCCTGGCCTCCAATTCCCTGCTGGAGGCCTGCGTGTTCGCCCACCGGGCGGCTGAGGACATAACCCGGGCCTATGTGCGCGGCCCGCTGCCAGGCCGCCCGGCGCGCTGGACCACCGGCAACGCCCGCCCGTCCGACGAGGCCGTGATAATCACGCATAACTGGGACGAGATCCGCACGCTGATGTGGAACTACGTGGGCATAGTGCGCAGCGACAAGCGCCTCGCCCGGGCCGCCGCCCGGGTGAAGATAATCTCCGGCGAGATAATAAAGTATTACTGGGATTTCTTCCTCACCCGGGACCTGCTGGAGCTGCGCAACATCGCCTGCCTCGCCGACGTCATCATCCGCTCGGCCCGCAGCCGCAAAGAATCCCGCGGCCTGCATTACACGGTGGACTACCCGAAGCCGTCCGATAAATTCATTAAGCTCACTTCCGTAGACCGCTACTGCGGGAAGTAAGGTCCGCCCCGGCGCGGAACGTCACTCATCTTTATGGACAAACTCATCATCAACGGCGCGAAGTCCCACAACCTGCGCAACATCACGCTGGAGATCCCCAAGAACAAGCTGGTGGTAATAACCGGCCTGTCCGGCTCGGGCAAGTCCACCCTGGCCTTCGACACCATTTACGCGGAAGGCCAGCGCCGCTACGTGGAATCCCTTTCCCCCTACGCCCGGCAGTTCCTGGAGCAGATGGACAAGCCCGACGTGGATTCCATAGAGGGCCTGTCGCCGGCCATAGCCATCCAGCAGCATTCACCGTCCAAGAACCCGCGCTCCACCGTGGGCACGGTCACCGAGATCTATGACTACCTCCGCCTGCTGTTCGCCAAAGCCGGCCGCCCCTTCTGCCCGCACTGCTCGCGCCCCATAAAGGCGTGGTCGGCGCAGGGCATCACGGCCGAGATCCTCGGCCGCTCGGCCGGAAAGAAAATAAAGATCTTCTCTCCCCTGGTGCGCGGCCGCAGCGGCACTTACGAGGAGCTGTTCGCACGGCTGCGAAAAGCCGGCTTTACGAAGGCCAAGGTGGACGGCAAACTGATACAGCTGGAGGCGCCGCCGGCGCTGGACCGCTACAAGAAGCACGACATAGACCTTTTCGTGGACGAATTCACGGTCTCGGCCGCCGACAAGGAGCGCCTCAGCGAAGCGGTGACGCTGGCGCTGGGCCAGTCCCGCGGGCTTTTAAGCGCCGAAACGCCGGGCAAGCCGGCGGCCGGCGGCGGCACGGCGCTGTACAGCGAAAAGAACGCCTGCCCGTCCTGCGGCATCAGCTTCCCCGAGCTGGAGCCCCGCCTGTTCTCCTTCAATTCCCCCCACGGCGCCTGCGCAGAGTGCGGCGGGCTGGGCGTGAAGATAGAGATCGACCCCGGCCTGGTGGTGCCCGACGCCTCCAGGTCCGTCAACGCCGGCGCGCTGGAAGCCTGGGCCAACCCCGTGACCACCCGCACCCACCGCTGGAAAGGCGCCTGGTCGGGCTATTACGCGGATATGCTCAAAGCCGCCGCGGCCGCCAACGGCATAGACCTGGACACCCCCTGGAGCGCCCTGCCCAAAGCGCACCGCGACATGCTGCTCAACGGCGCCGGCGAGTTCGAGGGCGTCATCACCAACCTGAAACGCCGCCACTCCGAGAGCGAGTCCGAGTTCGTCAAAGAGGAGATCTACACCAAGTTCATGCGCGAGCGGGTCTGCCCGTCGTGCAAAGGCCTGCGGCTGAAGCCCGAAGGGCTCAGCGTGCTGGTGGGCGGCAGGAACATCGCGCAGATCTCGGAACTGCCCATAGCCGCCATCAAGGAGTTCATGGGCCGCCTGGAGCTGACGGACAAGGAGCGCGCCATCGGCCGGCTGATCCTCAAGGAGATAAATTCCAGGCTCGTGTTCCTCAACGACGTCGGGCTGGGCTATATTTCCCTGGAGCGCCGCTCCGAAACCCTGTCCGGCGGCGAGGCCCAGCGCATCCAGCTGGCCACCCAGATAGGCTCCGGGCTGACCGGCGTGCTGTACGTGCTCGACGAGCCCACCATCGGCCTGCACCAGCGCGACAACGCGCGGCTGATCAGCACGCTGTGCTCGCTGCGGGACATCGGCAATACCCTGCTGGTGGTGGAGCACGACGAGGCGGTGATCCTGGCCGCCGACCACGTTATCGACATGGGGCCCGGCGCGGGCCTGGCCGGCGGTCTCGTAGTGGCGCAGGGCACGCCCGCCGAGATCAAACGCAATCCGGCCTCCGTCACCGGCCCGTACCTGGGCGCGGCCTCCGCGGCGGCCGCCCGCGAGCCGCGCAAGCCCAAAGGGGCGTTCCTGGAATTCCGCGGCGCCGCGCAGTTCAACCTCAAGGACCTGGACGTAAAGATCCCGCTGGGCCTGTTCGTCAGCATCTGCGGCGTCTCGGGTTCCGGCAAATCCACGCTGCTCTACGAAATAGTGTACAAGGCGCTGGCGCAGAAGCTTTACCATTCCAAGGAAACGCCCGGCAAATTCCGCTCCATGAAAGGCGCGGAGCATATAGACAAGGTCATCATAG
>CAIRNJ010000032.1 GCA_903879915.1 uncultured Elusimicrobia bacterium
CAGGCTCATTCTTAGATTGGAAAATGCTGGGTCCCGCACGGGGGGAAAACCGCCCCCGGCACCTCCCTCCGCGGCCTCCCGGCCCCGGCTTAATTTGTATAATCGTTCCCGGTGCTGCGCGGAGAATAAATATGGCGCTTGACGGCTTTCTATACTACAGCGTTCTGGCCTGCTGGGCGGCCAATCTTTACTTCCTGGCGCGTTTCGCCGTCCGCTGGCATAAGAACGAACCCGCCAGGCTGCGCGCGTGGCTGGCGCTGGCGGCGGTGGCCGTCCCGGCCGTAGCCATCACCTGTTTCCTGCCCGCCAGGGGCGGCTACGACAACAATCACGATTTCCTGTGCCTGGGCCGGAGGTTCTTTTCGGATTCGCCCCGTATCCTGCTTTATTTCAAGGAACTTTCCCCGCTTTTCACCGACGGCGTCTCGGACGTCCTGAGCGGCTATTCGCTGACCGCCATCCTCTGGAAGAACAGGCTGCTGCCGGTACTTTCCATCTTCGTGTTCTTCACCGGCCTGCGCCGGCTGGGCGCGGGCATTACCGTCAGCGCGGCCGCGGCGGCGCTGCTGTTCCTGAATTTCCTGTCCCCGCTCAACGCGTCGTCCTTTTCAACTACCTCCGCCAACGTCTTCATCTGGCTGGTCTCGCTGCTGGCCCTGGCCGACGCCTGCGCTGCCCCCGCCGCCGGCCCGGCGGCCATGGCCTGGCTCGCCTCGTCCATGGTGCTGGTAATAAGCGCCCGCTTCGAGTTCCTGCCGGTGAACCTGCTGCTTTTCGCGGCGCTGGCCGCGCTGAAACCTGCGGAGCAAAGGGAGAAGTTCTTCAGGCCGGCCAGCCTCGCGCTGCTGGCCTGCGGCATCTACGTGCTCGGCCTCTGGGCCTCGCGCGCGCCGGGCCCCGACCCCGCCAGGCAGCTGCAGATGCCGCTCGACCCGCTGAAGCATTTCGTCTACCAGCTGGGCGCGCGCAACCTGGCGGTGATCGCCGGGGCGGCGCCCCCTTACCCCGGCCCGCACGATGCCGGCGCCCCCTCCGCCGCCGGCCTGTCCGCCGCGCTGAGCTGTCTTTTCCTGCTGGCCGCGGGCGCCGGGATATACGCCGGCCGCCGTGCGGGCGCGTGGCAAGGCCGGCAGCTGCCTGCGGCGCTTCTGGTGTTCGCGGCCTGGATACTGTACTTTTCCTGTATCTATGCGCCCCTGGATTTTTACCCGCTGCATTTCATCCGCCACCAGCTGTTTTTCTTCGTGCCTTTCGTCTGCCTGGCCGCGCTGGCGCTGTACGGGCTGGAGCGCGAGGTCCTCCGGCGTGAACGCCTGAAAAGAATATTCTATCCGCTCTGCTGGGCGGCGGTCGGGCTCTACGCCGCGCTCAACGCGGCGGCCGCGCTGCGCCTTAACGGCGAGCTGCGCACCAACGACAGGGAGCTGGCTTTCCTGATGGAGGCGCAGCGCGCCTGGCCCGCCGGCTGCCGGGTGCTGCGTCCCCCGTTCGACCGCGAGGACACCCGCCAGCCGCTGCTGGAAAAATATTTCCCCGTGGCCGAAGCTTCGCCGCGGGAGCGGGGCTGCCTGCTGGAATATGTTTCCCCGGAGCCGCTCATTTTCGCGGGCCGCAAAACCCCGCCGGCGGCCCCGGCGCCCGGCGCGGCCTGGCGCAGCGTTTCCTTCGCGCACGCCTTTTATACCGCCTTCGCCGGCAGCGGCGGAGAGGTCACGCGGCCGGTGCCGCTGACGGTGGGTTTTTTCCGGACGAAGGACGAAGGACGGCCTACCGGCCGTTGAGGACCAGGTACAAAAAAGACCCTCTGATAAGGATGGTGGCCAGCAGGCCCGCCGACAGCCAGGTGGCGAAAGGCATGTCGTCGGCCACTATGCCGTATTTGGCCCCCAGCGAGGGCAGGATGCCCACCAGGAAATAAAGCGCCGTGAACATGCCCAGCATGATCAGCGCCATGTGCACGAACTCGGCGCGCAGCGGCGACAGCAGCAGCGCCGAGAAAAGGACCGCGGAAAAAACCCCCAGCCCCAGCAGGAACTTCCTGTTCTTTATCAGCCCGTTGAAATAAGAGCGGCACAGCAGCAGCGCCAGCATGATGCACAGCATCAGCATGTTGGAAACGCGCGGGCCCAGCCGCAGCAGGCGCGTGGCGCACATGGCCAGGCTGAAAGCCGCCCCCGCGCCCAGCAGCAGCGCCAGCCCCCCCTTGAATTCCGTCAGCGCGGCGCCGGCCACTTCCCGCCAGATATTCCGCTCCCTGTTGGCGGCGGCGAACCGCATCACCTTCCAGGCGGTATCGGTCCAGACGAAGACCGCCGCCGCCGCGATGGTGTTGAGGAACAGGTTGAACGCCGGGAAGACCGGCAGGTAATGCCTGAAATAATATTTCAGCGGCAGCAGCAGCGCCAGCACGAAAAAAAGCTTGGCGTCGCCGGCCGACCACAGGTCGAAGTGGAACAGCAGGAAGCCGCAGACCAGGGCCGTCAGCGCGTTGAGCCCGGCGTAAAGAACGTACCGGCCCCAGCTGCCGCCGAACAGCGAATTAGCCACGATGCCGGCGGTAAGGCCGGGATCGAAGTACCGGGAGACCGACAGCGCGCCATGGACCGCGACGGCCCACACGGCGGCGGCCAGCAGCGCCTTGTTCCGGATCTTCCCCTCGCGCACGTCGGTAAAAGAAGCGGCCGCGCAGACCAGCGCCAGGGCCGGCAGCAGGGTAAGGTCCAGGATATCGGGCGTCATAGGCCGGAGGGCGGCGTGCCGGCGGGCTTCCTTGCGCCGCAGCCGGCCGCCTCCTTGGTGCCGTACAGCGCCGCGTAATTCTTCCAGATACCGCCGCAGTCCCTGAGCTTCCAGCAGGCCCTGCACGCGGGCGGGCGCAGCTTGGACCCCTTCGAGCCCAGAAAAACGTTCTCCTCTATCTGCCCCGGGGAATTCACTTTCAGCCGCAGGCGCACGCCGGGGATCAGCGGATAGTCCCGCGGCTCGAACAAACAGTACGGCATGTTGAAAACTATGTGCCGGTCCAGCAGGAGGCCGCGCGCCAGGGCCAGCGCCTCTTTCACGTAAGGCAGCGCCTCCGACATTTTTACGCCGAGGGTCCCGGCGCGGGCCAGCATCGCGCCTTCGTAGATGGGGTAGATGAAGCCCAGGCCGCTCACTCCTTCGCGCAGGGCGAAGGTCTCCGCGTATTGCGGCAGGAAGCGGTAATTGAGCCGGTTGATGACGATGTCCACGCCGGTGCGGGCGCCCAGGGCTCTGACGTTGCGCAGCCCGGCCAGCGCCCTGTCGAAGCTGCCTTTCACCAGGGTAAGGCGGTCGTGGATCTCCGCCGTATGCCCGTGTATGGAGAACTTGAAATAGCCCGCGCCCGCGCCGACCAGTTTTTTCGCGAAAGCGGGGTAGGACAGCATTATGCCGTTGGTCTGAACGCGTATCGTGTCGAAGCCGGCGGCCCCGGCGAAAGCCGCCAGCTTTACGATGTCCTTTCTTATCGTGGGCTCGCCGCCGCCGAAGCCTATTATCCGGAACCCCTCGGCGCGCGCCGCGGAGATGTCGGACATGGCTTCGGCCGTGGTCTTGGCCCTGCGCTGTTTTTTATCCGCTATCGAACAGAAAAGGCAGTTGCAGTTGCACTCGTAGCCGAGCGTGAGCTCATAGACCCTGCCGGCGTTCGCGGCTTTCAGCGCGGCGGCTTTTTTCATTTACCGGGGTCGCTGAGCAGCTCCAGCTCCAGCCGCCATTTCGCGTTCACGGTCTCCACGAAAAGGTTGAACTTCCCGCCGGTGGCGGCGCAGATGTTTATAACCCCGACGCCGGGGTCCTCGTAGCCGGAAACTTCCTTGGCCATCCCCTGGCCGAACTTCGCGTCCGCGGGCGAGGTTACCTCCATCCGCAGCTTGGCTTTCTTTTTTTCGTCCACGCCTTCCACCTTCCACAGGATGCGCCAGTGCGCGTTGGCGGGCAGGTCCAGCTTGTAGTCGGTCTTGACGTCGGTGCTGCCCTCGTAGACCTTGTAAAGCTTCTTTTCTTTTTTCGCGCTCTCGGGGTCGGTAATGCTGGCGAACTCGGCGGGCGACTGTTTGGGCCCCTTCGTCCGCTTGAAGCCGCTGCCCGGGGCGATGACAGTGCTGGGCACGATGACGGGAACGGCGCTGTTCACGACGTTGGAGCTGAGCGGCTCGGGAGGAACGGCGCCGATGAAGGAAGCGGGCGCCGAAGAGAACACGGGGGGGTCGGCCATATAGGTCCGGTCCGGCCCGGCGCCGCCCGGGGGCACCGGCGCCCCGCCGTTCGGCTGGGCCAGCCCCGCGCAGGGCAGCAGCAGCAATGCCGTCAAGAGCCAGGTGTTTTTGTCCATAGATAAACTCCCCCTTTGTATTCTTTCCCTACTAGTCCGAACCTGATAAGGCGCTCCGCCGCCCGGAACACCTCCCCTTCGCTGGAGCAGGAAGCGCAGATCTTTATGGTCCTGGCGGCCTTCAGCACCTGCGCCGTGGTAAGGCTTCTGCCGCGCGCCAGGATGGCCAGCATGCATTTTTCCAGGTCGGTGAAACCGCGCGCCGGCGGCCTGAAAGCGGCGGCGATGGCCGCGTGCCGCGCCGGGATGCCGCGGCAGGCCGCGGCTAAGAAACAGCCGCCGCGCCGCGGGCAGGGCAGCGCGCCCTTGCCCGCCGCCAGGTACCGGGCGTAGCCCGGCAGGAAACAGGGCGCGGCCCCCTCTATCGCGAGCTCAGCGCCGCGCTCTATGCAGAGGTCGGCGGCCGCGCGCAGGGCGGCCAGCCCCGCGGCGTCGGTCAGCAGCGGCCCGTCGGCAACCAGCGTTACTTTCGCCGGCCGCGTTCTTTTAAGCGCCTTCAGCGCGGCCGTCTCGCCGCCAAGTTTGAATTCCAGTTTCATCGGTCACCGGGCCGCGCGCAGGTACTGCTCCAGCGCCGCCAGAAGAACGCGCGCTTCGTACTCTGTATTATAGACAAAAAACGACAGGCGCAGTGACTGCGCCACGCCCCGCGCGCGGTGCAGCGGGATGGCGCAGTGGTTGCCGCAGCGCGCGCACACCACGTGGCCGGGCAGCTCGTTGTTAAGGAACAGGTTGAAGTCCTGCGCGAAGATCTTTTTATCCCTGAAAGCGAAAGAAACTATCGGCCCGCTGTCCTCCCCCTCCGGGCCCAGCACCTCGACGGCGTCCAGGGCGCGCAGCCGGCCGGCGCACAGCGCGGCCAGTTGGGCCGTGCGGCGCCGTATCCTGTCCAGCCCCGTTTCGTTCAGGAAATCCAGGGCCGCGGCCAGCCCGGCTATGCCCGCGTAGTTCTGTATGCCGGCCTCGAACCGGCGGTGATCGGCGAAATAGCGGGCGACGGGCAGCCCCCCGGGGCCGGAAAGAACGTCGGAAACGGTGCCGCCGCCCACGTTGAAATTGCGCAGTTTGCGCATCAGCGGCGCCCGGCAGTAGAGGGCGCCTATGCCCGGAGGCCCGCCCAGCTTGTGCCCGGAAAAGGCCAGCATGTCTATGCCGGCCGCCCGCACGTCGGTGGCGCAGGTGGCCAGCTGCTGCGCCGCGTCGGCCAGCACCGCGGCCCCGCGGCGGTGCGCGGCGCGCGCCACGGCCTCCACCGGGAAAGCCTGCCCGGTAACGTTGGAGCGCAGCGGCAGGCTCACCAGCGCGGTGCGGTCGCTGATCAGCGCGCAGATGCGTTCCGCGCCCAGCTCCCAGCCCGCGCCGGGCACGGCTATCCTCACCTTGATGTTCCCTTTGCGCTGCTCTTCCAGGAACGGCAGCATATTGCTGTGATGGTCGAAGGCGGTCAGCACCACCTCGTTTTTGGTCTTCGTGAAAGGGAAACTCCTGGCCACGAGGTTAATTCCCTCGGTGGTGTTGGCGGTGAAGATGATCTCCGACGGGGAGGCGGCGTTGAGGAAAGCCGCCGTCTTCACCCTGGCCTCGTGGCACAGCTCCTCCACGGCGGCGCTCAGCGCGTGGCCGGAGCGCCCGCCCGCGCAGGCGCCCAGCGCGGAAAGATAATGGCTCACGGCGTCTATCACCCGGCGCGGCTTGAGCACGCTGCAGGCGTTGTCGAAGTAGATCAGTTTCTTCCCGTTTATCCTGCGCCGCAGCGCCGGGAACTGCGCCCTGATGTTCTTTGTTTCCATAAAATGATCAGCCGCCGCGCGGGAGCTTTTTCAAAGGCCTCACCAGCTTACTGCCTTTGAGCATCTCCGCATGGTCCGTCCTCGGGCCGAAGCAGCGCCGTTCGAGCGCGCACCCCGCGCAGGCCGGCAGCTTTCGCTTTTCCGACTCGGACACGGCCGTGTCCCGGCCGGCCGCCAGCTTTATGAAGTCTATGTGCAGCCGGTAGAACCTGCCCAGGAAGCACGGCGGGATGTGGTCGACTACGGCCTCCAGCCCGAGCTTGCCGCACAGGGCCAGGGCTTTGGTCAGGTACGGCGAGACCAGGGCGTATTCCGGCGCCAGCCAGGCGTTGTGCGCGGCCAGGCCCACTCCCTTTATGAAGCTGAACTGTATGTAGCTCATGCCGGGCATCTTTTCCGCGGCGTACGCCACGAACTCCGGCAGCTTCCGGTAAGTCAGCGCGGTGATAAGGTGCGTAAGGCGCACGTTGGCGCCGCTGTTGATAAGGTTGCGCACGCCGGCCAGCCTCAGCGGCAGGGTGCCTTTCGTGCCCGTCAGCCTGTCGTTGACCGCGGCCTGGTGCGAGGGGAAGTTCACGTTGAAAAGGTCCGCGCCCAGGCCCGCCAGCCAGGCCGCCTTGGCCGGGTAGCAGGAGGTCAGGGCGTTGGTCTGCAGTTCCACCTTCAGCCCTTTTTTACGGGCGAAGGCCACGATGCGCGCCAGGGCCGGGGAGAAAGTGGTCTCCCCCCCGGACAGCGCCACGGAGTCCGCGCCGGCCGCGGCCATTTTCTCCAGCTCCCGCAGCGCGCCGGCCGCCCGCGCGCCGTCGTCGCGGCCGTAAGCCGAACAAAAAAGACAGCGCTGGTTGCAGGTGACGGTTATAGGAAGTAAAGCCATAGTCGGGACGGACGGACGGGCAACCTACGCTCCGGCGCCGTTCACCTCCGTAATAGGATGGCAAAAATTGGAGGAAGTTTCCAGACGCGGGGCAGCGCGCAGGGCCTTGAACTCCGCCGCGCCGAAATATTTCAGGTAATCCCTATGCACCCCCAGACAGTACCGCCTTACCGCGCAGCGGGCGCAGCCCGGCGGGAAAGCCACTTCTTTTTTCGGCAGGGTGCGCCAGGCGTATTTCCACAGCTCCGGCGGCAGCACGCACAGCGGGAAATGATAGAGCTTCAGCTCGAAAGGCGGTTTTTTCAGCCCGGCGAAGAATTTTTCCACCAGCGGCCGGGCCGCGGTATAGGTGAGGCCGGCCGTCTTCAGGTTCACCCCGGCGTGGCCCTCCAGTTCCAGGAAGATGAACACCAGCGCCTTCAGGCCTTTGAGCTTCTCCCGCGCCAGGGCGTAGACCCGCGCCAGATTGCCGGCGCTGAGGCCGCTGAGCACGAACCGCGCTTCGGTCTCCGCCCCGGCGGGCTTAAGGGCAAGCAGGTTCCTCAGGCCGGCCAGCGTCTGCCGGAAGCTGCCGGGGACCAGCGTGACCGCGTCGTGGGCCGCGGCGTTGTGGCCGCACAGGGAGACCTGGAACTCGATATTGCCGAACGCCGCGCAGCCGGCGGCAAAGCCCCGGTAGGCGAACCGCCTGCCGTTGGTGTCCATCAGTATCCGCGCCCGCGGATGGGTCTTCCTGAGGTAGCCGAGCAGCCGGAAAAGTTCCGGGTACAGCGAGGGCTCCCCCCCCGTCAGATAGATCTCCCGCTCGGCCGCGGCTATCCTGTCCACCCGGGCCCTGAGCGCGGAGAAGGAATATCTGCCGGTGAGCGCGTAATCCGGGGGATTGGAGCACATCAGGCACTTGTTATTGCAGCGGTTCCAGACGGGTATGCACTTCATGCTGTTTTATTTTTTCACCGGTTTGAGCTCGGCGGCGCCGTACACTTTCAGGTACTCTTTCCAGATGCCTTCGCACCGCGCGTACAGCGCGCAGCCCCGGCAGGAGGCGGGCTTTTCCCGGCCCAGCTCCCGGCGGCCTTTGACGGCGTCCAGGTTCGTATAATCGGGCGCCACGTGCTGGACGTTCGCGTAGATCAGGGCCTCGCGCGCCTCGCTGATCTGCAGCGGGTAATAATCCCGGAAATGGCACAGCGGCACGTAGCGCGCCGCCCAGTTATAGCCGAGGGCCCCTGGCCGCGCCGGGCGGGGCCAGGAGGCCGCCAGGTCCAGGCAGGCCCGCATATACGGGGCGCACTCCGAAATGCGCGGCATGAGCCGTTCAAGGTCGTTCTTGACCCCTCCGTAGGTGGGGTCCGCGAAAATGAACTCCGAATTATAAAAGCCGAACCCGGAGATGAAGCGCCCGATCTCCGGCAGCTGCCGGTAATTCCCGTTCATCACGGTGGTATTGGTGCCCAGCGTGCCTTTCATTACCTTTTTTACGTTCTCGATGCCCCGCAGCAGCTGGCGGAAGCTCCCCCTCACCCGCGTCAGGCCGTCGTGCAGGGCCGGGGTATGGCCGTGCACGGAGAAGATCACCTCGTTAAGGCCGCTGTCCGCGGCCCGGCGGGCGAAGGCCGGGTAGGAGAACATGCGCCCGTTGGTGGCCACGGCTATGCGCCTGAAGCCGGCCCCGGCCGCGCAGCGCACCAGCTCGCAGAAATCCGGCCGGATGGTATTCTCCCCGCCGGCGAACTCCAGGTAATCGCAGCCGCGCGCCGCGCCCCGGATTATCTCCGCGCGCGCCGCGGCGGTATCCTTTATCTTCAGGGCCCGCTTGTCCGCGTTGATGCAGAAAACGCAGCGGTTGTTGCACTGGTAGCCGGGTATCAGCACCAGTTTTTTGAATGACGGGCTTTCTTTCATGCGCTGGAATACCGGGCGGCCGGGACCGGGCCTTAGTGCACAGGCGCGGGCGGGACCTCCGCCTGCGGGAAGAGCTGCACGGCAGACTGCGTGGAGACCTGCGGCACGGGCTGCGGGAATCCGGGCGGGACCAGGGTTTCCTTTTCAAAGGCGGCGATAAGCCGCTGTATATCGTCCCGTCGGAATTTGTCCTGCACTTTGGACAGCAGCGCGTTAAGCCGGGCCACCGCCTTCTCCTTCTGGCCCTTCTGCACGTAGATGCCGCACATGGCCATGGTCAGGTCCGCCTCGGCTTCGGGCCACCTGGCCATGGCTTCTTCCAGTACCGAAAGGGCCTGGTCGGGTTTCCCCTGCTCCGACAGCAGCTGCGCCTGTTCCCGGTAATACTCCGGCCGGGGGGCGAGGGCGATAGCGCGGGCTATGGCCTGCGCGGCTTTGGCCAGGTCGCCGTTCCTGTGGTAGAAATCCGCCAGCCTCACGAAAGAATCCGCGCCGGCGGTACCGTTGCCTGCGGCCGCCTCCGCCAGTTCCGCGGCTTTCGCGGCCTTGCCCAGCTTGGGGTACAGCGTGCTGAGCTCGGCCTGCGCCTGCGCGTCGCCCGGGTAAAGTTGGAGCAGGGCTTCATAGACCCCGACGGCCTCGTTGAGCGCGTTCCTGTTCAGGTAAAGGGTGGCGAGCAGGGAAAGCAGCTGGCGGGAGCCGCCGCCGCCCCGGCGGTAGGTTTCCAGCAGGCTTATAGCTTTGTCGGGCTTGCGCTGCTGGCGGTAAATATCTACCAGCTGCTGGTAGACCCCGGAGACGGCCTCGGGGTCGTCCTTTAAAACTTCGGCAATGGCCGCGGCCAGGGAGAGGTCCTCCACTTTCACCGGCAGCTGGGCGCCGGTGGGCGAAGCGGGGAGCTGACCTTCGGCCAGGGTGGAAATTATAACCATGGGAGGCTGCGGGCCCGGGCCCTGCGGGATGCCCGACGGCACCGGCCGGCCCGGCGGCGGCGTCTGGGCCGCGGCGCGGCCCGGGAGAAAGAAAAAAGCGGCCAAAGCCGCGGCAAGAATATATCTTTGCATACCCTCAGTTCCTCAGGCTCAAGTTAAATTAACGCCGCCTGCCGGGCGGGACTTAGCCGGGCGTATGGCAGCAGCGCCGCTCCACGAAACAATCGTTGTAAGGCTGCGTGCAGGAGAAGGCGCTCGTGCCCATATCGTAGTCGCCCGCCACGCAGGGAGCGGGAGTGCACTGGGCGCCGGCGCCCGCGCAGGACCTGAAATAGTAGGACTCCCTGTTGTCCAGCACGGTGGACAGCCATTGGCCGCGCCAGCCCAGGTAGATATTGCCGTCGCTGCCGTGGTACGTGCTGCCCCACCAGGCGTTCTGCGGCACTTTCGAATTCAGCAGGGTAGACAGCCAGTTGCCCAGAGAACTCATATAGAAATCGGAGGCATACAGGTTGGAGTGCTCGAACCGCCACAGCCAGCCGTAGCTGTTGGCGTGCATGCCGGTGGTCATGCTGCCCCAGCCGCCCTGGCCTATCATCAGGGTGATATTGCCGGCGCCGCTGGGGAACTCTATGCCGCCCCAGCCGTTGCGGGTGCCCAGTATCCTCCACGAGCCGTACGAGGCGTCGTTGGGATAGAAATGCGCGCCGTTGGTGGGCGAATAGATGCCGCTGATGCCGGCCGGCCGCAGCCAGCCGCTCATATAAATTTCGCCGGGGGTGGTGATGCTGCCCGCCACGGTCAGGTTGCCGCTCATGTCCAGCTGCAGCCGGTTGGCGGAGGCGGACCAGCCGCCGATGCGGAACACGTTGTCGGGGTCGAGGCCCATGTTGACGGCGTAGTAGCCGCCGCGGTGGAAGGACATGGCCGCCGCGCCCGAATCGCTGGAATAGGCCTCGAGGCCGTAGGTATTGTTATTGCCCAGGTAAGAGCCGGCGCCTTTGTTCGAGCCGAAATAGTTTATCCCCCACCAGGTGCCCGCCAGGTTGTTCACGGTGCCGGCCGTGTTGGCGTAATTCACGCTGAAGTTGCTGGGGTTGTACACGTACATGTTCGTGGAATCGTTGCCGCCCCACAGCCAGGCCGGCTGCCCGCCCTGCCCGGCCCAGTTGAAATGGTGGCCGTCCACGGTATCCGAGTTGCCGGAACTGTCGGCGTAAGGCCGGTAGCCGTCGGTATACACCCGGTACCAGCCGCTCCAGCCGCCGCCCCAGATGCTGCGCATGAACATGGCGCCGTTCATCATGGGCGAGCCGAACAGCAGCTGCGAGCCGTAGCCGGTGGAGCCGTTCCAGTAATGGAAAGCCTGCAGGCCCTGCCAGTGGCTGGTGCCGCCGGGCTCGCCGGGAGGGTCGCCCCAGACGTCGAACATAGTGTCGCCCCAGCTCGGGACCTCGGAGTTAAGGTTATTGGCGCCCCAGCCCTGGGAGCCGGTCCAGTAATTGGAATCGGCGGTGATGGCGGCCCTGTTGGTCCAGACTTTCGCGAAACCCATGGCCGTCCTGAAATTAGCCGGCGTATAGTAGCGCAGATACGCGTCTTCCGAAGCGTACACCCTGTTGATGCCTGTGGAGGCCGGGTTCTCGCCGCTGGTGGTGTTGATCCAGCCGAGCATGGAGTAACCGTTCACCTGCGTGCGCAGTATCTGGTTGGCGGTGTTCTGCGTGCCCTGGGTGTTCTGCACGTGCAGGCCGTCGAGCGTGTCGGCGTTGCTGACCGAGAAGTTGCTGGGGTTCCACACGTACATGTTCACGCCGTCGTTGCTGCCCCACAGCCAGGTGGGCTGGCCGCCCTGGCCGCTCCAGTTGAAAGTGGTGCCCCAGCCGGCCGTGGTATAGACGGAGCGGGCGTAATCCACGTAGTTCACGCCTTCTCCCCGCGAGATGGCCGCGCGGCGGCCCACGTCGTACAGGCCGCCCTGGGCGTTGAACGAAGTGTTGGTATATAGGCCCCAGCTGGCGTGGGAGGCCAGGTAGTAGCTCTTCTGGTTGTCGCTCAGGCCGGAAACGCTGCCGGGATACACCAGGCGGTTGAGGGACATGGTGATATCGCCGCCGGTGAAGCGGATATCCCCGGCAAGGCGGTAGTTCAGTTCCAGCGGGTCCCCGGCGATGCCGGTGTTAATGGTGTCGAAATACCCGTCGTTGCTCTTCAGGCCGTAAGTGGTCTGGTTGTTCGGGTAGATATTGCCGCCCGCCTGTATGGTGCCCGCGGTCCAGATGCCGCCGTCGCTGATAGTGTTATAGACAGTGCCGGCCGAAGCCTGGTACATGCCCCACCCGGACGATTTCCCGCCCCAGAAATTGCTGTGGGAGAACCCGATGCCGTACATGTTGCCCAGGGAGGTGTCGGTGGGCATATAGCTGGTGCCTATGGTATAGATAGGGTTGGTCTTCGCGTCGTTAGAACCGACGTTATTGTAGCTGCCCACGAAATAGCCGTTGCTGTGGGCGGTGCGCTGCAGGTACCCGGCCAGGAACATATTGACGGAGCCGACCGGGGTGTAATGTATCCAGCTGCCGCCGCTGTTCAGCAGGCCGAAGCCCGTGCCGTCGTTATAAAGATAGCCCTGGCTGGCCAGCGCGGCGTTATACATGTGCAGGCTGCCGGTGACGTTCAGTTTCTGGTCGCCGGTAGTAGAGCCTATGTCCACCGCGCCGCCGCTCGCGTTGATGTAGGTATTCTGCCCGGAGTAATACTGCAGATAAATGGCCTTGCTGTTGGTGCCCGAATCCAGGTGCAGGTTGCCGTCCGTGGCTATGGCCTGGGCGGTGTTCGTAGTGGCTTTATTGGGGGTCGCGCCGACATAAAGCTGCCCGCCCCACGAACCGTTGGGCCCGTAATAGGTGTAAGAGTTGTCGCCCGACGCCACCCGCATATTGCCCGACACGTCCAGCTTGTACGCCGGCGGGTTTATGCCTACGCCGACGCTGCCGGGGAAGGTGACGTTCTGGCTGTTGGTGGGAGAGTAAAGCATCCAGTTGCCCTGGTTGTTCAGCAGGCCGAAGCCGGTACCGTCGTAGTACAGGTAGCCCTTGATGGTGCCTTCATGCGAATCCCGGAGCTGCATGCCGGCGCCGGCCGCCATCACCCAGTAGCTGGCGTCCTTGCTGTAGAAATGCCGGCCGGTGGCCGTGTTGTACAGGCCCTGCAGCGCGTTCTGGTTCCTGAACCAGCCGTTGTTGTAGATATCCGTGACGGTTTCCGAACCGTTATTGCTCAGCGAGCCGATGTTGGTAAGCGCCCCGGCCCCGAAATTAACGCCGCCGTAGATCCAGTTGTAGCCCGCGCTGTAAATGCCGCTGGGATGCCAGCTGGCGGAACCGGTGCCGCCCACGTTGCCGTTGCCCTGGAAACCGTACGCTATCACGTTGCCGACCGCGGTAACGGAACCGGCCGTTCTGAACGCGCCGTCGCTGGCGCGGATCTCGGCCATAACGGTGGGCTGGCCGCCCGAGGCGCCCGATTCCCAGGTCCAGCCGTAACCGGCCACGTTCTCTATGAAGCTGTGCAGGCCCCAGGAGGTGACATAAGTGCCCGCGGGAGCGGTGATGTTCGCCGTGGCGCCGCAGCCGGCCGTACCGGCCGAACACATATATTCCGCCCATGCGGTAAAGCCGGACGAGTACCAGGAGATGCCGCGGCCCGCGGCGGCGTTGCGGTTGATGAAGATGTTCGCCCCGCCGCTGAAGGTCTGCAGCCCGTTCCAGGTGATGGCCGGCGCCTGGGTGGTGGCCAGCGTGGGATTGGGATAGGTGCCGGCCAGCCCGCCGCCCGCCGGCCCGGCGGGAGGGACGTTAGTGAGGCCCGCGCCGTTGCCTACGAACGCGGTGGCGGTAACGGTGCCGTTCACGTCCAGGGCGGTGCCGGGGTTCGGCTTGCCGATGCCGACGCTGCCGGTGGTAGTGATGGTCCCGAGGGAGTCCTCGATAACTACGTTATTGGTGTTCCCGGTCTGGACGGGCGTGGTCTCGGCCTTGACCCAGGTGAAGGCCGCGGGGTCCTTGGCGTTCCAGCCTAAGTACTGGGCGGTGAAGTGGCTATAGTACCAGGCCGACCAGGAGGGCGTGCCCAGCCGGATCACCACGTAGTTGGTGCCGCCGCGCAGCTCCGAACCTATCTCGACCGGCAGGTCGGTGCCGTCGGTATGGCAGTCGGTGGTGATAAGCCCGCTGGCGGTATAGGCGTAGCCGCCGCACAGGATAGTGCTCACATGCCCGCCGTTGCCGTATTCGTACCCCTTGATGGTGATCTGGAACATGTTGCCTTCGTTGTAAACTATCGGGGTGACCAGCTTCAGGTAGCCGGTGAACGAGGCGCCTATGTTGAACCAGGGCAGGTCCGTTATGGATTGCCCCCCCTGGGACACCTGCGCGCCCGTCATTTTTATGTTCCCGCCCACCTCGAGCTGCTGGGTGGACGGCGTCATGCCGATGCCCACCTTGCCGCGGAAGTAGGCGCCGTGGTCGGCGCCGTTAATTTCGAAACTGGAGAGGCCGCCGTTCACGCCCACGGCGAAGCCCTGGCCCGCCCCGTTGGAGTAGGTGAGGAACTGGGTGTGGGAAGTGGCCAGCGCTTTGGTGAAGCCGGGAGCTACCGCCATGCCGATGCGCCAGTTGGCGTCGCTGTTGGTCCAGTCGTAGAGCGAATAGCCATTGCTGCCCTGGATGGTGACGTTGCCCGCCACTTCCAGCTTCGTCCCGGGGCCGGTCAGCCCGATGCCCACGTTGCCGCCGCCGTTAGCGCCGATATAGGTGTTGCCGGTGGTATCGAGATGAGTGTAGACCGTGGAGCCCTGGTGGCTCACCTCGAAAGCGTGGGTGCCCGCCGCGTTGTGCGTCATCCACTGCAGTGTCCCGTCGGAGGGGGAATAGAGCTTCTTGTCCGCGTCGTTCTGGTTGGAGAAACCGATGCCGCCGTTCACGCTGAGCTTCTGGTTGGGCGCCGTAGCGCTGCCTATGCCGACGTTGCCGGAAGTGGCGAAGGTGGCCGCTATGGTATTGCCCGGGTAGATGTCGAAGCCGGTGCCCATGGTGGTAAGCCGCGCGTTGGCGGCGGAATCCGTATGCAACGGGCTCATCCAGATATAGCGCGAATTGTCGTTGCTCTGCACCTGCAGCGCCGGCGACCAGGTGCCGGGGTAGCTGCCGAAATTGACCACGGCCTGCCCGTCGTTAAGGATGTTCAGCGCGCGGGTGGTGGCCGTGGTGCCGGTGGTGCCGATGATGGCGCCGCCGCCGGCCACGTGGAACTTGGCCGCGGGCGCCGTCCCTACGCCCAGGGTGCCCGCCACCTGAAAATTGCCGTTGCCCACGTTAAGCGCGGCCACCGGCACCGAGCCGGTAACGCCCCAGGTGAAGCCCCTGGTGCTGCCGTTGCTGTCTATGGCGGTCTTGATGGAATAGTCGGTGACCGGCCCGTAATGGTATTCTCCGCCGTTGCCCATGGAGATCTTGTAGGAATCGCTGCCGTTCCAGAACTTCAGGCCGTTGCCGTCGGCCGCGGATACCGGGTAGGAGGCGTTGTTGGCGAAAGCGGGGTTCGGATAGGTGCCGCCCAGCACGCCGCCGGCCGGGCCCGTGGGCGGCGCGCCGCCGGCCGTGCCCGCGGTGTCGGCGTAGCCCGCGTAGATCTTGGCCCAGGCGCCCCAGGTGCCGGCTTCCCTGAACCTTACGGACGCGTACGGGTTGCCGCCCAGCGGGGTCCGGGGAATGGCGAGCTGCATGGCGGTGGTCGTATAGGCGAAGTCGCTGCCCGCCCCTACGCCCAGATTGTAATACTTCGCCGCGCTTGGGATGGCTGGTCCGTTGGTGATGCCATTTACGAACCGCCATCCAAAATCCGTGGCGGTATTAAAATCGGCCTGGGTGGCCTGGACCTGGCCCATATTGTTGAAGAACTGGGGAGGATGGATGGAATCCACCGTGTCCGAGTTATTGGCTTGATCGGCCCGGTCCACCCGGATGCCGTAGGTCTGGCCGTTGGGCACGTAATACATCACCGCGCGGCCCCATTCGCCCGCGTTGGTGCGCGCCCCGTCGGCGGTGTAGGCCAGCTTGTAATTGGCGTCGCCGCTCAGGGGGTCCAGCTTGGAGGCGTTGCCGGTTATGCTGATAGGCCAGCTGCCGGTGGCGTTGGTGCCGTCGGTAAAAGCTATGTCCTTGTAGGCCGAGTAAGCGGTGGCCGAGCCCCAGGCCTGCTGCCAGAGGCGCAGGCCGGGCGCGTCCTTGCGGAACATCACCAGGTTGTCGCTGCCGCCGGAGGCGTCGGTATAGCTGCGCAGGTGCAGGAAATCCGCGTAGGGGGCGGAGTTGTTGTTGGTCCAGCTGGTAAAGCCGAATTTCAGCTTGCCGGCCACGCCCTCGCTGGGCGAGACGGTGCGGTTGTCCTCGGCGTTCAGGTATTCGGCGTAGCCGGCGCCCACGGAATCGGCCGTGGTGATATAAGTGAATTCCGAGGTGCCGTTGCTCGTCCTGAGCCTGTCGCCGTGGGAGTGCAGGTCCCAGCGCGTGCTGGTGGTCTGGTCCTTCATCACGAACCCGCCCGCGGTCAGGTCGTTGTCCACGGGCGTAGTGAGCGATTCCACCGTCCCGCTGACCGCCAGTTTTACCGCCGGCGCGGTAGTGCCTATGCCCACGTTGCCGGCGCTGTTCACCAGCAGCGCCGGGTCCACGGTCTGCGAATTGGCGCTCACCAGGGCATTGGGCAGGCCGTGCCCCGAGAAGTCGTCCTCTATCAGCCAGGTGGAAATGCTGGCGGCCGGGGCGTTGGCGCTGTCGGACTCCATAACTTCCATGGCTTGTCTGCCGGGGTCGGTGTTCGCCGTGGCTATGCCCGAGCCTTCGAAGATGGCGGCGTAGGGGCGCCTTGAGCCGCCCAGGGAATAGGTGCCCAGCTTGAACAGCCCGAGGCGCCGGGCGGCGGCGCGCAGGGCGTCGTTGACCTGGCCTTCCCAGGCGTCGTAGCTGGTAAGGATGCCGATCTGGGCGCGGGTAAGGTTGTTCAGCGCCGTGGCGAGGTTGGTGGAAGCGGCGGCGTCGCCGTAAGTGTCGTAATTGGTGCTGCCCACCAGGGCGTGGGTGGCCGCCGTCAGGATAGTAAGGGTAAGGCCCCTGCCGCCGCCGTCCAGGTGGGTAGAGTTGCCTACCTTGACCACCCTGTTGGAGAGATTATTGTTGCCGGTGCCCTTAATGTACACCAGCTCCGCGCCGGTGGTCATCGCCGCAGTCCTTAAGCCGTAGGTGCGCGTGAAGCCCGCCACGTCCAGCTTGTCGTTGGCCGTGGCAGCGCCTATGCCCACGTTGCCGCCGGCCTTTATGAAGACGCCCAGGGCCGCCGCGTTGTCGTAGAGGCTCAGGCCGCCCGCGCCCGAGGCCTTGACGGAGGAAAGGTCGATGTCGTCCTTGAGCGACCAGGTCATGGACTTGGGCACCGAGACGGAGTTGCCGACGAGGAGGATGTCGTTGCCGGCGATATTGTTCATCGTTTCTTCGCCCACGGGGGTCAGGCCCACGTCCACGCCGTTGATGAACTCCCTTTTCCAGTGGCTGGTGTAGGTAAGGCGGGCGACGCCGGCGGACGGGCTCGTCAGTATCAGGCCGGCGTCCTGGTCTATCTCCAGCGTGGTCACGTTATTGACGATCGGGGAGCCGTCCACCTCTTTGATTATGAGGCTCGAGGCCATGTTGGCGCCGGAGATCGAGCCCGTAGCGAAGATGTCGCCGTTGACGTACAGCTTCGAGGTGGGGTTGTTGGTGCCGATGCCGATATTGGTGCCGTTGTCGTAAAGCAGCGTGCTCCAGCTGGGCGCCGCCGCGCCGCTCTTCAGGACGTAATTGGCCGACGGGGCCAGCATGGCGGTGGTGTTGGCCGCGCTCTGGTAAGGCAGGTTGCCGGCCGCGCCGGCGGCCAGGCTGGTGGCGGTGGTGGCGTTGCCGGCCAGGGCCCCGGTGAAGGTGGCGGCCGTAACGGCGGCGGCCTTCACGTTGCCCGAGCGGTCCACGTAGAACTGGTCGGTCCCCCCGTTGGCGGTGGTGGCCAGCACCGGATTGGTGGTGTCCAGGTTCATCGTGGTGGCCGTGAACCCGGCAGGGATGGAAGAAGCCGTGAACGACTGCGCGGTCCAGCCCGCGGTATGGTCGTTGTCCTCCATGATCACGGTCGCGGTGCCGTTATTGCCGCAATAGAGCTCCAGGATAGCGCCCTCGGAGATGCCGCCCTCCAGTATCCTGATCTTGGTTATTACGCCGTTGCTGAGGTACCAGGACCGGGACTGCAGGACAAGAGTGGGATTGGCGCCGGAATGGTAGCCGGCGTAGAACACCGTGGCGCTGTTGAGGTTCAGGGTGGTGTCATACACCGAGAACCTGGCCATGGCGCGGTCGCCGCCGCTTTTCATGTCGGGGTTGCCGTTGATGGCGATGCGGTACCAGTTGCCGGCGTTAAGATTGCCGGAAGTGATAATGGTCTTGCCGGGAAAAGTATTAGTGGCGTTTATAAACGCCGCGAGCTTGGCGGCGGAGGCGCTGCGGTAAGTATTGTCCCCGAACTTCGCCATGACGTACGTTACGTTGCCGGCGCTTACGTCGTCCGTGGTGGTCACGTAGTTGGCCGTTATCGCGCCGGCGGTGAAATTGCCGGAAGCGTCGCGCGCCACTATGGCGCTGGCGGTGTTGGCGCTGGCCGCCGTGGTGGCCGAGTTGGACACTTTGCTCGCCGTGGCGATGGTGGCCAGTTTCGTGTCGACTATGGCCGCCGAAGCCGAGATCTCGGTATTGGTGATGCCGGACAGGCGCGCCAGCGGCAGGATGCCGCTGTTCAGGTCGGCCGCGCTGCGGGTTTCCAGGTCGGCCAGCGAGGAGCCCGTTTTCAGCACCCCGGCCCAGGGGATGCCGGTTATATTGGAGCCGGTCAGCGTGGGGGTATTGGTCCACGAAGGCGAGCCGGCGTTGGCGAACAGCACCGAGTTGGCGCCCGGAACGGGCACGAACGCCGTGGCGCCGGAGCCGCTCTGGTAAGGGAGCTGGTTGGTAAGGCCGCCCGCCAGGTGGGTGGCCGTGGTGGCCGTGAGCGCGTTGCCGGTTATGCTCAGGCCCCAGGGGCCGTTCTCTTCGCGCACCAGCTTCTTCCAGGTGGTATAGGTGCCGTCGTTGTTGCCGGTGCCGCCCTGGTAGGTCCTGGTCCAGAAATCCTCGCTGTAGTAGCTGGCCGCTATCTGGAAGCCGTGGTCGTCGGAGGCGCTCTGGTGGCGGGAATTCAGCAGGTTGTACCAGGTGCCCGAAGTAGGGTAGTTGGTGCCGGAGTTGGCCTCGTAGAAACCGCTGGGCATGGATTTATTGGCGCTGGCCATAGTGCCGGTAAGCAGCGTAGCCTGCATCCACAAAGGCTTGCTGCCCACCGCGGTCCAGGCCACGGAGCCGGCGCTGCCGCTGGCGTTGCCGGTAAGATTGCCGACGAACGTAGTGGCCGTGATGGTGCCCGCCGAGAAATTGCCGCTGGCGTCGCGCGTCACTATGGCGCTGGCGGTGTTAAGATTATTCGCCGAGGTGGCCGAGTTGGACACCTTGCCCGCCGTGGCGATAGTGGCCAGTTTGGTATCGACTATGGCGGCCGAGGCCGAGATCTCGGCATTGGTGATGCCGGAGAGCCGCGCCAGCGGCAGGATGCCGGAATCCAGGGCAGCCGCGCTGCGGGTTTCCAGGTCGGCCAGCGAGGAGCCGGTCTTCAGCACGCCGGTCCAGGGCAGCCCGGTTATGTAGGTGCCGGTCAGCATAGGGGTATTGGTCCAGGCGGGCGCGGTGACGTTGGCGCTGGAGAACAGCACAGCGTTGGCCGCTGCCACCGGCACGAAAGCAGTTGCGTTCGAACCGCTCTGGTACGGCACCTGGTAGGCCGCCCCCCCCGCCAGGTTAGCGGCGGTGGTAGCGTTGGTGGCCGTGGTGGCCGTGGCGGCATTGCCGGTAAGATTGCCGACGAACGTAGCGGCCGTGATGGTGCCCGCCGAGAAATTGCCGCTCGCGTCGCGCGCCACTATGGAGGAAGCGGTATTGTGCTCGTCCGCCGTGGTGGCCGAGTTGGACACTTTGCCCGCCGTGGCGATGGTGGCCAGTTTGGTATCGACTATGGCGGCCGCGGCCGAGATCTCGGTGTTGGTGATGCCGGAGAGCCGCGCCAGCGGCAGGATGCCGGAATCCAGGTTCGCCGCGCTGCGGGTGGCCAGGTCGGCCAGCGAGGAGCCGGTTTTCAGCACGCCGGCCCACGGCACGCCGGTCACGTTAGTGCCGGTGAAAGTGGGAGTATTGGTCCAGGCGGGAGCCAGCACGCCGTTGCTGAACAGCACCATGTTCACGCCCGACGCGGGCACGAAAGCCGTTACCCCGGGCGCGGTCTGGTACGGCATCTGGTTGGCCAGCCCGCCGGCCAGGCTGCTGGCGGTGCCGGCGTTGCCGCCCAAAGCGCCGCTGAAGCTGGAAGCGGTTATGGTGCCCGCCGTGAAATTGCCGCTCGCGTCGCGCGCCACTATGGTGCTGGCGGTATTGAGATTGGTGGCCGTAGTGGCCGAGTTGGACACTTTGCCCGCCGTGGCGATGGTAGCCAGCTTAGTGTCGACGATGGCGGCCGAGGCCGAGATCTCGGCGTTGGTGATGCCGGAGAGCCGCGCCAGCGGCAGGATGCCGGAATCCAGGTTCGCGGCGCTGCGGGTTTCCAGGTCGGCCAGCGAGGAACCTGCCTTCAGCACGCCGGCCCACGGCACGCCGGCGATGTTCGTGCCGGTCAGCGCCGGGGTATTGGTCCAGACGGGCGCGGCGTTGTTGCCGGACAGCACCACATTGGCGCCCGGCGCCGCCAGGAAAGCGGTAGTGTTCGCCGCGCTCTGGTACGGCACCTGGTTGGCCACGCCGCCGGCCAGGGCGGTGGCCGTGGCGGCGTTGCCGATGAGCGCGGCCGTTATCGTGCCCGCCGTGAAATTGCCGGAAGCGTCGCGCGCCACTATGGCGGAGGCGGTGTTGAGATTGGCGGCGGTGGTGGCCGAATTGGACACTTTGCCCGCCGTGGCGATGGTGGCCAGCTTGGTGTCCACGATGCCGGCCGCGGCCGCTATTTCGGCGTTGGTGATGCCGGAGAGCCGCGCCAGCGGCAGGATGCCCGAGCCAAGGTCGGCCGCGCTGCGGGTGGCCAGATCGGCCAGCGAGGAACCGGCTTTGAGCACATTGGCCCAGGGAATATTGGTTATGGTGCCGCCCAGCCCGGACGCGCTGACCCAGGCAGGCGCCGCACCCGAACCGTTAGCCTGCAGCAGGTAGCCGGCCGCGCCGGCGGCCAGAAAAACGGTATCGTTGACGGCGTTCTGGTAAGGGATATCCCCCTTTAAGCCGCCCAGGAGGTCGGTAGCGATATTTGCCGCGATATTGGTCAGCCCGGAGCCGTCGCCCTCGAACTTCACGGCTTTCATTACCCCGGTGGCCGACATGGAGGACACTATGGTGCCGTCGCCCTTGCGCCAGAGCTGCACCATATCGGTATGGGCCGAACCGGCGGCCAGCACGTCCAGCCTGCCCTGCGGGAGGCCGGTGGAGACGCCCACGTTGCCGTCGGCGGTCACCCTAAACTTCGTCCCCCCCACCTCCAGGATGGGGTTCGCGCCGCTAATGCCGGTACCGGTGACGGCAGCGGAGGTTTTCATCAGCGAATAGCCGTCGACGACCAGCCTGTCGACAACTTCGAACTCGGCCGAGTAGGCATAAAGAGAAAGCCCCGCCAGGCATAGAATGCCGGCAAAAGCCTTTAAACTATATGTCCTGTTCCGCATAACTAATCCTCGCCAAATAACATTAAACAATAAATATGGTCAAGGTTTCATCCTCGCTACCTCTATGCCACCCACTTTAAGGCTCACATAGCCCGGATTCGAGGTATCGAACTGCAAAGCGGAGCCGCCGGCGCTGGCAACTTCAAGCCTGGTGGCGGGAGCCGTGGTACCGATGCCGACGTTGCCGGTGTTGTCTATGACCATCTTCGAATCGGCCAGCGTAACGTCGGCGGCGCTCGTATTGTTGCTGTTCATCGCGAAATGCATTTTCCCTACGCCGTACACGTCCCTTCTTTCATAGAAGATGGCGCCCTTGGCGCTGTTGGAATTCCAGACCCCGAAACCGATGCCCGTAGTGTTGCCCGTCACGTCGCTGGGGCTGTGGAGGAACTGCGCGTAGGGGCTGGAGGACTCAATATGGAGCTGCGCGTACGGCGACGTGATCCCGACGCCGACCTTGCCGGTCCCCCCCGGCATGATGGCGATATTCTCGTTGCCGGAGGAAGTTATGTCGCTGTTAACGCCGCTGAAGTTCAGGGCGCCGGTCATGGTGTCCCCGGCCTTGAGCACGTTCAGGCTGGCCGCCCCGGTAAGGGAAGCGGTTATGATACCCGCGGAGAAATTGCCGCTGGCGTCGCGCGCCGCTATGGCGCCGGCGGTGTTAAGATTGGTGGCCGTGGTGGCCGAGTTGGACACTTTGCCCGCAGTGGCGATGGTGGCCAGCTTGGTATCGACGATAGCCGCCGCGGCCGCTATCTCGGTGTTGGTGATGCCGGACAGCCGCGCCAGCGGCAGTATGCCGGAATCCAGGGCGGCCGCGCTGCGCGTCTCCAGGTCGGCCAGCGTTGAGCCGGTCTTCAGCAGGCCCGCCCAGGGCAGGCCTGTTACGTTCGTAGCGGTAAAGGCCGGCGTATTGCTCCATGCCGGCGCGCCGTTGTTGCCGGACAGCACCATATTGGCGCCCGGGGCCGCCACGAAAGTGGTGGCGTTGGCGCCGGTCTGGTACGGCATCTGGTTGGCCAGGCCGCCGGCCAGGTTAGCGGCGGTGACGGCGGTGACGGCGGTGGTGGCGTTAGTGGCCGTGGTGGCCGTGGCAGCGTTGCCGGCCAGGGCCGCCGTTATGGTGCCGGCCGTGAAATTGCCGCTCGCGTCGCGCGCCACTATGGCGGAGGCGGTGTTGGCGCTGGCGGCCGTGGTGGCCGAGTTGGACACTTTGAGCGCCGTGGCGATGGTGGCCAGCTTGGTATCGACGATAGCCGCCGCGGCCGCTATCTCGGTGTTGGTGATGCCGGAGAGCCGCGCCAGCGGCAGGATGCCGGAATCCAGATCCGCCGCGCTGCGCGTGGCCAGGTCGGCCAGCGAAGAGCCGGTCTTCAGCACGCCGGCCCAGGGTACGCCGGTTATGTTAGTGCCGGTCAGGGTGGGAGCGTTGCTCCACAAAGGCGCGCCGCCGTTGGCGAACAGCACGGAGTTGGCGCCCGGAGCCGTTACGAACGCCGTGACGCCGGCCCCGCTCTGGTACAGCACCTGGTTGGCCAGGCCGCCGTTGAGGCTGCTGGCCGTATTGGCGTTGCCGCTTATATTCACGCCGTAGGTGCCGGCCGCTACGGCGCCCGGGTAGACCGCGTTGACGGCTATCGAGGACGCCACTACGCCCGGCCCCAGGTTGCCGGCCGCTATATTGGCCGCGGGGATGCCGGTGATGTTGGCGCCGCTGACCGTGGGGGCGTTGGTCCAGAGGGGCGCCGCCGCGCCGTTGCCCTGCAGCAGGAAATTGACGGCGCCGGCCGCAAGCATGGCGCTGGTATTATTGCCTGACTGGTAAACTATGTTCCCGGCCGCTCCGCCGGCCATATTGCTGGCCAGCGTGGCCGTGGTGGCCGTGGCGGCGTTGCCGGCCAGGGCCGCGGTTATGGTGCCCGCCGTGAAATTGCCGCTCGCGTCGCGCGCCACTATGGCGCCGCCGGTGTTAAGATTGGTGGCGGTGGTGGCCGTGTTGGACACTTTGCCCGCCGTGGCGATAATATCGAGCTTCGTATCCGAGATAGCCGCCGACGCCGAGATCTCGGCGTTGGTGATGCCGGAGAGCCGCGCCAGCGGCAGGATGCCGGAATCCAGGGCGGCCGCGCTGCGGGCGGCCAGATCGGCCAGCGAGGAGCCGGTCTTCAGCACGTTGGCCCAGGGAATGGCGGTCACGTTAGTGCCGGTGAAGGAGGGCGTATTGGTCCACTGGGGCGCGCCGTTGTTGCCGAACAGCACCATATTCGCGCCGGGCGCGGCCACGAAGGCCGTGTTGTTAAGCGAGCTCTGGTACAGCATCTGGTTGGCGGACCCGCCGGACATATTGCTGGCCGTATTGGCGTTGCCGCTTATATTCACGCCGTAAGTGCCGGCCGTTACCGCGCCCGGGTAGACCGCGCCGACGGCTATGGAGGACGCCACCACCTGCGGGCCCAGCTTGCCGGCACCGATGTTTTCCGCCGGGATGTTGGTGATGTTAGCCCCGGAGATGGTCGGCGCGCTGGTCCACGAGGGGGCGAGCCCGGCGCCGTTGCTCTGCAGTATGTAGTTGGCCGTGCCGGCCGACAGCATGGCGCTGGTATTGGCCGCCGACTGGTAAACGATGTTCCCCGCCGCCCCGCCGGCCAGGTTGCTGGCCATCGCGGCGGTGGTGGCCGTGGTAGCGTTGCCCGCCAGGGCCGCGGTTATGGTGCCCGCCGTGAAATTGCCGCTGGCGTCGCGCGCCACTATGGCGGAGGCCGTGTTGGCGCTGGCGGCCGTGGTGGCCGAGTTGGACACTTTGCCCGCCGTGGCGATGGTGGCCAGTTTGGTGTCGAC
>CAIRNJ010000033.1 GCA_903879915.1 uncultured Elusimicrobia bacterium
CTTCCGCAAACACGGGGTCGGCCACACCGTGGCCGCCCCTCATCACTCGGGCTCGGCGCTTACGCAAGCCGAGCCCTCCGCGAAGGTTTGCGGAAGCAGACCCAGGGCAGGCCTGACAGTTTTCAGTCTTAGGAGAAAATGTCGAATCCGGAACGAATAGGGCTTATTGCGGGAGCGGGAAGTTTTCCGCTGCTGTTCGCCGCCGAGGCGAAGAAGGCCGGCCATGAGGTTATCGTGGCGGGGCTTAAAGGTATTACTCCGGCGGAAATAGAGCCTTTGGCGGCGAAGATAAGCTATTTCAGGCTGGGCCAGCTCACCGACCCCATCAATTTCTTCAAAGAGAACGGCGTAAAAAAAGTGCTGATGGCGGGTTCGGTGCCGCACATCGCTATTTTCGGCGGCATCCTGCCCGACCTGCGCGCCGCCAAGCTGATCTTCCGGCTCAAGGATAAAAAGGCCAACGCCATACTGGGCGCCATAGCGGACGAGCTGGCGGCCGACGGGCTGGAGCTGGTGAATTCGGCCACCATGCTGGAACATCTGCTGGTAAAGCCGGGCCTGATGGCCGGCAAGAAGCTTTCAAACGACGCGCTGAAATGCGCCGCCTTCGGCTGGAAAGCGGCCAAAAGCCTGGCCGCGCTCGACATCGGCCTTACCGTGGTGTTGCGCGACCGCGTGGTGCTGGCGGCCGAAGCGCAGGAGGGCACCGACGCCTGCATAACGCGCGCCGGAGAGATACTCCGCCGCCTGCGCGAAAGCGGCCAGAAAGGCCACGCCATGATGGTGGTGAAAGTGGCCCGCCCGGGGCAGGACATGCGCTTCGACCTGCCGGTGGCCGGCGCGCCCACGCTGCGCACCATGCACGCCGCGGGCGCCGACACCCTGGTGCTGGAAGCCGGCCGCACGCTGATACTCGGCATGGAAGACTTCCTGGCCGCCGCCAAAGAGACCGGCATAACCGTTTTCGGCGCCGGGAGCGAAGAGTCCTTTAAATAGCCGCTCAGTCGGCCGCCTCCACCTCTTTAAGATAATCCTTTAAACCCTGGTAAGCCCCGTGCGTGGGAAGTTCGCTGTCGCCCGGCAGGTCGGCGCCGGCCATGGCGTCCCGCAGCGTTCTTACGGCCGCCGCCTTATCGTTCTGCGCCATCTCTATGCGCGCCTTCGTAAGCAGTACGTTCAGCTTTATGTCGCCGTATGACAGGTTCGCCGCCAGCGTAGCTTCCTTAAGGGCCTCGGGATATTTTTTAAGTTTTAACAGCGCGTTGGCGTACGAGCGGTGGAACGGGTATTCCCCGGGGAAACTTTCCGCCAGGGCAGCGTAAACGGCGGCGGCGTCCTCGTAGCGCCCGGCGCCCATCAGGCTCTTCGCCTGGGACATGCGGAAACCCTTCGCCAGCCCGGCGCTGCCGGCTTTACCCGCAAGGGCCGCGTAAGCGTCGGCGGAGCGGCCGGCGTAGGCCGCGGCCTGTTCGTGCAGGCCGGCGTCGTCCAGCACGCCCGATAACTGGCTGAAAACATCAGCCGCGATGTATCCTTCCTTTATGGCGTCGCCGGACTTTTCAATGCGCCCCGCCAGTACGTCCAGCCCTTCGATATAAGGCTTGGCGGCCGCGGGCTCAAGCTTGTACAGGTCGCCTATCCAATCCATAACGCCGCTCTCGGCGTTCTGGCCGTCGCGCCCGTCGAACCGTTCGATATATTCCTTATACATGGCCGGCAGGCCGGCCGCCGCCGAAGATTCGGCTATCCGCAGCTGCGCTGACGCGTCCAGGTACGCCGCGTAACGGGTCTTTAACCCTTCAAGGGCCGCGCGCGCCTCGCTCCAGTTCTTGGCGTCCAGATAATATTTGGCCACCCGCAGTTTCCCCGCCGCGTCCAGCTTGGCCGCGGCATTCTTGGCTTCAGCTATCGGCTGGTTCTTCCAGGTTTCCTGCTCTTTTACCCAGAGCGAAAAAGCTTCGAGGCTGCCGCTGCCCATCCACCGGCCTATCTCATGCAGCCCGGCGTCCGCCACCAGGAAGGTAGGATAGCCGGAGACGCGGAACTTGGACACCCACTCGCGCGCGAGCGCCCTGTCAACGTCCAGGCTTACGCGCACCATCCCCCGGCTGGCGGCCAGGAACTCCGGCCGGTTAAGCACGCTCTCTTCCATTACGCGGCAGGGCGGACACCATTCGCCGAAGAAGTCTATGAACAGGAGTTTTTTTTCGCGCCGGGCCTGCTTCAGCGCCTGCGCGGGAACGTTCAGCAGAAAGCCTTCCATCGGCGATTTTTCCTGTGCCTGCGCCGCCGCGGCGGCAGCGGCCGGAGCCGCGGCCCTGCCCGCCACCATTATCGTGAATTCTTCCGTCATGCAGGAAGTGTTCTTGTCGTCGCAGATATTAAGGACCACGGCCTGCCCGCCTCCGGAGGTGAACTGGCATTTGAGGCCGCCGGCGGACACGTCGAAGGCCGGCCGCGCGCCGCATACCTGCGGGGCGCTGGCGTTAAAATGGTAGCCGCCGATAACCCCGAACTTCACCACCTCGTTGAGCCTGGCCGTTTTCGGCGGCGCTTCGGCGAGCAGCGTGGCCGCCCGCGCCGCGGCCGGGCAAAGGCATGCGGTGAAAAAGGTCAGCGCCGCGGCAAGTATCCTGTAGTTCATGTTTGCTCCCTGAAGGCATGGCGTCGGAAAAAGTTATCCGCCTTTTGTATTATAACGGTAAAGGAATACGCCGCGCAAATTTCCGGGACAGGTGTCCCCTTTTTCCAGCCTTTATGCCTTACCGAACGGGAAGATCAGCTGCGGGCACGGGATATAAGGCAGGTTCTCGTTGAACGGGTCGGGCTGCTGCATCGGGCGTTCGATGACGCTGCCGTCCCCGCATTTATAGACGCAGGTGTCTTTCTGCATATCGGTCAGGCGGCAGGCTTTTATTTTCACTTCGCCGCTTTTGCCGGGCTCCGGCGTGAAATACACCACCATGTACGTGTACGAGCCGTCGTCCTTCGTTACCTGGCCCTCTATCACGGCGTTCTTTGCTTCGCCCAGGCTTAGTTTTTTCGCGGCCAGGGCGGCTTCGGCCTCGCTTTTTGCGGCGTACCTGCCGCTCACCAGCTTATGCGTCTGGCCGAAGCCGGCGAACCTTACCACGAAGCTCCAGCCGCTCACGATATCGTATTCCAGCACCTCCACCCCGACGGCCCGGAGGCTGGCTATGCAGGCCTGCAGGTCGGCGGCGGCCTGCGAGGACCAGGTATGGCTCACGCCCTGGTAGCCTATAACAGGCAGTTCCGCATGCGCGTCCGCCGCCGGCTTCCTTATATAGCTAACGCTGAAAGCGGGAAGTTTTCCCTGCTCCTGGGTTACCGCCGCTTCCAGCACTACCGCCCCGGTCCGGCGGAGACTCTCAGCCGTCCTGTCCATGGCCGCCTCGGCGTCGCTGCGGAACTGGTAGGGCCAGCCCTGATATCTGGAGAACCCCGTTGCCGCGCCGCTGAACACCACCGTAAAGCGGCAGCGCCCGTCAGCGCCGCGGTCTATAAAGGAGGAGTTCACTATATATCCGGCCGCAGTAACGGCTTCCAGGCAGACTACCCTGGCCGCGGCCGCGTCTTCGAAGGCCAGGTACGGCTCGCTGACGAAGGTCTGCTGCGCGCCCGGCACGGGCGCGGACACCGGCGCCACCGCCGCCTGTGCAACCTGGCCGGGGGCGAGCCCCCCTGTCCACGAGGCGCTTATATCTCCGGCCAGGACCGGCCGCGCCGCTAACAGCACCGCCACGAGCAATATATTTTTGATTTTATTCATAGTCTCCTCGTAAGTTGCCGATAATTTTCACTTCAGCGGATAGCCTGCGCCCATCTGGCGAATGAAACCCAGCCGGAAACCTTGCCCCAGACAAGACTGTCATAGTCGTTGTCAAAGAATGACCCTTCCGGCATATAGACCGTCAGCCCGCGCGTGGCCAGCCCCACCCCTCCGACGCGGCCCATCGCCAGCACCAGTTCGCCGGCGATGAAGTCGGAGAGCGCACGGCCCTGCTGCCGCACCTCGGCGTTCTGAGCGCCTTCGCTGGCCAGCTGGACAAAATGGGACATATCCTTGTTGTCGGCGTTGGTGTAGCGCTGCGCGTTATTTTTCGCGGTCTTCACGGCGGCCGACTCGCCCGCTGTCCGCACGGCCGCCGTCCAGGCGGCGGTCAGTTCCGCCAGCTCCGGCAGCTTGTCGGTCCGGAGCAGGGACATGGAAGCGCCGAACTCATGTATGGAGTTATAATATTCCACGAACGCGCTCACCGTGCCGCGGCCCAGTTCCTCCGCCGTCATCCCGGGGTTAGCGGTCAGCGGCGCCAGCACTTTGTCGTAGGGGTAGCCGTCACCGGGCGTAGTCTGCTCGGAACCTATTATGTAATCCGTATACGGCATTATCTCGTACGCCACCTCGGCCATCTGCATCAGGCAGGCGTCGAAGCCCAGCACGTCCACCTTTCCTATGTCTTTAAGCGCCATGGCCAGCTCCGGCGTAGTAATGTGGTGCCGGGTCTCGTCGTCGTAGGAAACGCCCCTGGCGGCGCCGGGGCCTTTGGCCACCCAGCCGGTGCCGTGGTTCCAGACCACCAGCATGTAATGCTTGGCCGGGTAATTGGCTTTGGCCCAGCGCCCGAACTCCGCCAGGTGTTTGTAATCGCCCATGTCCGCCTTGCCCAGCGGCATCACCGCCGGGGAAGTTATATTCGCCGGATCGGAATCTTTATTCACCAGGTAGCGGCTGTTGCCCGACTTCCGCCCGAGCTCGGCCACTATGTTGACCTTGTCGGTGGAGCCGGCGGCCTCCATTTCATTCACGTCCTTAAGGCCGAATTTATCCAGGTTGTTCTTGGCGTTGACGTACACCATCACCGTCCATTCTTTCTCCGCGCGCGCGCCGGCCGGGGAAGGCGCGGGCGCCGCGGCGCCGGGCTCCACGCAGGGCCGTCCGCCGGTGCCGGCCAGCAGGGCGCAGGCCGTAAGTAATGTTTTTATCATGATATTTCTCCTTATAGATCGTTAATTCGCCGGCACAGGCCCGGCCTTCAGCAGCTCCAGCGCTTTTTTAAGGTCCACGCGGCCTTCGCCGAAAGCCTCGTCCCGGCCCGGCGTCCCCAGGTCCAGCGCGGAGCGCAGCAGCACCGCCTTCAGCTCGCCCGCCGTAAGGTCGGGCCGGGCCGAAAGTATCAGCGCGGCCGCGCCTGAAACCACGGCCGTGGCCAGCGAAGCGCCGCGGCTTACGGCGTATTTGCCGCCGGCGTCGGTGGTGTACATGTTCGAACCGGGCGCTGTTATGTCCACGTACGGCCCGGTGTTGGACCACGGCGATTTCCAGTCCAGCGCGTCGGTGCCGCCCACCGCCAGCATGTAAGGATAGTCCGGCAGGTCCAGCCGCTCCCCGGCGTTGCCGGCCGAGATCAGCAGCAGGCCGCCTTTCTCGTAAAGGTATTTGGCGGCGGCCTGCATGTCGGGATTGTCCAGCGCCCCGCCATAGCTGAGGTTCACCACCCGTATGCCCTGGTCGGCGCCCCAGCGCACGCATTTGGCCGTGTCGGTATGCACGGCCTCGCCGCTGGCCGCGTTGGAGATCTTGCCCGGCACCACGGTAACCTCGTAGTTAAGGCCGAAGGCCCCGGCGCCGTCGTGCCCGCCGCGCGCGCCTATCAGGCCGGCCACGCGGGTGCCGTGCCCGTTGCCGGTGGGCGCGGTATTGTCGGTGCCGTCCACAAAATTCTTCCCGGGCCCCACGTTCCCCCGCAGATCTGGATGGCTCGCTTCCACGCCGGTGTCGCACACCAGCACCTTCACCGCGCGGCTGCCGCGGCTCAGCGTCCAGAAAGCCGGGGCGCCCACTTTGTCGAAGAACCAGCGTTTGTCGGCGGCGGAGGGCTCTTCCGCGCGGGTCCGCGCGCCGTCGGGTTCGGGCAGGAATACTTCGGCCGCCGCCCGCCGCAGCGGCAGGGCCAGCACCGCGGTGATCAGCAACAGCTTCGCTTTATTAGTTTTCATGTATCTCCTTAAGCCCGCCTTATTTTTTAGGCTCGCCCGGGCAGGCCGGGTCCGCAGCCAGCGCCCATTGCAGGGCGACGCCGTTGCCGACGCTGCTGAACGGGCACTCGCATTTGCCGCAGATATGCGCCTCGGCTATCATCATCCTGTCACGGGAGTCGTTGTTGGTCTCATAAACGTTCATTCCTTCACGCAGCGCCGGTACCGCCGGCACAGCCGCGCAGCCCAGCTGCTCCAGCGCAACCGCGGCGTTGCACCGGGAGTAAGGCGCGTTACTGTAAAGCACCATGTGCTCCAGCGTTCTTACCGCCAGCGCCATCTCTTCGGCCGACGGCGCCGCGTCAATCTGCTTCACCGCCAGCCGCGCCCGGGAACGTACTTCGTAATAGGGATCGTCGGCGCCCGCGAACAGCAGGGCCGGAACGGCCGAAACCGCCGCTGCGCGCATTCCGCCCAGAACCTCGGCGGCATTGCCGCGCTCTTCGGTGCTGCGGCCTTTCAGCAGCACCTCTATCCAGCCGCGGACCTCTTTGGGCATGTCCGGAACGCCGCAGGGAACGCCGGAACATACCGGGACACCCGCCGTGATCGGCGGGATCGGCCTGTCGGGAGGCGCCTGAGGAATGGGCCTCGGCACGTGCGGCGGCACCGGCGGCCAGCCGTTCTGCCGGCAATATTCCGCCGAGCCGTGACACCACAGCGGCAGCACTATTTCTTCGGCTGCCGCTGAAATGCTCAGGCAGGCCGCTATCGCTATCAGCGCGAGAACTATCTTCAAGCTGATTTTATCTCTGGTCATATTTATTCATCTCCTATAAATGCCAAGGCGGTCTGCGCCGCCCGGCCGCGATCAAAGTCCGAATTTGCGGATCAGGTGGAAAGTGACCTCCACCGGGGCCGCGCCGACAGTGAATTTGACCGAGTTCCACGATGGATTGCTGCTCAGCTTGTCGGTATCGAGCTTCGAAAAGCCGGCCGGCTCCTGCGGTATGCCGAACATCCCGCGGTCCATCACCCCGTTCTTGTTCAGGTCGTTGTAGCCGCTAAGGGAATATTCGCCAGGCTTAAGCCCGCTTATTTTATATTTCCTTACTGCGGCGGAAGTCGCTATCAGCTCAGCGCCGATGGTTTTATACCCCTTATCCTGAAGGTCGTGGCATTTTTCGCTGCCGCAGACGGCGAAGATCACCGGCGCGTCGCTGGGCGCGGCGAAGCGGTCCACGGTTATCACAACGTCGCCGGTGTTCTTAAGCTCCGCCGCCTTCTTTCCTGCAAACTCAGATACTCTGACAGGGCCGGAAACATTCACCGGGACCGCCGCGGCTATTCCAGCCACCTGCGAAGCACGGACCCGCTGAAGAGCGGAAATATCCGCCGCACCGCCCGCCGAGCACATCCCCAGCATTACCACCGCCGTTATTAGACATTTCATAGCGTTCTTATCTCCTTATGCTCTGTTCCTTCAGTGTTGTTGCTTGCCGTGCTGCCCCCGGGACCTCTTATTACAAGTTTACTTCGTTCTTTAACGGCTTCCCTGAGGCCGAAGAACCAGCGCAGCCCGGTTTTTTGATTCAGGAGCGGCGGTTAATAAAACTGCCCTTTCACTTAACCTGCGGTTAAACGATATGGTAAAATTCAGGCATGAATAAAGCGAAAACCTTCGGCAGCGTACTGTCCCGGATCAGGAAAGAACGCGGCTTCTCCGGAGCGTATAAATTTTTCACGGGCGTGGGCGGCAGCAAAAGCCTGGGGTTCTCTTTCGTGAGCTACTGGGACCTTGAGCGCGGCAAGAAACTGCCCAAAGGCTGGCGCCTCAAGGAAATAATGAACTGTCTGGGCGTCAAGCTCCAGTCCGCCGAGGGCCAGGAACTTATCCGCGCCTATTTCAACGCGCTGTCCGGCTCCGAGGAACTGCTGCAGGCCCTGTCGGCCCCGGCACAGCCCGGCGCGGACCTGCCCAGCCGGGAGCTGGCGGAAACGGCCACGCACAGGGCGCTGGCACAGCTCAGCGTAAGTCTTACGCTGGAACAATGGAAATTGCGCACCAGGGACGCGGTAACGAATATCTGCCAGAGCTACCTGGCCGAAACGGCGGGCTGGGTGACGATCCAGGAATTAGCGGAGGCCACCAAGGTCAAGCCGGAAGCGTTAAGGAAGGCGCTCAAGGCCCTGGCCGCCGGCGGGCTGGCGGAGTTCGCCAAGGACAAGGCGCGCGGCAAGTTCACGGGCAAGGTGATACAGCTGCTGCCCATGACGCGTGAAACGAGGCCTATCAGGGAGGCGCTGCGCCGGTACTGGGACGAGCTGGTGGCGGATTCGGAGCGCGTAGCGCTGAAAAGGACGACCGTGCGCATGAGCAGGGCCAACCTGGAAATATTCCGCCAGCACCTCGAAAGAGCCGTCAATCTGGCCGCCATCTACGGCAATGCCGCGGAGAACAGGCAGGACTCGGCCCTCTATTGCGTGGACGCTGAAATTTTCAAGCTCTTCCCGAAGGACTGAACAGTATCCGCGCGGGAGCTGGACGGCCGCGGTGCCGCCTGTGTAAAAAAAGCCCCGCTTTTTGTATTATTACGGCAAGGCCTGACAATGAACGAACTGTTTTACAAGAACTCACTGCCGCATCTGGTGCTTTCCGCGCTGGCCTGGCTGTACGTCTATTTCATCGCGCTCACCTCGAAGATCTCGGTCAAAGGCGGCGGCACGCTGCCCGGCATCTACACCATCTGGCACCGGCAGGAAGTGCTGATGCTCTACCTGCAGCGCAACCGCAACCTGGTGGGCCTGGTCAGCAAGAGCAAGGACGGCGAGTACATGGCCCGCATAATGCGGCGCTTCGGCTTTTCCTTCGTGCGCGGCTCCACCACTTCCGGCGGCTTCCTTTCCCTGCGCTCCCTTATCAAAGCGGCGCGGAGCGGTTATTCCCTGGCCATCACGCCCGACGGCCCGCGCGGCCCCGTCTTCAAGGTGCAGCCCGGCGCCATTTACCTGGCGCAGAAGGCAGGCATCCCCGTCATTCCCTGCGCCTGCGCCCTTTCAAAGAAAAAGGTGCTGCGCAGCTGGGACAGGTACCAGTTCCCGCTGCCCTTCGGCCGCATTCAGACCGTTTACGGCGCGCCGTTCTACGTGGCCGAAGCCGACGACATCCACGCCAAGGCCATAGAGCTGGAAGGCGTGCTCAACGCCCTCACCGAAGAAGCTGAACGCCTGCTGGCGGAATAAATTATAAGGGAAATTTAAATACCGCGGGGCGGCTTATCGCGCGCCGCCGAGGCCAAGAGCTGTTTGCAGCGCCCGGCTTTGGGCCTGCGCGCTTTCGGCCAGACCTTTAAGGCGCGGATCGCCGCTGGCGGCCTCGGCGGCGGCCAGGCATAAACCGAGCGCCTTTTCTTTTTTATTCTCCCGGGCCGCGATGACGCACAGGTCCAGCAGGGCTTCCGGGTTTTTCGGGTCTACCTCCAAAGCTTCCCGCAATATTTTTTCCGCGGCCTTAAAGTCGCCGGCCAGCATTTTCTCCGCCGCCAGGTCGGACAATTTCTTAGACTCCCCCGCGTCCTCCGCCCAGAGCTGCCGCTGCCCGGGATAAAGCGGGCCCGACAGAGGCACCTTCGGCCCCGCCAGCCCGGTAACACGCAGTTCCCTGAGCAGGCGCCCGGAGTTCTCTCCGGGGCGCGTGCCGCCGGTCAGCGCCGCCAGCTGCCTCAACTTAGCCGTAAGCTTGAGCTCGCGGCCCAGGGCTGAAAGTATTACATGCATCCGCTCCGGCGGCCAGAGCAGCAGCGTTTCATAAACGTACCTGTCCCAGAACCTGTCCTGGTCGCGGCCTATAACCTCCGCCAGTTCCCTGTCTTTGGCGTAGGGCGCTCCGCGCAGCATATTGTCATGCTTCTCGTACGCGGCCTGGGCCCGCGCGAAGGCAGCCAGGGCCGCGGCCCGGTGGCCCAGCTCGAACTCGCGCAGCATAAGGGCGGGCGGGCAGCCGTGCCCGGCGGGAATTTCCACACCGGCCGGCGCGGCCGAGGCCATCACGGACAGCGCGTAGCCGATGAATTTATCGTCGAATTTCGCGCTGTACCCGGCCAGGCAGCCGTAGAAGCCGGCATCGTCACCCTTCAGGAGCCGGTCCTTGCAGCTCAGAAGGCTGAACACCTTGTCTTCGGGGAAACGAGCCAGCGCGGCCGAAAAAGCGGCGGGGGAACTGTTGCGTGCGGCCCTGTACGGATAAGCGGCTACCAGCGCCTCTACCGCCAGCACCAGCAGGAAGACCGCAACGAACGCCAAGCCCGCGGCTTTTCCCGCCGGCAGTTCACGCCTTTCCCCGCCGCCGCGCGCGGGCCAGAGACTCCCGATTATCAGCGGCGGCAGCAGGTAGGCCAGCGGATAAAAATACCGTTCCTCTATAGAAAGCAGGGAGTGTATCAGGATGAAATAGACCGGCAGGCAGAACAGCCGCGCCCTGTCGCGCCCCGCCGCAATGGCAACGATGAACAGCCCGAACAGCAGCGGCTGGAACAGGAAAATATGCCAAAGCCTTCTTGCGGCGGCCAGCGCGGCGGCCAGCGGGGCTTTCGCGGTTTCGCGCACATAGAAAGCAAAAGCGCTGTCGTCTTTCCCCAGCCCGGCCGCGCGGCGGCAGTCTCCCTCCATAGTGTAGACGCTGCCCTTAGCTGCGGTCACCAGGTTGCAGGCCGCCCGGTTGTCGTCGAAAAGAAAGAACTTCCCGGACAGGGAACGGTTCAGGAGCCCCCAGGGCAGAAGCAGCACATAGGCCGCGGCCAGAAAAACCAGGAAATTACGGATAAAATGGGCCGGGCGGGCGCCGCTGAAAAGACCGCGGCAGAGCAGCAGCGCCGGCGGGAACAGGAACAGCGGGGTGCGCACCAGCAGGGAGCTGCCTATAGACAGCCCCGACAGAACGCCGTACTTCAGGCTGCCGCTCCTGCGGTCCAGCAGCGTGAACAGCAGGACCATCATAAGGATGGCGGAGTAAAACACCTGTTCGTTGTCGTGATTGCCGAAGACGGAAAAAACAGCGGCCGCCGCCAGTGAAACGATACCGGCCCGATAGCCGCGCAGCAGGTACCCGGCGCAGAACACCAGCAGGTAGAGACCGAAACGCAGGGCCAGGTAGAACAGGAACTGACTTACGCCCAGGTTTAATAACAGCGACGACACTATGCCCGTCAGCGGCATATACCAGTTCACGCTGGCGCCGGGCAGGCCCGCCACGAGAAAGCTTCCCAGCCCGAGCTGGGCAAGGTCGGCGCCGGCCCAGGCGGTCACCTGCGAAAACCGCCAGGCGGCCAGGCAGCAGCCGGCGGCCAGCAGCGCCGGCAGGGCGGCTTTCAGCCATTTTTTCGCGGTCGGATCTTTTAACACCGGCGGGCGATAGTTCGGGAGGGTCATCTTTTTACGGACCGGGCGCCGCTTCCCGGCGAAGGGAGCGCCGGGCGGAGCTATTTTCCCAGGCCGGCTATAGCCTTCACCACGTGGGACGGCACCAGTTTCGACACGTCGCCTTTGAAATGCGCTATGTCGCGCACCACGCTGGAGGAAAGATAGGTGTAGCGCTGGCGCGGCATCAGGAACACGGTCTCGATGCCGGGCGACAGCGTGCGGTTCACCGCCGCTATCTGGAATTCGTAGTCCAGGTCGGAGATAGCGCGCAGACCCCTTATGATGATGCCGGTCTTTTTCTTTTTGGCGTAATCCACTAACAGGCCCTCGAAAGATTCCACCGAAATATTTTTCCGCCCCTTCAGCACGGTCTTAAGCATGGCCACGCGGGCTTCCACGGAAAACAGGTGTTTTTTGGCGCTGTTAACAATGACGCTGACCACCAGGTGGTCGAAGATGCGGCTGGCCCGGTCTATGATATCGAGATGGCCGAAAGTGACGGGGTCGAAGCTGCCGGGATAAATAGCGGTTCTTATTTTCATATTTAAGGGAATTATACAAATTTCCCCGGAAAACGGCGGCGGCGTACGGCGCCCTGAAAATTGTATTATTTCCTTACCTATGAAACGTCTTATTGTTATTTTACTGCTCGCCTGCTGCGCCGCCGCGCGCGCCCAGGAACTGGTCCCGTACCGCGCCGGGGACAAATGGGGCTACGCCGAAGCCGGCGGGAAGCCGGCAATAACGCCGCGCTACGATTACGCGGAGCCTTTCAGCGCCGGGCTGGCGCTCGTACGCTCCGGCGCGTATTACAGCTTCATAGACAAAGCCGGCAATAAAGCCTGGTCCGCCCGCTACCGTTCCGCCGGCGCTTTCAGCGAAGGCTGCGCGCCGGTGAAACTGCGCGGCAGCTGGGGCTGCGTGGACAAGGACGGCAAGACCATAGTCCCTTTCGAATACGAAGAGCTGCTCCGGTTCGCCGGCGGGGCCGCGCCGGCGAAGAAGGACGGGCGCTGGGGCCTGCTGCTCAGGGCCGGCCAGGAATTCCGCCCTACCGCTTATGACGAGATCTACCCGCCCACGGAAGGCCTGGCCCGCGTAAGGGCCAACGGCCGGTACGGCTACATCGACCTGTCCGGCAAGGAAGCCCTGCCCGCCGTCTACGAGGAGGCCTTCCCCTTCAATGGAGGGTTCGCCACGGCCCGCCTGGGCGGAAAATACGGCTTCATTAACAGGGAAACGCTTATCTTCAAAGAGAAGCCCTATATCGGAATAGGCCCGTACAGCGAGGGGCTGGCGCCGGCGCAGGCCCTGGCGGCGGAAGGCCGCTGCGGCTACATAGACAGCGAAGGCGACGAGGCGATACCATTTACCTTCACCATGTGCGCGTCGTTCGACGAGGGACTGGCGCCGGTACTGAAGGACCTGCGCGGCGGCTGGGGCTACATAGACAAGACCGGCCGCGAAATGGTGGATTTTAAATATACGCAGGCCGGCAATTTCAGCGGCGGCCTGGCGAAAGTTGCGGTCAAGGACCGGACCTTCTACATCGACGGCACCGGCAGGGAGTACGCCGACGCTCCGGCCGCGAAAAAGGGCCGCAAATAAGGGTCCGCGGACACCCGTTTATAAGGGGCCGCGGACGCCACCGATAGTATAGCAGAGCCCGTTCCCTTGTCAAGGCCATGGGGACGTATTTGACTATTTGACTTATTATTAACAAACGACTCCGTAATAGTCGATAAATAATCAAATAGTCAAATACGTCCCCTTATATGATCTACCATATCGTGGCTTTTCTGGGCTCCTTCCTGCTTTTTGAGTCGGAGCTTCTGATAGCCAAGATCCTGCTCCCGTATTTCGGCGGCAGCGCCCGGGTCTGGACCACCTGCATGATGTTCTTCCAGGGCGTGCTGCTGGCGGGCTATCTTTACGCCCGTCTTACCACGGTCCGCCTGCCCGTCCGCAAACAGGCGCTGCTGCATCTCGCCGTGCTCGCGGCCGCGGCTTTCTCGCTGCCTTTCCGGACGGCGCCCGTCCAGACGGCCCATCCCGTAGCCGCGCTGCTGGCCGCCCTGGCATTTTCCATCGGGCTGCCTTTTTTCGCCCTGTCGGCCACCGTGCCGGTGATCCAGCGCTGGCTCTCGGCTTCCGCGCGCCCGGAACGCAGCGCCCCGTACACGCTCTACGCGGCCTCCAACGCCGGGGCGCTGGCGGCGCTGCTCGCCTATCCTTTCGTTATCGAGCCGCTGCTGCCGCTGGACGCGCAGGTGCGGCTCTGGCAGTTCTGCTACGCGCTGTTCGCCGCGGGGCATCTGCTGTGTTTCCCCCCGGCGGACGCCTCCAAAGAACGCCCCGCAGCCGCGCGCCGGTGCCCGCCGCTCCCCCCTGCCAGGCTACTGGCCTGGGCGGCGCTCAGCGCCGGGCCCTGCGCCGCCATGCTGGCGGCCACCCAGTTCCTGACATCGGAAATGGCCGCGGTGCCGCTGCTGTGGATAGCGCCGCTGGGGATCTACCTCGGCACTTTCATACTGAATTTCCGGGAGCGCGGCAGCGCGGTTTTTCCGCGCTGGGCGTTGTTCCTGACAGCCGCGCCGGCGGCCGGCCTGGCGGCAATGGCCTTCATGGGCCGGAACGCGTTCACGCGCGACGCCGCCATAGGCTTCTCCGGATTTTTCCTGAACATAGCGGCCCTTTTCGTGATCGCCATGATCTGCCATCGTTCGCTGGCGGAGGACAAACCGGCCGAACCGGAGGCCGCCTCGGCTTATTACCTGGCGGTCTCCGCGGGCGGTTTCCTGGCCGGCCTCCTGATGGGGATAATACTGCCTTACTTCGGGCGCGGCATCGGCTGGACGGGGCTGGACTGGTGCGTCGCCGGCGCGCTTTCGCTGGCCGCCCTGGTGATCCGTGACCGGGAGCTCTGGCGCGCGAAGAACATTTCCCGGACGGCGCTGCTCCTGGGCGCGAGCGTGCCGGTCTGCGCGGTGCTGCTGCTGGCGCACGGCGGGCGGGCCGCCGGTCTCACGCTGCGCAACTTCTATGGCATCTCGAGGGTAGAGGACAAGGACGGCATGCGCCTGCTGCTGCACGGCAACACGCTGCACGGGACACAATACCTGGCCCCGGACAGGGCTGCGGAGCCCACGCTTTATTACAGCAGAAGTTCCCCTCTCGGGGATGTTTTCCGGCTCTTCGGGCCGGAGATAAAGGACGCGGGCGTTCTGGGGCTGGGCGCCGGCACTATCGCGGCCTACGGAACGAAGGGCATGAAGCTGACTTTCTACGAGCTCGACCCCGACGTGGCGGCCATCGCGCGCGGCCGCTTTACTTTCCTGTCCGGTTCGCCGGCCCTTATCAGGGTAATAACGGGCGACGCGCGGCTTTCGCTCGAAAAGGCGGAAGGGACCGCGCACGACCTGCTCATTCTCGACGCGTACAACAGCGGGGCGATCCCGGCGCATCTCCTGACCCGCGAGGCCTTCGAGCTTTATTTCAGGCGCCTCGCTCCGGGCGGGCTGATCCTGTGCCATATCTCGAACAGGTACCTGGACCTGAAACCGCTGATGGCCGCCGCGGCACGGGACCTGCGTATTCCCGGGGCGGTGAGTGCGGAGAGCACGGCGGCCGGCGGCAGGGCCGGGGCGCAGAAGGCGCAATGGGCGGCTTTCAGCAGGGACGGCGGAAAGATACGCCGGCTGGAGACCGCGGCCGCGTGGCAGGACGCCGCGGTCTTCGATTCCCGCTTCGTCAGGCCCTGGACCGACCGCTACGCCAGCCTGCTGCCGCTCATCCGGTTCTAGGGCGGCTGATTATTCCTTGACAATGCTGGCTCTTTTTCAATACTCTACCTATAGATTCCAGGTCCGGTCGTTCTGTTAAAAACAAATAAACCATAACGTTGTGCCGATAGGGGGGCGCAGGCCCCCGCAGCATAAATAACGCATCCTAAGGAGACATCATGCCGACACACAAGATCTTTTGGACAAAAATCGACGAAGCCCCCGCTTTAGCCACTTATTCCCTGCTGCCGATAGTGCAGGCCTTTACGAAAGGTACTGGTATAGAGATAGAGACCCGCGATATCTCGCTGGCGGGCAGGATAATAGCCAGCTTCCCGGAAAACCTGCCCGCGGCCAGGAGGCTGCCCGACAACCTTACCCTGCTGGGAGAGCTGACGCTGACCCCGGAAGCCAATATAATCAAGCTTCCCAACATCAGCGCTTCCGTCCCCCAGCTCAAGGCCGCCATCAAAGAACTGCAGTCCCAGGGCTACGAGATCCCCAATTACCCGGAGGCCCCGAAGACCGAGGCCGAAAAAGAAATAAAGGAGCGCTACGGCAAAGTGCTGGGCAGCGCCGTCAACCCGGTGCTGCGCGAAGGCAACTCCGACCGCCGCGCTCCGGCATCGGTGAAGAACTTCGCAAAAAAGAACCCGCATAAGCTGGCCGCCTGGAGCCCCGACTGCAAAGCGCACGTGGCCCATATGACCGAAGGCGACTTCTACGGCAACGAAAAGTCGCTCTGCCTTGAGGAAGGCGGCGAGCTGAAGATAGAGTTCACCGGCGCCGACGGCAAGGCGGTCGCGCTGAAAAAGGGGCTTAAAGCCTCCAAGGGCGAGATAGTGGACGGCACCTTCATGAGCAGGAAAGCGCTGCGCCGGTTCTACGCCGAGCAGATAGAGGAGGCGAAGAAAGCCGGGCTGCTGCTCTCGGTGCATTTGAAAGCCACGATGATGAAGGTGTCCGATCCCATCCTGTTCGGGCACGCCGTCTCCGTGTTCTTCAAGGACGTTTTCAAAAAGCACGCCGAAACGTTCAAGGCGCTGGGCGTCAACCCCAATATGGGCCTGGGCGATCTTTACAAGAAGCTGCATGGGCTGCCGGCCGACAAACAGGCCGAGATAGAAGCCGACATTAAAGCGGAATACGCCGCGCGCCCCGCGCTGGCCATGGTGGACTCCGCCAAGGGCATCACCAACCTGCACGTGTCCAGCGACATCATCGTGGACGCCTCCATGCCGGTGGTGGTCCGCGACGGCGGCAAGATGTGGAACGCGGCCGGCAAACTGCAGGAAACCAAGGCCCTGATCCCCGACCGCTGCTACGCCACCATGTACCGAGAGATCATCGAGGACTGCCGCAAGCACGGCGCCTTCGACCCCGCTACCATGGGCTCGGTGCCCAACGTAGGCCTGATGGCGCAGAAAGCCGAGGAATACGGCTCCCACCCCACCACTTTCGAGATCCCGGCCGACGGCACGGTGCGCGTGACGGACGCCTCCGGCAAGGTGCTGATGGAGCACAAGGTGGAACAGGGCGACATCTGGCGCATGTCCCGGGTGAAGGACATCCCGGTGCAGGACTGGGTGAAGCTGGCCGTGAACCGCGCGAAGGCCACCGGCGCCCACGCCGTGTTCTGGCTGGACAAGAACCGCGCCCATGACGCGCAGGTGATAGCCAAGGTGGAGAAGTACCTAAAGGATTACGACACCAAAGGCCTGGAGATAAAGATACTGCCGCCGGTGGAAGCCATGCGCTATTCCACCGCGAGGATACGCAAAGGGCTGGAGACCATCTCGGTCACGGGCAACGTACTGCGCGACTACCTCACCGACCTGTTCCCGATACTGGAGCTGGGCACCAGCGCCAAGATGCTCTCCGTGGTCCCGCTGCTGGCCGGCGGCGGCCTGTTCGAGACCGGCGCCGGCGGCTCCGCCCCGAAGCACGTGCAGCAGTTCCAGGCCGAAGGCTACCTGCGCTGGGATTCCCTCGGCGAGTTCTCCGCGCTGGCGGCGTCGCTCGAACACCTGGGCAACGTCTTCAAGAACGGCAAAGCCCTGATCCTGGCCGACACGCTCGACCAGGCCATCGCCAAGTTCCTCGACAACAACAAGTCCCCCGCCCGCAAAGTGGGCGAGATAGACAACCGCGGCAGCCACTTTTACCTGGCCCTGTACTGGGCGCAGGCCCTGGCCGCGCAGTCTAAGGACACCGGCCTGCGGGCGAAGTTCGCCGCGGCGGCGAAACAGCTGCAGGAGAACGAGGCGAAGATCAACGGCGAGCTGCTGGCGGCCCAGGGCAAGCCGGTGGAGATGGGCGGCTATTACCACCCGGACGCTGAGAAGACCTCGAAAGCCATGCGCCCCAGCCCGACGCTGAACGGGATCATAGACACGCTGACAAAAGCTCCTGCCGTGTCCTGCGCGTGCGGCGGCGGGTCCTGCTGCGCCTGAACAGGTACGGCCGCACAATAAAAGCCCCCGTCCTTTGACGGGGGCTTTTTTGGGCTTTGGGGGACGTATTTGACTATTTGACTTATTATTAACAAATCGCTTCTGCCGGTTGATAAATAGTCAAATAGTCAAATACGTCCCCTACCGGTCATGCGGCGCTGAAATGCACGGCTTTGGGGTTATGGAAGACTATGGCGGAGACGGAGGCTTCCGGTTCCATCATGAAGCCGTCCGTCAGTCGCAGGCCGGCGTCGGCCTCGGGCTTCAGCAGGTCGAACAGGATCTTCTGGTTGGCCAGGTCCGGGCAGGCGGCGTAGCCGAAAGAATAGCGCTTCCCCAGGTATTTGCCGCGCAGCAGCGGCCGCGCGGGCTTCGCCTCGGCTATGCCCCACTCTTTCCGTATGCGGTAATGCAGCACCTCCGCGAAAGCCTCGGCCAGCGTAAGGGCCAGCGCCTCCACCAGGTAGGACCTCAGATAATTCCCGGCCTTGCGCTCGCGCTCCGCGAAAGCCAGGATGCCCTCGCCGCAGGTGACCGCGAACAGCGCGGCGCTGTCTTTTTTGCCGCCGGCGGCCGGCGCGGCGAAATCGGCCAGGCACAGCCGCGTTCCTTCGGCCCTGCGGGGAAAAGCGAAAGCGGCGGCCTGCGCCCCGCCTGGCCCATAAACGAGCAGGCTGTTGCCCGAGCTGTTCACCGGGAAGAACCGGTAGACGCCGCGGGCTTTTATTATGCGCTCTTTTATTATTTCTTTCCGCACGTCGGCCAGCAGCTTCAGCGCCTCCTCGGCTTTCTTGGGCTGCGCTTTGTTCACCTTCAGGAACCGCAGCGTGAACAGGTTCTCGTCGATATTGTCGAACAGCTCCTGCAGCGGCTGGTCCGCGATCAGATGCCGCTCCAGGTCCGGCGGCGCGGGAAGCTTTTCCGGGTAATACGCGGCCAGGGGCTGTACGCCGGCGGCGTCCGGGCTGGCGGGAACGCACGCCGGCTTCAGGTCCACCTCCTCCACCAGCTCCGCCTCCCCGTCCTCAGCGAGAGGATTGCCCGCCCTGAAGTTCAGCGCGTAATTCAGCCCTTCCATGGCGTCCGCGGCGTAGAACACCGGGCCAGAATAATTAGGCGCTATATTGCAGACCGTGAATTTTTCTGTCAGCGCCGCGCCGCCCACCAGCAGCGGCGCCTTTACGCCGGCGCGGGCCAGCTCGCGCGCGGTAATGGTCATCTGCTCGGTCGACCGCACCAGCAGGCCGGACAGGCCGATGAAGTCGGGCTTCGACTTCGCGGCCGCGGCGGCTATGTCCTCCGGCGGCACCTTCACGCCCAGGTCCTCCACCTCGAAACCGTTGCTTTCGAAAATGATATTGACCAGGTTCTTGCCTATGTCGTGCACGTCGCCTTTCACGGTGGCCAGGAGCAGGCGCCCGCGCCTGGGGGCTTTCTGGGCTTTCAGGGCCGGCTCCAGCGCTTTCACGGCGGCCCGGGCGGCCTCGGCGCTCTGCAGCACCTCGGTCACTATCAGGTCGCCGGCGGAGAACTGCCTGCCTACCTCGGCCATGGCCTGCATCACCGGGCCGTTGACGATCTCCAGCGGCGAACTTTTCAGCAGCAGCGCCGCCACGGCCTCCTCTATGCCGGCCCGGGTGCCGTTGAGCACGGCGGCTTTCAGCTTCTCCGCCGGCGGCGCGCCGGCGGCGGCCGGCGCGGCGGCGGCCTTCTTCGCGTCGCGGTAGCGCGCGGCGAAAGCCTGCGCGGCGCCCGGTTTGCGGGCGAAGATCAGGTCTTCGGCCAGTTCGCGCTCTTCGGGGGTTATGGAGACGTAGCGCTTCAGTTTCTCGATATTGACTATGGCCACGTCCAGCCCGGCCTTCACCGCGTGGTGCAGGAAAACGGAATTGAGCACTTCGCGCGAAGCGGGCGGCAGGCCGAAGGAAACGTTGCTGACGCCCAGCACGGTCTTGACGCCGGGGAATTCTTTCTTTATCTCCGCTATGGCCTTTATGGTCTCGTGCGCGGTCTTCGTATGCTCGCCGCCCACGGCCACGGGGAACACCAGCGTGTCGAAAATAATATCTTCCGCTTTAAGCCCGCACTCGCCGGTAAGGAAAGCGTAGGCCCGGCGGGCTATGGCCACCTTGCGCGCCGCGTCCAGCGGCAGTCCGTGCACCTTGTCCTCGTCGATGCAGCCGAACACCAGCTTGGCGCCGTAGGTCTTCACCAGTTCCGCGGCAGCGCGCGGCTTGTCCGGGCCGAACTCGAAGTTAACGGAGTTCAGCAGGGCCTTGCCCGGCACGGTCTTGAGCACCTCTTCCATCACGGCCAGGTCGGTGGTGTCGGTCATAACCGGCAGGCGCACCGCGCGCGCGAGCTTCGGCATGAAAGTCTTGACGTCGGCCAGTTCGTTGCGCTCGGGGTTGGCCAGGCAGACGTCCAGGATATGCGCGCCGGCGGCGGCCTGCGCTTTCGCCAGCAGCAAAGCCCCGTCCCAATCGTTGACGGCCACCATGTCGCGGAATTTCTTGGAGCCGATGGAATTATTCCGCTCGCCGGCCATTACCGGCGGCTCTATCTCGTCGTAGAAAAGCGCTTCCACTCCGGACACCACCCAGGGCGCGGCGGCGCGCGCAGCGCGCGGCTTCAGGCCTTTCATGCTTTCGGCCAGCGCTTTTATATGGGCGGGGCTGGTGCCGCAGCAGCCGCCTACCGCGTTGAGCAGCCCTTTGCGCGCGTACTCGGCCATCACTTTCGAGAACAGTTCGGGGCTCTGCAGGTAGCGGCCGTTCTCGTCGGGCAGGCCGGCGTTGGGCATGGCGAACACCGGGTACTGCGCGCGGGCGGCCAGGCGCTCGAGGCGCAGGCCCAGGCCCTCGGGCCCGGTGGAGCAGTTGAAGCCTATGGCGGCCAGCGGGAAATGTTCCACGGCGGCGTAGAAGGCCTCGGTGTCGTGGCCGGACAGCAGTTTATTGCGCGCGTCCATGGTGGCCGACACTATTACGGGGAGCTCCCTGCCGGCCTTCTTAAAAGCCAGCCTTACGGCGGCCAGCCCGGCCTTGAGGTTAAGAACGTCGTGCGCGGTCTCCAGCAGCAGCAGGTCCACGCCGCCGTCCATAAGGGCGGACAGCTGTTCGAGGTAGATGTCGCGCAGCTCGTCGAAGCTGAGGCCGCCGGTAACGAACATGGCTTTATTGGTAGGACCCACCGAGGCGGCCACGTAGCGGAGCCGGCCGCCGGAGGAGAATTTCTGCGCCGCGGCCTTGGCCAGCCGCGCGGAGGCCAGGTTGAACTCGCGCACGCGCGCGGCCAGGCCGTATTCGGCCAGCACGGCCGCGTTGGCGCCGAAAGTATTGGTCTCTATGAAGTCGGCTCCGGCGGCCAGGTAGTCCTCGTGCACCTTGGTCACCACGTCGGGCCTGGACAGAGAGAGCATCTCGTTAAGGCCTTCGTGGCCGGCGTAGTCGGCGTCTTTCAGGCCGAAGCCCTGCAGGTAAGTGCCCATGGCGCCGTCAAAGACCGGGATCCTCCCGGCCAGCAGTTTTTTTATTTCATCGTTCGAGGCCATAATTTATCCTAAGCCGTTTCTAAAATTCGCCGAAAAGTTCGAAAGCGTTGGCGGTGGTCCTTTCCGCCGTCTGCCCTGTGCTGACGCCGAGGTGGGCGGCCAACATGGCGGCTATTTCCGGGATGAAGGAAGGGTCGTTGCGCTGGCCGCGGGCGCTCTGCGGCGGCAGGTACGGGCAGTCCGTTTCCAGCACGATGTTCTCCAGCCCGGCTTTTTTCACGGTGAACCGCAGGTCGTCGTTCTTTTTATACGTGAAGGTGCCGTTCACCCCCAGCAGCAGGCCCAGGTCCAGGCCCGCCCGGGCGTCGGCCCAGCCGCCGGAAAAGCAATGCAGCACGCCGCGGAATTTCCGGGCGGGCCGGTAGCTCCAGTTGCGCTTAAGAGCCTCCAGCAGGTCGGCGTAGGCGTTCTGCCCGGACTGACGGCCGTTGCGCGCGTGAAAGACGGCCGGCTTCGAGAATCTGGCGCACAGCGGCAGCTGGGTTTCCAGCAAAGCCAGCTGTTCCTCTTTGGTGCCCACGTCCCACCAGTAATCCACGCCCACCTCGCCCAGGGCCGCGGCGCAGGGCTTGGCCATGAAAGCTTCGAGCCGGCACAACAGGTCCGGCGGCAGCGTTCTGGTGTATTCGGGATGCGCCCCGAAAGCGCAGACTATTTTCCCGGGATAAGCGGCGGCCAGCTGCTCCCCCTGCGCCCACTCGCCTGGCGCGCAGGCTATCTCCACCACTTTCCCAACTCCGGCCTTAAAGGTCTTCTCGACAACGGCGGCCCTGTCCGCCTTGAAAGCGTCGTCGTTAAGATGCGAATGCGTTTCCACGAAATCCATCTGCATATTAAACCATTTCCCGTCCGCGCCGCGCGGTCTTAAAACTTGAATACGGCGGCGGGTGACGCCGGGTAAGCGGCACTTTTCCGGCGCCCAGGACCTCGGCCTCGTAAAGCAGCGCGTCGGCACGGGCCAGTTCCTTTTCCGGGTATTTCCCGAGTATCCTGTAGTGCCTGGCCGCGTCCAGGCGCCGGCTGACGAAAAAAACGTTCTTCCGGGAATACAGCCAGTCCGGCCTGAGCGCGGCGGTATCCAGCGGAACCGAATATTGGCGCAGCGTCTTCTCGCCGCGGCCGTTATAATAGAACTCGAAGTAGCTGCGCGCCAGTTCGGCGTAGGTACGGTAGACCGGCTCGCGGTAGCGCAGGCCGCAGAAATGCGATTTGGCCACCGCGCCCCAGCGCCCGTTCTCCAGGAAAGGCGCTATTACATGATCGTCGTCGCGGCTGTTGGCCCGCAGGTCCAGCAGCAGGGAGCGCCGGCCGTGGAAGCGAAAAGCCGCCGCGGCGAGCATCGCGCCCTCCAGGCAATGCGCTTTGCGCAGCCGCAGCACTTCTAAAGGGGACAGGCAGGTGCCGGGCTCCTCGTCGTTAAAGGCAAGCCCGCGGTCAAGGAAAGCCTGTACCTTTCGCGGCGTGTCCAGGCGCCGCAGCGCCGCGGCATCCGTTTTCGGAAATACCGAAAAGTCTCCGGCCGGATTATTTTTTATTTTCCCCGCTTTATTCATACATTCAGATAATTATAAAACATTCCTTTGTCGCTGCGCTGTCGGTGCGGCATTCGCGCTTAGGTCTTTTGTCATCCCGGCCATAGGGCAAAGGCCCCTGGAGAGTACCGGCCCCGGATGCTAAACTTTGAACATGGCCCAACCTGTTTTCGCGGCGTTCCTGCCGCTCACAGCAGATAAGTTGACCCGCAGAATTTCCCTCGCCGCGCTTGGCTGCCTTGTAGCATGCCAGCTCTCGGCGCCGGCCGCTGGGGCGGGTTCTTCCCCGACCCTCGAAGCCCTGGAACTCTACATGCAGGGTCCGGACATGGCCGGCCCCGTATTCGACGGCTCGGCCCGGTACTCCGCCGCAGGGCTGGTCCCGGCCGCCCCAGTTGTCCCTTTCTCCGGGCAGGGCCCGGCAGGCGGCCCCGCCGCCGGCGCGCCCGGCGCCATACCCCCGGCGTCCGCCCCACTCTTATCCGAAGTTCCGGCGCCCGCTGCGGCGCAGCCCGAACAAATAGCCCCGGCCACTCTTCAAGCCAGGGAACTCGCCTTCGCCGCCATAAGGAAAGACACTTTTTCAGTCGAAGTGCCGGGACAGTCCGCCCCCAGGGAGGTGGTAACGGCAGGGAGCGACCATTTCAAGACCTTGTGGACGCGTGACGCCTGCTTCAGCATGTACGGCCTGGTAGGCGACGAGCGCGGGCGCAAGATAATGAAGGACACCCTGCAGACTTTCTTTGACCGCGCCAGCAGGGAAGGGCAGCTCCCGCGCCGCATGGGCGACCATACGAACATAGAACTTGTGGCCTATTCTGTTTTCGGGCTCAAAACCCCCGATCTGAAGGAACTGGCGCCCGTCGAGTACGACAACGAGCTAAAGGTGGCGCAGCTGGACTGCACAGCTCTCCCCGTAATACAGGCGTACGAGTATTATAAAGCCACCGGTGACATCGAATTCATCCGGAAGAATTATTACACCCTCCGCCGGGCCGCGGCCTGGCTGGCCCGCAGAACGGACGGGGGACTGATAGACCAGCCCGGCAGCGCGGACTGGAAGGACGTCATGCGCAGGAGCGGGAAAGTGGCGTACACGAACATGCTGCTCTACAAGGCTTTCGATTCCATGGCCCTCCTCGCCGAAGCCATGAACGACAGTTCGGCGGCGGCGGAGTGCAGGGGCCTGGCGGAAACCACCAGGACCGCGATAAACAAAGAGATCTGGAACGACAAGACCGGCTATTACAGGGACAGCAACGAGGCCCCCGAGGCTTTTTCGGCCGACGGCAATATCCTGGCCGTGATCTTCGGCGTGGCGGACAAGGCCAAGACCGACAGTATAATGGCGAAGTTCGAATATTTCCTGAAAGCGGACCCGCTCCCTTTCCCGGCGCTGGAAGGCGATTATCCGGACAACAAGGTCCCTTTCTGGATGGGGCTGGCCGGCGTACGGCACTACCACGACCGTTTCGTCTGGCCCTGGCAGGGCAACGTTTTCGCCGTGGCCGCCGTCAGGGCGGGCAGGACCGACCTGGCCGTTAAAGCCCTGAACAAAGTGGCCGCGCAGGCGGTGAAGGACGGGACTTTTTACGAGATATACAAATTAAAAAAAGGCGAGATGCGGCCTGTCCGCACGTTCATTTATAAGTCGGAGCCGGATTTCCTCTGGAGCTCCGGCACCTATCTCTGGGCCTACCGCGAGGTGACCCGGGCCCGGAGTTCTGCCGGGCAGTGACCGGCATCTGATCAGCCCCCCTCTAAGACACGCCCGGAGACAGCCGGGCGCCGGTCAGCGCCCTTCCCCAGCGGCAGCGCGTCTATTCACCAACTGCTCGTGCAGCTGGCAGGAGTTCTTATCGTTCAGCTCGCAGGCCGCGCCCAGCAGCCGCTCCGCCTCGGCGGGGTCACGCGGCACGCCCCGGCCTTCGGAATAGAGCATCCCCAGTACGGAGCAGGCCACCGCCACTTTAGCGCCGCAGGCCTTGCGGAAGAGCCCGACAGCGCGGAGAGGGTCGGCCGGCGCGGCCCTGCCTTCCAGGTATACGCTTCCCAGCAGGGAGCAGCCGAACATGTCTCCGGCGCTGCAGGCCTTTTCGTACAGCGCTATGCCGGCGGGCACGTCCTGCGCGGTGCCGTGGCCGAGCGTCTGCATGAAGCCCTGCGTGGTACAGGCCTCCGCCACCCCGCCGGCGCAGGCTTTGTTTATCAGGGAGAAGGCGCGCTCGTCGTCCTTCGCCACGCCGTGGCCCGCGTAATACCGCCCCCCCAGCCGCAGGCATTTGAACATGTCGCCGGCTTTGCAGCCCGCCCTGTCCTCGGCGGTTTCTTTGGCCAGCGCGGCGAGCTGATAGGTTTCGGCCGGCTTCTCCAGCAGCGCGCCCGGATCGAACGGGCGCAGGGGCACCAGCAGCCCGGCGGCCGGCGGCGCGAAGTTCTCCTCCGGGGGAACGCCCCGGGGCGGGGTAAGGCTTTCCGCCTGCACTCCGCCCGCGGCCAGCGGGGCCGTCCGTTCAGGCGCGCCGGGCGCGCCCTGGCCGGCGGGCCGGGCATCTTCCCGCGGCGGCGGCAGACCAGCCGGCAGGAATAAATAGAGGGCGAGCGCGCCCAGCAGCAGGCCCGCCGCCAGGCGCAGCCCCGGCGCGGCGCCCCGCGGCTCCTTCAGGCTGCCGCCGGCCGGCGGCGGCGCTCCGTATTGCGGATCGTTCTGCATAATTTTCGGCCGGCCGCGGCGCGCGGCGCGGCGGAGGCGGGCCTTAGCTGCCGGCCTGGGCCTGCTCCGGCTTTTCCGCGGGATAGCAGACTATCTTGCCGTCAGGGCCCAGGCGGAACGAGACGGCCTTCACTTTCCTGTCGCGCATCGCCACCAGCTGCTCGGCGAAGAAATCGAAAAGTATGCGCTCCAGCTCGCGGATGCCGAAGCGGCTCACCTTCAGGTTAGCCTCCAGCGCCTTCAGCAGCAGCTCCGGCGCCACGAATTCCACGGTCATCCCGTAATCCTTGCCCAGCGCGGCTATCTTGAGCAGCGCTATCTCCGCCACTATCATCCCGGAGAGCGGCTTGAACAGGTAAACCTTGTCGATGCGGCCCATGATCTCCGCCCGGAAGACGCCGGACTCGGAAAGCAGGGTCTTGATGGCGTTGAGGATCTCGCGGTAATCGGTCATCCCCTCCGTGGCCTTGCCCACTTCGTCGGCCAGGGCGTTGCTGGTCAGCACCACGATGCTCTGCGTGAAATCCGCGGTGCGGCCGGTGCTCTGCTCGGTCAGGCGCCCGTCGCCCATCAGCTGCAGCAGCAGGTCGAACACCAGCGGGTGCGCCTTCTCTATCTCGTCGAAAAGGATCAGCCGGCGCGGGTTGGCCATGATCGGGCGCGTCAGCTGGCCGCCGGATTCGGAGTCCTTGTAGCCCGAAGAGGAACCGGTCAGGCGGCTCTTGGCCATGTCCGGGTTGCTCAGTTCGGAGCAGTCGAAGCGGAGCATGTCCTTCGCGTCGCCGTAAAGGTATTCGGCCAGCACCTTGGCCAGCTCCGTCTTGCCGGTGCCGGTGGGGCCCAGCAGCAGCAGGCTGCAGATGGGGCGCGTGCGCTGCTGCTTCTCCCAGCTGAGCCGTATCACCCGGGCGACGTCGGAGATTATCTCGTCCTGGCCCTTGATGCGCGCCTGCAGGAATTCCAGCAGCAGCTTCTCGTCGACGGTGCGGCTCTTGCTCTCCAGCTTGGAGTCGCTGACCAGCGCGCGCAGCTTCTCCCAGTCCGTCATTTTGTTGAGGTCGCTCATAATGTTCCCTTTTATTCCCCGGCTCCCGCGTCCTCTTCGTCCGCGGCCGCCGCGGCGGCGCGCTTTTTCGCGGCCGGGCGCTTTTCGCCGGGCACCAGCAGCCCGGAGTTGCCGTAACCGGTTATCAGGGCCTTGTCGCCCTCCAGCGGGCTCACCGCCACCGCGCCCAGCGTATTGTCGGCGAACTTGCTGCCGCGCGCCTCCAGGGAGCCCGCGCCGGCGAAGCCTACGCCGCATTTATTGCGCGTCAAAGTTACTTTTTCCAGCACCAGCTTGCCGTTCTCCTCGATGTAAACGCCGCATTCGCCGTTGCCCGTCAGCTGCGACTTGGACACGCGGACCTCCGCGCCGGAACCTACCATTATGCCGGCGTAGCGGTTGCCGGAGATGGTGGTGCCGTTGACCCGGGCCCAGGCGCCGTCCGAAACCCTGAGGCCGGCGCCGCCGCCGCCGGAGATGTGACAGCCGTCCAGCTGCAGGTCGGCCAGGGAGTCCTGCACGCTGACGCCCAGCACGCTGCCGGTCATGGAAACCCCGGTGAGCTTCGCCTTGGATTTGCCGGCCACGGACAGCGCGGCGCCGGCCTCGAACTCGCAGTCAGACGCCTCCAGGTCGGCGTCCTGCACTTTCACGCCCTTGCCCGAGGATTTAACATTGACGTTGCGCAGCACCAGCGCGGCCCGCGTCACGGACAGCGCCCAGTAGTCCACCTGGCTGGCGTTGGCGATGGTGAGGTTCTCCATCACCATGCGGCCGCCGTCGATGGCGAACGTAGGATTCAAAGAATTGGTCAGCTGCACCTCTTCCGGCGAGCTGCCGCCGCCGGTGATGGTCAGCGGCTTGGAGGTGAGCACGCTTACCTCGTAGGTACCGGGGCGCAGCACTATGGTGTCGCCCTCGGCCGCGCGGGAGACCGCTTCGCCCAGCGACGTGCAGTTCACGCCGGGGCCGCCGTCGCCGCCCACCACCCAGCGGCCCGGCGCCGCGGGCGCGGCCGGCTTTCCGGCGGGAACTTCCTGCGCCCGCGCCGCGGCGGCCGCCTCCTGCGCCAGCTCCGGCAGGGCTTCCGCTAGCGGCGTCCCGCGGGCCTGCGCGGGCGCGGCGGCGGCAGGCAGCGCCGGCGCCGCCTGCGGCAGGGCCTGGACCGGACGCAGCATATAATGCAGCGAGAAGATGCCGGAAATTATAAGCAGCAGGGCGAAGACCTGTATCCAGACGTCTTCCAGCACCAGCTGTTTGGGATCGGCGCTCATACGCTCACCGTCACTTCGCCGGTCTTCTGGTCCAGCTCCAGCCGCACCCGGGTGGCGCCGGTCCGGCGGGCTTCCTCTATCGAAGGGGTGGTTATTTCCCGTATCAGGCCGGCCAGCTGCCGCACGCCGTAGTCCTGGAACTCCACGTTGCGCCTGATGGCCTCCACCAGCACCTCGGGGGAAGTGTATTCTACTTCAATGCCGTACTGGCGCCAGTGCTTGGCTATCTGCAGGCAGGCCACCTCGGCTATCTCCACCGGCTTAAGCTGGTCCATCAGCAGGATATCCGTGAACCGTGCCAGCAGCGGCCGCTCGAAACCCTCGCGGGCCATAGCCTCGCGGGCGCGCCCGCTGCGCAGGGCGGGATCGGACGTCCCGCTCCAGATCGTGCGCAGGGCGTCCACCCCGCAGTTGCAGGTGGCGAAGAAAACGCAGGCGCCGAAATGCACTTTCTTGCCGGAACTTTTCTCATAGCACTGCCCGCAGTCCAGGATGTCGTAGAAGCAGTGCTGCACGTCCAGGTGCGCCTTTTCGAATTCGTCCAGGATCACGACCCTGTACGGGTTCTCCAGCACCGGGCGCGTCAGCGAGCCGCCTATCTCGTAGCCCTGGTAGCCCGGCGGCGGGCCGATCAGGGTGAACACGTCCTGCGCCGCCTTGTACTGGCTCATGGCCAGCAGCAGCGGCTCGCTGTCCTTGTACAGCGCCTTGGCCACCATCTCGGCCAGGAAGGTCTTGCCGGTGCCTGTGGGCCCGGGCAGCAGGAAAGCCCCCAGCACCTGGCCCGGCGCGGCCACGGCCAGTCCCTGCTGTATATGGTTCACGATATGGTCCGTAACGGCGTCATGGCCGCGCACGTTCTCCTTGATCCAGCCGGCATAGGGGGTGAACTGTTTGGCGCGCAGCAGCGCGAAGTCGATGGCGGCCGCGGCGTCGGTCTGTTTCTTTTTTTCCTGCAGGACCTGGTTGAGCCGTATGAAGAAGCCGGCAAGGCTGCCCACGAAAATTATCGGCATGCTGACCGGGAAAATGCCGTAGACGGAATACATGCCGGTAACTATGCCCAGCACTACCATCAGCATGAATAGCGGGTTCATTTTCATCTTAGTTCCCGGCCTGCGGCCCGGGCGCGGCGGGAGCTTCCGCGGCCGCCGGCTGAGCTGCCGGCGCGGCGGCGCGCTCGCGCATAAAAAGCGTTCCGGCCGCCGCGGCCAGCGCCAGCAATAAAGCGGCCAGCGCGTATACCCAGCGCGGGCGGGCGGGGCGGGAGAGGTCAGGCAGCGGCGTATAGGGCTCGCCCGGGCCCGACGGCCCCGGCCCCTTCCGCTCCTGCTTCCCGCCGAAGAACGGCGCGGGCGCCGGCGCCGGGGCGGCGGAGGTTTCGTTCTTCGGGGCGGCGGTCTCTTTTTCCGGTTCGGCGCTCATATCAGTTCATCACTTCGCTCAACCTGTAGGTTTCGAAAGTGCCGCTGTTGAACTCGGTGGAACTTTTAAGGCTCGTCTTCTCGCCCGGCCTCAGCGTGAAGGTCCAGGTTTCGCCGCCGCTGGTGACCACTTTCATCCCTATCGTTTTATTGGAGGTAAGGTTCGTATAGTCGTAGACGTACTTCCCCTCGCAGACGCCCGCGTATACCGTGGAGATCTCGTGCTGCATCTTTCCCTCGCCGCCCTGAAGCGTGGCGCGCGTCCTGGCGCCCGTAACGGCGCCTTTATCGCAGGCGGTGCACGGCTGCCCGGCGGCCGCCGCCGCGGCAAGCCCGCGCGGAATGCCGGCAAACCCGCGCGCAACTCCGGCCTGGCCGCCCGCCGCCGGCTGCAGGCGCGGGGTAAGCCGGTCGGCGGCCGGCAGCACGGTACGGGCGGCAGCGGTCCGCTGAGCGGGTTCCGGGGCCCGGGCCGGCTGCAGGGGCTGCAGAGCGGAGACCTTCGGAACGGCCGCGGAGTCGCCGGAGCTAAAAAAGGGCAGCGGGCTGGAAAAACTGTCGGGCGCGGGTTTAACCGTTTCCGCGGGCAGGCTTCCCGGCAGCACGAACGAAGCCGGCTCGGGCGGCGCTTTGGCCAGTGGCCCCGGAACTACGACCTGCACCGCCGCCGGAGGCTCCGGCGCGGCCTGCTGCGCCGCCTGCTGCGCCTGGCGCGGTTCCCCCTTAAAGACCAGGGCTGCCGCCAGCCCGGCCGTCAGGATAGCCGCCGCGGCCGCCAGGCCTATGCGGCTGCCGCTCTTTTCACCGGCCGGGCGCCGGCCGCTGCCCGGCCCGGCAGGCATGGGGGCGCGTTCGCCGGGGGACGGCGCAGGCATCGGCTGCATCTCTGGTCTTTCGCTCTCGGGTTCCATTTGTCTGTTTATTATACAAACTCTTAAGTACGGCGCCGGCCGGCCGCGGGTCAGGCAAGAACGGCGAAGGAGCGGGGCGGCAGCGACGCCGCAAGTTTGCCGCCGCCCGCGGTTATTTTCACCCCGCCGTTCACCGCTATGCGCGGTTTTTTTCCGAACAGCGCCGGGTCGAGCGCAAGTTCTTTTTGTTCGCCGCTGTTGTTCAGCAGGCAGACCAGCTGCCGGCCGCCGGGCAGCGCCCGCCGGAACGCCAGCGTCCGGCCGTCGCAGTATTTTTTCAGGAAAGAGAATTTACCTGTCTTTATCACCGGACCATCCCGGCGCAGCGCGGCCAGTTTTTTATAAAGCCCGAGCAGGTCCGTGTCCCATAACTTTTTATTATTCCAGGGCATGCCGCGTCTCGTGCCGTGGTCCAGCGTGCCGGAAAGGCCGAGCTCCTCGCCGTAGTACAGATTGACGGCGCCCGGGAACAGGAAGCTGAACACCACGGCCAGCTTCACGCGCCGCTTATCCCCGCCGTAAGTATCCGCCATGCGGTCCGTATCGTGGCTGGACAGCATGTTCATCTGCGCCAGCGTGGTCTCCCACTTATACTGGCCGAGAAGTTTCTCTATGGTCTTCACAAAAGTTTTCTGGTCCATGGGGGCCAGCCTGCGGCCCGCGTAAGGCTGGGAAAGCTTCAGTTTCTCCCCGCCGAAATAAGAAATGCAGGCGGCGCTTAGCTGGTAATTCATCACCGCGTCGAACTGGTCGCCCTTGAGCCAGCGCCGGGCCTCGCCCCAGATCTCGCCGGTTATATAGCAGCCCGGGTTTATTTTTTTGCATACCCGCCGGAATTCCCGCCAGAAAGCGTCGTCGTTTATTTCATAGGGCACGTCCAGCCGCCAGCCGTCTATGCCGCGCTCCAGCCAGAAGGCGGCCACTTCAAGTATGAATTTACGCACTTCCGGATTCCTGGTGTTGAACTTGGGCAGGGCGGGCAGGTCCCACCAGCAGTGGTAGTTGGGTTTTTCACCGGCCTGATTATACGCGTTCACCGGGTAAGCGTTCACGCGCCACCAGTTCCTGTACGGCGACGCCTTGCCGTTCTCCAGCAGATGGTTGAACTGGAAGAAGCCGCGGCTGGCGTGGTTGAACACGCCGTCGAGGATGACCTTCATCCCGCGTTCATGCGCCGCGGCCAGCAGCGAGTCGAAAGCCTTGTTGCCGCCCAGCAGGGGGTCCACCGTGAAATAATCGTGCGTGTGGTAGCGGTGGTTGGCCGCCGACGTGAAGACAGGGTTGAAATAAAGGACGTTCACGCCCAGGCCGCGCAGGTAGTCCAGTTTTTCCTCCACCCCTTTCAGGTTCCCGCCCTTGAAGCCGTGCTGCGTTTCCGGAGCGTCCCATTTTTCGAACACCCCGCCGGTCCCGGCGGCGTCCGACTTCGCGAAGCTGTCCGGGTAGATCTGGTAGATCACGGCGCCTTTTATCCAGTCGATGTTCTTCATGGGGTCTTTCCTTTAAGTTTAAGCGCCGAGGCCAGGCCGCGGCCGGCCATGGCCATGTCCGGCTTCAGCTCCAGCGCGCGCCTGAAATACGGCACCGCTTCGGCGGCCCTGCCCTGCCTGACCAGGACGGCGCCGATATTGTTGTAGGTTTCCGGGCGGGACGCGTCCAGGCCCAGCGCCGTGCCGTACTCGGCCGCGGCCTCCGCGTACCGGTTCAGGTCCTGCAGCAGATTCCCGTAATTGTCGTGCGCGATGGCCAGCCCCGGCGCCAGGCGGATGGCCTCGAGATACCAATGCTCGGACTGTTCCAGTTTCCGCTGCTTATAAAGCGTCAGCGCCAGGTTGGCGGCGGCCGCGGCACGGCGCGGGTTCAGCCGCAGGGCTTGCTCGTATTCCGCCTGCGCCTCCGGCAGGCGCTCCTTATAAAGGAAAGCGTCGCCCAGCCAGTAATGGAAGTCGGCGTTGGCGGGCTCGAGCCGGATGGCCTCGCGGTACTCGGCCTCCGCCTCGGCGTAGCGGCCCAGGTCGGAGAGCAGGTTGCCCAGGCCGCCGTGCGCCGCGGGGAAAGCCGGCATGATGCGCAGCGTATGCCGGTACTGGCGCTCGGCCTGCTCCCATTTTTTCTGGCCGGCCAGCGTGCTGGCCAGGTTATAGGAGATGAACGCGTAATCCGGCCTGAGCGCCAGCGCCTTGCTGTAGGCGGCCTCTGACTCCGTGAACCGCTTAGCCTTGAAATACACGTCGCCCAGGTTATTCAGCGCCAGCGCCGACTCCGGGGCCAGCGGCACCACGTAAGTCCAGAGCGCGGCCGAACTTTCCCAGCGCTGCGCCTGCTGCCAGGTAAGCCGGGCGAACACCGCTATCAGCAGTACCGCCGCCGGCGCCGCCAGGGCCCGCGCGCTCCGGCCGCCGCTCATGGCCCGGATCAGCGCCCAGCCGGCCAGCACCGCCCAGCCGCCGCAGGCCAGGTACGAATACCGGTCGGCGGCGAAATGCGAGCCCATCTTCACGAAGCCCAGCACGGGCGCGAGGAAAGCCAGGTAAACCACGGCGGCGGTCAGCAGGCCCGGCCAGCGGCTGCGGAATTTATAGACCAAGACGGCCGCGGCCAGCACCGCCGCCCCGCAGAGCAGGAAAGGCCAGGCCGCGGGGTCGAAGGACGCCGGCACCTCGTAGATAGGCAGCAGCCGCGCGGGGACGAGCGTCTTCCAGACGTAAAACACCAGGCCGTAGGCCGCCTGCGCCGTACGCCGGGCCAGGCCGAACTGCTCCAGCCCCAGCACCACGGCCGAGCTCTGCTGGCCGAAAAGCCCGACGAGCCCGGCCGCCAGGCCCAGCCCGAGGAAAGGCAGTTTTTCGGCGAGCACGGGCCGGGCCTCCGGCGAGAACCAGGTTTTCGGCGAAAGCTGCAGCCGCCTGAGCGGGTAGATATCCAGCGCCAGCAGCACGAACGCCAGGCCCACCCCGATGGCTTTGGACAGCAGGGCCGCGCAGTAAAGCGCCAGGGCCGGCCCCAGGCGCGCGCGCGGCGCGGGTCCTTTAACGCCTACCGCCCGGAGATAAGAAAGCACGGCCGAAAGGTAGAAAGCGCCGGAAAGCACGTCGCGCCGCTCGGTGATCCAGGCCACGGATTCCACGCGCAGCGGATGCACCGCGAAGCTCAGCGCCGCGAACACCGCGCCCCGTTTAAGCAGGCTCTCTTCCGCGTCCTGCGGCAGGGCAAGGCGCAGCAGCCGCAGGGCCAGCGCGTAAAAAAGCCCGGCGTTGACGGCGTGCAGCAGCAGGCTGGTAAGGTGATAGCGGGCGGGGTCCATGCCCCACAGCGTATAGTCCAGGCCGAAGCTCAGCCAGGTGAGCGGCTGGTACGGCCCGCCCAGGAAAGTGGTGAACATCCAGCGCAGCTGCACCGGGCCCAGCCCGCGGTAGTCAAAGTTGTTAAGGAAATTCCAGTCGTCGTCCCAGGTTACGAAGCCGCCGCGCAGGGCGGGCAGGAAAGCGAGCAAAGTAACGCCGACCACGAGCAGCAGCGGCAGCCGGCCGGCCCAGGTCCCGGGCCCCGCGGCGCGCGGCTTAAGTTCAGTCTTCCTCATCCGGCCCGTCCGCCACCACTTTTTTCCTGCCGGAGGCGGCCCAGGTAAGGAAAGAGTGCATGAACGCGTCCAGGTCGCCGTCCATCACGGCCTGGATCTGCGACGTTTCCTGGCCGGTGCGCAGGTCTTTTACCAGCTGGTAAGGCATGAAAACGTAGGAGCGGATCTGGTGGCCCCAGCCTATGGCGCCCTTGGCGTCGTAGCGGCGCTCCATCTCGGAGCGCTTCTTGTCCATCTCCACTTCGTAGAGGCGGGCCTTGAGCATCTTCATGGCGGTCTCGCGGTTCTGGTGCTGGCTGCGCTCTATCTGGCAGGCCACCACTATGCCCGACGGGATATGCGTCAGGCGCACCGCGGTCTCCACCTTGTTGACGTTCTGCCCGCCCGCGCCGCCGGAGCGGAACGTGTCGAGCTTGATGTCCTTGTCCTCCACCTTTATCTCTATCTCGTCGTCGATGTCGGCCAGCACGTCGATGGAGGCGAAGGAGGTGTGCCGGCGCTTGTTGGAATCGAAAGGCGAGATGCGCACCAGACGGTGCACGCCGATCTCGCTGCGGAGGTAGCCGTAGGCGTACTTGCCTTTTATGAAGGCCGTCACGCCGCGCACGCCGGCCTCTTCGCCCTGCAGCATGTCGGTTATGGAAAAAGTGAAACCTTTGGACTGCGCCCAGCGGGTGTACATGCGCAGCAGCATCTGCGCCCAGTCGCAGGCCTCGGTGCCGCCGGCGCCGGCGTGGATGCTTATGATGGCGTCGCACTTGTCCAGCTCTCCGGAAAGCTTGAGCTCGAAATCCAGAACGGTCAGCTTTTTAGACACGTCCTCCAGGCCCGCCATTATCAGCGGCAGCTCGGAGTCGTCCCCGGCGTCGCGGGCCAGCTCGAAATGCACCTTGAAATCCTCCAGCTCGGAAGCCACGGAATCCAGCATTTCCACGCTTTTCTTCAGGTCGTTGAGGTCCTTCAGATGCGTCTGCGCTTTCTGCGTATCCTCCCAGAAACCGTCGGCGCCGGACAGCGCCTCCTTTTCCCGGAGCGAGGCGCGCTTGGCTTCAAGGCCGAACAGCCGGGCCGAGTCGGAGAAAAAAGTCTCCAGCTCCGCGAGTTTGTTGGCTACGTCCTTAAGTTCCAGTGTTCCGGCCATACCGTTATTTTACAATACTTGCGCGGGCGCCGTAAGGAGCTGTGCCCACCGGCCGGACCTGCAGGGGAGGCCGGCCAACCGAAATAAAGCCGCCGGGAGAACGCTGAAATTGTGTAAAATTCCGGTATCCGCGGCATAACCGCGGACCACGGCGCATCCTCCTTTGCCTGTCTCCCGCGTTATGCCGTTCTCCGCGTTCAGGCTCTTTGGCCCTGCCTGCGGACAGAACCCGGTTCTCGAAGCCGGCCCGGCCGGCGTAAGGAGAAAAAAGCCATGACAGCCGATCCTAAATTCTTAAAACTCGCCGCCAGCGCCGGCGCCGCCGCCGCGCTGTGCGCGCTGTGCGCCTGTTCCGGGCTGAAGCCGACGATACTGCCCGATTCGCCCGAAGATACTCCGGCGCGCGCCGTAAGCCTGGGCAACGCCGCGCTGGAAAAAGGCGACCCCGAAGAAGCCATGCGCTATTTCCAGCGCTCCATAGGCCTGGACCCCCAATACCAGTCCGGCTACCTGGGGCTGGCGCTCGCCCGCTCCGCCCGGGGAGATTACAAGACCGCCGAAGCCGACATCGAGAAAGCCATACAGTTCGACGACTTCAACCCGGAGTGCTACGTTACCAGCGGGCGCTTATACCTGGCGCAGGGCGACTACGGCACGGCCCTTTACAAGTTCAACATCGCCCTGGACAAGGACGCCGGCTACGCGCCGGCCTATTACTGGAAAGGCCGCGCCTTCGAGCTGGGGAAGGACGAGCGGTCCGCCGCTGAAATGTACCGCAAGGCGCTCGAGACCGACAGCCGGTTCCTCCAGGCCGCGGAGGCCCTGAAAAAGCTCGGGGGGGCGGGCAACTGACGGGGGAGCCGCCGCCCGCCGGCGGGCGGGTTTTATTCCCTCCCGTATTTTAATAGAATTCTATTAATGAAGGCTTCCACGCTGGCGGGAATACGCAAAAAGATAGACGCGCTGGACAGGCGCGTGGCGGGCCTGCTGGCGCGGCGTTTCGCGCTGGCGCTCGTCATCACCCGCAACGGCCTCAAGAAAAAATTCACGGACCCCGCCCGGGAAAAGCGCGTGCTCGGCAACGCGGCCGCCGCCGCAGGCTCGCCCGAGTTCGGCCGGGCCGCGCGGGCTATTTTCGCCGAAGTCATCCGCCAGACGAAAAAAATACAAAAATGCTGATACGCTTCGAAGGCTCCGTCTCCCGCGAGTGGAAAGCCGCGCTGAACAAGCGGCTGGCCGGCCTGCTGCCCGGCGCGAAAGCCCGGCCCTCCGCCGGCGGGCTGCTGCTTTCCGGCTTCGCCCCGGCGCTGGCGGCGGACGCGGTGCCGCTGCTGGAGAACATGCCCGGCGTGCTCGAGGTGAAACTGGCACTGGAAGAACTGTGCCCGCTGGCCTGCGCCGCCGGGACCAGGCACCCCCCTGCCCGGCCGCTGGATTTCCGGCGCGGTTTTATTTTTATCGCCGGCCCCTGCGCCGTGGAGGAGGAAGCCTCCTACCTGGCCTCCGCGCTGGCCCTGAAGGCCGCCGGCGCGCACGCGCTGCGCGCGGCCCTGTTCAAGCCCCGCTCTTCCCCTTACGCCTTCCAGGGCGTCGGCTTCGCCGGGCTGAAGATAATAGCCAAAGCGAAAAAGCTCACCGGCCTGCCGCTGGTGACCGAAGCCACCGACACCCGGCAGATAGAGCGCCTGGCCTCCGTCTGCGACGTACTGCAGATGGGCGCGCGCAACATGCGCAACTACGAGCTGCTGAAGGAGGCCGCGCGCTCCGGCCGCGCGGTGCTGCTGAAGCGGGCCATGCGCGCCACGCTCAAAGAATGGCTGCTGTCGGCGGAATACCTGCTCATGCACGGCGCGAAGAACCTGATGCTCTGCGAGCGCGGCGACGCCGTTTTCTCTTCGGACAGCCCGGGCCTGGATTTCGCCATGCTGCGCGAGGCGAAAAGAACGACCGGCCTGCCGGTGCTGGCCGACCCCAGCCACTCCACCCGCGACCGCGCGCTGGCCTGCGCCATGGCGCTCAAAGCGGCGCGCGCCGGCGCGGACGGCCTGCTGATAGAGGCCAGCGCCGAACCGCAGACCGCCAGGGTGGACGGCAGACAGACGCTGACCGTGGAATCTTTTTCCGGACTCACCGGCGCCATCCTGTGCAAAAAGAAACGCTGAGAGCCGGCCTTTTCGGCCGCCCCCTGTCCCGCTCCCTCTCGCCGGAGGTCTTCGGCATCTTCGCGCGCCTTACCGGCGCGGCTATAAGCTACGAACTGCGGGAGACCGAGGCTTCCGGCCTGGCCGCCGCGATAGAGGCGGCGCAGGCGGAAGGCTGGCGCGGCTTCAACGTTACCATCCCCCATAAACGCGCCGTGCTGGACCTGCTGAACCTGGCCGATCCCGCGGCGCGCGCGGCGGGCGCCGTTAACGCGGTGCGCTTCGGCAGGGCCGGCCTGGAAGGGCTGAACACCGACGCCCGCGCGCTGCTGCAGGCTTTCGAGGCGCACGGCGTTGCGGTGCAGGGGAAGACCGCTGCCGTTTTCGGCGCAGGCGGCGCGGCCGGGGCCGCCGGCTGGGCGCTGGGCAGGAGCAGGGCGGCAACGGTCGCCATCCTGGCGCGGGACAGCGCGCGGGCCGCGGCCCTCGCGGCGCGCCTGGCCGAATGCTTCCCTGGAACAGTTTTTTCGGCCGGGCCGTTCGAGGCCCCGGCGGACAAGCCTGACATAGCGGTCAACGCCACGCCCATAGGCATGTACGCGGCCGGCGCGCCGCCCTTCGCGCCGGGGCCGGAATGCGTGCGCGCGGATTTCGCCTACTCCCCGGGCGGCACCGATTTTATCCGCGCGGCCGGACCGGTCAGCATCGACGGGCTGGAGCTGCTGGTGGCGCAGGCGGCGCTGGCGCTTAAATTCTGGGCCGGCCTGCCGCCGGGAGATATTGTAAAATTTAGCGGGGAGGCGCTGGGCCTCCTGCGCGCCAGGCTGGCAAAGGGGCAATAACATATGCTGCGCTATTTAACCGCCGGTGAATCCCACGGCGAAACCATCACCGGCATCCTCGACGGCTTTCCGGCCGGAGTGCCGGTTCCGCTGGCCTGCATAGCCGCCCAGCTGGAACGCCGGCGGCTGGCTCCCGGCCGCGGCCCGCGCCAGGCCCGAGAAACCGATTCCTTTCAGATCACCTCCGGGATGAGCGGCGGGCTTACCACCGGCGCGCCCATCGCCGTGGCCATAGCCAATTCCCCCTCCGGCAAACAGGCTTTTTCTTCCGTTCCCAGGCCCGGCCACGCCGACCTGGCGGGCATGCTCAAATACGGCACGCTCAACGCCGCGGTTATCCGCGAGCGCGCGAGCGCCCGGGAGACCGCCGTGCGGGTGGCGCTGGGCTCTTTCGCCCTGCGCCTGCACGGCCTGCTCGGCATCCGCTTCAGCTCGCGCGTGGTAAGCCTCGGCGCCGACGCCGCGCCCACGGTTAAAAGCGCCATGGCGGCGCTGGCGGCCGCGCGCGCGGCCGGCGACACCCTGGGCGGAGTTTTCGAACTCAGGGTGGACGGCCTGCCCGCCGGGCTGGGCGGCTGCTCTCAGGGCACGGCCAGGCTGGGCTCGCGGCTGGCCGCGGCCATGTTCGCTATAAATTCCATAAAAGGCTTCGAGGTGGGCGGCGGGTTCAGGCTGGCCGCCTGCGGCGGCATAGACGCCGCCAGGGAGCCTCAGCTTTCGGGCGGGCTGGACGGCGGAATCACCAACGGCTCCCCCCTTCTCCTGCGCTGCGCGGTGAAGCCGGTGCCCGGGCTGGCCGCCGGCGCCGACTCCGTGAACCTTAAAACTTTCAAAAAGGCCAGGGTGGTCTCGAAGACCTCCGACACTACCGCGGTGTTCGCCGCCGCCGTGATAGCCGAGCACGCGGCCGCGCTGGAGCTGGCCGGCGCCCTGCTGGAAAAATTCGGCGGCGACTCGCTGGCCGAAATAAAGCCCCGGGTGCTCGAATGGCGCAAAAGGACAGGGAAGGTGCTGGCCCGGCTGTGAAGAACATTTACCTGGTAGGCTTCATGTGCGCGGGCAAAACCCTTACGGGGCGCGCGCTGGCGGCGCTGCTGAAGCGCCCGTTCCGCGATTCCGACCTAGCCGTGGAAAAAGCCTGCGGCGCGAAAATAGCGGTCCTGGTAGAAAAAAAAGGGCTGGGCGCTTTCAGGAAAGCCGAAGCGGCGGCCGTAGAACAGCTCACGGCGCGCACCGGCGGCGTGGCGGCGCTCGGCGGCGGCGTCTATCCTTCGCGCAGGTGGAAAGGCCGGCTGCGGGCTTCAGGCGTAACGGTTTACCTGCACTGCCCCTGGCCCGAACTGAAAAAAAGGCTTGGGTCCGCGCGCGCCGGCCGGCCGCTGCTGAACGGCACCTGGGCGCGGACGGAAAAACTTTACAGGCGGCGCCTTGGCTTCTACAGGCAGGCGGAGTTGGAACTGAACACCGCCGGGCTTACGCCGGAAGCGGCCGCGCGGGAACTAAAGAAAAAGCTAGCTTTATGAAAACGTTAACTTTCACGATGAAGAGCAGCAGGGCGGTCACGGCGGCCGTGGGCCGGAACATGTCCGGCATCCCGGCGCTGTTCCCCGCGCTGTTCGCCGCCGCCGACAAGATCTGCCTGGTCACCGACGGCGGGGCGCCCAAAAGCCTGAAGGCGCGGGCGCTCGCGCTTTTTCCCCCGGGCAGGACCGGCCATTATTTCTACGAACTGCCGCCTTCCGAGAAAGCCAAGACCCTCGAGCAGGCGGGCAAACTCTGCGCCTTCCTTTTTACGAAAGGCTTCTCCCGTAATTCGCTGCTGATAGCGGCGGGCGGCGGGGCGGCCACCGATCTCACCGGCTTCGCGGCTTCCATCTACATGCGCGGCATCCGCTGGATAAGCGTGCCCACCACTTTCCTGGCCCAGATCGACGCGGGCCTGGGCGGCAAGACAGCCGTTAACCTGAGCGGCGCGAAGAACATAGCCGGCACCTTCCACCAGCCGGCGCTCGTGGTCTGCGACACCGCTTTCCTGGACTCGCTGCCGCACGCCGAACTGCGCGCCGGCGCCGGGGAGCTCGCGAAATACGCCATGATAGGCCCGGGCCGGCTCCGGCGCACCATAGAGCGCGACCTGGCGAAAACCCTCGCCGGGGACAGGGCCGCGCTGACGGCCTGCGTTACCGCGTGCGCCGCTTTCAAGCTGCGCACGACGGCCCGCGACGAGCGGGACGAGACCGGCTTAAGAGAAGCGCTGAATTTCGGGCACACCGCCGGCCACGCCTTCGAGGCCATGGCCGCGGGGAGGCTCGCGCACGGCGCGGCCGTGGCGCGCGGCCTGCGTTTCGCGCTGCTGGTTTCCGCCCGGACGGGCCGCCTGGCCGCGGGCGCGTTCGATAAACTTAATGCTTTGATAACCGCGCTGCGCCTGCCCCCGCCGCCGGCCATACGCTGGAATTTCGGGAAATTCATGGCGCTGGTGTCCAAAGATAAAAAAGCGCGCGGCGCGGAGAACCGCTTCATCCTTATAACCGCCCCCGGCCGCCTGGCCGCCGCCGAGAACATAAAGCCTGCCGTACTTAAACAGGCCTTTCACGGAGCCCTCAAATGAACATTCTCGTCATACACGGCCCCAACCTGCACCTGCTGGGAAAACGGGAACCGGCACTTTACGGCCGCACTACCCTTAAACAACTGGACGCCATGCTGAAAGCCCGCGCCAAAGCGCTGGGCGCAGGCCTGCGCTGTTTCCAGAGCAACTGCGAGGGCCGGATAATCGACCTGCTTACCGCCAACGCCGGCTGGGCGCAGGCGCTGGTGATAAACCCGGCCGCTTACACGCATTACAGCTACGCCATCCGCGACGCCATAAAAGCGCTGGGCCTGCCGGCGGTGGAAGTGCACCTCACGGATATTTCGAAGCGCGAACCGTTCCGGAAGATCTCGGTGATCAGGCCGGTCTGCGCAGCCAGGTTCAAAGGCGAGGGCCCCGGGTCCTACCTGAAAGCGCTGGACTACTGCGTAAAGAACTTAAAGCTCGTCAGGAAGTGAGCTCTGAGCCGGGCCAAGTAGGATCCGGCGGCACGACACTTTATACAGGCAGCCGGATATCGCCAAATTCCTTTCTTTTTTTCCGCTCACTATTTCTTCGGGATTTGGCGAAGCCGCGAATATATAATATCTTAGCCGAGAGAGAGGGGATCATGGAAATAAGGCCATATTTAAAAGCCGTTCTTGTTTTTCTATGCGCCGCCTCCTGCGCCGGTGGCGCAAGCGCGAACGAACTGGATTTCAAACTTGAAAAAACCGCGCGGAAGATAGCTGAAGCCGCCGTCGCCCGGGACCTGAGCACTTCCACGCTGGCGGTTTTTCCTTTCCAGGCCGACGAAAGACTTTCAAAAGAACGGGTCAATTTCGCCATAGGCGAGATACTGACCAAAGAGCTACTGAAGCAGGGCACTTTCAGGTTTACGGAACGTTCTCAGCTGGAAGAGGTGTTGAAAGAGCAGAAACTCGCGCTCTCGGGCGCTGTAGATTCAAAAACCGCCGCCGGCATAGGCAAACTGGCGGGAGCCAGGCTTCTAGTCCTGGGCAACGTTATAAGGCTGGGTAACTCGTATCAGATAACGGCAAAGCTGGCGGATTCCGAGACCGGCGAACTTATCACTTCCGAAATAATGGAAGTGCCCGTAAAAACTTTCGAGGAGGATGCCGGGAATTACCTGACGCTGGTCCCGGAAACCCAGACCATAGGCGTGTTCGTCGCCATGAAATACGGCGTTGCGAAAGCGCATAGTTCTCCGGCGTTCGATTGCGGGACACTGTGTCTTGAGCCGAAAAACCCCAGCGGCCCGGCCGTCGGACTGCCTGGAATAGGCTTAAGGTACTGGATATCGCGCAACTATATGCTTGAGCTATCGTTCGTCAAACTGCATATGCGAAGCTCGATGGAAATTTTTGATGGCCAGACCGCGCTCGTTAACCTTAACAACGATTCCGGCCTGCCGCATGTTGAAATGAACGGCGAAGTCCTTGACATGATCATCAACCGCACGGTTAAACTCACGGACAATTTAAAAGGCTATGGCGGGATCGGATTTTCCAGGATAAATCTCGGCAGCAATGCCAGTTCGTCCAACTGGGGCAGCGCGGGAGGAGGAGCGAATTTCGGCATTTCTTTCTTGTCATCAAAGAACACCCTGCTCACTCCGCTTATCCGGGCCGGCGCGGAATGGCGCCCGCAGCAACGGCTCGGCTTTGGGATATTCTCCGGCTATAATATTGTGAACAAGCGCATAACACAAAAAGCTTATTTGCAGTGTTCCGGAGCAACCACGCAAAGAAAGATGTGGCAAGCGGACCTCCCGCGATATTTCCTCGAAAGCACTCTTTCCATGTATTTTTAATGGTTTCGCGCGCAGACAGACGGGCGGCATGCCGCCGAATCCAGAATAGCCCGACTGTAAAAACAAAAGGCCCCGCGGTTCGCGCCGCGGGGCCTTTTTTATTTACACCTGACTTCGCTTATCTCAGCAGGTCGCCGCACGGGGTCATATTGCGCACGGCGCCCAGCGCGTAGTTCTTCGCGTCCTGCGTATTGTAGTTCAGGCCGCTGC
>CAIRNJ010000034.1 GCA_903879915.1 uncultured Elusimicrobia bacterium
ATCTATTGTCATGGCTACAGATTATGAACGGAATACAACGCCCTTTCAAGGCTGGGCCATTTTCAGGCTCATCTTGCGTTAGAAATCGGGTGGGTTTCAGGCTCATCCTGCATTGGATAATTCTGGGTCAAGTCTTGCTTCTTAACAAAATATTAAAATGCATGCCCTGACCATATTTCCTGTACTGGCGCCATGATGGCAAAATTATAAAACTTTTTCAGGAGGATAAAGTATTTTTGTAACAAACAAATATACAGGTTTGTAAAGAACGTACAACGCCAATGGGGTCGATAAGGGGAACAAAACAATTCCTGGGCCTTGCGGCGCATTAGCCGAGGCAAGTATGTAAAATCCAAACGAATAATATGGAACAAAATAAAATATGCTGGCGACTAAGTGCCCCATAAACTGCGACTTTTCTATTCCTTCGTCTTCAGAATGTTTCCAAATAACACTGAGGAGACGCCCTCCAAGAACAAATAGCGGGAACCCGAAGAATATGATTTCTTTTAAACCCACAAAACTTACAAACAAATACCACGTAAATGGCGAAATCAAAACAAAACCAGTAGTAACCTGTAAAGTTTCCAGATATTTAGTGGTAGACATAATTTCCACTCACTCGACAATGAACAGGGTCAGGTCTTGCATTTCAACAAAATGTTAAAATGCAAGACCTGACCCCAATTTAAATCAGTTCCCTTAACAGCTCCTGGCGGGGCTGGGGGATCACTACTTTTTCTACTAGGAGGCCTTTTTTTGCTACTATGGCGGCGCCGGCGGCTACAGCGGTTTCGGCGGCGGCTACTGAGCCGGTGAGGGTTACGAAAGCTTTGCCGCCCAGGGCCATGGCCAGGCGGATCTCCAGCAGTTTCACGGGCGCGGCTTTTACGGCGGCGTCGGCGGCTTCCACCAGGGCGGAAACCGAGAAAGCTTCTATTATGCCCAGGGCCTCGAGGCCCTCCACCGCGGTGGTGCCTTCTATGGCCGGGAAAACCTCGGGGTGGATGTTCGGGATGACGAAACTGTCAACCAGCGCGTGCGCGGCTTTGGTCGAGCCGGCTTCCACCGCCGCGTTCACGGCGCCCACGTCGCCGGCCACCAGGATGATGTATTTGCCCGGACAGATGGAACGCGACAGCAGCAGTTTGATATCGGAAGTTTTAAGCATGGCGTCGGCCGCTTCCATGCCTTTGGCCACGCTGGAAAGTTCAACACCGCCTATTGCGTTTAGCATAATAAACCCTTAAGCGATTATCTCCACATACTTTTCATTGACCTTGCCCACGGTGCCGGCAATGCTCGCGTGCACCGGGCAGCCCAGTTTATCGGCGGGCACGTCGCCCACCACCGCGCCTTTCTCCACCCGTTGCCCCTCTTTCACGGTAGCAGCGCACGGCGCGCCTATATGCTGGCTCAATAAAATTTTTACCTTGGCCGGCTTGTACGAAACCTCGGTCCACGGGGCGTCCTTATTATAATCCTCAAGCCCCAGCCGCCGCACCAGCTTCGACACCGGCACTTTGCGGAAATCGCGTACTGGGTGAACCTGGGGAGCGCGGCCGGTGTTCAGGGAAGAATTCTTGAAGCCCATCTTCTGTTCGCGCAGGTCGGACTTGGCCGCTATGCAGGCCTCGCGCGGGTTAAGCCCCTCGGGGCAGGAATACAGGCTGCACAGCGAACATTCGCAGCACAGCAAGCCGTACTGGCTGTGCAGTTTATGCTCGGGCCCGCCGGAGAACAGCATGGTGCGCATAACGCGGTGCGGCTGCACGTTGTGGCCCAGCAGGTAGCGCGGGCAGAACTCGGTGCAGAAAGAACATTGGTCGCAGGTCGAGCGCCCTATGCGCGTGAACGTGGGCCGGCTCTGCGCTTTTTTAACTATCAAAGGGTGACCTTTCGGCAGCACAATAATGCCCGCCGAAGCCTTGGTTACCGGCAGGTCGAAATCCGTCATCACTTTGCCCATCATGGGCCCGCCATCGATGTACGCAGGGTCTTTGATGGTGACCCCGCCGCAGAGTTCCACGGCCTCGCGCCAGGTTATGCCCACGGGCACCCTGAAAGTGGCGGGCTTTTTCACCGCGCCGTTGATGGTTATGAATTTTTCGGTGACCGGCTTGCCCGCGGCCGCGTTGTACAGCGTTTCCACGTTGCTCACCACGCAGCCTACTTCCAGCGGTATGCCGCCCGGCGGCACCACGCGGCCGGTGGCTTCGAACACCAGGCACTGCTCGTCGCCGGCGGGGTAATAATCCCCCAGCTTCAGCACAGAAATATTCTTCCGGCCTTTGGCTATGGCTTCCAGGCGCGGGATTATCTTTTCGTGTTTTTTCTTGATGCCCAGAATGCCCTGTTTGGCGCCGGCAGCGCGCATCAGCAGTTCCAGCCCGTCGAAAACTTTTTCGGGGAAATATTCCAGGATCTTCTGGTCTTTCTTCAGCAGCGGCTCGCACTCGGCGGCGTTCACCAGCACGAATTCGGCCCTGCCCTGCGCTTTCACGTAGGACGGAAAACCCGCGCCGCCGGCTCCAACAACGCCGGCGGCACGCAGGTTACGGCTGAACTCAGCTGAAAAGTCTGACATTTATAACTACTTGGTCACCAGGCGCTTCTTCACGGCGGAGGCGAGGCGCTTTATGCCCTCGTCTATCTGCTCGGGCGAAGCGAACGAGAAGTTCAGGCGGATGGTGTTCTTGCCCGAGCCGTCGGAATGGAAAGCGGAGCCTATCACGTAGGCCACGTTCTCTTTCAGCGCGTCCTGGAACATGTCGTCCGCGCTCATACCTACGGGCAGGCGCAGCCACAGGAACAGGCCGCCTTCCGGGTTGGTCCAGGTAACGCCTTCCGGCATGTATTTTTTCAGGGCGCTCACCATCGTGTTCTTTTTTATCCGGTAGTCATGCTTGATCACTTCTATATGCTTCTCGAAGAAGCCGGAGCGCAGGAACTCGGCCGCTATCAGCTGGTTCAGGCTCGACGTGCAGAGGTCCAGGGACTGCTTCAGGATCTCCATTTTCTTGATGATCTGCGGGTGGCCGAGGATGACGCCCAGGCGCAGGCCCGGGGCGAAGGTCTTGGAGAACGTGAACAGCGAGATGATGTTGTCGGTGTTATGCGTTTCCTTGTCCAGCCGGTAAAGCATCTTGGGCGCGGTGCCCTCGAAGCGTATCTGGCGGTAAGGGGAATCCTCTATCACGGCCACGTTGTATTTCTCGGAAAGCTCTATCACTTTCCGGCGCTTCGCTTCGGACAGCGTCACGCCGCTGGGGTTCTGGAAATCCGGCACCAGGTAAACGAATTTATAATGCTCGTCCTGGCCCTTCAGCCAGGCCAGTTTTTCTTCCAGTTCCTCGGTGCTTATGCCGTCGTCCTCCAGCTTCACGCCTATAAACTCGGCGCCGTAGGAGCGGAACACCTGCAGCGCGCCCATATAGCTGGGTTTTTCCACCAGCACGGGGTCCGAGGCGTCAATAAAAAGCCTGCCTACCATGTCCAGCGCCTGCTGGCTGGCGGTGGTGATTATCAGGTTCTCTGACTTGGCCTCGATGCCCTCGTGCTTTTTCAGGAACTTTATGAATTCGTCTTTCAGTTCGGGCAGGCCGTCGGTGGGACCGTACTGCAGCGCCACTTTGCCTTTTTTAGCCATTATTTCTTTCACGGTCTCCGCCACGAAATCGTACGGGAAATGTTCGGGGGCGGGCAGGCCGCCGGCGAAAGAAATTATGCCGGGCTGGTTGGTGGTCTTAAGGAGTTCACGGATAACGGAAGCTTTGGTGCGCCTGGGAGCGGTAGCGATATTCTTTGCAATGTCTATCATGATTCCTCCGCGTGGCTGCCGGTTACTTAACGTTAAAGATAATTTACTCAATTAAAGGAACTAATTCAAGGTTTGTTCCGCGCGTAGTAATAATAACGCCCGGCCGCTGGGAACGCGCGGCCTTATTCTTCGCCCGGGTTAGCGCAGGCGGCGGCGAAATAATCCATGTTCTCTTTGTAATAGTCTTTACGCGCCTGCTGTTTTTCGGCGGCGTATTTTCTGGCGAAAAAGGCCATGGCCTTGGGGTAGATCAGCTTCTTCATGGACACCAGGTCGTCGGGGAAAGGGCGCGCTGTACTAACGCAGGCCTTTTCCAGCGCTTTTAAATGCCGGCTGAGCAGCTCGATGTCCATTTTTTTCGAGTTATCGCGGAGGTATGAAGCGGCCTCCAGAATGGCCAGCGCCCCTTTGGTCTTGAGCGTGTTGAGCGCCGCGGGGTCAAGCCCGTTCGCCTGTGAATTCACGTCGGCCACCGCCAGGCAGTCCAGCGCCAGCGGGTAATTCTTCTCGGCCAGCGCCATGGAACCCACGAACAGCAGCGCGTCGGCGCTGAAAGCCGGCCAGCGGCTGGCGTAAAAATCGTCCAGAAATCTGGCGTAATCCTCTTTTTCCCTGCCCAGCCGGGCCAGCGCCGAACTGTCCTTTTCATATTCGCCCACCGCGCCGGCGGCGTACGCCATTATCTTCGCGTCGGCCACGTTGTTCTTCTTCGCGCTCTCGGCTTTTTCCATGCTCATGTAGCCGCCCACGCCCTCCTCGTAATACCGGCGTATCCGCTCCTTATAGTTCTCCTTGTCCAGGGAAAGGGTGAAATAGCTGCCCAGCACATTGGCGGTGTAGAGATCGGTATAGGCCCCGGTAATGAAAGCCTTGAGCAGGGCGGGGTCGGCCTTCATGCGCTCGTGCACGAACATGTCCTCGGTAAGATAGGCCTCGTATTCCCATTCCAGCGGGTTGGCGCCGGCGTCCTGGCGGTATTCGGGGTAAAGGTAGAACTGCAGCGCGTGCACCAGCTCGTGCAGGTATACGGGGGCGGCGTACTTCACCAGCAGCGCGCGCGCTTTTTTATTGCCGGACAGCAGTTCCACCAGCCGCCTGTCCTTGAAACCTTTGGCCGCGAAGAATTTAAGAATGAACCGGGAGTTGAAATAGATGGCGTTGCTGTCGGGGTCGAACGAGGCGAAACACTCGGCGGGGTCGGTGCGCACCAGCACCCGCAGCGCCTCGCGCGCCGGGCCGGCTTTTTCCAGCCGGCCGAACAGCTCGCGGCCCACCGCGTTGGCGCGCAGGTCCGCGTCGAATTCCCCTTTCAGCCTGGCGCTGAGCCGGGCGTCGTACGGGTAGGCCCCGGCCCAGACCGGCAGCAGCAAAAGTAACGCCAGCGGCAGCTTCATGGCAATTATTATAAGATTTGACAAAGCCCCCGGCAATGTATAATATTGTAAGGAACGGACCTGGTCCGAAATTCAAATTTCACGGAGGTGTCTATGGCTGAAAATTCTGGCGGAGAAATAGTGGGAGCGTTCCTGGTGGGCGGCCTTATCGGCGCGGCCCTCGGCATCCTGTTCGCGCCGGCCTCGGGCAAGCAGACCCGGGAGAAGATAGTGGACTGGACCGAAGAGACCACTGACGCGGCCAAAGAAAAGCTGGAAAAACTGGAAGCGGAGATAAAACGTCGCAAAGACCAGCTCCTCAAGCACGCCAACTAAGTTCTTCGCCGTAAATAGAAACCCCGCGCCTTAAAGCCGCGGGGTTTTTATTTGCCCTTACAGCTTCACCGGCATGGCGCCGGAAGCTCTGGCCGCGCCGGCCAGCACGCGCGCGGCGCCGGCCTGGAAAGCCTCGAGGCCGCAGAAAGCGCACAGGGCGGCGTCGGGCCGGCTCGCCAGCCCGCCCAGCACGAACGGGCTGCCGAAAGCCGCTATCACCGAACCCGCCGAACTTTTTATAGCCGCGGCAAGGCCGGCCCGCTCTTCAGCGTCCATGTTTATGGCGCCGCTGTAAGCGCGCGGCCTGGAAAAGATACCGGCCACCAGTTTCATGCCGCTGCCCGGCTCGAAAGGCTTAACGTTCACGCCCAGCCCGGCCAGCGCTTTCACGAAAGCCAGCCCTTTCCAGTCTTTCTGCGCCGTGGCCGGCTCAAAATAACCCGCGGTCTCGCCGGCTTTCAGGCCGAATTTCCCCTCCCCGTAAGCCCAGGCCAGGCACGCGGGCGCGGCCTGCGCGGAAAAAGCCAGGTGTTCGGCGCATCTTACCACGTCCAGGCCCGGCGCTGGGGCCTGCGCGATCTTTTGCGCCAGCGCGTCCTGCCGCGCCAGCGCCTGCGCCACCATAGCTTCCGTTATCAGCCCTTCGTGCGCGGCCCGCGCCAGCGCCGCGAACAGCCCGGAAGGGTTCTCGGTGAAAAGCAGGATGTCGGCGCCGGCCAGGAAAGCCCGCACTCCGGGCTCGCCTTCTCCGGACAGCGCTTTCATGTTCAGCGCGTCGGTAAGCACCACGCCGCCGTAACCCAGGTCCCCGCGCAGCAGGCCTTTTATCACCGCGCCGGAAAGCGAAGCCGGGTTCCTGGCGTCGAAAGCCGGCACCTTCAGATGCCCCACCATTATGGAATCCGCCCGCCGGGCCAGCGCCCGGTAAGGCCGCAGCTCGCTGTCCTCGAAACCTTTGCGGTCATGCCCCACTTCCGGCAGCACCAGGTGGGAATCGGCCTCGGTGTCGCCGTGGCCGGGAAAATGCTTAAGCGAGCACAGCGCGCCGCGCGAATTCAGGCCGGAAATATACGCCCCGGCCATTTCGGCCGTCAGCCGCCAGCCGGCCCCGAAAGCCCGCACGTTCACTATAGGGTTGGCCGGGCGCACCGCCAGGTCCACTACCGGCGCGAAGATCCAGTCCACCCCCAGCGCCCGGGCCTCCAGCGCGGTTATCTCGCCCTTGCGCCTGGCCAGGCCGGCCGACCCCGACGCGCCGATGGCCATATTGGTGGGCAGCTCGGTGCCGCCCGCCACCCAGCGGCCCACGCCGTCCTCATAGTCGGCTGCTATGAGCAGAGGGGTCGAAGAGGCAGCCTTTAAAACGCGGGAGGCTTCGAAAACTTCGGCCGCGGTGCCGCCGTAAAAACAGAAGCCGCCCACGCCGGCGGCCACCAGTTCAACAGCGTCCGCCAGGGTGGTCTTGCCGAAGCGGAATTCGGGATAGACCAGCCGGGCCAGGTGTTCCGGGTTCAAGCTTTCTTTCCTTTTTCCACGAGTTTTATTTTCTTCCACTGGCGCAGCACCTGCGCGGAGGTGGCCAGCTTCGGCCCGCCGAAAACATGCGGGTGGCGGCGCACCATTTTAGCGTTGATGGTCTGTATCACGTCGCCCAGCGTAAAAAGACCGGCGCGCCGGGCCAGCGCGCTGTGGAACACCACCTGCAGCAGCACGTCGCCCAGTTCCTCTTTAAGGTTCTCCCAGTCGCGGTTGCGCACGGCGCGGCTCACCTCGCCGGCCTCCTCGCGCAGGTATTTCAGCAGCGTGGAATGCGTCTGCCGGCGGTCCCAGGGGCAGCCGCCCGGCTCGAGCAGCAGGTGCATTATGCGCTCCAGGGAGCGCAGGCTCGGGCTGGCCGCCAGTTTTTTTCCGCTTAGCTGCGCTTTGTTCTTCATAAAAAGAGCTCCCTAATCCGCGGTCCCGGGGCGCCCGGCAACGGCCCGCCTTTCATTGTACCTTTGAAAAGTATATAATTTTATTTCTGATTCCCCCAAAGATAAGGCCGGGAGCCGGCCGCGGAGGCTTATGTTGAAAACTGAGAACAAAAACCAGAACGAACTATACCCCGTGCTCGACAACGGCTTCGTGCAACTGGTGGATTTCATGGGCGGCGACCAGCGCGCGGTGGATTCGGCGCGGGTTTCCTTCGGCGGCGTCTCCAAGGGCACGGACAGGGACCGCAAGCTCATCGAGTACCTGTTGGCCCACGAGCACATCTCCCCTTTCGAACACTCGGTTTTCCAGTTCCACGTAAAATGCCCCATCTTCGTGGCCCGGCAGTGGATGCGCCACCGCATAGCCTCCTATAATGAGATCTCGGCGCGGTATACCGAGGTGAAGGACGAATTCTACATCCCCGAGACCTTCCGCGCGCAGGACACCATCAACAAGCAGGGGTCGGTGGCCGGCGCGAAGCTCGACAACGCCCGCCTGCTGGAGATCTACACGAAGTCCATAAAAGCCTCCTACGCGGCCTACGACGAACTGCTCAAGGCCGGCGTGGCCCGGGAAATGGCCCGCATGGCGCTGCCGGTGGCCCAGTACACGCAGTTCCACTGGAGCGTGAACGCGCGCAGCCTGCTGAATTTCCTCAGCCTGCGGCTGGACTCCCACGCGCAGTACGAGATACGGCAGTACGCCGCGGCCATACAGAAAATATTCCAGGCGAAGATGCCCTGGACCTGGGAAGCCTTCAAAAAGATCCATGACCAGAAAAACGCTTAAAGGACTTTGCGCGGCCGCCGCGCTGCTGCTGGCCGTTCCGGCCTTTTCCGCGGGCCCCGCGCCCGCCGCTAAAAAACACGCCGCGGTAAAACCCGCCGCCGTAAAACCAGCCGCCGCGAAGCAGGAGGCAGCGGAGCAGGAACCCGCCGCGCAGGAGCCGGGGGAACCGGTAAAAAAGGCCTCCCTTTCCGGCCGCGCGCTTACGCCGGTGGAAAAGGAGATAAAGATAGGCTCGATAGAGGTGTATACCCCGGTCAACGGCATCACCACCGCGCAGGAGACCTACGACATCCTGTCCCCGTTCGACGGGCGCGTGGAGGAAGTGCAGACCGAGCTGTTCGCCTTCGTCACGCCCGAGAGCGTGCTGGGCCGGTTGGTCTCCACCGAAATGGCCGCGCTGCTGGATTCCACCTCCGAAGGCAACAAAAGGCAGACCGAGCGCCGCTGGCAGGACGTCTACAAATATTACGAAGTGAAGCCGCTGGAGCAGGGCGTGGTTACCAACATCTACACCAGCCCCAAAACGCAGGTGTACAAGGGCGACCGCCTTTTCACCGTGGCGAAGAAAGTCATAATGATAGGCAAGAACACCAAGCCGCTCTATTCCATTCTGGCCCGGGAAATGACGGCCGATATCAAGCATTACCGCACCGCCGAGGAGTTCAAGGCCCGCCTCAACAACTTCATCCCTCTCAAGGACAGCATTTACTACAACCGCCTCTGGCTGGAAGTGCTCGACCTCCGTACCGGCATACGCATCGGCGAGCAGTTCGACGGCAGCCTGTTCGTGGGCAGCAACTCCAACACCCGGCTGGTGCCCCGCAAAAGCCTTTTCGAATTCAACGGCAGGAAGTACCTGTTCATGGAAGTGGAGACCGGCCTGATGACCGAAGAGGAGGCGGAGATCCTCCGCCCCGGCAGCCACTTCCTGGAGATAAACAACCCGGCCAAGGAAACAGAAGATGGAAAAACAACAAAATAGCGTCTACTCCAGCTTCATGTTCCTGAAGCTGCAGCCCGAGTTCCGCAAGCTGGTCTCCAACGAGAAGATAGCGGCCAAGCAGGAGTTCGAGGGCATGGTGGCGGCCTGCCAGGAGAAGATCTTCCTGCGCACCTACATGCTGGCCGGCCTGCGCGCCGACGCCGACCTCCTTTTCTGGCGCATGTCCGACGACCTGGCCTACCTGCAGGACATCTGCGCGCGCACTTTTTCCGCCGGCGCCGGCCGCTATTTCACCGCCGCGCATTCCTACCTGGGCGTGTACCACCCGCCCCTGGACCAGGAGCCCAAGGACCTGGAATTCGGGTTCCTGCCCAAGAACGCTTTCGGCCGCCACCGCTATATGCTGCTGCACCCGGTGATAAAGGCCAACAACTGGTACGAACTGCCCTCCGCCGAAAGGGAAAAAATGATGGCGGAGCGGGCGGCCGTGATAGCCGGGCACGGCGATATAAACGAGAATTTTTTCTTCTCTTACGGCCTGGACGACCAGGAGATGATAGTGGAAAGGGAAGCGCCCACGCTGGCCGGCCTGGTGGCCGCCACCAAGGAACTGCGCCGGCTGCGCATAAAGACGTACACGCTGCTGGACAAGCCGGTGTTCCTGTGCCTGGGCCGCGACCTCAGGGAAATAATGGACGCGATATCGTAACTGCGCCGGGGCGCTAACAACGGAGGGATAATGAAAACTATAGGCATCATCATGGCCGGCGGCAAAGGCGAACGCCTGTACCCGCTCACCAAGGAGCGCTCGAAGCCGGCCGTGCCGTTCGGCGGCAAATACCGCATCATCGACTTCGTGCTGTCGAACTTCATCAATTCGGGCATCTACTCCAACTACGTGCTGGTGCAGTACATGTCTCAGTCGCTGATAGAATACCTGCGCTCCACCTGGAACCTGGGCGGCATCACCAAGGAGCACTTCATCACCGTGGTGCCCCCGCAGATGCGCCTGGGCGAGATGTGGTACCGCGGCACGGCCGACGCCGTGAAGCAGAACCTCAACCTCATCAACGACTACAAGCCCGACCTGGTGGCGGTGTTCGGCGCGGACCATATCTACCGCATGGATATCCGCCAGATGATAGATTTCCACGTTGCCAGCAAGGCGGACGTGACGGTTTCGGCGCTCACCGTGCCCATCAAGCAGGCCTCGCGTTTCGGCACCCTGGTGGTGGACGCGAAGAACCGCATCAACGGCTTCGAGGAGAAGCCCAAGAACCCCAAGCCCATGCCCGGCAACCCCAACGCCGTGCTGGCCTCCATGGGCAACTACATCTTCAGCTACGACGCGCTCGTAAAGATCCTGCACGAGGAATCCGGGGAAACGGCCGCGCTGGACTTCGGCAAGACCATCCTGCCCAACATCCACAAGCGCTACCGCGTGTTCGCCTATAACTTCGACGGGCAGAAGCTGCCGGGCAGCAAGCCTTACGAGGAAAAGAACTACTGGCGCGACGTGGGAACGCTGGAGGCTTTCTGGCAGACCAACATGGACCTGCTGGGCGCCAAGCCCAAGATGGACCTGAACAACAAGCTGTGGCCCATACAGGACTCGCGGCACACCGCCGCCCCTACGAAGATAATCGAATCCAACATCCAGGACTGCATGGTGTGCGACGGCTGCGTTATCGAGCAGTCCTCGCTGAAGCGCTGCATCCTGGCCAACGACGTCATCATCCACGAGAAATGCCAGCTGGAAGACTGCATCATCATGGACGCCTGCGAAATAAAGGCGGGCTCGCGGCTTAAAAAAGTGATCATGGACCGCTACAATACGCTGGAGGCCAAGACCACCATCGGCTACAACCAGGACCAGGACGCGCAGCATTATTACATCGACCCCGACGGCATCGTGGTGATCCCGCGCGGGATCTCGAAGTGGCAGTAAAAGGCCGGCGCTAAACGGAAAAGGGCCGCCCGTGCCGGGGCCCGCTCCATGTCTATGGCTATAAACATCTGTTTCGCAACCAAAGCCCCCGCGGAAGTTCAGAAGGCCGGACCGGCGCTGCGCAAAGCCGCCGCGCTGGGGCTGGGCGCCGGGAACGCTGAAAAGACGGTCAACGTGGTGTTCACCGGCGGGCCGGGCATAAAGGCTCTCAACCGCCGCTTCCTTGGTCACGACCGCCTTACCGACGTTATCGCTTTCAACTACCCCCCCTCGCCCGCGCCCGGCGCGGTGTGGGGCGAGGTGTACGTCTGCGTGCCGCAGGCCCGCAGGCAGGCGGCCGCCATGGGCCACTCCCTGGTGACCGAGCTTATGGTACTCACGGTACACGGCGCGCTGCACCTGGCCGGCATGGACGACGCCACCGCGGCCCTGCGCGCCGGGATGAACAGAAAGACCGCTAAAATTTTAAAGCAGCTTTGTGATTGAACGCATGGAGGCCACCAAGTGAAACCCGCCGCCGAAGCATTGACTTTCCAGCAGATAGACGCCAAACAGCAGGCCGCCTGGCGCGACCAGAAGGCTTTCAGGACCGAGCGCTTGCCCGGCAAACCCAAGTTCTACTGCCTCGACATGTTCCCCTACCCGTCCGGTGACGGCCTGCACGTGGGCCACCCCGAGGGCTACACCGCCTCCGACATCCTGTGCCGCTACAAGCGCATGAAAGGCTTCGAAGTGCTGCACCCGATGGGCTGGGACGCCTTCGGCCTGCCCGCCGAGAACTACGCCATCTCCACCGGCGTGCACCCGCGCATCACCACAGAGAAGAACTGCGCCACTTTCAGGCGGCAGATAGACTCCCTCGGCTTCAGCTACGACTGGGAGCGCGAGATCAACACCACCGACCCGGGCTACTACAAGTGGACGCAGTGGATCTTCCTGCAGCTTTTTAAAAAAGGCCTTGCCTACGAAACCACCAGCCCCATAAACTGGTGTCCAAAATGCCAGACCGGCTTGGCCAACGAGGAAGTTTTCCAGGGCAAGTGCGACCGCTGCGAGACCCCGATAGAAAAAAAGAACCTCAGGCAGTGGATGCTCAGAATTACCGCCTACGCCGACCGCCTGCTGGCCGACCTGGAAGGCACCGATTGGCCGCATTCCACCATGCTGATGCAGAAGAACTGGATAGGCCGCTCCGAGGGCGCCGAAGTGGATTTCGCGCTGCCGGACGGCGGCAAGCTGACCGTGTTCACCACCCGCCCCGACACCCTTTACGGCGCCACCTACATGGTGCTCGCGCCCGAGCACCCGCTGACGGCCAGGCTGACCACCCCGGAGCAGAAAGCCGCCGTGGACGCTTACATAGCGGCCGCGGGCAATAAGTCCGACCTGGAGCGCACGGAGTTGGCCAAGGACAAGACCGGCGTATTCACCGGCGCCTACGCCGTCAACCCCGTCAACGGCGAGCAGTTGCCTATCTGGACCGCGGACTACGTGCTGACCACCTACGGCACCGGCGCCATCATGGCCGTGCCGGCCCACGACTCCCGGGACCACGAGTTCGCCGTTAAGTTCGGCCTGAAAATAATAGAAGTGCTGAAACCGCCGGCCGGCTGGAAAGGAGAAGGCCCTTTCTGCGACGACGGCACCGCAGTTAATTCGGGCATCATTGACGGCCTGCCCACGCAGGAAGCCAAGAAGAAGATCACCGCCTGGCTGGGAGAGAAAGGCATAGGCCGCGCCAAGGTGAATTTCAAACTGCGCGACTGGTTATTCTCCCGCCAGCGCTACTGGGGCGAACCCATCCCGATAGTGCACTGCGCGAAGTGCGGCGTCGTGCCGTTGCCGGAGAGCGAGCTGCCGCTGCTGTTGCCGGAAGTGGAGAAATTCCAGCCCACCGGTACAGGGGAATCCCCCCTGGCCGCGATAGACTCCTGGGTTAACACTACCTGCCCGACCTGCGGCGGCCCCGCGAAACGTGAGATCAACACCATGCCGCAGTGGGGCGGCTCCTGCTGGTACTACCTGCGCTACATAGACCCTAAGAACCCTTCCGCTTTCGTGGACAAGGAACTGGAGAAGGCCTGGATGCCGGTGGACCTTTACATCGGCGGCACGGAACATGCCGTGCTGCATTTGCTGTACGCCCGCTTCTGGCACAAGGTGCTGTTCGACCTCGGCCTGGTCTCGACCAAAGAGCCTTTTAAAAAGCTGGTGCACCAGGGCATGATACTTTCCTACTCCTACCGCGACGGCAAAGGCGTCTACCGCGGCTACGGCGAGCTCGACATCGCCGAGGACGGCACCGCCAGGACCCCCGAAGGCGAGACGCTCAGACCCATGGTGGAGAAGATGTCGAAGTCCAAGAAGAACGTTATCAACCCCGACGAGATCTACGAGCGCTACGGCGCCGACGCGTTCCGGCTTTACGAGATGTTCCTGGGCCCGCTGGAAGACGCCAAGCCCTGGAACGTCCGCGGCATCGAGGGCGTGTACCGCTTCCTGAAGCGCGCCTACGCCTGGGGCCTGGAGCGGCACCCGGCGCTCACGGAGGGTATAGCCTCCGGCCCCGACCTCCTGCTGCGCCACCAGACCATAGAAAAAGTGGGCTCCGACATAGAGGCGCTGAAGTTCAACACGGCCATCTCGGCGCTGATGGTCTACCTGAACCGGCTGACGGAGCAGGAGACCACCTCGCGGGAGGACTTCAACACCTTCCTGGCCCTGCTGCACCCTTTCGCGCCGCATATCACCGACGAGCTGTGGGAGCTCGCCGGCGGCGCCGCCACGCTGATGAAGCAGCCCTGGCCCGCGGCCGACAAGAGCGTCATAGCTTCGCGCGACATCGAGATACCCGTACAGCTCAACGGCAAGGTGAAGGAACGCCTGAGCGTGAAGGAAACCACGCCGCAGGAAGAGATCCGGCGCCTGGCGCTGGAAAAAGCCGCCCCGCACCTGGCCGGCAAGACCGTGGTAAAGGTGATAGTAGTGCCCGGGCGGCTGGTAAGCATCGTAGTAAAATGAACTCAGGGGGACCTATGAAACGGACTATAATTGTGTTTGCCGCGGCGCTGACACTGGCGGCCTGTGCCGGCTCGGACATACTTTACAAGCCCGCCCAGCAGAAGCTGCCGCAGCACATCAAGCTCATAGCCGTGCGCCCTTTCACCAACAAAACCCAGCAGTTCGGGCTCGAGGAGAAGATCACGCTGAAGGTCATAGACGAGTTCCTTAAGAACGGCGAGTACACCATCGCGCAGGAAAGCGCGGCCCAGGGCGTGATAGTCGGGGAGATCAACCACTACATCCTGACCCCCATCCAGTACGACGCGAACATGGTCCCCACCGTGTACAAGCTCAACGTGATAGCCGGCCTGCGCTTCCTGGACCGCAACGAGAACCGCTACCTCTGGGAAGAGCCCGCGCTGCAGGCCACCAAGATGTACTCGGCGGCGAACCTCCCCGGCGGGCTCACCGAGGAACAGGCCAGGGAAGCCCTCTGGGAGATCCTGGCCAAGGACGTGGTGCTGCGCACCGTTTCCGGCTTCGGCGCGGTCTCCAGCGCCTCGCAGAAAAGGGTGCCGCCCGGCTCGGAGGTGGAGACCCCTGCCCCCGGCCCCCGCTAGGGCGGACCTGCACGGACACTTTATGCAAACCCTCACGCGAAAGAGCATGGAGGACGAATGGGCGAAGAAACACGTCCGCCCCGTCTATTACCTGTGCGGCGAGGAAACGGCGCTGAAGCTGGCGGCGCTCAGGCGCCTGGAAGCTTCCTTCAAGCCGGAATCGTTCAACTTCTCGCAGCGCGACGCCGAAACTTCGGACATAGCCGAAGCGCTGGACGAGGCGCAGACCGCGCCCATGCTGGCGGACGTCCGCTTCGTGGTCATAAAGCGGGTGGAGAAACTGAAAAAGGACCCCCTGCGGCGGCTGCTCGAATACCTGGCGGCCCCCTGCCCCAGCGCCTGCCTGCTGCTGCTGGGCGACTACAGCCAGAAGACCGATCCCATCGGGCCCGCGCTGGGCGCCGACTGCGCGCTGGTGGATTTTTCGTCCATGAACGACGCGCAGGCCGAAGCCTACTTGAACGACAAGCTGCTGGCCGGCGGGGTGAAGACCGACAGGAAGGCGCTGGAGCTGCTGGTGGAGCTGATAGGCACCGGCGCCGTGACGCTGGACGCCGAAGCGGAAAAGATCATGCTTTATATGCACGGCCAGGAACGCGTGTTCGAGCCCAAGGACGCGCTGGCGCTGGCCGGCTTCGCGCGCGGCCAGAACCCGTACGAACTTTCCAACGCCATGCGCGCGCGCAATCCGGCCGCCGCGGCCCAGGCCGCGGTGCAGCTGCTGGCCGCCGGCGAGGAGCCGCTGGCCCTGCTGGCCCAGACCTCCAGAGCGATGGAAATGATGCTTAAAGCCAAGCGCATCTCGGCTTCGGGGGAAGGCGCCGCCGCCTGCTACCAGGCCGGCATGTCCCCGGGGCAGTACAATTACGCGCTGCACGACGCCGCCGCGTTCACCGAGGACAAGCTGCTGAGGAGCCTGCGCCGCTGCCTGGAGGCGGAGGAACTGCTGAAGTCCTCTTCAAAACGGGACCCCGGCCTGGTGCTACGCCAGCTGATCTTTGAGATCACGAGCGGAAAATAAACCCCGCGCTTTTTCGGTCTTCGCCGGAGCGCGGGGCAAGTAAAAACCCCGGCTGACTGCGCCGGGGTTTCTTTCCTGGGGAAAGAGCTTACTTTACGGCGGGGTTCTGGGCTATGGCCTTAACGCGCGCCGCCAGCCTCGATTTTTTTCTCGCGGCGGCTTTCCAGTGGATGGTGCTTTTCTTGGCCGCTTTGTCGAGCAGCGCGTAAGCTTTCGGGAGCAGCTTCTGCGTGTTCTCTATATCCTTCTTCTCGGCGAGAGCGATGAACTCCTTGGAGATGTCGCGGATCTTGTTCTTAACGCCCCGGTTCTTGGAGGCCAGTTTCTCAGATTTGCGCCAGGCTTTGATCGCGCTGGTATGTCTTCCGGTTTTAAGTTTTGCCATAGTGGATATAGTTTATTATTTTATGGCCGAAAATGCAAACAGCTCGTTCTCGCGCGGCTTCTCCGGCCTGGCCGGGGCGGGCCTGCTTACGAAGCTGCTCGGCTACGCGCGCGACGCCCTGCTGGTGGCTTTTTTCGGCGGCGGGGCGCTGGCCGACGCCTACTACGCCGCTTTCCGGCTGGTCAACGTTTTCAGGCGCACCGTCGGGGAAGGGGCGCTGAACTCCGTTTTCATCCCGCTGCTGGAAAAGGAAAAAACGCGGAGCCCGGAGGCGGCGCGCGCTTTCTTCGCCTCCGCCTGGACGGTCATCTTCTGCGGCTCGGCCGCGCTGTGCCTGGCCGGCGTCGTTTTCAGCCGCGAGCTCGTGACCCTGGCCGCCTGGGGCTTCAAAGGCGTCCCGGGGCAGCTGGCGCTCACGGCGGTGCTGGCGGCCGCGCTGATGCCGCACCTGCTGTTCGTGAACACGGCGGCGCTTTTTACCGCGGCGCTGAACTCCGCGCGCAGGTTCCTGCTGCCGGCGCTGGCCCCCGCGCTGTTCTCGGTCTGTGTGATAGCCCTGCTGCTGTGCTTCCGCTCCGGCTTTTTCGGCGGCCTGGACGCGCGGAGCAAGATGATACTGGTAGCCGCCGTCGCTTCCGCCTCCGGCCTGCTGCAGGCCCTGGCGCTGCTGCCGGCCCTGCGGCGCGAAGGCTACGCCCTTACCTTCACCAACCCGCTGAAGAACCTGGGCGCCGCCCCCGCCCTGCTGGCCGCCGCGCCGGCCGCGGTAACGCTGGCGCAGGACCAGCTCTCGCTGCTGATAAACACCGCCTTCGCCAGCTTCCTCGCGCCGGGCGCCATCACGGCCATCTATAACTCGGCCAGGCTGGTGCAGTTCCCGGTCTCCATGTTCGCCGCCACCGCCGCCACGCTGTCGCTGCCGGAGCTGGCCGCCCGGTCGGCCGCCGGCGACGCCGAAGGCTTCCGGGCCCGGCTGCAGCCCGCCCTCTCCGCCGCCTGGCTGATCATGCTGCCGGCTGCGCTGGGCCTGGCCATAACCGCCCTGCCCGTCTGCCGGGCGCTGTTCGAGCACGGCAATTTCTCCCCTGAGCAGAGCCGGGCCACCGCCAACGCCCTGTTCTGGCTGGCGCTGGGCCTGCCCGCTTACGGCGTGAATAAAGTGGCCGCCGCCGCGCTGTACGCCATGGGGCGGCAGCGCGACCCCATCGTCATCACTTCGCTGCAGCTGGCGCTTAACGCGCTGCTGTGCCTGCCGCTGATGGGCCCGCTGGGCGCCGGCGGCCTGATGCTGGCCACTTCCCTCAGTTCCTGGGCCGCCGCCCTGGCTTTCCTGGCCGCCCTGCGGCGCCGCGCCGGCTTCAGCCCCCGCGCGCTGCCGCTGCTGCGCCCCGCGCTGGCGGCGGCCGTCTCCGGCCTGACCGCGCTCGCCCTGCGCGAAACCCTGGCCCCGGCCGGCCCGCTGGCCGTCACCGCCGCGGCCGTCCCCGCCGCCGTAGTCGTCTATTTCCTGCTGCTCAGGGCGCTGAAGGTGGAAGAAAGAACGCTGCTGACCGGAGGCAGGTTCTGATGGACCTCTCGCACCTGCCCGACGGCCCCGGAGTTTACCTGATGCGCGACGTCACGGGAAGCGTGCTGTACGTGGGCAAGGCCAAGGACCTGCGCCACCGCGTGGCGCAGTATTTCCGCAAGAACCCCTCCGACACCCGCGGCAAGGTCCCGAACCTCGTGGCGCTGATACGCAGCATAGATTACATAGCCTCCGCCAGCGAGCGCGAAGCCCTGCTCACCGAACGCCAGCTGATCTACAGCCTGCAGCCCTTCTTCAACGAGATGTGGAAGGATTCCAAATCCTACCCGTACCTGGAGCTCACGCGCGAGGATTTTCCGCGGCTGATCTTCACCCGCCGGCGCACCCGGGACGGCGGGCGGTATTTCGGGCCGTATCCAAAAGTGGAGCCGCTGAAAAAGCTCACGGCCTATCTCTGGCGCATAAAATTCATAAACCTGCGCCGCTGCCGCTGGGACTTCTCGGCGGACCGGCCGCTGGACGAGCGCAAGATAAAAGCCTGCCTTTATTTCCACACCGGCCAGTGCACCGCGCCCTGCGCGGGGAAGATCTCGAAAACCGCCTACGGCGCGCTGACGGACCGGGTGGCCGATTTCCTTAAAGGCGATTTTGAAAAGCTCCGCCTCGCTTTCAAGGCCCGGATGCAGCGCGCCGCCGGCGAGCTGGCCTACGAGCAGGCGGGGATGTACCGCGACTTCCTGGGCGCGTTCGACCATATGGCGGAGCGCGTGGTGGTGCACAAGCTGGACGAGGATTTCCTGGCGCAGGCCACCCGCCGCACGGGAGCGGTGACGGAGCTTAAAAAAGCGCTGGGCCTGGCCCGCCCCCCCGTTCACATAGAGGCCTTCGACACCTCCAGCCTCTTCGGCAGGCAGGCCGTGGGCTCGTCGGTCTGTTTCATCAACGGCGAAAAGAACGCGGCGCATTACCGCAAATACCGCATCAATTTCAAGAACACGCCGGAGGGCGGCAACGATTTCGCCATGATGGAGGAGATAGTGGGCAGGAGACTCGCGCAGTTCAAAAAGAGCGGCGAGGAGTTGCCCGACCTGCTGCTGATAGACGGCGGCCCGGGCCAGCTGGCAGCGGCCATGAAAGCCCTGCGCGCCGCAGGCCTGAAGATCCCCGTCATCGGCCTGGCCAAGCGCCTGGAGGAAGTGTTCATGCCCAGCCGCGCCCTGCCGCTGCTCCTCGACCGCGCCAATCCCGGCCTGCGGCTGCTGCAGGCGCTCAGGGACGAGGCGCACCGCTTCGGCGTAACTTATCACCGCCTGCTGCGCGGCCGCGCCGAGCTCTCGGAATAAATTCATTACAGGGAAGACCGCGCGGACAGGCCCAGAGGGCCCAGGCCGGCGTAGGAACTATTTCCCCGGCTTGGCGGGCCTTTGGCACTGTCGGCGCCTAAGCTTTCTTATTAAAATCAATATATGACCAAAAGGCTTTTCCTTTCTGTTCCCCTGATCTCTATTTTCTTCTCTTTCGCCCAGGCCCGGACCACGGATTTCGAGGACCTACAGGCCCTCAACGCCGCCGCCATACAGGCGCAGGGCCTGGACGCGGCCGCCCTCCCGGCAGATAAAAGCTGGGGCGTAAGCTACTCGCTTACAGGCGTACTGGCCATACATGAGGAGCGGGTGCTGCTGAACTCGCCGGACGGCCGCGTTTTCCAGCTGGACCTCTCGGTCCGCGGCGCGCGCAAGTTCAACGGCCTCAGCGTGCGCGTGGAGGCCAAGGCGAAACAGGCGGACGACATGTCCGTGCTGAAAGTAGTAAAAGTCGCGGTGTATAACCCGGCCGCCGAGATAAAGCTGCCGCCCTACCAGCCCGACCGCCGCCGCGCGCAGGTGCTCTCGGACTCCCCCGACGCACTGACCGTGGGCAACGTGCGCTGGCTTTACGGCAGCACCCCTAAAAAAGACTCTTTCGACTGGGCCACCGCCAGGATACGGCCTGAACTGGTCAAAGAAGTATATTTCGTAAAAAAACCCTTCCCCCCCGAATGGCTAGCGGCGCATTCGCTGCTGGCCTTCACCTTCGCCAAGGGCGGGCTGACCGACGCCGACGGGAACGAGGCCTCGGCCCTCACCCTTTCCATCGAAGCCTTCCTGCGCGACGGGCAGGAATACGGCCTGGTGGACGGGCTGAAGAACAAGTTCGGCATCGTCTGGCTGCTTACCACCTGGGAGGATTACGCGGCCAGGTCGGCTTTGATGGACAAAGCCCGCCTTATCCCTTATGCCGTGAAGAACCTTTCGCACGCCCAGAAAGTGCAGCTGCTGCGCGAAAGCGTGAAGCTGGCCGCGGTGAACCGCGAGGGCGAATATTACCACACCATAACCAACAACTGCACCAACAACCTTATCATCGTCATCAACCGCGTGCTGCCAGAGGCGCAGCGGATAACCATGTGGACCATCCCCTACCTGGCCTACAACCTGCGCGCCACCATGCCGGTCTGGGTGCCTAAATACCTGCAGGGCAAAGGCCTGCTCGGCCCCGAGCTGGGCGAAGTGAACGCCTCGAATTACCGGAACCCGCTGCCCTGAACGGGTAATAGCCGCCTTATACGGCCAAAGCCGGGCAAGCAGCCCGGCTTTGTTTTTACTTTCCTGTTGCCGGATAGCCGCGCCGAACGGTGTCAAATTTTAGACAAAATAACGTAAAAAGACAGACAAACGGCTGTAAAAAATATATTGTATACTATAGTCGTAACGGCAGCGGCAAGGGGGCAGTATGAATAGCTCCATAAATACGCAGGAAAAACATTTTAAAGTTTGGATGGGCGCCACGCTGGGACTTATAAAAGACGGAAAAATGGGCGCTTCCCGGGCAAGGGCCGAAAGGATAAAAACAGCCTTGAGCTACACGGCAAAAAGCAGCCTGTCCCATGCCGCCGCGCTATAGTTACGGGCGGACGGCGGCGGGGACGAACCGTTCCTTTACCAGCGCGTCCGCCACCTGGGCGGCCATCACGCCGTAGCCGCGCGCGGAACAGTGCGGGTCTTTGCGGGCGAAATATTCATCCCGCTGTCCCCTCGCCGTCAGCCGCGCGAACACCGCGCCCTGGTCCACGAAAGGCACGCCCCGCGCGGCGGCGACCTCCCGTATTATCTCCGAAGCCCGCCTGGTGCCGGCCAGGTCCTCCCCTACGGAAGGATAATTCTGCATGATAAGCCCGATCTTGCGGGCCGCCACGAGATCGATGATCTCGTCCAGGTCCTTCCTCAGCCACGCGCCGGTGTCCAGGCCGCCCGAAAATGAGGCCGGCGCGGCGCCGCCGCTCTTTATGGCGCCCAGCTTAAGCCATTTCTCCGCCTCCGCCCTGTTATTCAGGCGGAGGTTGCCGGCGTAGATGCTGCTGTACAATTGATTGTTTTCCGGGGCTATTTCCACGGCCTTCTTCAGCCAGCGCAGCCCCTCCTCCGCGCTGCCGTGATTTATATGCAGCATGCCCAGGTTGGCCATGGAAAGCACGTCGCGGCCGTCTGCGGCCGCGGCTTTTTCGCACAGCTCCAGCGCATTTTTCAGGCCGGCCGCGGAATCGGCCGCCTTCTGATTGGCGTTCATGCACGCTATCTGGGCCGGGCCGGCCGCTTTCAGCCGCTGCCTGCTTTCCGGCCCGCTCTCCGGCCGCGCCGCCGACCGCCATAAAAGCCGGGCCAGCCGCAGCAGCCGGATACGCTCGTAAAAAGGCCAGCGCGCCGGGCCGGGGCCGGCACGGTAGCCCCAGTAATTCCAGGAGTTCGCCCCGCCCGACAGCAGCACCACGCAGTCGGGCTTCACTTTAGCCAGCGCGCCGGGCAGCCAGCGCAGCGCCTGCGCGGTGTTCTGCGCCACCTCGCCGCCGTTCACTACCCGGAACGCGCGGCCGGGGAACCTGGCCTTTAACAGGCCTTCCAGCTGCCGGGGATAGCTGCTTTCCGCGGGCGCGCCGGCGCCGTAGGTGAACGAATCGCCCGCGCACAGGATAGTATACGCGTCGCCGGCATGCCGTTCTATAACCGGGACTTCCGTAACATAGCGGCTGCCCAGCACGCGCAGCGCCGCTTCCGCGCAAAGGGCCAGGAGAACGGCGCCGGCAGCGAATACCGCTGTTTTTAACAAAATTCTTTTCACCGGGAATATTATATCTTTAATCCAATTCCCGCGGCCGGGCAGAATCGCACTTGAAAAACGCTGCCGCGGGTGTATAATATTCATGTATCCGCTGCTGCGGGATCTTCGCGTACGGGGGAACCGGGAAATGAAAACCATAAAAAAATTTACGGCGCTTTTCGCCGTTATATCGGCATTAAGCGGTTTTGCGGGCGCGCAGGGCGCTCCCGCGGGAAAAGCCGACGACGGGAACTGGGACGCCAGGGTTTACAACATACGCGGCAAGGTTTACCTTAGACAGAGCGCGGAAGGGAGCAAATGGACGGCCCTCGCGCGCGGGGTCCCGCTGGAGGACGGCGATACGGTAAAGACCGGCAAGAACTCAAAAGCCGATATCAGCCTGGACGGCAGGGGAATAATAGCGCTGAACCCCTCCAGCGTATTCGAAATGAAAACGCTCAGGCACAAGAGCTCCTCTTTTATTCTCCGCGCGGGCAGGTTCGTGGCCAAGGTCACCGGCCTGAAAGAGCGCCTCGAAGCCATGGAGGTCCGCACCCCCTCCGCGGTGGCCGCGGTGCGCGGCACTGAATTCGCCATGAACTACGCCGCCGACAGCGAGGAAACGGCGGTCACCATCTTCGACGAAGGGCAGGTCCTGGTAACAAGCCTGGACGGGGCCGGCAACCCTGTCGGCAACAGCGTCATGCTGACCCCCCGCCACGAAGTGAAGATAAAAAAAGAAATGGATTTTATCTCGCCCTATGAAACGAAAGACCTCAAGATCAGCGATTCGGACATCATTGCCGCGCGCAAAAAGCTGGGCTCGCTGGCCAAGACTTACGCGCCTATGGAAGAGAAGCAGCGCAAGGAACTGCGCAAAGAGGTCTTAAGCAGGAAAAGCGGGGTGGAACAAGTGGACGGGAACGGAGAAAGCTCTCAAAGGCGCGGCGACCCCCGGGAAGGCGCCGCCGACGGGAACGCCGCCGCGAAGGGCGCGCGGAGCTCCGGGCACAACAGGGACGGGGCCAACGCGGATGCCCAGGCCGGCGGGGAGAAGAAGGCGAGGGCTTACGGCGGCGCGTCAACGAACGTTCCATCGAGGCCCGGCGCTAAATCTTCCGAAGATGGTTCCATATCGAGAAAAAATTCCGCGGGCACGGCAGGCTTCACGGGCACGAAGAGCACGCCGGGAACCATCAGCACCAAAAGCACAACAGGCGCCGCCGCTACTAAGCGCCTGACCGGGACCTCCGGCTCGGGCAGCCTGACAGGCAGCGCCGCAACCAAGAGCCTCGCCGGAACCTCAGGCACCAAAAGCCTGGCAGGCAGCTCCGTTGCCAAGAGCCCGACGAGCGCTCTCGGCGCCAAGAGCGCGGCCAGCGCCATCGGCACAAAAAGCGCGGCCGGCGCCATCGGCACAAAATCGGCCGCCGCTACTGAAATGACCACCATCCCGAAGCTTAATACAGGGACCGCCCTGAACAGCAAAAGCGCTACCCTTGGCGCCGATACTTCCCGGGCCGGCACGACCCAGGAAAAAAATGTGGATACGATAGTCGGCCAGCTTCAGAACAGGCTGGCGGTGTCGGGCAACGCCGGCGCCATAAGCTCGAGCGAGCTGCGCACCATGGTCAACTCCGCCATGAAAGGCTCCGCCAACAACACTGACTTCAATCAAAAGCTGAACAATGACCTATCCACCCGGCTGGGCGGGACAACAGGCACTACCGGCACGACGATACAAAAACCAGGCGCCACCACGAACCCCGACATCGGCACAAAACCCGGCGTCACAACAAAACCGGGCATCGCCACAAAGCCGGGCATTGCCACAAAGCCGGGCATCACTACGGATAGGCCCATTATCTCGGGGCCTATTATCGAGACCGGCAATACCAAGCCGCCGATAAAGAAAAGGTTTTAATTCAGCGCGGGCAAGGGGATCGTTACCGCGGCCCGGATATCGTTGTCGGGCAGGTCGTCGATGTTGACCTCGTCGGGGGTGGTGTTGCCGTCGGCGTCCAGCACGCGCACGTACAGCTCATAATCTCCGGCAGGCAGGGGTTTGAAGTCCACCATCCCGTCCCACCAGTAGGCCGTAATAGCCCCGCTGAACATCAGCGCGCCGTCCTTGGGCGGGAACAGCGAGGCGGCGCCGGTCACGGCCGTTCCTATATACGAACCGTCCTTGTACACGTTCACCGCGTAAGTGACGTCGGGCGAACGGTTCTCGTAAATATTGAATTTTATCTGGCGGCCGAGCCTGTCCCCGCCCGGCAGCGAACGCACCGAAATAGTGCTCACGGAAAGGCTCTGCACCAGCGGCGGCAGGCGCTTGGAGGCGGATTCCAGCACGCTCACGGTGACGGCGCCTGAGACCGCCAGCTGCTGCTCGCGTATCTCCGGGTGCGCGGTGATCCAGGCGGTATTGTTATTACCGCTGTCGCTGTTGTCCTGGGGAGGAGGAACGGCGTAGAGATCGTGGTTCCTGCGGCCGCCGTAATGCCCCCAGGGGCCGTAGGTCACGTCAGAGCCGAAGGGCGGCGCGTCAGGCGCGTTTACCCAGTAAGGCAGCCCCGTTTCGGGGTCGGTCCAGCCGGGCAGCTTGCTCCTGGTCTCGTCCTGCAGCACCTGGTAATAGGCCCAGGGCTCCAGGTCCTCCCTGTCGCGCCTGGCCGAGATCCTTACGTCGTTGCTGTAATACCCCTCAAAGCTGTCGCTGATGCCGTGCTTGATATTGGCCACATGCACCGGCACCGCCTGGTCCTGCGTAAGATGGCAGATGGTGCCCAGCCGTTCGTAGGCTTCGGTGAACTTGAAATGCTCGTAGTTCCAGAGCACCCCGCCCCTGCTGAAAGGGGTCCTGCCGAACCAGAGCTCCTGAACCGGGCCGCCGTTCTTTTCGCTGCTCAGGTGGCCGCTTTCATCGTTGCTGCCTTCCTTGAGCACGTCGGCCGCGATCTTTATGTCCGGAAAAACGCCGGGATTGATGAACTTCAGCGCGGCCTTGGCCGACGCTTTGTGGGCCGAGCCGAAAAAGCTGACGCTCCACCATTTTGTGCCGAACACGGGCGCCGCCGCGGCGGGGACGGGCGCTACGGCCGGGCCCTCGCCGATAGAATCCGGCTCGTAGGCGGCAAGCCTGTTCTCGATGTTCTTCAGGTCTTTGTCAAAATCAGCCGCGGACAGGAGGCCCGCCGCAGTAAAGGAGAGCGCCGCAGTGATAAGCATGTTGTTCAATATTTTCATCAATGTCGTCCCTTATAATGCCGGGGCAGTACCGCCGCTTCCTTTTAATATTATAAGGCTTACGGCGGGAGCTTTATAGTGTCCAAATGCTCATGCGCCGCTGAAAAAAAGGCCTATACCGGGTAGGCCCTGCGGGAAATAAAAAGGCGCCCGGAGGCGCCTTTTTACTGTTTTCCGCCTTAGCCGGTCTTCAGAGCAGCCCTGAAACCTGATGCGCCATGTGGTCCAGAATGTCCGGCGAGTAATTATTCATCAGTTCGCAGTTGGCCAGATCAGCGTCGAACAGGCGCAGCTCTATGTCCTGCACCAGCCGGTAGTCGGTGATTATCAGGTTAAGCTCGTCGTTGTTGAACAGGCTGCGCGCGTCCAGGTTGGAGGAGCCGAACGTGGCCCAGCGGCCGTCGACCACCGCAACTTTCTCGTGCGCCATGCGGCCTTTGTATTCGTAGATCTGCACGCCGGCCTTGGCCAGCTTCGGATAGTTGGCGCGGGAAGCGTGCTGCACTATGGCCATATCGTTATCCTGCGGCAGCACCAGCTGCACTTTCACGCCGCGGCGGGCCGCGGCGCGCAGCGCGTCCACCACGTCCTCGTCGGTGAAGTAGGGGTTGGCTATCCTTATGGATTTCTGCGCCGTGCCTATGGCGCGCAGGTAGACGGCTTTTATGTTCTGGTCGCCTTTGCCGATATGCTGTATCACCTGCGTTTCATACCCGTCCTGGGCTTCCGCTATAGCGGGGAACAGGTCTTCGTCCGCGCCGAAGCTGCCGCCGGCGTTGCGCCAGCGCTCCACGAAAGCTTCCTGCAGTTTGGCCACCGCCGGGCCTTCTATCAGGGTCTGCTGGTCGTGCCAGTCCACCTGGTACCACCGGCCTATGTTCATGCCGCCGGTAAAGCCCGTCTTGCCGTCCAGCACCACCACTTTGCGGTGATCGAGGTGGTCTTTAAAGAAAGGCGGCTTCTTAACTATTACGCTGATGCCGGCGGCTTTCATTCCGTCGAGCATAGTCCTAAGGGCCTGGTCGTCGTCCACCTTGGAGCCGTGCTCGTCTATCAGCAGGCGAACCTTCACGCCGGCTTTGGCCTTGGCCGAAAGCAGGTCGGCCAGCCCCTGGCCTATATTATCGGCCTGCAGCTGGAAAACTTCTATATGTATGGACTTCTGCGCTTCGGCCAGGGCGTCCTTCGCCACGGGCATCAGGTCTTTGCCGTCGATAAGGAATTTTATTTTGTTGCGGCCGGAATGAACGGCCTTAGCCACATTATCTATGTATTTGCACAGGCCGTCCCAGTCGCCGGGCACCACCGTGCCGCGGAATTTATTCACCAGGTCGCGCACGTCCTGATACCAGCCGGCCTTCCGTTCCAGGTCGCCGTGGTCCAGCCGGTAATAAACATAGTCGAAAGCGGCGGCGTCCGGGGCGGAGGCCAGCACGCGCAGTATGGCTTTTTCAAGGTCCTTCTGGTCCCAGTCGGTATTGTCGTTGTTCTGGTTGGGGTTGGAATCGCGCAGCAGCGTCTTGAGCATCTGCAGCCGCTGTTCGGGAGGGACCGAGGTCAGGGCTTTATCGTCCATCGAGATTATCTTACGGGATTCACGGCTGATGAAGGATTTTTCGCCGTTGCCGGAGCCGGCGGTACGCGGCGCCGACGCGGCGGGAACGTTCGGGCGCCCGGCGCGCGCGGCGCCCGCGGCCAGAGCGTTGTAAGCTACCTGTGAATGGGCTCCCGGAACTGAAATTACCGAAAATATCAAGGTAAAGAGCGCTGCGGCTGAACGGTTGGCGGTTATTTTTATCATGTTGTTTTTAGGTTTTCCTTTGTTTTCTCTGCCTGCTCCCCCCGCTCTCCGGGGGGAGGTAGCTGCTTTATCTTTGCCTTAGTCCGTCAGGTCGGTGGGGGCCGCGAACCGCTCGCGCATCTGGCTGACGGTGGCTATCGTGTTGTCGAAACCGTTCTCGCGGGTGTTGAACATCGTGTAGTTCTGGGTCACGTCCGCTTCGCCCTTCACGCGCTTGTCGGTATGCACGTAGATCTCGGAGGAGATGTGCCGCGTGTCCACCAGTTGGATGACCACTTTAAGGAAGTCCTCGTATTTCATGTCGCCGGTAGCCGCCACTTTCGCCAGCTGCTCGGACTGCCCTTTCCAGCCGGCCTGCTCTTTCACGCTGCTGATCTTCTCCAGGAACTTGGTGGCCGCGTAGGCCAGGTTGCGCACGATGTCCAGCGGGTTGGTGCCGTTGTCGCCGTTGTTGTCGAACGCGCTCACGCCCAGCCGCTTCTGCACGGCTTTATAATCGTAGGCCACTTCGCCTTTCTTGTCTATCGTGAACAGGTCCATCACTTTATTTATTATCTCGCCTTCGGTCTCGCGCATCACGTTCATGAAGGATTTCATGATCAGCTGCGCCGGGGCGAAGATGATGTCCTGCACGGCCTGCTCCGCGAACACCAGCTTGAAGGACATCACCGCCGAGCGGTAGGTCTTGGTGGGGTCGGCCTGGGGCCCGCCCTCGCTGTTATAGTTATGTTCCTGCGGGGGCAGCGGAGGGAAGATATCGGCGGAGGGCAGCGTGTTGCTCAGGTTCACGCCGTCGCCTTTCATCCCGGCGTATTTTAGCACGTTGTTGGCGTTGTCGATCATATACCGCGCCGTGGGGTCGCCCTGCCGCACGAAACCCTCGTACTTCTGGTACAGCAGCACCGGCCGGGAAACCGAGCCGTCACGGCCTTCCTGGTTCACCACGTAGAGGTCTTTCTTCGAATTGTACTTGATCAGCGTGCCGGCGAACGGGATGTTCATGGAATCCCCGTTGGATTCGCGGGTGCGCTGCTGCACGTGGATGGTGCCCGCGCCGCTGTTCAGCGACTGGTACCTGTGGTAGGTGGAGGTCCAGTTGTTCTGGTGGGAGTGTATCACCGGGATGGTGATGTTGAAGTTATGGCCGTGCGTATCGTAATGGTCGGTGCCGGCGAAAGTGTTGTTGGCGCCGATCGCGGAGCCCGCCTGGGTGGCCAGCTCGTCCAGTTCGCCCACGCCGGTCTGGGTGTCGGCGGTCTCGGAGAACTGGTCGAAGCGAAGGCCCATCTTTATGAAGGCCTCTATGGTGCCCAGGTTGCCTTTCACGAACTCGGCCAGTTTCTCCACCTGCGCGGGGTCCTGAGGGTTCACCGTGAACTCGAGCAGCAGCTTCTGCCCGTCCACGCGGTAGTAGTTGTAGCCCAGCTTGAAAGCTATGAACTTATTGATCTGGCTGGCCACCGTCCTGTTCACCGTGTTGGCTATCAGGTTCTCGCCGCTCATCACGCCTATGTCCCCGGCGGGGATGTCGAAGGTGCCGACGGCCGCGCCCACGCTTTTCACGGTCACATGGTCCACGCGGAACCGCACCCGCAGGTTGTTCTCGTCCATCTTGTAGAGGCTGATGGTAGGCTTGCGCTCTTTGGTCTCGCTGGCGCCTATCGAAACGTTCACTATGCCGTTGACGTTAGCGCCGGCGCCCATGCCGAAGCTGTAGCGCACCACCACGGGCAGCTTCCACACTTCGCCCACTTCCATTTCGCTGATGCGCTTGGCGCTCATCGGCAGCGCGGTCTTCATGTCGTAAAGCTTCACCAGCATCCCCAGGTTCTTGCAGTAGCTGTTGTTCTCCAGCGGCCTCACCACCACCGATCTGCCTTCCAACCCGCCGCCGATGCTCACGCTCAGCGAGCCCACGTTGGGGACGTTCAGCAGCTCGGTCCCGAGCGCCACGTTCAGCTTAAGGCCTATCTCGTCTATCAGGGCCAGGCGCTGGTCGGGATAGGATTTAAATTCCCTTCTGATCCCGCCCTCTATGCCGATCTGGGGGATTATGTTCGCGCCCTGGTTGATCTTGATGTTGGCGGCTTTGCAGAGCTTGTCCTTGGTGTTCTCGGTAAGGTTGCCCCAGAAATTGGTAAGTTCGGTGGTAGGGGTGTAGGTGGACGGGGTAGGTACCCGGTTATCGGCCTTGACCTGGCCGTTGATAGCCGCTACTGACAGACCCGAGCCGAACGAAG
>CAIRNJ010000035.1 GCA_903879915.1 uncultured Elusimicrobia bacterium
ATTGTCATGGCTACAGATTATGAACGGAATACAACGCCCTTTCAAGGCTGGGCCATTATCAGGCTCATCTTGCGTTAGAACTCGGGTGGGTTTCAGGCTCATCCTGCATTGGATAATTCTCTGATTTTCACGGCCCGCCGTATTTTGCTAGAATAACTGTATTGCATAAGGAACGGAGTGCGAATCTCCGGCTGCCCCGCAACGGTAAGCTTCTCCGCAGGAAGCAAGCCCGGTCAAATGCAAACCCGCCGCGTGCCGCGGCCGGGATCCGAGGGGGAACTGAGGCGGAGCTCAACCTTTTCGGGTTGGGCTTTTTTATTTATGGCGAAGATCAAATTGCTCCTTTGCTGCTGCCTGCTGCCGGTCCTCGCGCCTGCCGTACAGGCGCGGCGCGTAGTTTCGCTGATGCCCTCCTACACCGAAATAATATTCGCGCTGGACGCCGGCAGCGAGCTTGTAGGCGTCACCAATTTCTGCACCTGGCCGCCCGCCGCCGCGTCCGTCGAGAAGGCCGGGGATTACCTGCGCCCCAACGTGGAGAAGGTGTACTCGCTGAAGCCCGACGTGGTCTTTACTGGGGCCTGGGCCGCCGCCTCCTCGGCGAAACAGCTTGCCGGGCTGGGCGTAAAAGTGGTGGCCCTGCCCGAAGAAAAGAACGTGCGCGATATCTTCGCCACCATCCGCCGCATAGCCGCCGAGCTCGGCCGCCGCCCGCAGGCCGAAAAGCTGGAGCGGAGCCTGAAAGCCCTGCTGCCGGCCGCCCTTCCTGAAAAGCCGCTTAAGGTCTATATGGAGGCCGACACCGGCGGCTGGACCCCCGGGGCCGACTCTTTCCTGACCGACGCCATCCGCCTGGCCGGCGGCGCCAACATCTTCGGCAAAGAAAAAAGAGGCTATTTCCAGGCCTCGTGGGAAGAGGTGCTGCTGCTGGACCCCGACGCGGTCATCCTGCTTTCGGGCAGCAGGGAAGAGTTCCTGGCCCGGCCTATGGCCGGCACGCTCGCGGCCGTGCGGGCAGGGCGCATCATTACCGGCCTGGACCGGGACGCGTTCTCGCGGCCCGCCCCCAGGCTGTTCTCCGAGATAGCCAGGCTGAAAGGCTTCCTGTATGGGCAGAAATAAGCCCGTTCTGCTGCTGCTGCTGGCGCTGGCCGCCGCGGCGGCCTTTTCGCTGGCCGCCGGCCCCGCCGGCCTTTCCGACGCCGCCGTTATCCTTAACCTGCGCCTGCCCCGCACGCTGGCCGCGCTGGCCGTGGGGGCCGCGCTGGGGCTGGCCGGCGCCTTGTTCCAGGGCGTGCTGAAGAACCCGCTCAGCGACCCCTACATCCTGGGCACTTCCTCGGGCGCCACCGCCGCGGCGGTGTTCTGTTTTTTGGCCGGCGTGGAACGCACTTCCCCGGTTTTTTTCCTGGCCGTCTTCGCCGGGGCTTTCGGCGCCACTTTCCTGGCCTACTGGCTGGCGCGGGTGGCCGGCCGCCTGTCCGACGCGTCGCTGGTGCTGGCCGGCGTGGCGGTAAGCGCTTTCCTTTCCGCGCTGGTAATGCTCACGCTCAGCGTGGCGCGCGAGCGCTCGTTCTCCCTGTTCTATTTCGTGCTGGGCGGGCTTTACGCCGTAGAGCCCCGCGTGCTGCTGGCCTCGGCGCTGATCATAGCCTGCGCGGCGGCGGCCGCCATGAGCCGCTGGCGCGCGCTGGACGCCATGTCCCTGGGCGAAGAGAAAGCCTACCACCTGGGGGCCGACCCCGGGCGCGAGCGCCTGATCTTCTTCGCGCTGGCCTGCGCGGCCACCTCGGCCGCGGTGGCGCTGGGGGGCACCATCGGTTTCGTGGGGCTTATGACGCCGCATATAGTGCGCCTGGCCGCCGGCCCGTCCGCCCGCCGCCTGCTGCCGGCCTCGGCCATCGGCGGGGCCGCGCTGCTCGCCGCCGCCGACGCCGCCGGCCGCGCTTTCTTTCCCCCGGTGGAGATCCCGGCGGGGGTTATCATGGCCCTGGCCGGCGCGCCGTTCTTCATGTGGCTGCTGTGGCGCAGGAGGCCCGATGCCGCTGCTTAAGGCCGAGGGCCTCACTTTTTCCTACGGCCGCGCGCCGCTCATAGCCGGCCTGTCCTTCGAGCTGCGGCGCGGGGATTTCATGTGCGTGCTGGGTCCCAACGGCTCGGGCAAGTCCACTTTGCTCAAGCTGCTTACGGGGTATTTGAAAACGCAGGGCGGCGGGGTGAAGATAAAAGGCGAAGCGCCCGGCGCCATGGCCCCGGGGCGGCTGGCGCGGCTGGCGGCCTTCGTGCCCAGCGAAACCTCCACCCCTTACGATTTTTCGGTGGCCGAGACCGTGCTGCTGGGCCGCACCGGGCGCGCGGGCTTCTGGCGCGGCTATTCGGCAGAAGACCGCGCCGCCGCCGGCCTGGCCATGGAGGAGACGGGCCTGACCCGCCTGGCGCCGCGGTCCATAAATACCTTGTCCACGGGCGAGCGCCAGCTGGTCTTTATCGCGCAGGCCCTGGCGCAGGAAGCCTCCCTGCTGCTGCTGGACGAGCCCACTTCCCACCTTGACCTTAAATACAAGGCCGATATAATGGCCCTGCTCTCGCGGCTGGCAGGCCGCGGCATGGCCGTGGCGGCCGTGCTGCACGAACCGGCCCTGGCCCGCCTGGGCTGCAACAAAGCCCTGCTGCTGCGCGGCGGGGGGGAATTCTCCTTCGGGCCGGCCGCTGAAATGCTGACGGTGGCGAGCCTTGCCCGCACCTACGGCCTGCCTCCCGGTTCTCCGCTGCTGGGCAGCGGTTTTACACCGGGGTGAGGCCCCGGCCGTTATTGTCTTTCGAGGCCTGATTTTGTATCATTATGTTCAGGGTATGGGGCTGTTGCAGAACATTTTATATAGCAGGCCCCCGCTAAGTTTTTCAGGGGGTTTCCGTGACGTTCCCGCAGGCTGTCAGCCCGCGCGGGAGCGGATACGCTAACAGGAGGAGAGAACAATGACTTCGTCCGGTAAAATAAACAAAGGTAACAACGCTCCGGAGGCCGAACACAAGGCGCTGCCCGAGAATTACGGGACCACCGAAGCGTCCCTGCTGCCCCGCGATCCCAACTGGATGTTCATTTACTGGGAAATAACGGAAAATTCCAAAAAAGAAGCCTGCCGCCTCCACGGCGCCGACATCTTCCAGAAAGGCCGCCAGGTCATACGCGTCCGCGAAGTGGCGGAAGGCGACGCCGCCGGCAAATATTTCGACATTCCCGTGATGCACGACGCCAAGAGCTGGTACGTCAACGTGCAGGAAAGCGGCAGGGCCTACTGCTGCGAAGTGGGCCTCGCGCTGCCCGACGGCGCCTTCGTCAGCCTGGTCAGGACCAATACCGTCAACCTGCCGGCCGGCCGGGTCTCGGACGTCACCGACGAAAAATGGATGGCCGTCACCGCCGATTTCGACAAGCTGCTGCAGCTTTCCGGCGTGGAATACATCGGCAAGGGCTCCGGCGAGGTGGCCAAGAGCCTGGCGCAGCGCTGGGAGATGCTGCGCGCCGTGTTCTCCCGCGCTTCGTCCTGGGGCGTAAGCTCCATGGCGGCCCCGCAGGCGCCGCAGAAGCAGGCCGGGAAGAAATTCTGGCTGGTGGCGGACTGCGAGCTGATACTGTACGGGGCCACCGAGCCCGACGCTTTCGTGACCGTGTCCGGGCGCAAGGTGAACCTTAACCCCGACGGCACTTTCTCCATGCGCTTCGCGCTGCCCGACGGCATAGTGGACCTGCCTATAAAAGCGGTGTCCAAGGACGAGACCGATTCAAGGGAGATAGACATAAAGGTCACGAGGGCTACCACCACAGATGGCAAATAAAGAAAAAGGCTACCTCTCGCTGGTACTTCACGCCCATCTGCCTTTCATACGCCACCCGGAGTATGAGGATTTCCTCGAAGAGGACTGGTTCTTCGAGGCCATGTGCGAGACCTATATCCCGCTGCTCGACGTCTACGAGCGGCTGACCGCCGAAGGCACGGATTTCCGCGTGACGATGTCCATCACGCCGCCGCTGTGCAACATGATGGCGGACCCCCTGCTGCGCGAGCGCTTCCGCCGCTACTACAGCCTGCGCCTGGAGCTGGCCGAGAAGGAAGTGGTCCGCAACCGCAACACCCAGTTCCTCGAAGTGGCCAAGATGTACGAGACCAAGTTCCGCCGCATCCGCGAGCTTTACGAGGACTACTACCACGGCAACGTGCTGGCCGGCTTCAAGAAGTTCCAGGACATGGGCAAGCTCGAGATCATCACCTGCGGCGCCACGCACGGCTTCCTGCCGCTGGAGCTCAGGAAAGAGGCCGTCCACGCCCAGATTAAGCTGGCCGCCGACGACTACCGCACCCATTTCGGCCGCGGCCCGCGCGGCATCTGGCTGGCCGAATGCGCCTACAACCCCGGCGACGACGTCTACCTGAAGGCGCAGGGCATCCGCTATTTCTTCCTCGAGACGCACGGCATCATCTACGGCAGCCCGCGGCCCCGCTACGGCGTGTACGCCCCGGTGTACTGCCCCTCCGGCGTGGCCGCCTTCGGCCGCGACATGGAGAGCGCGCAGCAGGTGTGGAGCGCCGAGACCGGCTACCCGGGCGATTCCCGCTACCGCGAGTTCTACCGCGACCTGGGCTACGACCTGGAATACGATTACGTGAAGCCCTACCTGCACCAGGACGGCGTGCGCCGCAACATCGGCATGAAGTACTGCAAGATCACCGGCCGTGTGCAGCTCAACGAAAAAGCGCCCTACAACCCTGCCGAGGCCCGCGAGATGGCGGCCTCCCACGCCGGGAACTTCATGTTCAACCGCGAGCGGCAGATCGAGCACCTCAACCACTTCCTCGGTAAGAAGCCGGTGGTCGTCTCCATGTACGACGCGGAACTGTACGGCCACTGGTGGTACGAGGGCGTGGACTTCCTGGAGTTCCTGTTCAAGAAGGTCCACCACGACCAGAAGACCATCAAGATGGTGACGCCGAGCGAGTACCTTTCCCTGCACCCCGACAACCAGGTGGTGCAGCCTTCCATGTCCACGTGGGGGGACAAGGGCTACAACGAAGTGTGGCTCAACGGCACCAACGACTGGATGTACCGCCACCTGCACAAGCAGGTGGAGCGCATGGTGGAGCTGGCCAACAAGTTCCCGGCGGCCGACGGCATCCTGAAGCGCGCGCTCAACCAGTGCGCGCGCGAAGTGGTGCTGGGCATGTCCTCCGACTGGGCGTTCCTGATGACGGTGGGCACGGCGAAAAGCTATTCCACCAAGCGCTTCGTGGCCCACACGCACCGCTTCACCGGGCTGTACGAGCAGATCATGGGCAACCGCATAGAAGAGGGGTATCTCGGCGATATCGAATGGCGGGACAATATCTTTCCCGCCGTGGATTACCGGGTGTTCTCCACCGCCGAGGCGGAAAAAGCGGCGGCCGGCAAATAGAAGTAATATAAAAAAGGTCCCGCGGCCCAAAAGGCGCCGCGGGACCTTTTTTCGCCCGGACCTATTCCGCTTTCTTCCCGGCTTTTTCCAGCTGCTCGAGCTTCAGGTTGAACCGCTCTATCAATATGTCGGAGAGCGAATACAGTTCCTTCACCAGCGGCAGCAGGCCGGCCGGCAGCTCGTCCTTCTGGGCCGCCGCGAACAGGCCGGTAAGCCCGTTCTGCAGGTGGAACAGCAGGTTGCCCGAGCCCAGGTAGCGGGCCGCCTTGAGCAGCTGCAGCAGCTGCGTCAGCGTCTCCGCCGAGGGCTCGGCCAGCGCCGCGCGCGTAACCTGCATGGCCAGCCCGGCCGCCGCCTCCGGCACCGGCTCGAAGCCCGCCTCGAGCCCCGCGGCCTTCAGGCTGCCCGCCAGGTTCGCCAGCGCCTCCAGGTTCTCCGGCGACGGGTTCCTGGCCGCGCTCCTGAAAACCACGTCGGCGGCCTGGCGCGCGTAATCGGCCGCCTGCGCGCGCAGCGGCGCCCAGGAGCCCAGCGTGCGCTCGGGCAGGCGCAGCAGCAGGTAAAGGTAATCGTTGAGTATCTTCAGCACGGCGCCCGCGTGCCCGTTCTTGGCCGCGTCGGCCAGCATCCAGGCGTACAGCGTCTTTTCCTCCCACGAGAAATCCTCGAAGCTCACCCGCGCCACGCCGCTTTCCTTCTCCAGCGCCATCGCTATGTCGGCGGGCTCGGCCAGCAGGAAGAACTCGCGCAGCCGCGGGGCGCGGGCAGGCTCCGCGAAGTACATCACCGGGAATTCCTCGCCGTGGCGCAGGTAGCAGAAGGCGAAAGGGGAGGGGCCGCGGGCGCCCGGGGCCTCCACCGTGCCGCGCATGCACAGCGTGCCGGAGCGGTTCATGCGCTCATCCACGCGCAGCGCGGCGTCGCCGGCTTCGTCGGGCCGGCGGTCCGTCAGCAGGTTCTCGGCTATCAGCAGCGCGGCGGCTTTCTGCCGGGCCAGCCGGTTCTCGGCCACCAGGCGGTCGTAGAGCTTGCGCCCGCTGCCGGCCTCGGGGTAATTCGAATGGGCCATCTCCAGCAGCGCGAGGAACGCCCGGTCCGCGTTCTCGAAGCCCAGGTCGGCGAGCGTCTCCGCCACGCGGGCCGCGTAGCGCAGGTTCTGCATGGTCTCTATGCGGGAGATGTCCGAAAAGAACCAGCCGCAGCTGGTGAACATGAACATGGCGTTCTTCTGCATCTCCAGCAGCTCCAGCGCGCGCTTTTTTTCGGCCCGGCTCAGCTCGCGGTCGCATTGCGCGGCGAAAAAAGCTTCCTCGGCGGCGGCGGAGCCGGCCGGCAGCAGCTGCGCGTAGGCGTTGCGCGCGTCCCAGGGGCTGCGGAAGAACTTGGCCGCTTCCGCCGCGTAAACGCCGGCGGCGGCGTCCCTGAGCGTGTTCAGCGCCGCCCGCAGGGGCAGGCGCCAGTTAAGGCTGGCGTTGTTCTCTCCGCCGCAGTCGCAGCCGCCCTTCCAGCGCCGCAGCCCGTGCGCGCAGCTCCAGGCGGTGCCCTCTCCGTCGGGGCCGGGCTTCAGCGCGGCCTCCCAGCGGGGGGGATTGGCCGCCAGGTACTGGGCGAAATTCACCGCCGTGATGCGGCGCCGCTTAAACTCGTGCAGGAAGGCGTGCGCCAGCGTCAGCTCGGCGAACTTATGATGATGCCCGAAGGTCTCGCCGTCCACGGCCAGGCTCACCAGCTGGGGGCCGTGGCCGCCGGGCCTGTAGCAGGCCTCCACGCGGTCGGCGAAAACGGAGGAGTCGCGCAGCAGGCCTTCGAAGGCCGCGGCCTTGGACAGCGGCCCGTCGTAGAAAAAGACCGCTATGCTGCGCCCGGTGCCGCCCTCGGCGGCGCTGTCGGTCCAGGCGTAAGGGCGCGTGGTGTCGAACTCGCCCAGCGTCGTGTCCTCCCAGGCCGCCGCGCCCAGCGGGCGTATCTTCTGCACCTGGTAGGGGGAAAGTATCACGTATTTCATGCCCAGGTCGATCATCAGGCGCAGCGTAGCGTCGGAGGCGGCGGCCTCGGGCAGCCACATGGCGTCGGGCCTGAAACCGAAGCGGGTCTCGAAATCCTTTATGCCCCACAGCGCCTGCGTCAGCTGGTCCTGGAAAGAGGCCAGCGGCATTATCAGGTGGTTGTAGGCCTGGGCTATGGCGTTGGAATGCCCGCGCCGGGCGCGGGACGTTCTGCCGGCCTCGATGATCTTGGCGTAGTAGAAAGGATAGGCGCGCTCCAGCCACGTGAGCAGCGTGGGCCCGAAGTTGAAGTTCAGGTCCAGGTAGTTGTTGCCGAACTCTATGGCGCGGCCGGAGGAATCGTTGATGCGGGCGCAGGCGTTGGGCAGGTAGCATTCGCGGGCTATGCGCGAGTTCCAGTCGTGGAACGGCCAGGCCGAGGGCTGGGGCGGCATGGCCCCGGTCCAGGGGTTCTCCCTGGGCGGCTGGTAAAAGTGGGCGTGCAGGGCGAAAAAACGGCTGCTCACGGGATGGTCCATATCAAAAATTATAAATTATGTGGCGGCGGTCAGGCTACTGTTTAAATGGCGCCCGGCGGCCCGGGCGGGGCTGTAACACTTGTTACATGTTCCCGGCCGGCCACTTGTATTCCGCCCGGACGTCAGGTACGCTATGGGGTAATAGTATGTGCCGGGGTTATCATTTATAACTTATCCCCGGGGTGTATTATTATGAAAGCAAGCAGACAGGAGGCAGTATGAAAAGTAAGAAAGGGTTCACCCTGATAGAGCTCATGATAGTGGTAGCGATCATCGGTATTCTGGCCGCGATAGCCATACCGAAGTTCGCCGACCTCATCAATAAGTCGAAGGAAGGCGCCACCAAGGGCTCTCTTTCGAGCGTGCGGAGCGCTATACAGGTGTACTACGGCGACAACGAAGGGTGGTTCCCCGCGGACACCCTGGCGTGCCTGACCGTTAACGCGAAGTACATCAGCGCGGTGCCGGCAGCCAAGCTGCCGAACACCGGGCATCCCGACGCCGCCGGCGTTACCAGCGTGGTAATTCCCGGCGCCGTTGTCAGCGATGCCGGCGGCTGGAACTACGCCAACGCCTCTACGACGCCCTCCACCTGGGGTAACTTCGTGGTTAACTGCAACCACGAGGATATCAAAGGCCAGGAGAGCGCCGCCGTTACCGAAGTCTGGTCAGCGCTGTAAGAGGAACAGCGTCCGGAAAAAGCCCCCCGCCCGTACGGCGGGGGGTTTTTTTATCTGGCGGCCAGCAGCCGGGCCAGTTCGAGGTCGCAGGCTTCGGGCGAAGCCAGCTTAAGCGGCGCCAGCGGCTCGCCGGCCAGGAAGGCGCGCAGGAAAGCGTTCTTCGCCGCGCCGAAAGCCGGCGCCGCGAGCTTGCCCAGCAGCGTGCGGAAATTCGCCAGGCTGGCCTGGCCGCGCTCCGCGCCCAGCGGGGAGAAATCAAGTTTCTCAGGCTCCAGCAGCAGCCGCAGCCGGTCTTCGCCGGCCACGATATCGGCCCTGAAAAAAGTTTCCAGCGGGGCCCTGGCCGCGGTGGACATCTCCGGGGTCCCCAGTACCGAGTCGCGTATCTTCATGAACACGCTGGCTTTCAGGGCCGCCAGGTTCAGCGGCTCCACGGGGGCGTCGTAAGCGCCGGCGGCGAGAACGGTCACGGCTTCATAGGGCACGAATTCAACGGCCGCCGCGGCGGTAAAGTAAAACCCGGTGCCTTTCAGCTCTATCTTCACCGGGCTGAGCGGCGGCGGGACGGGAATGGCGGCCTCGTCCAACAGCATGGTCTCCAGCCCGGCGGAGGCGGCTTGCGCGCGCAGTCCGACGGCCGCTTCGAGGGTCAGTCTGCGGCCCAGGAAGCCGGGCTGGCGGCGCAGGTACTCCCTGGCGGAATCCTTGCTGTACTCCCCGGTCCCGGCCAGGAAGCCGGCCGCGGCCAGCGGCGGGGCGGCGGGATCTTTAAGGGCGACCGCGTAAACGCTCATTTCCTGCGCCCCCTGCTTTTCAGCGACATTATGTCCAGGATGATGCGGTCCACTTTGTCCATGCCGAGGCTCGAGATGCGGGCGATGTTCTTTATGGTGGCCTCGGCCGTGGCGCCCACGAAGCCCTCCAGGTCGGTGATGCCCTCGCCGTTGGAGGCCATCCAGGCCGCGCGGATGGCGGAGTCGGCAGAAGTGGCCACCTTCAGCGCGCAGCCGCTCTTCGCGCCGTCGCACAGCATGCCGCCTATGTCGCTGATAACGGTGTTCACCGCCAGCGCCGTCTTTTTAACGTCGGCGCCGCCGCGCTGCCACACCACGGCCACCGACGCCCCCACGCCGGCCGCCACGGCGCAGCCGCAGATGGGGGCCAGCTCGCCGGTAAAAACTTTTATGTAGGAATTGACCAGGTGCGACAGCGCGATGCTTTTAAGGATGCGCCGCTCGGGCACGCGGAAGGCCTTGCCCACCAGCCAGGGCACCAGCACCGCCACCACGCCCTGGTTGCCGGATTCCCCGCTGGACATCACGGGCACCGGCGCGCCGGCCATGCGGGCGTCGGTGGCGGCCGCCGTGGTAAGCTTGGCGTCGGAAAGGATGTCCCGCTTCAGGTAGCCTTTCCTTATCAGGTCCTCGATATAGTAGCCCACCTTTTTAAGCTTCAGCCCCTCGCGCGCGGCGGCCAGGTTCATCTCCACGCCTTTTTTTATGTAGACCAGCTCGGCGGGGCTCACCTTCTCCGCCGCGCGGAAGAGGTCGCGGAAAGTGGCTTTGCGGAGCAGCTCTTTGTAGGGCAGGCGCCCCTTCCTGCCGGCGGCCCCGGCTTTCAGCATGGTTTTCCCGTTGAGCTTCAGCAGCGCCACCTGCTTGTGGCTGCCCTCCAGCACGCACAGCGCGCGGCTGCGGCCGGAGCGCACCTCCACCGAGATGTAGATGCCGCGGCGGGCATAATCCGCCTCCATGCGGGCGCGCCCGGCGGCCAGCAGCGCCGCGGCTTCCTTCAGCCGGGCCCGCGGCAGGCCCTTGAACAGCTCGGCCCCCAGCTCCGGCCTGCGCACCACGGCGCCGATGGCGGCCGCCAGCAGGTTGCCTTTCTCGCCCCGGGTATTGGGGATGGCCACGGCCAGCCCGTTCTTGTAGGTGCCGGGATCGGTCGTTATCGCCACGGCGGTGACGCGGCCTTTGAGCAGGCTGGCCGCGGTGGCCGCGGCGAAGGCCACGGCCACCGGTTCGGTGCAGCCCATGGCCGGGTAAACTTCGTGCTTGAGCACTTCGGAGATAAGGTTTTTCATGTTAGTTGGGAGCTCCAGCGAAAATGGACCGGCCGGACTTTGCGGGGATGGAGGGCCGCCGGGCGGTTCGCCCCGCCGGAGAGGCCGGGAACGCCAGGGTCCGGGCTCAGCCGCCGCAGGACGAATACAGGCAGGGGGGGACGAAAACCAGCTTCTTCATCGTGAAGAAGATCCCGTACAGGCAGACCGCCACCACCAGCAGGGCGAGTATGGTGCCGGCGGCCCGGTTGCGCCGCGTAAAGGCGAGGTGCCAGTAATATATTTCACCTATCTGTTCGCGTATGTTCATATTTTTACCGGCGGGCACTCCGTAAGGCTGCGCAATATCACGCTCAGGTCCTGGCCGCCATAGCCGCTATTATAGGATTTCTCCATCAGTTTTTCTACAGCAGCCGTGACCGGCAGTTCCAGCCCGTTCTTCGCCGCCTCGGCCAGTATGAACCGCGCGTCCTTGAGCATGTGCTGCAGCGGGAAGGCCGGCGTGAAATCCTTTTTCAGGATGTTCTCTTTCTTCGCCCGGAAGTAGGCGCAGTCCAGCGCGGGATTGGCGGCCAGCGCAGTAAAAACCAGCTCCGGGTCCAGCTTCAGCGCCCCGGCCAGGGCGGCCGCTTCCGCCAGCGCGGCCGTCATCTGGCCCACGATAAGGTTTACGCAGAGCTTCAGCGCGGTGCCGGCGGGGGGCGCTCCGGCGTAGATCACGGCGCGCCCCATGGCTTTCAGCACCGGGTCCAGTTTTTCCACTGTCGCTTTCTTTCCGGCGGCCAGCAGCACCAGCTGTCCCTTCTCCGCCAGCGGCTTCGATCCCGAAACCGGGCAGTCAAGGAAATCCACGCCGGCCGTGAAACATTTCTTCGCCAGCGCGGCGGTGTAGTCCGGCGACACCGTGCTCATGTTTATCAGCGTGTTGCCGCCGGAGAGAGCGGACAGCGCGCCCTCCGGCCCCTCCAGCACGGCGTCCATGGCCGCGGGGTCCGAGACCATGGTGATGACGGTGTCGGCCAGTTTCGCCAGCGCGCGCGGCGTGGCCGCCACCTGGCAGCCCAGGTCGGCGAACTCCATGGTGTGCAGGCGCGTGCGGTTGTAGACGGCGACCCTGTAGCCGGCCTTCACCAGGTTCAGGGCCATGGCGCGCCCCATGATTCCCAGCCCGATAAACCCTATCCTCGGCGCAGCGCTCATAAGGTCTCCTTAGCTTTTCAGACTCTTCACTTCGGCCGCCGTCAGCTCTCTCCACTGCCCCGGCTCCAGCCCGTCGAAAGTCAGCGGCCCTATGGCCCGGCGCACCAGCCGCAGCACCGGGAAGCCCGCCGCGGCCAGCATCCGCCGCACCTGCCGGTTGCGCCCTTCCCTGAGCGTCAGCTCCGCCCAGGAGGTGGGCACGGTCTTGCGCCAGCGCACCGGCGGCACCCGCGGCGGCAGGCCGGGGGCGGGCAGCGCCAGTGCGCCGCAGGGCAGCGTGGGCCCGTCGTTAAGCGTAACGCCGCCGCGCAGCCGCGCCAGCGCCGCGGCGGTTATTTCACCCTCCACCTGCGCCCAGTAGGTCTTGGGCGTCTTATGGCGCGGGTCCGAGATATGGGCCTGCAGGCCGCCGTCGGACGTCAGCAGCAGCAGGCCCTCGCTGTCGGCGTCCAGCCGGCCCGCGGGGTAAACGCCCTTCGGGAAACCGAAATCGGCCAGCGCCCGGTGCCCGTGCTCGCGGGTGAACTGGGAAAGTACGCCGTAGGGTTTATTGAAGATGATGGTCGGCATAAGGTGCGCCCCGTGCCTAATATGTTATTATATTTTGGATGGCTTACGCTTTCATAGACAAACAACAGGATTTCGACGCGCTGTGCCTGAAGTTGGCCGCGCATAAATACGTCTCCATCGACACCGAGTCGAACAGCCTTTACGCCTACCGGGAAAAGCTCTGCGTGCTGCAGCTTACCAGCGAGCATCTCAACGCCGTGGTGGACACCGTGGCGGTGGACATAAAGCCCATCCTGCCCATTTTCGCCGACCCCGCCATCGAGAAGATCTTCCACTCGGCCGACTCCGACATCCGCGTCTTCCGGGGGGCGCTCGCCTGCACGTTCGAGAACATCTTTGACGTGATGGTGGCCGCCAAATACCTCGGCATCATCAAGTGCGGCCTCGACAACATGGTGAAGGAATACCTCGGCGTGGAGATGAACAAGAAATTCCAGAAGGCCGACTGGGGCCGCCGGCCCATCAGCCGCGAGATGATGGATTACGCCATCAACGACACCGTGCACCTTAAGAAGCTGCGCGACCTCCTGGCCGTCGAGCTGGAGAAGAAAGGCAGGCTGGAGGAGGCCCGGACCCAGTTCGCGCAGATAACCCAGGTGGAGCCCCGGGCCATGCATTTCGACGAGACCGGTTTCCTTACCATGCGCGGGGCGCGCCAGCTCAACGGCCGCGGCCTGGCCGTGCTGCGCGAGCTTTTCCTGGCGCGGGAAGTGGCCGCCATAAAGTTCAATACCCCGCCGTTCAAGATCATCAGCGAGGACCTGATGCTGCGCCTGGCCGTGGCCCCGCGCGAAGGGCTGGCCAACCTTTCCATTTTCAAGGGCGTGAGTTCCTACGTGCTGTCCAACCACGGCCCCTGGATACGCGAAGCCCTGCACAAAGGCGTGAAGGGCCCGGAATACCACGTTCCCCGGCGCGAGCTGTCGCACGAAAAAAGGATCTATTTCGAGGCCATCCGCAACCGCTTCAAAGCGCTGAAGGTCTGGCGCAAGAACGCGGCCGTAAAGCGCAACATGCTGCCCGAAGCCATCCTTTCCAACGACGTAATGGAGCGCCTCGCCTTCACCCAGCCCCGTTCCCTGGAAGACCTGAAAGCCATCAAAGGCCTGGGCCTCGAAAAATCCGCCCTCTACGGCCCCGAACTGGTAGACTTCTTCCGTACCCATAAAATATAAATGGGGTCAGGTCTTGCATTTTAACATTTTGTTGAAATGCAAGACCTGACCCCATTTACCGTTTCTTTACTATATCAGTCTTTTCAGGAGGTCGGGGCGGTTTAGTTCCCGGAGGGCTTTTATTATAAGGGGTTTGTTCTCGGGCTTGTAGTACTGCAGGAGCGCGCGCTGCATGCGGCGTTCCGTTTCTTTTTTAGGGACGTACACCGGCTCCAGCGTGAACGGGTCCAGGCCGGTGAAATAAATGGACGTGGCCAGTTCCATGGGGGCGGGCAGGAAATCGTTTATCTGCTGCGGCCGGATGCGGCGCTCTTTCAGGAAAACCGCCAGCTCCGCCATGTCGGCCAGCGTCGAGCCCGGGTGCGCCGAAATGAAATAAAGCACCAGGTACTGTTCCAGCCCCGCCTTTTTCGATTCCGCCAGGAACCGGTCGGCGAAAGCCTTGAACACCTCAACCGGCGGCTTCCTCATCGCCGCCAGCACGCGGGGGGAAATATGCTCGGGCGCCACCTTCAGCTGCCCGCCCGTGTGGAAGCGCGCCACTTCGGAGATATACTCCCCGCATTGCAGCGCCAGGTCCATCCGGATGCCGCTGGCCACGAAAGCTTTCTTCAGCCCTTTCAGTTCCCGCACCCGGCGCATCAGCGCCAGCAGCGGCTGATGGTCCGTGTTCAGGTTCGGGCAGATGGCCGGGTACACGCAGGAGGTTTTGCGGCAGGCGCGGCAGACGTCCATGTTCCGGCCGCCCATGGCGTACATGTTGGCCGAAGGCGCGCCCAGGTCGGAGATATTCCCCGGGTGGCGCGGCGCGGCCAGCAGCCTTTCCGCCTCGCCGGCCACCGAGGCGGCGCTGCGGCTCTGGATGAAGCGGCCCTGGTGCAGCGTCAGCGAGCAGAAAGCGCAGCCGCCGAAACAGCCGCGGTGGATGACGATGGAATCTTTTATCATCTCGAGCGCCGGGACGGGCTCGCGGTACGAAGGGTGCGCGAGCTTGGCGAAAGGCAGGCCGTAGACGGCGTCCATTTCCTCCGTGGTCAGCGGCAGGGCGGGGGGATTCTGCACCACCGCGCGGCCCTCGCTTTTCTGCACCAGCGGCCGGGCGTTGTAGGGGTTCGACTCCTCGTAAATTATCCGGGTGGCCGCCGAGAACTTCACCCTGTCGCCGGCAACCTCGCCGGCAGAGGGCAGTTCCAGCGCGCCGGGGACAGCGGGCCCGGCGGTCTCCCGCGCGCCCAGCGGGTAGGCGGTGCCGCGTATGTTCCTCAGCGCGGAAATAGTTTCGCCGCCGCCCAGCCGCGCGGCTATCTCGCGCACGGCCCGCTCGCCCATGCCGTACACCAGCAGGTCGGCCTTGGCGTCCAGCAGCACGCTTTTGCGCACTTTGTCCGACCAGTAATCGTAATGCGCGAAGCGGCGCATGGAAGCCTCGATGCCGCCCAGCACGATGGGCGCGTCGGGATAGGCTTCGCGGGCGCGCTGGCAGTAGATTATGGAGGCCCTGTCGGGGCGCAGGCCGGGCCGCCCGCCCGGAGAGAACTCGTCGGTAGAGCGCACGCGCCGGTTGTGCGTGTACTTGTTGATCATCGAGTCCATGTTGCCGGCCGAGACGCCGAAGAACAGGCGCGGCCGGCCGAATTTCCGGAAATCCGCGCAGTCGTCCCAGCGCGGCTGCGCCAGTATGGCCACCCGCAGGCCCTCCGCCTCCAGCACCCGGCCCACCAGGGCCATGGCGAAGGAGGGATGGTCCACGTAGGCGTCCCCGGTAACCAGCACCACGTCCACCGCGTCCCAGCCCCGCTGCCTGATCTCTTCGGGCGTGACGGGCAGGAATAAAGGATTTTTCATGGAGTGTAAAAAAGGGGCCGGTGCCGCCGGCCCCCGCGAGTTGCTATAATTTGAACGGGCCTGTCAGCTGTTCGCCAGCGTGGCCTTTACGGCGGCGGTCAGCTCTTCGGTCTTGAAAGGTTTGCCCAGGAAAGCTTTTACCTGCGGGAAAGTTTCGAACATGCTGCGTGAAGGCGTCAGGGCGGACAGCACGATAATGGGCAGCTTGCTGAGCTTTTCGTCGTCGGCCAGCAGGGTTACCAGCGAATAGCCGTCCATGCCGGGCAGCATAATATCGGTGATGAGCAGGTCGGGGTTGAAGGCGTTCAGGCTGACCATCACGTCTTCGCCGTCGTCGCAGATGTTTATGTTGTAGCCGGACTGCTCCAGGGTGGTCTGTATAAGGCTCGCCATCTCGGGATCGTCATCTACAATAAGTATTTTTGCCCCCATAATTAATTATTAAACACAAAATAGATAGACCGGTCAAGGATAATCTGTGACTTCTAAACCTCATAAAATTCCCGTTGCGCCGCCCGCGCCAGGAGCCGCCTGCCTGGCGGAGCTGAAAGGCGTCTGCAAGACCTATACCTCAGTTCTGGGGCGGCCCGTGCCGGCCCTTGCCGACGTGACGCTTGAGCTGCGCGGCGGCGAGGTGGTGGGCGTGGCCGGCCCCAACGGCGCCGGCAAGTCCACGCTGCTCTCTATCCTGACCGGCTTCCTGACCCCCAGCAGCGGAACGGCGCTGGTAGGCGGCCTGCCGCCGGGCCGGTACGCCGAACGTTCGGGCGTGGCCTGCCTGCCGGAGCTGGTGCGCCTGCCGCCTGACTGGACGGTGACGGCGGCCCTCACCCGCCTGGGCGCGCTGGGCGCTCTGGCCGGGCCGGCGCGGGCCCTGCGCGTGGCGGCCGCGCTGGAGGAACTGGGCCTCGAAAGCCAGGCCTCGGCGCGCGTGGGCAAGCTCTCCAAAGGCAACCTGCAGCGGCTGGGCATAGCGCAGGTGCTGCTGTCCGACAGCGACCTGATGGTCTTCGACGAACCGTCCAACGGGCTGGACCCCGTCTGGCTGATGCGCTTCCGCGACCTGGTGCGCCGGCTGCGCCGCCCGGGCCGCCTGATAGTGGTGGCTTCCCATAACCTCGACGAACTGGAGCGCCTCACCGACAGGGTGGTCATACTCGGGCGCGGCCGGGTGGAGCGGGTGGTGGAGCACTCTTCCCCGGCGGCGGACGGCGCGCCGCGCGTCTTCCGGCTTAAACTGCTGGCGCCCTGCGCCGCGCTGGCCGGGGTCTTTCCCGGCGCCGCCCCGGTGGAGGGCAGGGACAACGAGTACCGCCTGGAGCTGGACGCCGCCGCGCTGAGCGGCGGCCTGCTGCATCTGCTGCAGGCCGGCGCGGTGGTGCTGGCCCTGCAGCCCGAGCAGAGCGGCCTGGAGCGCGCGTTCAGCGCGTCCGTGGAGAATACCAGATGAAAAAACTTCCCTGGCGCTACGTCCCCTGGCTGCTGCTCGACATGGCGCGCGGCCCGCTGTGGTTCCCCGCGGCCGTACTGGCGGCCGCGCTGCTGCTCCCCGCCGTGAACGCCCCGGCCGAACTGGTGACGAAGGTTTTTCCGTACGTACTGGAAGCGGCCGGTTTCCTGAGCGTGCTGGCGCTTACCCGGGGGCTGGTCAACAAAGACCTGCGGCGCGGCTATTACCGGGTCCTTTTCTCGCGCCCCGTGACGCCGGGCGGCTATTATCTGCTGCGCTGGCTGCTGGGCGGTGCGGCCCTGCTGGCTTTCGCCGCGCTGTTCACCGGCATCATCTCCTGGAAGTACGGCGTAGCGCTGCCGTTCCCGTTCTACGCCGCCCGGCTCGGCCTCGAATACCTGGTGCTGGGCGGGCTGGTCTTCCTCCTGTCCACGCTGCTGCGCGAGGACGCCGGCCCGGCCCTGGTGCTATGCGCCCTCTCCGCCTATTACCACGGCGCGGCCTATCCGCCGGCGTGGCTGAAGGCCGCGGGCTGGCTGCTGCCGCCGCTGAACCTCTGCCGCCTTACCGTTGCCGGCACCGGCCCGCTGCCCGCGCTGCTCTACGGGGCGTGCGCGGTGGCCGCCGCCGTTTACGTGCTGCAGCGCCGCAACTTCGCCGAGGGCGGCAGAGGGGATTGAAAAAAGTTCTTTAGAAGGTGTAGGCCAGCCCGGCGGTGAGGCCGGCCTGGTAGAATTCGGGGGAGTTCTTATGCACGAAGGACCTGCACCCTTCGGCCAGTATGTTCGCCCGCCAGCGCGAATCGGCGAACTGCCACTCGTAGCCCAACGCCACGTTCCAGGCCTCGTGCCAGCCCAGCAGCGAAGGGTTTAAGGCGGTCTTTTTCACCGGGCCGGTGAAATAATGGGCCGACACTCCCGCGCGCAGCAGCACGTAGCGCGTCTGCGGGGTGCCCAGCGGTATCAGGGCCAGTTCTATGCCGGCGGGGATTTCGTAATGCTCCAGCCGGGCGTGCCCGCCGGCCAGCCTGGCCTGCGTGGTGCGGTTGTACTTCAGCCCGCCGTAATAGCGGATCCACGAAAACAAATGCCCGCCGGCCAGCAGCTCCGGCCCGAAAGCCAGGGGAGCGGTGGCCCTTTTTCCGGCATTGTCCACGGTCAGGATGGATTCCCCGGCCAGGGCCAGCGTAAGGTAGCGGGCTTTCCTGGGCGTCCAGTTCCTGTCGCCGCCGCCGGGCACGCTCTTCACCTGCCCCGTAACGGGGGCCTGCTTGTCCGATTTTAGGAATTTAAGGAAGTCCTGCTTGTCCTTTTCCTTCCAGCCGGCCTGGCTCTTCAGGTCGGGCAGGTTCTGCGCGCGCAGGTCCGCCGGCCAAACTGCAGCGGCAAGGAAAAACAAGAAAATAACGCTTTTTATCATTGGGGTCAGGTCTTGCTTTTTAACTTTTGGCTCATTGTTGCTCATTGGGGGGCATTGGGGTCAGGTCTTGCATTTCAACATTTTGTTGAAATGC
>CAIRNJ010000036.1 GCA_903879915.1 uncultured Elusimicrobia bacterium
ATGGCCGCGGCCAGGCCGGAAGCCCCGGCGCCCGCTATAACTACGTCGTAGTCCTGTTTTTCCATTTAATAAGAACGCCCGGTTCTCGCCGGGCGTTCCTGTTCCCGGAATGCCGGGGCTAAACCCGGCCGGCGGAGCCCAGCACGGTCTGGTTCTTGTCCGCGTACATCTTTATCAGCTCGTCGCGGGCGGGGCCCAGGTATTTGCGCGGGTCGAATTCGCCGGGTTTCTCGGCGAACACCTTGCGTATCACGGCGGTCATCACCAGGCGGCCGTCGGAGTCTATGTTGATCTTGCACACGGCCGACTTGGCCGCCTTGCGCAGCTGCTCGGCGGGCACGCCCACGGCGTTCTCCATCTTGCCGCCGTACTTGTTGATCATGTCGATATAGGAGGTCAGCACCGACGAGGCCCCGTGCAGCACGATGGGGAAGCCCGGGATGCGGCGCTCGCATTCCTCGAGGATGTCGAAGCGCAGCGGCGGGACCTCTTCGCCGGGCTTAACCTTGAACTTGAAAGCGCCGTGGCTGGTGCCGATGGAGATGGCCAGCGAATCCACGCCGGTGCGCTTGACGAAATCCTCCACCTGCGCGGGGTCGGTGTAATGCGAGTGCTCGGACTGCACCTCGTCCTCGATGCCGGCCAGCACGCCCAGTTCGCCTTCCACGGTGACGTCGTGGGCGTGCGCGTACTCCACCACCTGGCGGGTCAGCTTCACGTTGTCCTCGTAGGATTTGCTGGAGCCGTCGATCATGACGGAGGAGAAGCCGGAGTCGATGCAGGACTTGCACAGCTCGAAGGTGTCGCCGTGGTCGAGGTGCAGCGCCACGGGCACCGGGCCTTCCTTCATTTCCTTCAGCATTTCCATCGCGCCGCGGCCCATCCACCTGAGCAGGGTGGCGTTGGCGTAATCGCGGGCGCCTTTGGAGATCTGCAGGATCACGGGGGAGCGGGAGCGGACGCAGGCGGTAAGTATGGCCTGCAGCTGCTCCATGTTGTTAAAATTGTAGGCCGGAACGGCGTAGCCGTCCTTCATGGCGTTCCTGAACATTTCCCGGGTGTTGACGAACCCCAGTTCCTTGTACGAGACGGTGCCTGTAGCGGTTGCTGTCATTTCATCCTCCAGACTGCGGATTGGCTTCCCACTATTATATATCTTTGCCGGGAGGCGGCAAAGTCCCGCCTGATAATTTGCTAAAATATCATATCGTGGCCTGTTCTCAGCCTATGGAAAATAAGACGCCGTCGACGATAGTAAAGCCGTCCAAATTCAGCCTGGCCCCCAGGCGCGGCGGCTATTACGAAGTATCCGACATCATGATGCTGGCCCCCTTCAAGGCCGCCGACGAGGACCTGAAGAACCTGGAGGACATAGACCTCCTCTACAGGGCGCTGTGCGCCATCCTTTATAATTTCGTGCCCTGCTCGGGCCATCCGGGCGGCAGCATCTCCTCCGGCCGCATCGCGCAGGCGCTGCTGTTCTCCACGATGGATTACGATTTTTTCAACCCCGACAGGAAGGAGAACGACGTGATCTCCTACGCGGCCGGGCACAAGGCGCTGGGCCTGTACGCGCTGTGGGCGCTGCGCAACGAGCTGGTCCTCGCCGCGGGCGCGGCCGGAATGCCGGCCGACAAGTTCCAGCTGCGCCTGGAAGACCTGCTGGGTTTCCGCCGCAACCCCGGCACGCAGTCGCCGCTGTTCGCGAAGTTAGGCGCCAAAGCCCTGGACGGGCATCCTACCCCTTTGACCCCTTTCGTCCCCGTGGCCACCGGCGCTTCCGGCGTGGGCCTGGGCTCGGCCGTGGGCCTGGCCTTCGCGGCCGCCGACACCTACGGCCCCGGCTGTCCCAGGGTGAATATCCTGGAAGGCGAGGGCGGCCTGACCCCGGGGCGCGCCGCCGAAGCCATGGCCTCCGCCGCCACCTCGCAGCTTTCCAACGTGCTGCTGCATATAGACTGGAACCAGGCCTCCATAGATTCCGACAATGTCTGCCCGGAGAACTCGAAGCCCGGGGATTACGTGCAGTGGACCCCGGCGGAGCTGGCCTACGTCAACGACTGGAACGTGATCTACGTGGCCAACGGTCATGATTTCTTCCAGATCCTCACCGCGCAGCAGTTCGCGTACAGCGGCATCGACAACCCGCAGCCCACCGCCATAGTCTACCGCACGGTCAAAGGCTGGCGCTACGGCATAGAAGGCCGCGCGTCCCACGGCGCCGGGCATGAATTCTGTTCGGAAGGCTATTACGCGGCGCTGGCCGAATTCGAGGCCCGCTTCGGGCTCAGGGTCCCGCGGCACTCCGGCCCCCGTACGCCGGAATCGGTGGAGGCCTGCTTCTACGAAACCCTGCTCCGGGTGCGCAAAGCCGTTGAGGACACTCCGGCCGCGGCGAAGTTCGCCCTGCGCAAGCTCGACGAGGCCGGTTCGCGCCTGGCCGCGGCGGGCAGGACGCGGCTGCCCGGGGCCCCCGACCCCGGGAAAGCCTTCTCGCTCGACCCCGCCGCCCCTCCCCGCGAGCTGGAACTCAAGCCGGGCCGGGAGGTAAAAATGGGAGAAACGCTGGCCTTCGCGCTGAACCATGTGAACAAAATGACCGGCGGCGCCGTGGTGGCGGCCTCGGCCGATCTTTATTCTTCCACCGGCGTCAGCCGCGTCGGAGAAGGGTTCGGCGAGGGCTTTTATAATTTTTCCTCGAACCCGCGCGCGCGCCTGTATTCCGCCGGCGGCATCTGCGAGGACGCCATGGGCGCCATCATGTCCGGCGCCAGCGCCTTCGGCAGCCATATCGGCGTAACCGCCTCTTACGCGTCGTTCCTGGCCCCGCTCGAACATATCCCGGCCCGCCTGCACGCCATCGGGCAGCAGGCCCGCCGCGCCTTCTGCGGCGCCCCGGCCAACCCTTTAATAATGATCAACGCCCATTGCGGGCTGCAGACCGGCGAGGACGGCCCGACGCATTCGGACCCCCAGCCGCTGCAGCTGCTGGAAGGGAATTTCCCCCCCGGCTCGCTGATAACGCTGACGCCCTGGGACCCGCAGGAGATCTGGCCGCTGCTGGCCGCGTCCCTCGGCCGGCGTCCGGCGGTGATCGCCCCCTTTATCCCGCGGCCGCCCCTGAAGATAGCCGACCGCGCCGTGCTGGGCCTGGCTCCCGCCGGGGCCGCGGCGCAGGGGCTCTACCAGCTGCAGCTCCCGGCGCACCGGCGCGGGCGTGCGCGCGGCACCGTGGTGCTGCAGGGCA
>CAIRNJ010000037.1 GCA_903879915.1 uncultured Elusimicrobia bacterium
CTGACCCCATTAACATTGTATAATTCGCTTTATGAGAAAACATTCCCTTTGTTTCGCTGCGGCGGCGGTGCTGGGGACGGCGCTTTTTTGCGCGCCCGCGCGGGCGGCCGACGAATCCCCGGCAAACGCGCTGCTGCTCATCCCCTCCGAAAAGACCGCCTTCGACGCCCGCTTCCAGGATTTTCTTAACAAGAACGGCGCCCGGCTCACCGAGTCCTTCCCGCCTTCGGCCTTCATCGGCTACGTGCCCGAAGAGCTGGACGTGCAGCTGAAGAAAAAATACGGCGTGCAGGTCTACCGCGGCAAAGTTGACGACATTTCCGAGTTCTTCAAATACGGCGAAACCGCCGTGCTGGCCGGCAACTCGTGGAACAAGCATTTCCAGGAGGACCCGCCCTCGGCCCCGATAGTGATCTCGCACCAGGTGAACCGGGCCGGCCCCGCCAAGATAATGCTGCGCTGGAACGAGGTTATGAAAGCCGTCACCTACCGCCTGCAGATAAGCCACGACAACGCCTTCCGCCGGATAGCCCTGGAAACCATCCTGCCCGACAACAGCTTCGAGCTCTGCACCCCTTTCTGGGCCGACGGCGTCTATTACTGGCGCGTGGCCGGCGAGCTCGTGCTTAACACGGGGCAGTCGCACGAGGGGGCCTTCTCCGACACTTATTCCTTCTCTATCTCAAGGCCGGCCGCCGAAGCCAGGACGGCCGCGCCCGTGCTGCCGGCCGCCGCCAGGTTCAAGCGCCCCGCGCTCAGCTGGCCCAAAGCCCCCGCTTTCAAGTATTACCGCCTGCAGGTTTCGCGCGACAAGGATTTCTCCTCGCCCATGCTGGACGTGTTCACCGACACCGAGACCTATTCCGTGGCCGGCCTGCCGGTGGCGCGCGACACCCCCGTCTACATGCGCCTGATGGGCGCCGACGAAACGGGGGCCGGCGCCTGGTCCGGGCCCTCGGAAGTGATCCTGGAGACCCCGGCCGGGCCGCCCGCCAAAGGCCGCAAACCCCGCCGCCGCAGGCACGATAATTAACTTCGCGCCGCCGGCCTTATGGCGCGTGTATAAGTATACTGTTACGAACAGGCTGTTGACTTAAACCCCGCCGTCAATTATACTATCCGCACGGGCTTTGCTTCTTCGGCCCCTCTATGCACCGCACGATAACGCACCCCGGAAGGTCCTTTCAGCGCTTTCAGGCCGCCTGCCTGGCCGCCCTGTTCGCGTGCGGCCTCGCGCGGCCGGCCGGCGCCGTCCCCGCCAATCCGCAGCTTGCCACCGTGCAGCAGGCCGACGGCACGAAAGTAGCGGTACGCCTGAAAGGCGACGAATTCTACCACTGGAGCGAGGACGCCGCCGGCTACACGGTGGTCCGCGACGCCGCCGCGAAGAACTGGGTGTATGCCGAAAAAACCTCCTCCGGCGCGCTGAGGCCCGGCAGTCATAAAGTGGGCGGGGCCGAGCCCGCCCTCCTGGGCCTTGAAAAAGGCCTGCGCGACGAGAGCGCCCTCAAGCGCGCCAAGGCCAGGCGCACGCAGAGGGAAGCCTCCGGCCCGTACCGCGTGTTGGCCAGCCGGGCCGCCGCGGCCGGCTATAAAGCCGCCCCGGCGCGGGTGCCCGCGGTGGTGGGCACCATGAAGAACCTGGTGATCCTGGCCCGGTTCGCCGGCGCGCCGGTGCCCTCGTTCACGCAGGCGCAGTTCACCAGCCTTTTCAACGACAACGGCTACAACACCGACGGCGCCGCCGGCTCCGTGCAGGATTATTACAAGCAGGTCTCCTACGGCAAGCTCACCGTGCAGTCGGTGGTCTCGCCATGGGTAATACTGCCGCAGACGTACGATTATTACGGCGCCAACGACCCCTCCGGCTTAGACCTGTACCCGCGGGAGATGGCGCGCGACGCCATCAACGCGCTGCACGCCACCGGCTTCGACTTCAGCCAGTACGACATGAATCACGACGGCGAGATAGACGGGCTCACTATAATCCATTCCGGCCGCGGCGAGGAATACGGCGGCAACAATCCGAATTACATCTGGTCGCACCAGTGGGAGCTGATCTCGCCGATAACCTACGACGGCGTGACCATGAGCATGTACCATACCGAGCCCGAGATCCGCGGCTGGGACGGCGATTCCGGAGGCATAACCCGCATAGGCGTTATCTGCCACGAGACCGGCCATTTCCTGGGCCTGCCCGACCTTTACGATACCACCGACGCCACCTCCGGCCTGGGCAATTTCTGCCTGATGTCCGGCGGCTCCTGGAACGGCAACAACGGCACCTCCCCGGCGCATATGAGCGCCTGGTGCAAAAAAGAGCTTACCTGGGCCGCGGCCACGCAGCTTACCAGCGGCGGCACCAAGTCCCTGGCCGAGATAGAGATCAGCTCCAACTCGCTTTACCTGCTGCGCGACGCCACTTTCCCGTCCGGCGAATATTTCCTGCTGGAGAACAGGCAGGGCTACGGCTTCGACTCCGGCCTCCCCGGCACTAACCGCGGCCTGCTCATCTGGCACGTGGACGAGAACCGCAGCGACAACACCGACCCCGCCCATTACATGGTGTCGCTGGAGGAAGCCAGCGGCACGCAGCACCTGCACATCTCCTCGGGCATCGGGGGCAACGACTCCGACTATTACCGCTCCGGCAACAACACCAGCTTCACCGACAGCACCACGCCCGACAGCAGAAGCTATTACGGCACCACGCTGAAGCTGCCCGTCACTTCGGTATCCGCCACGGGCAACCCCATGACCTTCTTCCTGGGCGTGCCCGATATCTCCTCGCCTACCAGCGTCTCGCCGGTCAACGACGGCACCGGCGCGGACATCACCTATACCACGTCGCTTACCCAGCTGGCCGCCAACTGGAGCGCTTCCTCCGACGCGGAGTCGGGCATAGCCCGGTACTGGTACACCATAGGCACCAGCGCCGGCGGCACCGACGTGGTGGACTGGACCGACGCAGGCATGGCCCTGGCCGTTACCAGGACCAGCCTGGACCTGACCAACGGGCAGACCTATTATTTCTCGGTCAAGGCCGAGAACGGGGCCGGCCTCACTTCGCCGGTGGCCACCTCCAACGGCCAGAAAGCGGACGCTGACGCGCCCACCGTGGTGGCGTCGGTCTACGACGGCTCCTCCGCGGGCGTGGACGCCGCGTTCTCCGGCTCGCTCACCGACCTGTCAGCCAACTGGACCGCGGCCTCCGACGCGCAGTCGGGCGTGGTGAAGTACTGGTACGCCATTGGCACCAGCGCCGGCGGCACGCAGATCCGGGGCTGGACCGACAACGGCGCGGCCACCAGCGTAACGGCCGCCGGGCTGAGCCTGAGCAACGGCGGCAAGTACTATTTCTCCGTGAAGGCCGAGAACGGCGCCGGCCTTACGGCCGTGCCGGCCAATTCCGACGGGCAGACCGTGGACAACACACAGCCCGCCACCGTGGGCACGGTCAACGACGGCACCGGCGACGACGTGGCCTTCTCCGGCTATAACAACAAGCTGTCGGCCAATTGGACCGCCTCCAGCGACGCGCAGTCGGGCGTAGTCAGGTACTGGTACGCCATAGGCACCACCCCCGGCGGCTCGCAGGTGCTGGGCTGGACCAACAACGGGCTCAGCCTCAGCGTAACCCGCACCGGCCTGAGCCTGGCCGACGGGCAGATATATTATTTCATGGTCAGGGCCGAGAACGGCGCCGGCCTGTTCGCGCTCGGCGCCGCCTCCAACGGCCAGACCGTGGACATCACGCCGCCGGGCAGCGTGCCGCAGATCTACGACGGCGACACCGCGGGCGTGGACGCCGCGTACGCCGGCTCCGTAACGCGCCTGAGCGCCAACTGGAGCGCGGCCGCCGACGCGCAGTCGGGCATAGCCAAATACTGGTACGCCATAGGCTCCATCCCCGGCTCCACCGACGTGGCGGACTGGACCGACAACGGGGCCGCCGCCTCAGTCACCCGCGGCGGGCTGTCGCTGAACAACGGCGAGATGTATTACTTCACGGTGAAAGCCGAGAACGGCGCGGGCCTGCAGTCCTCCGCCGTGAACTCCGACGGGCAGCAGGTGGACCTTGACCTCACGCCGCCGGCGGACGTGGCGCAGGTCAACGACGGCACCGGCGCCGACACCGATTACGCCGGCTCCCTGACCCAGCTCTCCGCCAACTGGACCGCCTCCAGCGACCCCCAATCGGGGCTGGCGCACTACTGGTACGGCATCGGCACCGCCGCCGGGCTTACCGACGTGGCGGGCTGGGCCGACAACGGCCTGCTCACCGCCGTGACCAGGACTGGTCTGACGCTGGAGAACGGCCGGACCTATTATTTCACGGTCAAGGCCGAGAACGGCGCCGGGCTTCTCTCCGGCCCCGTGAACTCGGACGGCCAGACGGTGGCCGTCTCTTCGGCCGACCCCGTAGGCCAGGTCAACGACGGCCTGGGCACGGACATCGACTACGTGAGCTCCCTGAACACCCTCAGCGCCAACTGGGGCCAGTCGGCCCACGCCAGCGGCATAGACCATTACGCTTACGCGGTGGGCACCACTTCGGGCTCCGCCAACGTGGCCGGCTGGGCCAGCACCGGCCTTGACCGGCACGTTACCGCAACTGGCCTGGGCCTGTCGGGCGGCGTCACCTATTACGTTTCCGTGAAGGCCTACCCGGTGGTGGGCGCGCCTTCCGCCGTTACCAGCTCCGACGGCCAGAAAGTGGACATCACCAGCCCCACCGCGCAGGTGGCCATACTATCCGCGGTGCCGGCCAATGTCGGGGCTTTCTCGGCCAGGCTCACCGTCAACGAGGCCAACGCCGTGGCCGGCACGCCCGCGCTGGCCATAGCGCCCGGCTGCGGGGCCGAAACCGTGCCCCTCATCCTGTCCTTCCAGGGGTCCTCCATCTGGACGGCGGACGGCTACGTGGAAACCTGGTTCTCCACCGGCACCGCCTGCCTGCGCTTCTCCGCCTCCGACCTGGCCGGCAACAGCGGCACCGCGCTGGGCGGGACGGGCGCAACCTTCAACGTCGATCCCGTTATCTCCGGCGCCGCCGGCGCCACGCTGAGCAACAGCGACGGCAACGGCGTGCTGCTGCCCGCCGGGGTCCTGAGCGGCAGCCTGTTCGTGGCGATCTCCACGGTGGCCGCGGCGCGCTACGCCGCGGCCGACCTGGCCGCCGGCGGCACGCAGAAGATCTTTCCCGCCGACCTGGTGCGCGAATTCACCGCCCGGGACACGGCTTCGGTCCCCATCTCCAATTTCGACCTCCCGGTCACCATCACGCTGTCCTACCCGGACGCCGACTCCGACGGCCGCATAGACGGCAACCTGATAGACGAGAACCTGGCCCGCATCTATTATCTCGACGAGCCGCACAACCTCTGGACGCCGGTGCCCGGCTGCGTGCGCGACACCGTACTGAACACTGTTTCGGCCGACGTCAGCCATTTTTCGGTGTATTCCGTAAGGGCGCAGAGCCTGCTGAGCGTCAGCCTGAGCGGCCTTAAGGCGTATCCCAACCCCTGCGATCTGACCCGCAACGCGACGGTGAACATAGCGGGTATACCGCTGGAGGCCGCGAACGTGAAGGTGTACATCTACGACTCGGCCGGCGACCTGGTGCGCACGCTCACTGAGGGCGACGGCATAACCGCGCTCAACGCGGTGTACTGGAACGGCCGGCTGAAGGGCGGCGGCAAGGCCGCCACCGGGCTTTACCTGTACGCGGTAAAGACGTCCAATTACGGCAGCGGCAAGGGGAAATTCTTCATCGTCTGGTAGCGCTCCCGGCGATCTTATGAAAGGCAAGTACCTGTCGGTCCTCCTGTTCCTCTCCGCCCTCCCGGCTTCCGCAGCCGGTACGGGCTCGGAGGCCCTGTCCTTCCTGAAGATAGACACCGGGGCGCGCGCGGCCGCGCTGGGCGGCGCGTACGCGGCCCTGGGCGACGACGCCTCCAGCGTTTTTTACAATCCCGCCGGCACGGCTTTCGTGGACCGCAAAGAGTTTATTTTTTCGCACGACCAGTGGCTGGACGGCCTGCAGCATGAGAGCGTGGCCTACGTGCAGCCCGTCAACACCGTCTACACGGCTTTCGCCGGCACCAACCTGCTGCTCAGCGGGGAAATGGACAGGCTGGACGCTTCCGGAGATAAACTGGAGGATTTCCAAACCGTCGAGGGGGAGCTGAGCCTCGGCTTCGCGGCCGACCTGGGCCGCGACTGGCTGGCCGGCGCGGCCTTCAAAGGGCTTTCCCAGGCGGGGTTCGGCCGCAAGGCCTCCACGGTGGCGGGCGACGCGGGCGTCCTGGCCGGCTTCGGCCGGCTGCGGCTGGGGGCCTCGGTCTCGAATTTAGGCGGCGCCATCAAGTTCGGCTCCTACACCTTTCAGCTGCCGGTGATAATGAGGGCCGGCGCCTCGCAGGCGCTCAACGACCACCTCTGGCTGGCGGCCGACTACGTGAAGGCGGGCAGCGCCGACGGCGCGCTGTGCGCCGGCGCGGAGGCCGCGCTTAACATGAAGGCCGACGAGCTTTTTTTCGTGCGGGCCGGCTACAGGACCGGCCGCACCGGCGCCGCCGGCGGCAGCTTCACCGCCGGAGTGGGCCTGCGCGAGAAGGACATGCGCCTGGATTACGCCTACGTGCCCTACGGCGTGCTGGGCGTAACGCACAGGCTGAGCCTTTCCATAAATTTCGGGGTCGTGCGCGACCAGCTGCCCAAAATCAAGCATTACCCGCGCGGCTACGCCGTTCCCAGGGAGCGCGAGCCGGTGTCAATAAAAAAGAAGCCTTCCGAAACTAAGAAGGCTCCCTCGATCGCTCCGTTCACCTGGTAACCGGTCAGCTGTCCGTACCCAAAGCCTCCAGCCATTCCGCTTTCTTCGCGCCGGGCGCGAAGGCCGCGGCCCTTTCGCGGGCTGCGCCGCCCAGCCGGGCCAGCCGCGCCTCGTCGGACAGCAATTCCTTTATCTTTTCCGCCCAGAGCTTTTCCTGCGCGTCGGCGTCAGTGCCGAACTCGGGGGGTGACGCCGGGAACGGCGGCATCAGCAGCCCGGTGGCCGTCGCTTCCGGCGCGGCGGCAGCGGCCAGGGGGTCGGTGCCCGGCGCCAGCAGTTCCCTGGGGCCCGAGCGGCAGTCGGCCGAGATCACCGGCAGGCCGCAGGCCAGCGCTTCTATGACGGCGTTGGGCAGCCCTTCCCACAGCGAAGTAAAAGCGAACAAGCGCGCCCGCGCCAGGAATTTAAAAGGATTGGCCTGGAACCCGGCGAAAAAAACGTCCTCGGCGCCCGGCCCGCTGCCGCCGCCGGCGTCGTGCGCCGCCAGGTGCAGGTCTTCGCACTGGCACAGCAGGCCGCGCTTCAGCTCCCCTTCGCCCAGGAACACCAGCGCGGCTTCGGGCACGGTTTTTTTTACTTCGGCGAAAATGCGCAGCAGGCGCCAGTGCGCCTTGGCCGCGGTAAGGCGGCCGCTGGTGATCAGCGCCGGCCGCCGGAATACCGCGTCGTACCCGGCGGGCAGCGTTTCCGCGGCCTGCTCCGCCACGGCCGCGGTGTCGCAGGAGTTATAGATCACCTTTATCTTCCCCGGGGGGAAACCGAAATTCTCTTCGAGGTCGCGCGCGTTGCCCCGGGAGTTGGCCAGCGTCAGCGCCGCCTGCGGGTACAGCCGGCGTATCAGCGGCTTTATCAGCGCGCCGCGCAGGCCGGTGAATTCGCGCGAAGGCTGCGTAACCTCGCAGACCACGGCGCGGTGGCCGCTCGCGCGGGCGGCCAGCACGTTGGCGAAATTGGAGCGCTGCATGAAGGAAAGCACGGTGTCGCCGGGCCCGCACACGGCGGCCAGGCGCCGAGCGTAATGCGGCAGCAGCAGGGTTTTCAGCGCGCCCGGCAGGCCGGCGCCCCAGGGCGTAAGGCCCCCGGCGCCGTCCAGCACCAGGAACTCGGCCCCCAGCGTCCGGGCCAGCAGCGCGGCCTGTATCTCCGCCCCGCCCCCGAACCTGGAATTGACAAGTATCTTTAACATAAAATGGGGGTCAGGTCTTGCATTTCAACAAAATGTTGAAATGCAAGACCTGACCCCATTAACATTACAGCAGGAAACCGGTTATGGCGGCGCTCATGAAGCAGGCCAGCGACCCGCCCAGTACGGCGTACAGGCCCAGGCGGGCGATGTCGGGGCGGCGTGAAGGCGCGAGCGCCCCCAGGCCGCCTATCTGTATGGCTATGGAAAGGAAGTTGGAGAACCCGCACAGCGCGTGCGCGGCAATTATCAGCGAGCGCTGGCTGATGGCGGCCGGGTTATCTTTAAGGAAAGTGGCCATGTTCAGGTAAGCCACGAATTCATTCAGCACCGTCTTCTGGCCTATCCAGTTGGCTATCTGCGGCGCCTCGTTCATGGGAATGCCCATCAGCCAGGCCACCGGCGTAAGCACCAGGCCGAAGATCTTCTCCAGCGAAAGCAGCGGGTGCCCCAACAGCCCGCCGCCCCAGCCTATGATGTAGTTGAGCATGGCCAGCAGCGCCATGAAAGCCAGCAGGCAGCCGCCTACGTTGAGCGCCATCTGCAGGCCGGTGGTGGCCCCGTTGGCGGCGGCGTCGATGACGTTCTTATCAGTGAGCTCCAGCTGCATCTTCAGCTTGCCGTGCGTCTTCGGCACCTCGGTTTCGGGTATCAGCATCTTTGCTATCACTATGGAACCGATGGCAGACATGATGCACGAGGCCAGCAGCTGCCCGCCTATGCCGGGGATATACGGCATCAGCATGCCCGCGTAGGCCGCCATCACGCCGCCCGCGATAGTGCCCATGCCCGCCACCATCACCACGAACAGCTCGGACTCGGTGAGCGAAGCGAAGTAAGGCCGTATGGCCAGCGGCGCCTCGGTCTGGCCCACGAAAATATTCGCGCTGGCCACCAGCGACTCCGCGCCCGACGTGTCCAGGATCTTCACCATGATGCGGGCGAAGAACATCACTATCTTCTGCATGATGCCCAGGTAATACAGCACGCTCATCAGTGAGGAGAAGAAAATTATAGTGGGCAGCACCTGGAAGGCGAAGATGAAGCCGAGGGACTGGTTATTCACCAGCCCGCCGAACACGAACTTGGCGCCCTCGTCGGTGAAGGACAGCAGCTTAACTATGCCGCCGTTGATCCACATGAAGAACTGCTGGCCCCACGGCACGCGCATTATCAGCACCGCGAAAATTATCTCCAGGATGGTGCCGCCTATCACCACTTTATAGCTTATGGCTTTCCTGTTCCTGCTGAGCAGCCAGGTAACCCCCAGCAGCACCAGCATACCGAAAAAACTGATAAATCGTTCCATATGGTTCTCCCTGTAGCGCGAATATGCACTAGTATAGATAATTTAAACATGTCTGAGAACTTTTAACCCCAAAAGTTCTCAGACGAACCCGACAATACGCTGTCGGGTTCGTCTGCTATACCTTTAAGGGAAAAGACAAGGAGGAGGTATGGGAACCAGACGCATTGTTTTTGAAAATGCTATCTATCACATTATGACCAGGGGGAATAACAGGCAGGAGATCTTCTGCGACGCAATGGACCGCGCTGAATATTTACACGTGTTCTACCAGGCAAAACAAATGTTCAGCCTCAAGGTCTATGCCTATGCGTTAATGCCGAACCACGTGCACCTGCTGCTTGAAACGCCACTGGCCAACATAAGCGCTGCTATGAAGTTCCTGAACTGGACATACGTAACCCGGTTCAATTATCGGCATATGCGCAGCGGCCACTTGTTCGAAAACCGCTATAAATCAAAACTCGTCCAGAAGGACAGGTATTTAATGTCGGCGTTAAAGTACATACATAATAATCCGGTAAAGGCCGGCCTTTGCGATAAACCGGAAGACTACCGCTGGTCCAGCCACAAGGCATTTCTTTCGGCGCAGGAGGGGCTGGCGGACGTCGGGAGTACCCTGGCTTTTTTCGATCGAGATCCCGTTCGGGCGGCGGCAATGTATAGGGAGTTCTTTAAATTGCCTCTCCCGGATTCAGAGTGGGCGCTGTTCGACAAATCCAGAAGCGGCATTATAGGGGACAAGGAATTTAGAGCGAGATGCCGATCCGTAAAAAAACTGCAGCCGGTCCAATAATAAAAAATCTGTCTGAGAACTTTTGCCCCCAAAAGTTCTCAGACAGAATTTTTATATACTATTAGGCATGGATACTTTGGATAGCTTGCAACAGGGGGGGTGCTGGAACTGCGGGAAGAAAATAGACCTGCTTGACAGCTTTTGCCGGCATTGCGGCAAGGGACAGGGCTCGCATATCCCGTGGTATTACGGCCACTTCGGCATAATCGTGCTTACGCTTTTGGCCATGGGGCCTTTCAGCCTTATCCTGGTATGGAAATCCCCGCGCCTGGGCACGGCGGCCCGGTGGGCCTATTCCGCGGCCATCATGCTTTTCAGCTGGTACGCGTTCATGAAACTTTACGACCTCTGGCAGACCGTCAGTTCCGTCTTCTCCAGCAGCCTGCAAATATAACTTTCAATAAATTCCCCGCACCTTGCCCGTAACTTCGGAAAGGGGGAGAAAATACAGCGGCCCGCCGCTAGCCGGGTCCTTCCAGGTGGCGGAATCGTTGGAATTGTCGCGGTTGTCGCCCAGCAGGAAAACCGTATTCTCCGGCACCGCCAAAGGCCCGAGGTCGTCCCCCGCCAGCAGCTCGCCGGCGCGGGTATGCTGCGCGTAAGGCTCGGCCTGCGGCTGGCCGTTCAGGTAAACTTGTTTCGCGCGCAGCTCCACCGTATCCCCGCCCACGGCTATCACCCGCTTAACGGATTCATGCGCCTCGCCCACCGGCGAGCGGAAAGCCAGTATCTCGCCGCGCCGCGGAGCGCGGAACCGGTATGTGACCTTGTCCAGGAACAGGTGGTCCCCCTTGGTAAGCGTGGGCGCCATGGAATCGCTGGCTACGTAGAACGGCTCACCTACCCAGCGCCGCACGCCCAGCATGGCCGCCACCGTCAACGCAATTATAACAATGGTTCTGAAAGGTTTCATCGCGTTCTCCGCGCCTTAAATAATTAAGTATCCTGTCCCCAAAACTATTCCTGTTTTATTTGAAGGAAACGGGCATTTGGCCCGACGGCTGCAGCTCACCGGTGAGCGCGCGCCCGGCGGCCGCCATGGAAGGGGCCGTCATCCCATACAGCGCCAGCGCGCACGGCGCCTCCGGGTAGGCGGCCAGGTCGTAGGGGTTCATAAGGCTCAGCAGCGCCGCCGGCTTGCCGGCGCCCAGCAGCCGGCGGATGGCGTCGCGCTGCGTAACGTTCTGCGCCGCGGCCCACTGGAAGCTGCCTATCACCAGCACGTCGGCCTGGCCGGCCGCCTTCATTAATCCCTTCAGCTCGGCGGGGCTCACGCCTATCCCGAAAAAATACTGGCTGGCGTTGTAGCCGGCGTCCAGCAGCGCGCGGTACAGGCTGATGGCGTTGGCGGCGAACCGCTGCGGCGCGAAAACGATAATGGCCACCTTGCTTTTCTTCGGCAGCGGCAGCAGGCCGCCGCGGTCGCGCACCAGCGTAAGCGCGCGGGCCGACAGCGCGCGGGTTATTTCCAGGTACGCCTTGTCGAAGGGGGAACCGGCCTGCGCCGGCGCGAACAGCCCCGCCGCCCGCTTGGCCGCTATGACCTTATTATACGCGTCGTCGAGCCGCTCGGCCGGCAGGCGGCCCGCGCGCACCTGGGCCGCTATCTCGCGCACCGCCGCGCCGAAATTGCCCTTGCCTATAAGCAGCACGTCGGCCCCGGCCCGCAGCGCGGCCGCGGCCGCCTTATGGATGGGCATGCGCAGGGTGATGGCGCCCATGTCCAGGCTGTCGGTTATCACCAGCCCGCGGTAGCCCAGGCCGCCTTTGAGCAGCCCGGTAAGCACCGCCGCGGAAAGCGTGGCCGGCTGCTTCTTGTCCAGCGCCGGGAAAAGAATATGCACCGTCATCATGCCCGGCACGCCCAGCTCGATGGCCTTCCTGAACGGCACCAGGTGCGTGGCCGAAAGCTCGGCGGTGGACAGCCGGATCTCCGGCAGGGTCTTGTGCGAATCCTCGGAAGCCGCGCCGTGCCCCGGGAAATGCTTGGCCACGGCTATCACCCCGCCCGTCCTGAAGCCGTTCAGGATGGCCGCCCCCAGCCGCGCCGTCCTGGCGGGGTCCGACCCCAGCGACCGGATGCCTATTATCGGGTTCCTGGGATTGGTGTTGATGTCCAGCACCGGGCCGAACGCCATGTTTATGCCGGCGCGCTTCAGCTCGCGCCCGGCCAGGTAGAACAGCGTGGCCGTGTCGTTCTCGGCGTCGGCCGCGCCCAGCATCATGTTGGTGGGCAGCTCCAGCAGCCCCAGCGTGGTGGGCACGTAAACGCTGCCGCCCTCGTAATCCACCGCTATGAACAGCGGCGGCCCCTCCTGCGCCGCCGCCTGCAGCGTGCGCGTAAGCTTCAGCGTTTCCTCCAGCGAATAGGAGCCCCACTGCAACTGCACGCCGCCCAGCCCCGCGCGCGCCGCCGCCGTGGCCGCGGCGATATCCGCCGAATCCACGGACACCATCAGCACCTGCGCCGCCTTCTCCTCGAGGGTAGGTGCGGCCGCCGCCGCCCCGCCCGGCAGCATAAAATAAAATAACAGTAATATCTTCATCTGTGAAGCCCGAAAAAGGATCCGCCACAGGACACACAGTGCGCGCCCTGTGGCGAATTAAAGCAGCCTGTCCCCTTTATTTCGAGAACTTATAGCCGCGCTGCGTGGCCTGGCGGTGAATGGTGTCTATCACGGCCTTGTCCAGCGTATTGGCCCCGCCCGCGTTCTTCTTCTCCTCCGCCGCTATGAACGCCTTGCGCTCGGTCTGCAGCCGGTTGATCTCATCCTTGATGCGCTTGCGCTCGGCCAGCTGTTTGTCCAGGTAGGCGTCCAGCTCCTTCTGGTCCATTTTCTTAAGCTCGTCGGGCAGCTGCTCTTTCTTCAGCTCCTCGCGCTTCACCGTGCCGCTCTCCAAAGCCGACACCGCGTCCCAGTCGGCCTCGGCCGCCGCCATGGACGCCGCCGGCGCCGCCGCCTTGAAAGCCGCGCGCTCGGCCATGCCGCCCACGCCGCCGCTGGCCATAACGCTCTGCGCAACGCTCGCCCTGGCGGCCATCTTGGCGGAACCGCGCGAACCGTACGCCACCGAGGTGTCGTCCATCTTCGCGCTCAGCGCGCTTATCTGCGCGTCCTGCGGCGCGCTCACCGTGTAGGCCGCCGCCTGCTGGTCGATATAGGCGAAATCCCCGTCGGCCGCCGTGGCGCCCGCCAGCCACTGCTCGCCCACGCCCTGCTGGCGCGGCCCGCAGAAGATCGTGTTCACGAAAATGCCCTTGCCCTTGGCCAGCGCCGCCGCCTCGGCGAACGGCACCGCGCCCTGCGTGAACGGCTCGTTGCCGGCGATGAAAATAGCCTTGTACACGTCGGCCTTGGGGCTCCACTTAAGCTGGCTCACCGCGTCCTTGATGGCCCAGCCGCAGTACTCGTCCCCGCCGTTGGTCTTCAGCGCGAACAGTTCCTGCGCCACGCGGTCAAGGTCGCGGGTGAACGGCACCACCTGGCGCACGTAGCCGCTTTCCGCCGTAAGGGCCGAATTGCCGTACTCGTACAGCGCCACCTCTATGGCCGGCGCCGAGCCGCCTTTCTCCGCCGTAACCAGCTCGTTGACTATCTTCCAGATCTGCGTGCGCGCCTGGTTTATAAGCCCGTCCATGGAATTGGAAGTGTCCAGCAGTACGGCCACCTGCACCAGCGGCTTGGCCCCGAAATCCTGGGGGGGCTTAACGGTAACCGCGGCGCCGGTATCCTTCCAGGTCTTCTCCAGCTGCACCGCCGCGGCGGCCAGGATCCTGCCGGTCTCGGTCTCCACCACGCGGGCGTTAACCTCGGCGCGCTTTTCCTTGATATCGTTGAGCGTGCCGGTAACCACCGCGTCGGCGCCCAGGAGCTTGCCCACCTGTTTCACGGCGGCCTCGTCCATGGCGCCCGACGCCTGCAAATTCAGTTCGCCCAGCACTTTCTTAAGCTGGCCGCGCTCTATCAGCGTAACGCCCTTGGCTTTGGACAGCGCCGTTATCAGCCGCTCCTGCACCACCACCGGCCCCTCGGAGCCCTTGCCGCTGGTATAAGGGAATTCCAGCACCGCCAACTTTATGGTGGGGCGGTCCTTCAGCCCCGCCGCCAGCGTATCCGCCAGCTTGTCCAGCGGCTGCGCCGCCCACGCCGGGCACAGCCCCGCCAGGAATACCCCTATATAAATAAGTTCTTTCATATAATCTCCTTGTTTCGGTGGGGTCAGGTCTTGCATTTCAACATTTTGTTGAAATGC
>CAIRNJ010000038.1 GCA_903879915.1 uncultured Elusimicrobia bacterium
CAGGCGGCGGCCGCCTGGTTCCCCGCCGTCGGCCGGCCGTTCCTCCAGGCCGAATGCGAAACCGCCTCCATCAACATGGTCTACGGTGCCGCCGCGGCCGGGAAAAAAGCTTTCATAACCAACCGCGTTGGGGACGCCGGCTTCCTTACAGGGCTTATGCTGATGTTCGGCCTGCTTATGTCGCAGGGCGTCTTTGCCTCCGATTTTGAAACGCTGGCCGCGAGCGTCGGCCTGCTTAGCGGGAAAACCGTCCTGGGCTTCGGCGCGCCTACGGTCATCGGCCTGCTGCTGTTCTTCGGCGCCACCGGCAAATCCGCCCAATTCCCGTTATACGTCTGGCTGCCGGACGCCATGGCCGGGCCCACGCCGGTCTCCGCACTTATCCACGCCGCCACCATGGTCACCGCCGGTGTTTATATGCTGGCGCGCATGGGCTTCCTTTACGCCCTGGCGCCGGGAGCCCTTGAAGCGGTTCTCGTAGTCGGCTGCTTCACGGCTTTTCTGGGCGCGGTGATCGCCACGCTGCAGAGCGACATAAAAAAAGTGCTGGCCTACTCGACCATCAGCCAGATAGGCTACATGTTCATGGCCGTAGGCGCGGGATCCTGCGCGGCGGGGGTCTTTCATCTGACCACTCACGCCTTCTTCAAAGCCCTGCTGTTCCTGGCCGCCGGCTCGGTAATACACGGGATGTCCGGCGAGCAGAACATGTTCAAAATGGGCGGGCTCTCGAAGGAGATGCGTTTCACTTTCATACTCACGGCCGTGGGCTGGCTGGCCATTTCAGGCATTCCGCCGCTGGCGGGCTTCTACTCGAAGGATCTTGTGCTTGAGCACGTGCACGCGCACGGCGCGCCGATCCTGTGGTACATAGGTCTGGCCACCGCCGGGCTGACGGCCTATTACATCACCCGCTTAATAGTGCTTACATTCCTGGGCGGAAAACGCTCTTCTTCCCACGCGCACGAATCGCCCCTGCTTATGACCGTCCCTATGGCGGCACTGGCGGCACTGGCCCTGACCGGCGGCTGGCTGGGCTCCAAATACCTCCTGGCGTTCCTTGACCCGGCCGCGGCCCATTCGCCGGCCGGCGCCGACCCCGAAGCCCGCAGACTGATGCTGATCTCGGTCATCACGGCTCTGGCAGGCATCGCTTCCGGTTTCTTCTTCACCATCCCCGCTTTAGCGCAGGCACTGGCGGAGAAATTCAGGTTCGCGCGCGAAGTCGTATTCAATAAATTCTATGTAGACGAGATATACGAATTCACGATAATCAGACCGCTTAAATGGACGGCCGACAGGGTGTTCTTCGGCTTTCTCGACGCCGCCCTGATAGACGGGCTCATGGTCAACGGCGCGGCAAAGCTTGCTTACAGAACGGGAGCGGCGCTCAGGAAGACGGCTTCCGGGAACGCGCAAGCATACGCGCTGGCCTTCACCGTCGGCCTGGCATTGTTGCTATACTGGATAATGTAAAAAAAGAAAAGGATTAGTAGTGTCCCAAAGTCGTACATGATCCGTATTTTAGCCGCAAAGAAGCGCAAAACGCGCAAAGAGGAAAAGGAATAAGTATTAAGGATTA
>CAIRNJ010000039.1 GCA_903879915.1 uncultured Elusimicrobia bacterium
CGGGGTCGGCCACACCGTGGCCGCCCCTCATCACTCGGCTGCCGCGCTTACGCAAGCGGCAGCCTCCGCGAAGGTTTTGATAACCCTGTTCCCGCGGCGCCCTTGGGTTACCAATGAAGGTTCGGCTGTCTTGCCGCCTGCACTTCGTCCAGCCGTTTTACCGGCATGGTGTGCGGCGCGTCCTTTAAAGCCTGCGGATCGGCCATGCCGGAGTCGTGCACGTCGCGCATGGCCGCTACGAACTCGTCCAAAGTCGACTTGGACTCGGTCTCGGTCGGCTCTATCATTATCGCCTCGTGCACGATGGTCGGGAAGTAGATGGTCGGGGCGTGGAAGCCGCGGTCCAGCAGGCCCTTGGCCACGTCCAGCGTCCTCAGCCCCTTGCCGGTCATGTCCGCGCCGGGGGTCAGCACGCATTCGTGCATGCAGTATTCCTTGGAGTACGAAGGATAAATATCCAAAAGCCGTGAGCGCACGTAGTTGGCGTTGATGATGGCGCAGCGGGCGATGTCGGCGAATTCCTCCGGCGTATGCGCCAGCATATAGGCGTAGGCGCGCACCAGCACGCCGGTATTGCCGAAGAAAGCCTTCACCTTGCCGATGGAGCGGCCGTCGCCGAAGTCGGAGACGTACTTGCCGCCTTCCTTCTTAACCAGCGGCACGGGCAGGAACGGGGCCAGGGCCTTGCGGCACACTATGGCGCCGGCGCCGGGGCCGCCGCCGCCGTGCGGGGTGGAAAACGTCTTGTGGAAGTTCAGGTGCATCATGTCCACGCCGAAGTCGCCGGGCTTCACCATGCCGATCAGGGCGTTCAGGTTGGCGCCGTCCATGTAGAACAGTGCGCCGGCGTCGTGCACGGCCTTGGCGATGGCCTCGATATTGCTTTCGAAGATGCCCAGCGTGTTGGGCATGGTCAGCATCAGCACGGCCGTCTTGGGACCGATATGTTTTTTAAGCTCCTCCACGTCCAGGCGGCCGTCCGGCTTGGAGGCGAGGTTGACGGTGGTGAATCCCATCATCGACGCGGTAGCCGGGTTGGTGCCGTGCGCGGAGTCGGGGCAGACGATCTCGGTGCGGTTCTCGCCTTTAGCCTCGAAATAAGCCTTGGCCAGCAGCAGGCCGGTGAACTCGCTGTGCGCGCCGGCGGCGGGCTGCAGCGTGATGGCGTCCAGGCCGCACAGCTCGGTAAGGCGGGCGGACAGGTCGTGGATCAGTTCCAGCGTGCCCTGGGCGCAGCTGTCGTGCGCGAGCGGGTGCAGCGCGGCGAAGCCTTCCAGCGCGGCGGCTTCCTCGTTGAAGCGCGGGTTGTACTTCATGGTGCATGAGCCCAGCGGGTAGAAGTGCGTGTCCACCGAGAAGTTCAGGCGCGACAGGCGCGTGTAATGGCGCACCACGTCGAACTCGGACAGTTCCGGCAGGCGGAGAGCGGATTTGCGCCGCAGCGCGGCGGGTATGTTGGCCTTGGCGCGCAGCGGGTTCTTGCACCACAGGCCGCGGCGGCCGGGGTCGGATTTCTCGATGCTGAGGCGGTTGTCTATGGCTGGAGCGCAGTTCATATGGCCTCCTTTATGGCGTCGGCGAGCTTTAGGATGTCGGCTTCCGTCTTGGTCTCGGTGGCGCAGACCAGCAGCGTCTCGCCAAGTTCGGGGAAGAGCGGGGCCAGGGGCAGGCCTATATCCACCCCGCGGGCCAGCGCTTTTTCGCGCAGGACGGCCGCTTTGCCGGGCACGGAGAGTACGAATTCATTGAAGAAAGGGCCTTTGAACTTAAGCGAGCAGCCTTTTATTGAGGCGAGCCGCTCCGCGGCATAGGCGGCGCCGCCGGCGTTGGCCTCCGCCAGCTCCTTCAGGCCTTCGGGGCCGTACAGGGCCGAGTACACCGTAGCGGCCAGGGCGCACAGCGCTTCGTTGGAGCAGATATTTGAGGCGGCCTTGTCGCGGCGGATGTGCTGCTCGCGGGCCTGCAGCGTCAGCACGAAGCCGCGCTTGCCGTCCTTATCCTTGGTCAGGCCGGTTATGCGGCCCGGCATCTGGCGCACGTGCTCCTTCTTGCAGGAGAACAGGCCCAGGTAGGGCCCGCCGTAAGCCAGCGGCAGGCCCAGGCTCTGGCCTTCGCCCACCGCGAAATCGGCGCCGTACTCGCCGGGCGCGGCAAGTATGCCCAGGCTGACGGGGTCGGCCGCGGCCACCAGCAGCGCGCCGGCTTTCTTTGCCAGGTCGGAGACGCCGTTCATGTCTTCGATAAGTCCCAGGAAGTTAGGGGTTTGTACTGCCAGGCAAGCCGCGCCTTCCAGCAGGGCCGGCAGGGCGGCTTTGTCCATAACGCCGTTGTTCATCGGCACTTTCACGTAAGTGTATTCGGGCGAGTGGGCGAAATAGGTCTTGAGCGTGTCCATGTACTGCGGGTTCACGCCTGCGGAGTAGATTATCTTCTTCCTGCCGGTCACGCGCACCGTGGCGCGCACGGCCTCGGCGAAGGAGCTGGCCCCGTCGTACATGGACGCGTTGGCGCAGTCCATGGCGTACAGCGCGCTTACCGTGCTCTGGAATTCGTAGATGGCCTGCAGCGTGCCCTGGCTGGCCTCTGGCTGATAGGGCGTGTAGGCGGTCAAAAATTCGGTGCGGGAGGTGATGGCCTTGACGGCGGCCGGGGTATAGCGCTCATAGGCGCCGGCGCCCAGGAAGCTCAGCGGGCGGCAGTTCTTCGCCGCCAGGCCGGCCATGCGGGCGGCGGCCTGGGCTTCGTCCAGGCTTTCGGCCGGCAGATTGATCTTGGGCCAGAGGAATTTGGCCGGCACCTGACTGACCAGCTCTTCGAAAGAGGCGGCGCCTATGGTCTTAAGCATCTCCTCTTTGTCTTTTTTCGTATGGGGGGTATACATGGGAACTCCTGGGGAAGTCGGGGGTCGAGAGTCAGGAATCGGGAATCGAGGATCGGAGATCCGGGATTTAATTCCCGGGACTTCCGACCCACGACTCCCGACTCTTAGACTGGTTTTAGTGCGCTGACTGCTTGATGAATTCCTGGTAGGCGGTCCAGTTCATCAGGGCTTCGGCTTCGGCCGGGTTGGAGGGCTTCAGCTTGAACATCCAGCCGCCTTCGAGGGGCGCCTGGTTGAGCAGGGCCGGCTCGCCGGTGACCGCGTCGTTGACGGCGGTGACTTCGCCGGACACGGGGGAGTAGATATCGAAAGCGGATTTCACTGATTCCACCACCGCGCAGGGCTTCTCTTTTTCCAGTTTCTGCCCCACTTTCGGCAGTTCCACGAACACCACGTCGCCCATCTCGTGCTGGGCGTGGTCGGAGATGCCGACCGCAACCTCGGCGCCGGCGCTGATCCATTCGTGGGTCTTGGTATATTTGACTTCTTCGGGTTTAGGCATGATAGTCTCCTTGGTAATTTAAAATCCTGCTCAGGCGCCGATCCCTTTGTTGAAGGCGGTACCTTTGTGGAACGGAACTTTCGTAACTTCGGCTTTCACGCGCCGGCCGTGGATCTCCACTTCCAGCGGGGTGCCGGGCTTGAGGTCGGGCGGCACTATGTAGCCCACGCCGATGCCCTTCTTAAGGGTGGGGGAATAAGTGGCGCTGGCCAACTCGCCCACCTGCTTGCCGTCCAGGAAGATCTTGCAGCCGGAGCGCGGCACGCCGCCGGTGAGGGTGAGCCCGGTAAGGCGGCGCTTCACGCCGTTCGCTTTCTGGTCCACCAGTATTTTCCGTCCGTTGAAATCGCCTTTGTCCAGCGCCACTACCCAGCCGTAGCCGGTCTCGTAGGTGGTGTGGAAATCGTCCACGTCCTGGCCGTACAGCAGGTAGCCGGATTCCAGGCGCAGGGTGTCGCGCGCGCCCAGGCCGCAGGGCACAATGCCGTAGGGCTTGCCCAGCTCCATCATTTGCTCCCAGAGCTGGTTGATGATGGAATGGGGGGCGGTCACTTCGAAGCCGTCCTCGCCGGTGTAGCCGGTGCGGCTCACGTAGCAATGCTCGCCCAGCAGGTCCTTCTCCACTATGCCGAAGCGGGGCAGCTTCAGCGCTTCGGGCGCGAATTTTTCGAACATTTTGGGGACGTTCGGGCCCTGCACGGCTATCATCGAGAAATCGTCGCTCCTGTTCTCCACTTTTACGTGCATCTTCACGGCCTGGCTCTTGAACCACTCGTAGTCCTTGGTGGAGGTGGTGGCGTTCACGATGACCAGGTAGCGGTCGGGGGCCAGGCAGAAAGCTATGATGTCGTCCACCAGGCCCGCGTTCTCGTTGGTGACGTGGGAGTAGACGCCCTTGCCGGGGGTGGCTTTGCGCAGATCGTTAGTGTTGATCTTCTGGAGGAGCTTGAAGGCGTCGGCGCCGGTAACGAACACCTGGCCCATGTGGGAGACGTCGAAGATGCCGGCCGACTTGCGCACGGCCTCGTGCTCTTTCAGGATGCCGGCGAACTGGATGGCCATTTCCCAGCCGTGGAAGTCCACCATCTTGCCGCCGTACTTCCTCATGGTCTCATTGAGCGCTGTGCGGCGGATGGTCATTGTGGTGGACATATTTTCTCCTGTATTAAGATAAAGGTATATAAAATTTATAACAAATAAGCCGACAGTCGGGCAAATTGCCCGGGAGTGGCGGCCTATTTAGTATTATGAATACCGGCCGGTACCGAATATGCTCGAAATTTTAGCCGATCTGAAAAACACGCACCACCGGCGGGTGCTGGGCGCGCTGGAAATACTTAAATATATAGGTCCGGGCCTGGTGGTGACCATGGGGTTCATCGACCCCGGCAACTGGGCCTCCAACCTGGCCGCCGGCTCCACTTTCGGCTACGCGCTGCTGTGGATGATAACGCTGTCCACGCTGATGCTGATAATCCTGCAGCATAACGTGGCGCACCTGGGCATAGTTACCGGGCTGTGCCTCAGCGAAGCCGCGCATAAGCATCTGCCCGCGGCGCTGGCCAACCCTTTACTGGGTTCGGCCATGTGCGCCTCGGTCTCCACCTCGCTGGCCGAGATACTGGGCGGCGCGCTGGCGCTGCAGATGCTTTTCAACGTCCCCATACGGGCGGGGGCGGTGCTGGTGACGGCGCTGGTGCTGTACCTGCTGCTCAGCAATAATTACCGCAGGCTGGAGCGCTGGATAATAGGTTTCGTTTCCCTTATCGGCATAGCTTTCATTTATGAGCTGAAAATAGCCCCGGTGGACTGGGCGGCGGCCGGGGCCGGCCTGGTAACTCCCGCCTTCCCGCCGGGCGCCGCGCTGGTGGCCATGAGCGTGCTGGGCGCGGTGGTGATGCCGCATAACCTGTTCCTGCATTCCGAAATAATACAAAGCCGCCAGTGGAACCTGGAAGACGCCGCGGTGATGCGCAAGCAGCTTAAGTTCGAGTTCGCCGACACGCTGCTTTCCATGGTGGTGGGCTGGGCCATAAACAGCGCCATCATAATAATGGCGGCCGCCACGTTCTACAGGTCGGGAACTCCCGTGGGCGAACTGCGGCAGGCCGGGGAAATGCTGGCGCCGCTGCTGGGGCATATTTCGTCCAAGGTGTTCGCCGTGGCCCTGCTTTTTTCCGGCATAGCGGCCGGCGTAACCTCCGGCATGGCGGGCGGGTCCATCTTCTCCGGCATTCACGGCGAGCCGCTGAACCTGGATGACAGCCACAGCCGGCTGGGCATGGCCATTTCGCTGGTGGCGGGCCTTATTGTCGTTTTCTTTATCTCAAACCCTTTGAAAGGGCTTATCTATTCCCAGATGGCGCTGAGCGTGCAGCTGCCGTTCACCATCTTCCTGCAGGTCTACCTTACCTCCTCCAAAAAAGTGATGGGCGCCTACGCCAACGGCCGCTGGACCGTTTTTCTGCTGTCCGTCATAGGCCTGGCCGTAAGCTGGCTGAACCTGAAGCTGTTGTTCAACCTTTTTTGAGGACAAAGGGGCAAAAAACAAGGACGCCATACGGCGCCCTTATTTTTTACGGGGGTTCTTATTTATTCGGCGTCGAGGGTGCCGGAGAGCTTCATTACTTTATCGCCGGCTTTGCTCAGCGCTTCTATGGCATTCGTATATTCGTTTATATGGGGCTGCACGGCGTCTTTGTATTCGGGATATTTGGTGATTATCTCTTCCAGCCTGATCATGGCGATGGTCTCGTCATTGTCCGTGTATTCCGCGATATCGGCCAGCAGCAGCTTGGCTACCGCCACGGTGTCGGGGGTCCTGGGGGTCCGGGCGATAGCCCTTACGGCGACCGCGTCCAGCTCTTTGGCGGCGGTGGCGCAGTTCTTGAGGTCCGTTCTCAGCCCGCTCAGCGAACGCTCCAGGGAGCCGCCTTCCTTATTCTCAAGTATGCGGGTAACGTTCCACAGCGAAAGGTTCACGCGTTCCATCTTGCCTTTGACCGCTACCATTTTAAGAGAAAGTGTTGCGAGCCCGCTCAGCGTGTCGGGCTGTAAGGTTGCCCGTTCCGCCGCGGCCGGCGCCGGCACAGAACTTTTAACGTACTGGAGCTGGGATTCGAAATTGCCCGCTTTTACGGAAGAGGAAAACACCGCCGCTATCAGAGCCGCCGCCGCTAAACTGGTTATCTTTTTCATTCTTATTATCTCCTGCTTAGTTTCTGCCGTTTTGATCTGAACCGCTTGCCTGAAATCTTCTGTACTAAAATTATACCAGCAGGCGGCCTGCGGGGCCACGGCACATGTACCCAGAGAGGCGAAGTATTCCGGCCTATCCGGGCATTAGGTATGTTGTTGAAAAAAAAGGAACAGGCTGCTTTTTCCTTGCGAAAAAAACAGCCTGTTGTTCCCTTTAATTACTCGGGTTTGAAGAACAGTATAGACAGCGGGGGCAGCGTTATTTCCAGCGAATTGGGGCGCCCGTGGCAGGGGACTCCCTGCGCTTCCGTGCCGCCCAGGTTTCCCATGCCGCCGCCCCAGTAGTCGGGGGCGTCGCTGTTCAGGAGCTCTTTCCAGTAGCCGCCGCGCGGCACGCCCACCCTGTAGTTCAGGCGCGCTATCGGCGTAAAATTACATACCGCCAGTATAGTGTCGCCGTCCGACTGCCCTTTCCGCAGGAAGGCCAGCGTGCTCTGTTGCGAGTCGTTGGCGTCTATCCACTCGAAGCCGGTATTGCTGCAGTTCAGCTCGTGCATGGCGGGCTCGGAGCGGTAAAGCCGGTTAAGGTCGCGCACCCAGTTCTGCATGCCGTAATGCGGGGCGTGCTCCGTCTGGTCCCAGTCCAGGCTGGCGTCGTGGTTCCACTCTTTCCACTGGCCGAACTCGCCGCCCATGAAAACCAGCTTCTGGCCGGGCTGGGCGAACATGCCTCCGAACAGCAGCCGGAGGTTGGCGAACTTCTCCCAGTCGTTGCCGGGCATTTTTTTTATCAGCGAGCCCTTGCCGTGCGTAACCTCGTCGTGCGAGAGCGGCAGCACGAAGTTCTCGCCGAAAGCGTACAGCATGCGGAAATTCAGCGCCGTGTGGTGGTACTTGCGGTACACGGGGTCGCGGGAAAGGTAGCTCAGCGTGTCGTGCATCCAGCCCATGTCCCACTTCAGGCCGAAGCCCAGGCCGCCCAGGTAGGTGGGCCGCGAGACCATCGGCCACGCCGTGGATTCCTCGGCGTAGGTCTGCACGTCCGGGTAATTCTCGTAGACCACGTGGTTGAACTGCTTGAGGAAAGCTATGGCTTCCAGGTTCTCGTTGCCGCCGTGGCGGTTGGGGATCCACTCGCCTTTCTTGCGGGAATAGTCCAGGTACAGCATGGAGGCCACCGCGTCCACCCGCAGGCCGTCGGCGTGGTACAGGTCCAGCCAGAACATGGCGCTGGAGAGCAGGAAGCTCTTTACCTCGTTGCGGCCGAAATTGAAGATGGAACTTTTCCAATCGGGGTGGAAGCCCTGCCGGGGGTCGGCGTGCTCGTAGAGATGCGTGCCGTCGAAATATTCCAGGCCGTGCAGGTCGGTGGGGAAATGCGCGGGCACCCAGTCCATTATCACGCCTATGCCGTTCTGGTGCAGCCGGTCTATGAGGTGCATCAGGTCCTGCGGGCTGCCGTAGCGGCTGGTGGGGGAAAAATAGCCCGTGGTCTGGTAGCCCCAGGAGCCGTAAAAAGGATGTTCCGTGATGGGCATCAGCTCGATGTGGGTAAATCCCATCTGCCGCACGTAGTCGGTAAGCTTGTCGGCCAGCTCGGCGTAGGTCAGGGAGCGGTTGCCCTCCTCGGGCACGCGCATCCAGGAGCCGAGGTGCACTTCGTAGATGGAGACCGGGTTTTTAAGCCCGTTGCCCTGGCCCCGGTGCTTCATCCACACCTGATCGCGCCATTCGTAGTCGAGCTCGCGCACCACGGAAGCGGTCTTCGGCGGTATCTCGGAGGCGAAAGCGTAGGGATCGGCTTTCTCCGCGCTGAAATTGTTGTATTTGGACGTCACCTGGTACTTGTAATTGTTGCCCTGCTTGACGCCGGGAATGAAACCTTCCCAGATGCCGGAATGCCCGCGCTGCCTGAGGGGGTCGCTGGTCTTGTTCCAGCCGTTGAAATCGCCTATCACGGTTACCGCCGCCGCGTTGGGCGCCCAGACGGCGAAGTGCGTGCCTTCCACGCCGTTCTGCGTGAGCGGGTGCGCGCCCAGCTTCTTATAAAGCCGCACGTGGTTGCCCTCGTTGAAAAGGTACAGGTCCTGGTCGGTGAGCAGTTGGGCGTCAGCGGGCTTTTGCATGGTTTTTCTCCGTAGCGTACTTCCCGCGTGCCTGGCGGCGGGCTATTTGCCCTGCCGGGCCTTTTTTTCCAGCTGCTGCTTGAGCATTTCGCCCAGCGAGCCCATCGGGGCCTCTTCGGCCGGCCCCTGCTGCTGGTACTGCTTCATGGTCGCCGCCGTTTCTTCCTCTTCGCGGCTGATGGCGGCTGGTATCAGGGAGATACGGTTGGTGGCGCGGTTGACCGCTTCTACGCGCACTTCGATGGTCTGGCCCACTTTCAGCACCTCTTCCGGGTGCTGGATGCGCCGCTCCCCGCCCAGGCGGGAAATATGTATGAGGCCGTCCACGCCGGGGGCCAGCGTTATGAACGCGCCGAACGGCGCCAGCCGCGAGACCGTGCCGGTATGGTAGGAGCCGGCGGGGTAGTTGGCCGCGGCGGTATCCCAGGGGTTGGGCAGCGTATCTTTGAGGCTCAGGGATATTTTCTCGTTCTCCCAGTCCAGCCGCTTGATGATGACTTCCACCGGCTGGCCGACGGAGAGGAGGTCGCTGACCTTCTCGGTGCGGTGCCAGGCCATTTCGGAAACGGGCAGCAGGCCTTCTATGCCGCCGATGTCCACGAAAGCGCCGAAGTTCTGGATGGAGGTAACGGAGCCTTTTACGCGGGCGCCTTCCTGGAGGGACTTCTTAAGTTCCTGGAGCTTTTCTTTCCGTTCTGTCTCGATTATCTCCCTGCGGGAAAGCACCACGTTGCGGTCGGTGCATTCCAGCACGTAGAAAGCCAGCGCGGAGCCAATATAGTCGGCGGTGTTCTCGCCGCGGCGCAGGCCCATCTGCGAGAACGGGCAGAACGCGCGGGCGCCGCCGTTCAGAGTGATCTCGAAACCGCCTTTCATTTCGCGGGACACGGTTCCTTCCACCGCTATGTGGTTGCGGCACGCGTCGTCCAGCTGGGCGCGGGCGGCCGGGCCCGAGCCTATCTTGGTGGTGAAGTGCATCTCGCCGTTCTGCGAGTACAGGAAGTAAGCGCGCACCCTGTCGCCCTCTTTCACGAGCAGATTCCCCTCGGCGTCAACCAGCTCTTTGCGGTCCAGGTAGCCTTCGCCTTTCCCGCCGACCTGCAGAAAAGCCCATTCGGGGGAGATCTTCACTATGTCGGCCTCTATTTTCTGGCCGGGTTCCATGCGGGAAGGTTCTTTGTACGACTGCTCGAACATGGCTTTAAAATCCTCATCATTGTTTTCAACGGGGGAGTGATTGTCGTTCATAGGTTTTACAGGTAGTCCTCGAGCTGGAAAAATATGCGCTTATAACATTTTACAATAACTGGCGTGACTTCCAAAGCGGGAAAACGCCGCCGGCTATTTCAGCGTCCAATGTTTTCCCTCCGGTCTTTCCAGCAGGCGCCAGGCTTTAATCAGCCGGGAGGGGATGAGTATTATCCCCAGGGCCGTCAGCAGGAGCAGGCCCGCGGCCATGAACTGCTCGCGCCTGAGCTGCCTGCGCTCGGCTACGGCGGCTTCGTTTTTTGCGCGTATGGCGGCGCGCAGTTTTTCGGCCTCCGGATCAGCGCCGGTGTAGCGTTTTTCCGCGGCCGGCGAGACCGGCGCCGACCCTTTTACCCTGATCTTTTTGGAAAGCGCGCCGGGCGCAAGAACCACGCCGTCCTCCGCCCGGGCTCGGCCGCCGGCCGCTGGCGGCTGCGCGGCGGCGCCGGGGCCGGCGGGTTCATCAGCGGTCAGCCGCGCGAAATTGCCGCCCGAGCCTCCGAAGGTGACAGGGCGCAGGCGCGGTATGGCGGCCGGCCCGCCGCGCGCCGCGGGCTTCCTGACGTCACCGGCCCGGCGCGGGGGCGGTTCCTCCGCTCTAATAAGGGCGAGGGGATCTGCAGGGGCTGTCCGCGCTGTGCGCCCAAAGGCGGGGGCCGCTCGCTCAGGCGCCGGCAGTACGACCGGCTTTTCGGCGGACATGATTTCAGCGGGCGGCGCCGCGGTTACCGGCCGGTTCAATTTAAAACCGTTGAGCGCGCCCTCTTTAACGCAGTACAGGCCCGAAACCACTATGAGCGCCGTCCAGGCGGCGGTGCGCAGCAGCAGATAAAATACAGCCCGCCGCGGGTGAAGCGTTCTTTTAGGCTGATTAAGAGGTTGTGAAGATAGCGGCATCTGATTTTTTGATATTATAGCCTTAGAGAGGGGGAGCCGCAAATTTATGAGCCGAGCTTTCGTGAAAGAAGACAGCGCCGTGCCTGAGGAGCCTTTGAAAAGGCAGGCCAGCGGCCGGCCCAACTATGTGACCGCGGCCGGACTGGACCGGCTGAAAGCCCGCGCGGCTGAACTGGCCGCCCTGCGCACGGAACTGCTCGGTAAAAAAAAGCAGGAAGAGCCCCGCGGCCTGGAATTGCAGCAGGCCGAGATAGACCTGGCCTATTACGAGGGGCAGGTGAAGAGCGCGAAGCTTGTGGACAACCGCGGGCTGGAGGCCGACGATATACGCTTCGGCGCCGTCATAAAGGTCAGGAACCAGGCCGGCGCCGAGCGGGAATATTCTATAGTGGGTGAAGACGAGGCCGACGCCGCCGCCGGCAGGCTTAACTGGGCCTCGCCGCTGGCCGCGGCCCTGCTCGGTAAAAAACAGGGCGTGCGCGTGCGGCTGGAGCGCAAAGGCGGGGATATCGACCTCGAGATACTTTCGGTCGGCTATCCCGGAAAATAACCTCTAAGTCCGGAGCTTTCCTGCGGCGGCTTAGTTCTTTTTAACTTCGTCTTTTTTGTGTTTTCCGCCGGCTTTGTGGTGTTCTTTCTTGAACTGTTCCAGGGCTTCTTTATTCTTTTTTTCAAGGTCCTTTACCGCGGCGTGCTGGTCCTTCTTCATCTTCTCCACCGCTTTTATTATTTCTTGCCTGGGCTTGCCTTTCAGGCTGTCCCGCAGCGCTTTTACTTCGTCGATGTGTTTCTTTTTAAGTTCGGCCACGGCGTCGATATTGGCTTTCTTTAAGTCCTCCATGGTCAGCTCTTTGACGGGCTGGGCCGTTACCGCGGCGGGCTCGGTCTGGGCGGGGGCGGCAGCGGGCTGCACCGCGGCGGGCTGCTCGGGCGCGGCGGGAACGGGAGCTGTCTGGGCGGAGGCGAGGGACGCAAAGCAGATTGTCAGCGTGAACGCGGCTAGAGTTTTCATTTTTTTTGTTTCCTTTTTCGGTCCTGAGGACCGATATTAAAATCCTAACATAAATGCCGCCTGTTCCGCATTTTTGTATCATATTAGCGACGGTACGCAGCCTGTCCTAAGAGGGAAAACAGATGAAAGAACTTCCTGTAACAGCATGTCCCGACCCTATGGCCATCAATCTTTTCGCGGATCGAATACTCGAGCGCTGCGCCAGAAAAAGGCTCGGCCTGAAAACTACGCTGGCCGCTTTCCTGGCCGGCGTCGGGAAAGAATTAGGCGCGGCCGCCGCCGCAGTGGAAACCCTTAACGAAGACCTTGAACGCGAGACCTATTATTGGAAGGTCCGGCCGCCCTTTGACCTGGCGCGGACGCCGGCCCGGCCGGCCGTTTCCGCCGCGCGGGGCCTGCGCTGGGTAAGCCAGCCGCTGGACGTGGACGGCCGCAGGGTGGGCACCTTGGCCTTGGGCTTCCGCCGCGCCGTAGCGCTTGACCCCGCTTTCCTGGCCGCGCTTGACGCCGTCTGCGAAGAACTCGACGGCACGCTGTGGAACATACAGAACGCGGCCATCAAACAGAAGCTGATGGAGCGCGTGACGCGCTGTCTCACCCGCAGCGTGCTGCGCGAGGCCATCGACGAGGCCGTGGACGCCCTGCACGCCGAGATCCCCTTCCGGCACTTGAGCCTGGCTTACCGCAACGAGGACGCGGCCGAGGGGGAGCGCATACAGTACCGGGTCTATCAGGGCCGGCGCTGCGTGCACGATTCCGAACAAAGGCCGCACAAAGGCCTCAGCCGCGCCATCGCGCGGCTGGGCATAGACCTGCTCTCGCCCGACCGGCACGTGCTGCGCCGCATCCTGGGCATCAGCGGCGGCATGGCGTTCATGCTGAGCGGCCGCGCCGCCGGGGCGGGCCAGCTGGGCAAGCTGGTGGTGGAGGTGGAAGGCGGGCTGTCCACTTTCGGCCGCGACCTGATGATGATCTTCTCCAACTCCGTCAGCCAGCGGCTGATAGATTACAACCGCGAGCGGCGGCATATGGCGCAGTTCTTTTCGCCCGAGACGGTGTCAGAGCTGCTGCAGAACCCCCACTACGTGCGCAAGCACCTGTCCCCCAGGGTCAAGCCCGTGGCCATCCTTTACGTAGACATAAACTCTTTCACCAAGCTGTGCGAAAAAGCCCTGCGCCGCCCGGACCGCATCGGAGAGTTCGTGGACTACTGGAGCGAGGGCGCCGTGCGCATAGCGTGGCGGCACGGCGGGGTGTTCGACAAGATGGTGGGCGACTGCGTGATAGCGCTGTTCGGCCCGCCGTTCCACCGGCTGTCCCCGGCCCGGTACGCGCGCGAGGCGGCGCTGGCGGCCCTGGAAATACAGGCGTTCACCGCCCGCATGGGGCGCCTGCCCAAATACCGCGGCCTGGCGGCGAAAATAAAAACCAAAGGACTGGGCGTGGCTATCGGGGTCAATCTTTGCCCGGCGGCCGTAGGGCTTTTCGGGCCGAACCACGATTTTACCGCTTTCTCCAGCGGCATGAACCAGACCGCGCGGCTGCAGTCCAGGGCCGGTTTCCGGGAAACGCTGGTAATGGCTTCGGTAAAAGAGGCTTTGGAAAAAGGGGGCCTGGCGCGCGGCCTGCGCTTCGGGGGGCCGTTCGAGACCGACGCCAAGAACGTGGCCAGGCCGCTGCGCTATTTCCGGCTGAAGCCGGTCCGGAAATAGGCGGGTTCAGCGGGGCCGCGCCGCCGGGCCGGTGGAAAAGATTATTTCCTCCGGCGCCTGGCGGACGCGGGCGAAAGTATTCACCGGGACTTCCCTGAAGACCGAGACCGAGCCTGCCTTGTCTCCCCAGCGCACTTCCAGCGAGTCTATTTTCTTTGCCGCGCCTAGGCCGAAATTAAGCGTTAAAGAATTCGCCTGCCCGGCGTGGCCCGTGCCGCCGTTAACTTCGCGCACCTGTCTGGTATTCCCTGTCTTTACGGTAACGCGGGCGCCTATGGCGCTCCGGTTCGCGCCGCCGGCTCCCTTGCCTTCCAGGGTCACTGCCAGCCAGTTGTTCTTGTTACCGGCGTCGTTCCTGAACAGCGCCCCGGCGGGAAATTCGCCGGAGCGTTTCGCCGCCGGCATGCGCATCCAGGACTTCCCGGCCAGGATGTCCAGATCCCCGTCGCCGTCGTAGTCCGCCAGCGAGATGCCGGCGGAACTCTCCCAGTTGAAGCCGGCTTTGTCCGTGACGTCCTCGAACTGCAGCGGTTTTATCTGCCGGAAAAGGCGCAGGTACTGGCCGTCCGGGTAATCGCCGCTGGAGACCAGCAGGTCCTGCAGCCCGTCATTGTCGAAGTCGAACCAGGTCACGCGCATGTCGCCCTGGTTCCAGCTATTAGTGTCCATGTGCACGCGGTGCAGCACGTCGGCGTCGCGCCGGAAAGCGAAGTTCTTTTTCGGGCCCAGGTTCTCCAGCAGGCTCGAGCGGTCGGAGGCCTCGCCGGCCCAACTGTGGGTGATCTCGCCCAGGTAGACGTCCATGTCGCCGTCGTTGTCGTAGTCGGCGCAGGCGGCCGAAAAAGTATTGCCGTGGGAGCGCCATTCCTGTTCCGGCTCGCGCTTAGTGCCGGCCGGGTAGCGGCCGTGGCGTATTTCGTCCCCGTCAAAGCCGGTCGCAGCTCCCACGTCGGTGAAGGTGCCGTCGCCGTTGTTCTTCCACAGGCGGTTGGCCTGCCGCCCGTATACCGCCGCCAGGATGTCCTGGAAGCCGTCGTTGTTCCAGTCGCAGTGGGACACGCCGTAGACCGGGCGGCTGGAATCCGGCCTGCCTTCCGTGGGCTGCGTCATCAGGCCAGCCGTGGACGTAACTTCCTCGAATCTGCCGCCGCCCAGGCCGCGGGAAAGGCGGCTGGGGTAGCTGACGTAGGAGATCCCGTATTCCTTGTACCAGTTGCCCGTGAAGAGGTCCAGGTTTCCGTCGTTGTCGTAATCGAAGAAAGCCGCCGAGGTGGTGGTTTCCGGCGCGGCGTTCACGCCCGAGTCTTTCAGCGCCGTGAACCGGCCAGAGCCGTCGTTCAAAAGTATCTCCGAGCGCAGGCCGTGGTCGGGCTTGTCGTAAATAATATTCCCGGCCTCGTCCCTGAGCGGCGTCTCCGAGCCGGGCGCGGTCTTCGGCTTCTCGAATTCGCAGTACATGCCGCTGAAGATGTCCAGGTCGCCGTCGTTGTCTACGTCGCCGAAAACCTGGAAGGAGCCCACCCTGGCCGCGGTGCTGACGAGCGGGTGCCGGTTGATGCCCGACTCTTCGGTGAAATTCACGAACGATCGCCGGCCGTCCTTTTCAACGTTCAGGAAAACTTCCGCGGCAGGGCCGTTCTTATTTCCGGAGATAACGCAATCGGCATAGCCGTCGCCGTTGAGGTCGGCCCAGTTCACGTTCTGCGCGCTGGCGCCGGCCAGGCCGGCCTCGGAGGAGACATCGATGAAGTACGGGGCGGCTGCCGCCGCGGCGGCGGCCGCTGAGGCGGAAAATAAAAGGCAGGCTAAGAGCGGGACAGCTTTCAGGTTCATAGAACGAATTGTACAAAATCGGTAAACTTCGATTATCTTGTTTATTTATTTGACATAAATAATGTAATATGTATAAGACGCATTAGGCCCGGCCTGGTGCTAAACTCAGTTAAAAGGAACGCAATAAACAAATGGCTAAAGGAAAGGTAAAGTGGTTTAACGATCAGAAGGGCTACGGATTCATTACTCCCGACGACGGCGGGAAGGATCTTTTTGTGCATCATCAGGATATCAAAGGTGAAGGCTTCAAAACGCTCGCTGAAGGTCAGGACGTGGAGTTCGAAGTGACCGAGAGCGAGAAAGGCCCCAAGGCCACGAACGTCACCAAGAAATAAGTCCGCTAACGCGGCAAAAAAAGCCCGCTTAACGGCGGGCTTTTTTATAGCCCCCTGAGGTGAGGATATGAAGAACGAAGACCGCCTTGTTTATTCCACCGGCCCGGACGGGCGGGTTGTCTGCCCTAACTGCCGCCGCGCACCGTGCGAATGCCCGGAGGGGCTGGCCGGCGCGTCCAGGCCGCGCACCCAGACCGAGCCCGTGAGGGTTTCCTTCCGCAGGACCGGCAAAGGCAGCGGCGTCACGCTGGTGGAGAAGCTGCCCATGCACCCCGCCGGCAAGGAAGAGCTGCTGAAAAAATTCAAGCGGCGCCTGGGCGTGGGGGGCACGGTGAAACTGGGCGCCCTGGAGATACAGGGCGAGCACCGGGCCTTCATAAAGATAGAGCTGGAGGCCGCCGGCTATAAAGTTAAGGTCCTGGCCTAGGTATACCGGCCCCTGTTCCACTGCCCTTATTGCCCTCGCGCGCGTTACCTCCGCGCTGTATAATCTTCATATATACAGCAGGAGGGCCGATGAAATTGTCCGTTCCTTTCTTGTCCGCTTTGTTGTTCTCTCTTCCTTGTTTCTCTGCAGCAGCCGGAAAAGCAGCGCCGGGCGACATCTCCCTTGATTCCGTAGTTACCGCCATGGCCGACAATTCGGAAGGCACCGGCGTGTGGCTGGGCACCTGGCTGCGCGATAAGAACGCCGACGTCAGGTTCGACTCCGCCATCGCCGGGCCCAGCGCCTGGCGCGTCGAGGGCGCCGGCAAAGAAAAGCGCCCGGTCATACTGATCAACGAAAACATAAAGGGCCGCACCGACGGCTACAGGTATTACGCCCCGCTGATAGCGCGCGAGGCGGCCGAGCTGGTGCATATAGGCATGCCGGAATCCGCCGAGAAGCGGTACATGGTGAACGCCTGCGCCGCGGAAGTGTTCTTCGAAATGTACGGCACCAGGATAGACTTGCCGGTCTTCAGCGGCGTGCGCGACGAGGAGCTGGGCGATCAGATAAATACCTGGGTGGAGAACGGCCCGGATTCTGGCCCGGAGGCCGTGGAGCGGCGCACCGGCGTGAAACTGCTGAAAACCCTGATCGGAGAAACCGGACTGGCGCTGGCGCAGGCCGCGCAGGACGGAACCGATACCGCGCAGCTGGAGCGAAAGCTCGCCGCGCTGAAAAGCTCGAAGAGCTATTACGACAATGAATTCACGGGGAAAGAAAAATACTGGTGGATGCTTTTCCAGCCGCAGTAAGGTGTCAGCGGCCGCGCCGGTTCAGTTGTGCACCAGGAAACCGTTCGCTATGAACGTGTGCGGCGGCCCGGTCTCGATATTGTAGACCACGGCGGTATTCCCGAATTTTACGCTTTTTACTTTCGCCCAGACGCGGCGGCCGTTCTTCATCACGGCTACCCCGTCTCCCGGGTTCACTTTCTGTATCTCCACGAAGCCGGTATAGCTGAGCAGCATGTTGTACCTGGTGCAGACCAGTTTGCCCTGGGTAGTGACCAGCGTGAACAGCAGGCTTCTTTTCTTGTAAGTGTCGCGCACTTCGCTCTGGACGATATTGTCCTCGGAAAAAGCCAGTATCCTGTCCCCCTGCTTCACTTCCTCTATGGGGATGTCGCCGGAGGTGGCCGCGATCATGGTCCCCGCCGGGAACCCGCCGCTGCTGATGAATTCGCCGCCTGCCGGCATCGCCCCGGCCAGCGCCAGCGCCGCCGCAAAAAAGTATTTAATGGTCTTCATGCTTTCCCGTAGCCCCCCTGACTCTTTTGCAAGTGTATATATTTTAAGGGCCAAAGTCATCAGGCGGCCGGCCGCACGGGCGGCCGCGCGTATTTCATAAGCGGCCGGAAAATGCTAAAATATCTTTTCGGCAGTTCCCGGTTGGCTTGAATTCCGCCCTGTCAGTTCCCGGAAAATTTTACTGCTAGAAAGCCCGCAGGCGGGCCGCGCATCTATGATAACTATCAGGAACATATCCAAATCGTTCTCTTCCCAGGTCCTGTTCGAGGACGCTTCGCTGCAGATCAACGAGGGCGAGCGCTTCGCGCTGGTAGGCCCCAACGGCTCCGGCAAATCCACCCTTTTCAAGATGATGCTCCGCGAGGAAGAGGTTGACGACGGCGAGATACAGTTCAAGAAAGGCGTGGTGGTGGGCTACCTGCCGCAGGAGAACGCGCCCACTTCAGAGCGCACCGTGGTGGAGGAGACCCTGGACGGCGTGGAGGATTACGACGGCCGCATAGAGGCCGAGGCCAAGGCCATCCTGATGGGCCTGGGCTTCAAGGTCACCGATTTTACCCGCCAGGTGAACACGCTCAGCGGCGGCTGGTCCATGCGCGTGGCCATGGCCAAGCTCCTTATCAAAAAGCCGGACCTGCTGCTGCTCGACGAGCCCACCAACCACCTGGACCTGGACTCGCTGCTGTGGCTGCAGGATTACCTGGCCGGCTACCAGGGCGCTATTTTCGTCATCTCGCACGACCGCGCCTTCGTGAACACCGTCTGCAACGCCATAATCTCGGTGCAGGAGCATACCCTGCGCGCCTATTACGGCAACTACGAGAATTTCGTGGCCCAGCGGCAGTCGGAAAAAGAAAAGATCTACTCGGCCTGGCGCCTGCAGCAGGAAGAAATAGCGCAGATGGAGGATTTCATCGCCCGCAACAGGGCGCGCGTCTCCACCGCCTCCCGCGTGCAGAGCATGATCAAGCGCCTGGACAAGCTGGAGCGCATAGAGCTGATAGCCGAGGCCAAGACGGTGAAAATGCGCTTCCCGCAGCCTAACCGCACCGGCACCAAGGTGCTGGAGCTCCGGGACATCAGCAAGATCTACCACGTGCCGGACCACGAGCCCATCCGGGTCTACGAGAATTTCAATTTCGAGCTGCAGCGCGGCCAGAAGATGTCCTTCGTGGGCCACAACGGCGCCGGCAAATCCACCCTTTTGAAGATGCTGGCCGGCGTGATAGAGCCGGACTCCGGCGAGCGCGTGCTGGGCCTGAACGTGAAGACCGGTTATTTCTCGCAGCACCGCGAAGGCATACTGGACCCCCGCAAGACCGTGCTGCAGGAAGCCATGGACAACGACAGGATGAACCCCGAGCTGATGGTGCGCACCGTGCTGGGCACCTTCCTGTTCCCCGGCGACAACGTGCACAAGAAGACCGCGGTGCTCTCCGGCGGTGAGAAGAGCCGCCTGATGCTGGTGAAGCTGCTGATGGACCCGCCCAACGTGATACTGATGGACGAGCCCACCACCCACCTGGATATGGCCAGCGTCGACGCGCTGGTGGCCGCCCTCAAGGAATTCGAGGGGACGCTGTGCTTCATCAGCCATGACATCTATTTCATCAACGCGCTGGCGGATTCCGTGGTGCACATAGAGCAGGGCAAGACCACGGTCTACCCGGGCAACTACGATTATTTCCGCTACCGCCAGGAACAGCTGCAGGGCGAAGCCGCGGCCGCGAAGAAGAAAGCCGCGCCCGCCGCCGCCGCGCCCAAGGCCGACGGCGTGGACTGGGAGGAGAAGAAGCGCCAGGAGGCCGACGCCCGCAAGAAGACGCGCCGCGCCGAGACCCTGAAAAAAGAAATAGCCTACTCCCGCAAAACGGTGGAAAGCCTGGCCGCCAGGATGTCGGCCCCCGAAATTTATTCCGATTACGCTCAGGTGAAAGAGCTGGGCGACAAGATAAACGCCTTGGAGGCCAAGATAGCCGCCTACACCACTGAATTGACAACGCTGGAATGACCACGGGCGGCCGCGGTCCTAAGGACGGAGCACATGCAGATTTGTAAGGAGCCCCAACAACCCATGCAACAAGACACAGCCAAGCGCCGGCAGGACCTGCGCAACATCGCCATCATCGCCCACGTCGACCACGGCAAGACCACGCTGGTGGACGCCATGCTCAAACAGACCGGCGCCTTCCACGACAAGACCGGCGAAGAGGCCATCTGCATCATGGACTCCAACGACCTGGAAAAAGAGCGCGGCATCACCATCCTTTCCAAGAACACTTCCGTCCGCTACAAGGACACCACCATCCACATCGTGGACACCCCCGGGCACGCCGACTTCGGCAGCGAAGTGGAGCGCGTGCTGCGCATGGTGGACGGCGTGCTGCTGCTGGTGGACGCCCTCGACGGGCCCATGCCCCAGACCCGCTTCGTGCTGAAGAAATCACTCGCGCTGGGCCTGCGGCCCATCGTGGTGGTGAACAAGATAGACCGGCCCAACTGCGATCCGCACGGCACGCTGGATAAAGTTTTCGCGCTGTTCATGGAGCTGGGCGCCAGCGACGCGCAGCTGGACTTCCCCGTGGTGTACGCGGTGGGCCGCGACGGCTGGGCCTCGCCCGACTTCAACGAGAAGCGGGAAGACCTGTCCTATCTGTTCGAGACCATCATCAAAAGCGTGCCGGGCCCGCTGGACCTCGACGAAGAGCCGCTCAGGCTGCTGGTGACCATCCTGGACTACAGTTCCTATACCGGCCGCATCGGCATCGGCCGCATCGTGCAGGGGAAAATAACTTCCGGCGAGCAGGTTTCCGTGGCCTCGGAAAAGACCCCGGCGGTGACGCGCAAGGTGATGCAGCTGATGGGCTATAAAGGCCTCGAGCGCATAGTGATCAAGGAAGCGCGCTCCGGCGACATCGTGGCCATAGCCGGCCTCGAGGGCATCGAGGTGGGCGACACCGTGTCCTCCGCCGAGTTCCCCGGCGTACTGCCGGGGCTAGAGATCGAGCTGCCCACGCTGTTCATGGAATTCTACGCCAACGACGGCCCTTTCTCCGGGCGCGACGGCAAGTTCGTAACGGCCACGCAGATACGCGACCGCCTGCTGCGCGAGCAGCAGACCAACGTGGGCCTGAAGGTGGAGGAGATCCCCGGCGGGTTCGGTTTCAAAGTGGCCGGCCGCGGCGAACTGCATCTGTCCGTGCTCATCGAGACCATGCGGCGCGAAGGCTACGAGCTTTGCGTCTCCAAGATGGTGGTGATAACGCACGAGGAGAACGGCGTGACGGTGGAACCGGTCGAATCCCTTATCCTGGACGCCCCGGCGGAGTTCCAGGGCGCGGTGATGAACGGCCTGGGCGCCCGCGGCGCGCAGATGAAGAACATGGTGATAGGCGAGGACGGCCGCGTCCGCTTCGAGTATGTGATCTCGTCCCGCGCGCTGATCGGCTTCAAATCCGAATTCCTGTCGTTCACCCGCGGCTCGGGCCTGATGCACCACAGCTTCGGGGGCTTTCTGCCCGAGGGCAAGTTTATGCCGCCCAAGCGCAACGGCGTGTTCATAGCCAAGGAGACCGGCACTACCGCCGGCTACTCCATCAACAGCCTGCAGGACCACGGCATCATGTTCATCAGCCCCAACCAGGAAGTTTATTCCGGGCAGATAGTGGGAGAGCACTGCCGAGGCAACGACCTGATCACCAATCCCTGCAAGGAAAAGAAGCAGACCAACATGCGCTCCTCCACCTCGGACATGTCCATAATGCTGATACCCCCGCGGGCGATGAGCCTCGAGCAGGCTATCGAGTACGTGGAGGATGACGAGGTGGTAGAGGTAACGCCCAAGAACCTGCGGCTGCGCAAGAAGATCCTGGACCACGGCCTGCGCCGGCGCAACGAGAAGGTAGAGGATTGATAAAACTCAGGTAAGGAAGGCGGGAAGATGAAGAAGCTGAAACTATTAGCGCCGATAGTTCTTTCTCTGGGGCTGGCCGCCTGTTCCACGCCGGGCGGCGCGCACAGGCACGACGGCTCCGCGGTATACCTGGACAAGGCGCGGCTGGAGGCGCTGGAGTTCCCGCCGCCTCCCGCCCCCGGTTCGCCGCTGGACCGGACGGATCTCCTGGAGCTGCACGACTGGCAGGCCCGGCGCACCGCCGGGCAGTGCGCGAAAGGAGCGGCCGAAGGCGAGGCGTACTTCGACCAGTTCTTCGGCGAGCTTAACCCTTTCACCGGGCCCCTGCCCAAAGAAAGCCGGAAATTCCTGCTGCGGGTGCGCGAGGACATAAGCACGGCCGTCTCTATTCTTCAGAAAAGATACGCCAGGCCGCGGCCTTTCCTGGAAGATGCCGCTCTTACTCCCTGCCTTGGCCGGTTCGGGGGGCTCGCTTATCCCAGCGGGCACGCCACCATCTCCCGTGTTTACGCGCTGCTGCTTACCGAAATAGCGCCGCTGCGCCGCTCCGAGTTCATGGCCCGCGGCGACGAAGCCGCCCTGCTGCGCGTGATAGGCGGCGTGCACCATCCTTCCGACATAGAGGCGGGCAAGCAGCTCGGGGATATCCTTTTCGGCAGGTTCATGCAGGACCCCAGCTTCCGCGCCGGCCTGGAGAAGCTGCGCTTCTACGCCGCGAAATAGCGGCCCCGGACCTATTAATTTATGAAACAGCCCGCCGGCGAAGAGGGGGGATTGCGGGAGCTCGCCCGCGTGGCGTATCCCCTTATCCTCTCTACCGCCTCCAATACCATAATGCAGTTCACCAACCGGGTGTTCCTGGCGCATTACAGCCCGGACGCGCTGGCGGCCTGCGTGCCCGGAGGGCTGCTGGCTTTTGTGTTCGGCTGTTTTTTCGTCGGCACCGCCTCCTACACCAACGCTTTCGTGTCGCAGTATTACGGCAGGGGGAAAACGGCCAGCGTTTCGGTGGCGGTCTGGCAGGGCGTCTGGCTGGGGCTTGCTGCGGGGGCCGTACTGCTGGCGCTGACCCCGCTGGGCTTTTACATAATAGGCCACTCCGGCCATCCGGCCGCGGTTATCGTCCTTGAAAAACAGTATTTCGCCGTCCTTAACGCCGGCGGGATCGTGGCGATAACGAACGTGGCGCTGTCCGCTTTCTTCACCGGGCGCGGCAAGACGAAAGTGCCCATGGCCGTGAACATGGCGGGCAACGCGCTGTGCGTGCTGCTGTCCTGGCTGCTGGTGTTCGGGGCCGGGCCGCTGCCCGCGCTGGGCATACGCGGGGCGGGTTTCGCCGCCGTGGCGGGGCAGCTGCTGATGCTGGCGCTGTACCTGCGGCTGATCTTCTCGCCCTATAACCGCCGCCGCTACCGCACCGCCCGCCTGGTGGGCATACACAAGGGGCTGTTCCTGAGGCTGATAAAGTACGGCGCGCCCAACGGCGTGGGCTTTTTCCTGGACGTGGCCTCTTTCGGCGCTTTTATCTTCATAGTCGGCGGCCTGGACGAGGTTTCGCTGGCGGCGAACAACATAATCGCCTCCATCAACATGATAGCCTTCATGCCGGTGGTGGGCCTGGGGCTGGCGGCGCTGACGCTGGTGGGCAAATATATAGGCATGAAAAAGCACGACGTGGCCGAGCGCGTGGCCTATACGGCGGCCAAAGCGGCCGGCGTTTATTCGCTGGCGCTGGGGCTGCTGTTCGTCTCCGTGCCGGGGCTGTTCATAAATATCTTCGGCTCGGGCAACTCCGCGGAATACGCGGAGATCCTGGCCGCCACCAGGCCGCTGATGAAGGTGCTGTCGGTCTTTATTTTCTTCGACGCGCTGGGCATGATCTTCGCCGACGCGCTGCGGGGCGCCGGCGATACCCGCTTCCAGATGCTGGGCACCAGCGCCGCCGCCTGGCTGCTGTTCGTGCCCGGGGTCTGGTACATAACGCACAGGGCCGGCGGGGAGCTGATCCACGCCTGGGCCTGGGGCGGCTTCTACGTATTCCTGCTGGCCGTGCTGTTCACGCTGCGCTTCCGCTCGGGGCTGTGGCGCAGGATAGATATCCTGAAGGGCTGAAACTAACTTTGGCAAAGGTGTATAATTGACCTATGGCTGATAAAATATTCTCCGTTCACAAGGCGCTGCCCAGGGTGAAGCTGTCGCACGCGCCGGCCGGCCCCAACGCTTTCCGGCGCATGATCGACATAGCCGAGCGCGCCGAGCCCGGCGACCTGGTGGCCGTCTACGACAAGAACAACAACCCCTACGGCGTGGCGCTGTACAACCCGAAAAGCCAGATAACCCTGCGCATCATCTCGCGCGCCAACCCCGACACTTTCAGCATAGACAGGCACCTCGAGGAGCGCGTAGCGCGGGCCGTTGATTTTAGGCGCGATATGCTCAAGCTCCCCGCCTCCACCGACGCCTACCGCCTGGTGCACGATTACGGCGACGGCCTGCCCGGCCTGACCGCGGATATTTTCAAGGACCAGATCACGCTGGAGTTCTACTCCTTGGGCATGTACAAGCTGGCGCCGAACATCGAGGCCGCTTTCCGCAAACGTTTCCCCGACGCGGGCTTCCACCACAGGGCCAGCCCGTATACGCGCGAAATGGAAGGTTTTTCCATGCCGCCCGCCCCGGCGCCGGCGCGCAAAACGCGCATCACCGAGAACGGAGTGCAGTTCGAAGTGGACCTGCAGGCCGGCTATAAGACCGGCTTCTTCTGCGACCAGCGCGAGAACCGCCAGTACGCGTCCAATTTCGCGGCCGGCGGCAGCATGCTGGACGTCTGCTGCTACACCGGCGGCTTCGGCATTTACGCCGGCAAGGCGGGCGCGACCAGCGTTACCAGCGTGGAGCTGGACCCCGACGTCTGCGAGCTGGCCAAGCGCAACGCCAATATCAACAAGGTGAAGCTGGACGTAGCCTGCGCCGACGCGTTCACGTACATGCGCCAGATGATGGAGCTCAAGCGCCGCTACAAGCTGGTGGTGCTGGACCCCTACAAGCTGGTGGCCAACCGCGACGAGCGCGAGAAGGGCATCTTCAAGTACAAGGATTTCAACCGCCTGGCGCTGAACCTGGTGGAGGAGGGCGGCGTGTTCGTGACCTGTTCCTGCAGCGGCATGGTGTCCATGGACGAGTTCTCCTACATCGTGCGCGGCGCGGCCGCCAATTCCGGCCGCCGGGTGCAGGTGTTCAAAAAAAGCGGCGCGGGCCCGGACCATCCCGTGGCCGCGGATTATCCGGAGGGGGAATACCTGAAATGTATATTCTGCCGTGTGTTCTAGCGCTTCTGTCATTAATGCCGGCGGCGCCGCTTTCGGCGGCTGAACCGGGGCTGAAAGTATTGGTCGGGATGTGGCGCGGCTCGGTTACCACCGAACCGCCGGCCTGTGCCTGGAAGATCAGCGCTCACATTACCGAGAAGCTGGGGTTTGCCAGGGGCGGCTTCACTTCCTCCGGGCCCTGTGGCAAAGGGGTGAAAGCCGGCACTTTCAGCGCCCGGCCTACCGAGCCCGGCTGCTACGCGATAGACGCCGGCATTCCGGGTCTGCCCAGGCAGCAGCTGTCGGCCTGTTTCAACCCCGCCGGCGACCTGGTCTTCAATTCCATGCTGTTCACCGGGAAGCTGACGTTCTCGGAAGACGGCCGCACGGCCGGCCTGTTAGCCAACAGCCTGGTCGGCTCGGCTTCCGGCAGTTTGAAGAAGCGCGGCGCGCCGGCGGCGAATTCCGGCAAAAAGGAGAAGAAAAATGGCAGGCCTGTCAAAAAAGAACATGCTGAAGTTTATGTCGGAGGCGATTAAAGAAGCCCGCAAAGGCCTTAAAGAGGGCGGCATTCCCATAGGCGCGGTGCTGGTAAAGGACGGAAAAGTGATAGGGCGGGGGCATAACCGCCGCGTTCAGAAGAGATCGGCCATTCTGCACGCCGAAATGGACTGCCTGGAGAACGCCGGCCGGCTCAAGGCCGCCGATTACCGGAAATGCGTCATTTATTCCACGCTTTCACCCTGCAGCATGTGCACCGGGGCCATATTGCTCTATAAGATACCTGCCGTCGTCATAGGGGAGAACAGGACTTTCAAGGGCCCGGAGAGCTATTCCGGGAAATTCGTGAAACTGGTGAACCTGGACCTGCCGGAATGCAAACAGCTCATGGCCGACTTCATCAAGGCCAGGCCGGAGCTGTGGAACGAGGACATCGGGGAGTAGGGCTGCTTGACCAAAAAACCGGAAAATGCCATAATATTGGGGTAGTTGAACCCGAACTCAAGTTTTCGAAGCCTATTCATCCAGGCAACAGCGGAAGAGATAGAGCAGAGAGAGTTGAGACAGGTAATGATAGTTGCTAGGAGAATA
>CAIRNJ010000040.1 GCA_903879915.1 uncultured Elusimicrobia bacterium
TATTGTCATGGCTACAGATTATGAACGGAATACAACGCCCTTTCAAGGCTGGGCCATTTTCAGGCTCATCTTGCGTTAGAAATCGGGTGGGTTTCAGGCTCATCCTGCATTGGATAATTCTCCGTTGCCGGTCATGCGGTCGTTGGGGCGGCCCAGCAGCAGGTTCACCACGTAGCCGGTGCCGTAGCGGCCTTCGGCGCGCCAGGCTGCGCTTAATATTTTTTTAGCCGTCAGCACGGCTTCCTCCTTGGGCAGGCTCTTGGTCTCGCCCAGGCACACGTCGCAGGCGCCGCAGCCGCTCTCCTGCGCCGGCCCGCCGTCCGCGGGGTAGGGCGCGCTGAAATGCTCGGCCAGCAGGCTGTGGCGGCACACCGGGGCCACGGCGTAGCGCCCGATGTCGCGCAGCTGTTTTTCCAGCGCGCGCTCGCGCTCCGGCGGCAGGTTCGCGTCCTTCTTGGCCAGCCAGCGGTGCGTGGCCAGGTCCGAAGCGGAAAAGAACAGCGCGCATTCCGCGGGCAGCCCGTCCCTGCCCGCGCGGCCGCTCTCCTGCTGGTAATGCTCCACCGAGCGCGGCGTATTGGCGTGCACCACGTAGCGGACGTTCGAGCGGTCTATGCCCATGCCGAAAGCGATGGTGGCCACTATCACGTCCAGCCGCTCGTTGACGAAATCGTCCTGCGCCTGGCGGCGCTCCTCGGCGCTCAGGCCCGCGTGGTACGGGGAGCTGGAAACCCCCTCTTTTTTCAGCCCGGCGGCCAGGCGCTCCACGTCCTTGCGCGTCTGGGCGTAAACAATGCCGCCCTCGCCCGGGTGGCGGCGCACCACTTCCAGCACCTGCTTGAACTGGTCCCGGCGCGGGAAGGCGCGGTAAATAAGGTTGGGGCGGTCCGGGTGGCCGATAAGTATTTCCGGCGAGCGCAGCCCCAGCTGCGCGCGGATATCGTCCTGCACTATGGGCGTGGCGGTGGCGGTCAGCGCCATGCGCGCGGCCTTGGGGAAATTATCCAGCGCCTCGGTCAGCCGGCGGTATTCGGGGCGGAACTCGTGCCCCCAGTGCGAAACGCAGTGCGCCTCGTCCACGGCGGCCAGGATCAGGCGCGGCGCCAGGATCTCGTAAAGGTCCCCCACCAGCAGCCGCTCGGGGCTGACGTAGAGCAGTTCCGTCCTGCCCGAGGCCAGGTTCTGGTAGGACGCCCTTTTCTGGGCGGCTTTAAGATTGGAATGCAGCGCGTCGGCCGCCAGCCCCGCTTCGCGCGCGGCAGCCACCTGGTCGTCCATCAGCGCTATCAGCGGGGACACCACCAGCACCAGGCCGCCCATGGCGGCGGGCAGCTGGTAGCAGAGGCTTTTGCCGCCGCCGGTGGGCAGCACCACAAGACTGTCCCGGCCCGCCAGCGCGGCCTCGATGGCCTCTTTCTGCAGCGGCTTGAAGGTGTCGTAGCCCCACCGCTTTTTTAATATTTCCTCTGCGTTCATGTAAATAGTCTAGCATACCAACCCGACAAAGGCGTGTCGCTCATTAGAGGGTCATTTTTTAAGAAAAAAGTTCCCTGCCCACAGTTTTGTGGCATATTTTTATCTAAAATCCGTTACGACATCCCTCCGTTCAAGGCGTTTACGCTACCGGGTTCTCTCTTATTTGACGTCGGACGAAGCCGCGCCAGTCACTCATCAGGA
>CAIRNJ010000041.1 GCA_903879915.1 uncultured Elusimicrobia bacterium
ATGCAAAAAGAGAAGATAGAACTGTTCCGAAAGGTGCAGCCTGCAGGGCTAAATCTGTTCCTGAAAGGAGGACAGGCTACAAACACACGACGGAATCACGACGAGTGATTTCAGGCTCATTCTTAGATTGGAAAATGCTGTCCCCATAAAACAAAGAGCCCTCCCGGAAAAGGGAGGGTTCAAATATTTATTCAATATAATTGCTAAATTTTTCTCCCCGAGCCGGAATAGAATCCGAACTTTTTTCACTTTCCCCCTCATAATATGCATCAACCAGGCTCGGCACCGGCGGATAGGGCTCGTCTTGCCTTTGGCGGAGGGATGGTTGCCGATGGAGGAACTACCCAAACCTGAAAGCACACCCTCCCCACAGACCAAAGAGGCTTGTTAACAATTGGGCGGTTGTGCGTTATGACTATCGTTGAAAAATACTGCTGGGTTCTTTAATAGTCCCCTTATCTACATCATTAAGGACCCACGCACATCCGCCATAGACTATCAGAAAAACAGAGGCCGGCACACAAAGCGTGAAAATAATTCCATACCAAAGATGGCGCTTGTTCTTTGTTTTACGAAATCGCATGAAATACACAATACCCATAGCAAAGGACACTAAAATAGCGGAATAACCTAAAATAAGCATTGTCAGAAGTTGTGTTGATGGGTTCATAGATTTAAAATAGCATTAGCTAACTATACCAAACAAAAGACCCCGGTAAAACTACCAGGGCCTTTACAAAATTTTCTCCCTCCACTCAGAGATACTCGAACAGTTAGCTGCTGACTTGAAGGGATGGCTGCTTAATCCCAGCGGGAACGCTGCGAAAGTTGAAATCCTAGCGCTTATCAAATAATCGGCCAGGTCACCTGCCCTCTCAAACCCGCATCTTTTTTTATTTATGCTTCCAGAAACCGCAAGCGATAGTTTCATGAATAATATCGTCCGGCATTTTATGACCGTAGCACTTGCCTTCTGCATCAAGATTGAGGCACTCGTCGCATTTAACCGCAGTCTTGCCGGTCAGGAAACCAAGAAGAATACATAGATACCGCATGATTGAACCCTCCCGTCACTCATAGTAAATCGATGGACAACTTTCTAACGATTAACTGAAGAGAAAATTGTATAAAAAAAGACCAGCAAAAATGCCGGTCTTATAAATTTGGCTCCCTTGAGTCTACAGTGCTCGACAAGTTTACTCAAGAATTGAAGAGCTGATTGATAGACTCAAGTCAAAGCATTGCCATAGAACAACTACTGTAGGGGCCAGAAAAGGTAGCAACAGCCTTTTTCCCATAATTGGGGATAATCATCAAAATTACCATGACGCTCACAATTTGGTTTCTCTCCTAGCTGAATGCAACAATCCCAACTGACTCAGCACTGTTTCAACTGCTTCTGTGGCCACTGATACTGAGCAACAAAAGACTTCTCCAAATGGTGCTAACTTATCTAGATAATCCTCTAATATTTTATGTGAACGCAACTCAACTTTCTCAGCGCATTTCGTGTAAAAAACAATACCTAATTTCCATTCCCCCACTGGTCCAGTGTAGCACCGACACTTTTCTATACGTTTTTCAAGATTATTAACTATTCGTGTAGCGGATCCTTTTTCACTACCTAAAAGCTCACTAAGTCGATTTTTTGTATTCTCTAGATAGGATTTAGCAAGCGTTACATCTTTCTCAAGGGGTAACGCGTTTCCGCCTGGACAACTTACCCCGCTTACAACATGCTGAGGAACAAACCCCTTATTATTGACGAAGCGTCGTCCTCCACAAATCTGGCAAGTGCCCTTTCTCTCTAACCACTTTTCATTGGCATCTCTAAGCCGATCGGCAACACTGTTGATGGTCATACCAACTTTCACGCGCTGCGTTTTAGAATTCTCTAAAATGTATACAGCCCCGTAAAGGTCCCGAAACTCTTCCATTTCATAATTATATACGAAATAAATGTACTGGACCACTTAAGAATCGCCCTCCGCCTCAGAGTATTCCTGAAAATGAAACAGCCCCCTTTCGGAGGCTGCCTAACCTTGAGTAGGTATACTAAAAATTTTCTCCCCGAGCCGGAGTAGAATCCGAACTTTTTTCACTTTCCCCCTCATAATAGGCATAAACCAGGCACGGCACCGGCGGCTAGGGCTTGTCCTGCCTTTGGCGAGGGAATGGTTGCCGATGGAGGAACTACCCAAACCAAAAAATACACTCTTTTCACTGCCAAGGGAGACTTGTTAACAATAAGTCCTTTCGGCACAAAGTCCTAGCCCTCTGCGGAAAGCACTAACGTGACAAGTTTTATGTGAGGACATCCTGATTAATGGACCACCGAAATCGCAGTTCGTCGTACGGCCTCTTTATCCAACTCGTTTTGAATTGTTGTCCAGTCACATTCCTCCATTGAGGATTTTAATGCTTTCACCCATGTCTTATAATATTGCATCTCCCTATTCCCTTCCCGATGGCTATTAAATTTGGCCTCGAACAGTCCAACAACAACAATAATACGCCCTGATTTGCCTTTATCTAATATTCCCCATACTGGTCCAGTTGCCCCATAGTCAAGCTTTGGACGAAATATAATTTTTATTGCCACAAAATCATTCCGCAATCTCCATTCACTACTCAAACCATAATAGCTACCGCGAGAACTGTATTTCACTTCAAAATCAGTTTGAGGTGGGAGTGTTAGCTGGTAGATGGGAACTGCTTTTATTAATTGATTTTCATTAAATATCTTTGCAATTTCTGACGATTTCAACACATCATTCTGTAATTCAATATTCTGGGGTTTATTATAGTCAGCTTCGTCTCCACCCTCACTAATTTTTATCGGAATAAATTGGGTTCCCCATCCATTCATTGTGCGCTTATGGAAATCCGTTAAAATTAAGGATTCTGTACACATTAACGCAAGCTCGAAATTGCTTTGAAGAAGCTCTACATCTTTTTTTGTGCCATTTTTCATCGCCTCTAGAACCGACATGGACAGATTCCCCATGCTCCATGAATAACTTCCCAGCACATAATTAGTCGCTCCGGATTCGGGGAGCCAAACATCATAGAAAGGCTGACCATTATACTGGATATTCCCTTTAGACAAGACAACACGAAACTGATAAGCACCTGTTACGACATCTCCTTCCGAAAGATACTTTCCAATCTCCACACGAAAAACTGCGACACAAGATACTATTAGAAAGATGATAGCGCCAGACGTTAACCATTCCTCATTCTTTTTATAATGTGAAAATATAAAAGCCACAACAACTGAGAAGAGGGTTATCCCTCCTCCAACTTGGGTTTCAGGATAAAGGTATAAAAGGTATAAGCAAGATGAAATCGCGATTAAAAAAACCAACCAGAGCCCGCGGTTCATAATGATGGGTTTTATTAGCCAACCATAAATGCTTTTAATTATATTTGTGGTTCTAACCATAGCTGTGAGACATTTTTGCAGAAAAGATTTAATATGCATAAAAACACAAGAACCGACACAAAGGACACTGATAATTATGCAGGACGGGTACAACGCAAGAAACACATATTAATACCAGAAGTAAAGTTTTACCTGTTTGCATAAAGAGTTGACTGAGACACTATATAAATAAACAGGCCCCTAAATCAGGGGCCTTAAAATTTTCTCCGGGACTAGGATTCGAACCTAGAAAAGAGGATTCAGAGTCCTCTGTGATACCGTTTCACCATCCCGGAATATGGTTCTATTATATATTTTTCTGACCTTTTAAACAAAGTTTTATCGCTGCGCGGGCACGGACAGGGCAATTTTAGTAGAATAGTACCTTCGGGGCATAGTGAAATGGTCCTCACGCGTGCTTTGGGAGCATGAATTCCGGGTCCGATTCCCGGTGCCCCGATAAAATTTCCCTACAGGCTCCGCAGAAACCTTTCCAGCCCCCGCTTTATCGCCGCGCCTATGGCGCGGCGGTTGCCGTCGTCCAGCAGGAAATACCGGCTGGTCTCGATATCCCCTATCTCCAGGATAACGCGGAAGGGCGCGGCGTTCACGTTCTCGTCTATGCTGTAAAAAGCCTGCCGGCCGGTGGCCGCGCAGCGGTAGTCGTTGCGGCCGGCCGAGCTGTCCAGGTGCGTGCCGCGGTTCTCCAGGGTAGTAGCGCGGGCTATTTCCTCTATCAGGATATTCGAAAGCCTGCGGCTGGCCGCCTCCATGGGATCGCCGTCATGGATATAGCCCCATAAAGCGTGGCGGCCGGTGCCGGAATTATTGTGGATGCCTATGAACACCAGCGGGCGCAGCTTGTTGGACTGCTCCAGCTCCCAGGTGTAGCCGGAAATTTTCCCGTTCTCCGTGGCCGCGGTATGCGCTATAAGCGTATTGGTGCCGGTGTCGGCGTGGTGCAGCCCTTTTTCGTTATAGCTCCAGACCTTGTATTCGTTGTAATGCGGCGGCTCGCTCAGAGCGTATTCCGCAATGGCGTTGGCGGTCAGCGCCTCGTTGTAGTTCTCGCCGGTATCGGTCTGATGGGACGGCTGGAAAACAACTACAGGCTGGCCGGGCGCGCCGGCCGCGGCGAAAACCGGCAAAAACAATATCAGCGACAAAAAACTTTTCATAACCACGCCCTTTGACCGCGAACTTTGCGATACCTTTATTCTCCCATTTTCCAGCCTGCCGTTCAATTAAAAGTTATGGTCCACACAGGCCATTTACCGGGCGCCAAACAGTTATAATGTATGTATGCGTGTTTCCTTAAAACGATCCTTCATTTTAGTCTTATTGCTCTGCCTGCCCTCCGTTTCTTTTTCTTACGAAGGCGACCCGGTAACCAACGCCGTTAAAGATCTCGGCCGCCTGCGCGAAGCGCCGAAAGTAATGAGCGAGCGGTCCAATCTTTACCTTGCGGCCGGCATTCTCGGCACGGGCGTCATTATCAATTTCTTCGACTACCGGCTGATCGATATCGCCCAGCATAACGTCAGGTCGGCCACGCTGAACAATATCGCTAAGAACGCCGAGAAACTGGGCAACGGCTTTTACGATATGGCCATCTTGGCGGGGTAGCCGGCGCCGGATACATTTTCAAAGATGACAAATTGAAAGACACGGCCTTCCTTGCGGCCGAATCTTTTCTGGCGGCGAACGCCGTAACCACGGTCCTTAAGTACTCTATAGGCCGCGCCCGCCCCTACACCGGCGAGGGGAGAGCCACTTTTAAACCGTTCTCGTTCAAGAACACCCATGCCTCGTTCCCTTCCGGCCACACCACCAGCGCTTTCTCCATAGCTTCGGTTTTCGCCGCGCGCTATGATTCCACGGCCTTAGGGATCCTCGCCTACGGCACGGCCTCTCTTACCGCCCTGCAGCGTATCTATTCCAGCATGCACTGGCCCACCGACGTCTTCGCCGGCGCGGTCATAGGCACCGTCACCGGGCGGGCCGTGGTACGTTACGCCAAGGACCATTCCGGCAAAAGCGTGCTGCTGCTGCCGGTTTACCAGCCCGGTTACTCCGGAGTAACGGCCTCGGTCAGATTTTAACTTTAAATATTTAAGGTGAACCCCAGCCCGACAGCGTCGCCGGCGAGGTACGGATGTATGTTCAGGCCGGCCGCGCCGGCGCCCTCTTTAGCCTTCTTTTCGTGCAGGTCCATCACCCAGGCGGCCGTAAAGTAGCCGATGGCCGCGCCAAAAACACAATCGGACGCCCAGTGCGCGTTCTCATATACCCGCGAGGCCGCGGTAAGCCCGGCCGGGATGTACGGCAGCACCTTCAGCACCGGCGAATCCGTGCTGCGCGAAAGGACGGTGGCCAGCGAGAACGCTGCGTCCACATGCCCCCCCGGGAAAGAATTATACGAGCTCTTGAAAAACGAGAACGGCTTGTAAGTGCGCGAGTTCCTGCCGGTACCCGGCCGCGCCCTGCCGGCGGCCGTCTTTATCACCGTCGAGACCGCCTCGGCGTAGATCGCCGCCTGGATTATTTCGAAGCCCATTTTAGTACTGCCTTCGTTCTCAGCCGCCCAGCCCTGGGTCAACAGCCCGAAACCCAATAACGGAGTAACGAAAAACCCGCCCCACTGCCCGCCCACCTGCACAAGGAAACTGTCGGCGTTGGCGGCGTGTATCCGGGCGTTTTTTTTGATGGCCGTATCATACTGAGCCACCCCCACAGTGCCGGCCCCTATAACGCCTACCGTCAGCCAGTTGCTGCTTTTCCATTTACCGGGTTGGTTGAGAAAAAGGCCGGTCTCGCTTTTGAACTGCGCGAAGTCGTAGTTGTTCTGCGCGGACAACGGGCAGGACAAACCCAGAAAAAACACCGGTAAAAAGAAAATTATTCTCATTATTCAAGCCGCCTTACGCCAAGTCAAAGCCCCCGCCTTCCAGCTACCTGTTGCCGGAAGCCATGCCGTCGCGCCATTCCACAGCGCCGAAATGCGGCTCGAAGGAAAAGATATAGGCCACGCTGGTCATTCCCACCTTCTGGTAGACCCCGCCATAGGTGGGAAAATGCGAATACCTGCGCGATTCCACGTATTGAAAACCTACAGCGTGAGGCCCGTATATCGGAACGGTGATGGAGGCGTCGCTGCGGGCTATCATTTCGGCCGCGCCGGACTCCGGAGATCTTATGCCGCTGATGTCGTAGGCGCGCAGGTTAACGTTCACCATCAGCGCTTTATCCACTATCAGCCGCAGGGAGAGAAGGCCGTACAGGCTAGCGCCCAGATGGTAATTGCGCAAACCGTGCGCCGGTACGGTGCCGCCCGCGCCGTAGCCCGGCCCCGCCAGAACCGCGCCCTGCAGGGCCGCTCTGCGCGAGAGCCACCACTGGCCGTTGGTGCCCAGCGCCAGGGAAGTGTTGGAAACGCGGAAGACGGTCGGCGACAGATAATCGTAAGTGGCGTAAAGGCCCCAGATGCCGCGGTAACTGTCGCCGCTCTCGTATTTTCTGCCCGTGAGCAGCCCGCGCACCATTATGTTCTCAAGGATATCGCTGCCGGAGATGGTGGTGCATTTGAAGTTGAAATAGTCGAACGGGCGGGTATATTTGTAGCCGTCCTTGCCCGGCAGGCCGTAAGACATGGTAAAATCCACGCCCACCTGCCTTCTGTTAAAATCGCTGGTAACACCGCTGGCGCTCCGGGACTTCTGCAAATTGCCGGTGAGCTGCATGGAGGTGTACGTGGACGGATTGCGCCTGGGAAAAAGGGTCTTGAACCGCTCCCCGAAAAGCAGCCGGTTGAGCGCCGTGGGCGGAGAAATAGCGGCCGCGCCCAGCTGCCGCCAGAACCCGGGGTCGCCGTCGCCGCGTTCCAGCGTAAGGCTGGACATCCGGAACAGCGCCTCGCCCAGCAGGGCGCCCGACTGGCTGGTGACGATAAGGTCGTTCATGCTCGGGTCGGTCTTTTCGCCGCCCAGCTCCCAGAGCAGGCTGCCCGCGTCGCTGTAAAGCAGCGATTCAACGAATGACAGGCCGGAAGAGCGCGCGAACCCGTACATCATGGAGCCCAGGTACGGATGCCCGAACTGGTTCATACTGAACGAATCCGTGTCGTATACCCAATGCGCGTGGTTGATGTTGTGCCAGAGGGTGGACGGCGTGGAGCCGAAGTCCTTCTGGCCGTACACGGTGCGGTCGTACATGGTCAGGACAAGAAGGAAAGAAGGGATCTCGAGGGCGGGGATGAGGTAACTCTGGCCCCGGCCGCTGCGCCAGTGCAGCACCGGCGCTTTAGCGGTAGTGGAGGAAATGGCCGCGGATTCCACCGGCTGGGCCGCGCCCTGCGCCGGGAAAACCAGCGCCAGGAGCCCGGCCGCGGCCGGACCCGCCAAAACCGCAAATATCGTCCTGGACATTCTTCCCTCGCTTCTAGTTCAGATCACTGCTCACGCCCGCGGCATTTCACCTGTGGGGGTTGCCGCCTCTGCGCCTGGTCTCTCTGGGCCATTGCGACCTGGGCAGCGCCCTCCGGGGGCCGCCGAAAGAGCTCGAGTAGTACCAGTTGTCGTGATCATAGAAGTAGTGATACCCGCCGTGTTCGTAATGGGAGTCGAAATCAACTTCCACGACAGCCGGCAGGAACGGAACAACTTCCACGCTGCCGTCGGGCCTGGCCGCCATCATGCACCCGCTGAGCATAAGGGCCAGCAGCGGCAGAGAATATAATGCTTTCATGAACGTTCTCCCTTTCTTGCGTCGTTAAGATCTTTTATCACTCCGGATAATATAAGTATAGACGTTAGCCCGCCGCGCAGCTATTCGGGCTTCTGCCCGGCCCGCTAAGTAGTATTACGGAGGCGCTCCCGGCGGGATATGATAGAATCACGATACCGGCCGGGAACAGGAGGGAACGAAGATGAGACAAGCGAAGCTGTGCGCCTTTTTACTGGGCGCGCTTTTCCTGGCGGCCGGCGCCCGGGCGGCCGCAGGGGAAGCGGGATACAAGCCCGCCAGCCGGTTCTATTACTCCGAAAAAGATTTCCTTAATTATGAAACCGCCGGCTCCGGCCCGGCCATCCTGGTATTCCTGCACGGCTTCGGCGCCTCGCTGCATGTCTGGGACGACGTAATTAAATATCTGCCCAAAGACCGCTTCACGGCCTACCTGCTGGACCTTAAAGGGGCCGGCTTTTCTTCCAGGCCCCGGGACGGCCGCTATTCAATAAGGGATAACGCGGACCTGGTGAATAAATTCATAAAAGCCAACGACCTCAGCGGCTGCACCCTGGTGGCGCATTCTTTCGGCGGCGCCGTGGCGCTGTTCTCGGCCATGGACTCGCTGGAGGATCCGGCCCTGAAACCCGGCAAGCTGGTCCTAATAGACCCCGCCGCCTACCCGGCCAGGCTGCCCGGCTACATCAGGACCCTGCGCATTCCCGGCCTGAGGAATATCCTTTACTCCCTGACCACGCGGGTATTCCAGGTAAGGCATATCCTCGGGAAGGTAATTTACGACCGCAGCGTCATAACCGGAGAACTGGTGCGCAGGTACACGGCTTTCATGGGGCAGAAAAACTTCGCTTACGCGCTGTGGAAAACGGCAGACCAGATGGTCCCGGAGCGCCCTGAGCAGTATACCTCCCGGTACAAGGACCTGAAATATCCGGCGCTTATAATCTGGGGAAAAGAAGACCGGGTATTGCTTTTAGCTGCCGGCGAACGCCTGGCCAAGGACCTGCCGGCCGCGCAGCTGGCGGTGCTGGCGAAATGCGGACATGACGCCCCTGAGGAATTCCCGGAAGTAACGGCCCGCCTGATAGAGACCTTCGCGGCTCAATAAAGGATCAACGGCGGACATCGTAATAGATAGGCAGCCGCGCGGCGCTGCGCAGAACACGGAACGGAGAAAGCACTATCCTTACATCGGTCAGGATAACGCCCCAAAAACCGTAAATGAAGAACTTACGGCTGGAACTTAAATGCGGCGCGGCCGTGATTATCCTGAAAGCCAGGCCGCGCGTGCGGCCCCAGCGCCGGACGGCCCGGCTTAAAAGCAGTTCCTCCCCCGCGTAAACCCGCCTGTCGAAGCCGCCCACGGCGCGGAAAGCGTCGGCCCGGCAGAACATAAAAGACCCCGCGGCCAGCGAAAACCAGCGCGAGACGGCGTTCCAGACCGCGGTCATGACCAGCGCCCACCAGGGAGTATCCGGGAAGAAGCCGATCAGCGCCCCGCCGCCCGCGGCAGCGCCGCCGCGCATCAGGCCCAGGGCCGCGCGCAGCGTGGCGGCGGAAAGCACCGAGTCGGCGTCCAGAAAAATAAGCCAGAGGCCGGCGGCCGCGGCCGCGCCGGTATTGCGCGCCGCCCCCATCTGGTTAAGCGGCTCGAACACCACCTTAGCGCCGAGAGCGGCAGCTATTTCAGCGGTTTTATCGGAGGAATTGTTATTGCAGACGATGATCTCGTAGTCCGGGGCCGGACCGGCGGCGGCGAAAGCCGCGCGGACGGCCTCCACGCAGGCGCCCAGCAGTTTTTCTTCGTTGAAGGCGGGTATGACCACGGATACTTTCACACCCAGATAATATATATTATGACAGGCCTTTTCAATTTTTGATACCATTAAATTTGGCTGAAGCAGCGGGAACTGCCTTTATGAAACCTCGAACCAGACCAGGCGCGGCACAGCGGGCAATAATGCCGCGCTCCGCCACGGTAGTTCATTTCCTGCCAGGGGATTTCACCGGCGCAAAAAAAACTAACCTGGCCCAGGCCGCGCTGCCCGAAGGCGTTTTCCGCGTAAAGAACGCCCGTCTGTCCGCGCGGCTTACTTCCGGGGTTATCCCGGCCCTTTTCCCTTTCGACCAGCTGCTTGTTTCCGCCAGCGTACTGCTGCCGCAGGGCGGCGCGCTGGAAGCCGAAGCCCGGGTTAGGACCGCGGCCGGCTGGAGCCCCTGGTTCAGCTTCGGCCGCTTCACCAAAGGGCGCGGCGGCGCCAGCGTAAAGGGCCAGGAAAATCCTTTCGGCAGGCTGGACGTGGACGTGCTGAAGCTGGTTAAAAAAGCTTCCGCCTTCAGCTACCGGATCACCATACCGCCGGCAGCGGGCGCGCCGGCCGTTATTAAGCTGGCCGCGGCGGCCTATACGGACTCCGCCGCCCCCTACGCGCCGGGCCCGGCGGCAGCGAAATCAGCTGATTTTAAACCCGTCAAGCTTGAGGTACCGGCCTTTTCGCAGATGATACAGCCGGTAACATACGCCCGGGACATCTGCAGCCCGACCTCTATTGCCATGGTCCTGACCCGGCTGGGCCGCCCCGTCAGGCCGGCCGCCGCGGCCGCCAGGGTGCGGGATACGGCGGAGAACATCTACGGCAACTGGTTCTTCAACACCGCCTACCCGGGGAGCGAGGGCTTTTATTCTTTCCTGACCCGCCTGAATTCTTTGGAAGAGGCCCGCGCTTTCATCGCCGCCGGCGTACAGGTGGTGGCCAGCGTGACTTTCGCCCCGGGCGAGCTGAAGCATTCCCCGCTGGAAAAGACACGGGGGCATCTGCTGGTCATAAAAGGTTTCGACGCCCGCGGCAGCGTTATAGTGAACGACCCCGCCGCGCCCGACGGGCGCACCGTGGAGCGGGTGTACGGCCGCGCGCAGTTCGCCGCGGCCTGGCTGAACAACAAGTACGGCACGGCCTATATCGTGGCGCGCAGCCTTAACGCTTTCCTGGCGGTAACGGCGCCGGTCACGGAATTTTTTTCGGCGCCGCCCGGGCCCGGTAAAGCGGCGCGGCTGAAATTGATAGAAAGCCAGCTGATAACCCACGAGCGCGTGGAGCTGCTGGAGACCTCCGGCGGCTGGGCCAGGGTCAAAGCCCTCGAGCAGCCGCACCTGCAGGCGGATAAAAAAACTTTCGCGCCCTACGAAGGCTGGCTGCGGCTGCAAGACCTCGGCTTCAGCCTCCCGTCCCCCGCCGCGGCCATAGTGCGCGCTAAAACGGCCGCAGCGGACGGTTTTAAATTTTCCCTGGGCGTTAAATTAGCCGCACATCACAGGCGCCGGCCGGCGGCGGGCGCGCTGCACGCGCTGCCCGTCAGGGCCGGGCAGGCGGCGCTGCGCAGGAACATCCTTAACACGGCCCGGCTGTTCCTGGGAGATAAATATTACTGGGGCGGGCGCTCGGCCTGGGGCATAGACTGCTCGGGGCTGGTGAACCTGGCCTACCGGACGTGGGGGCTGGACCTCCCGCGCAACGCTTCGGGGCAGTTCGCGCTGGCGCGAGAACTGCGGCGCGGGCAACTGAAGCCGGCCGACCTTATCTTCTCGGCGGACAGCGCCCGGCCGGAGTTCATCAGCCACGTGATGCTTTATGCCGGCGGCGGCAGGCTCATCGAGGCCACCGGGGACACCAACACGGTGCGCGAGGTCTCTTTCGCGAAGAAATTCGGCGCCCCTTTCGAAAAGCTGGCCCACGGGGCGCGGGTGAACGGCAAAATAGTTTTTTTCGGCACGGTACTGCGCTGACGGAATATGCTGCGGCCAAGGAGCCTTCGATGCATCCCACTAAAAGCCGGTTCAACGCGTTAAAGCTTTTTTTCCTTTTTAGCCTGCCCGCCGCCCTGCCGCCCGCGCTGCACGCCGCGCTGAAGAACGCGGACACCATAGTCTACGCCCTCCAGGGCGAAATAACCACGCTCGACCCCGTGTATCCGTACGACGCCGCCACGCAGGGCATGCTTATGAACGTCTACGACACGCTCATCCGCTTCAACCTTTCGTCGCTTACGGATTTCGAGCCGGCCCTGGCGGCCAAGGTGCCTTCGCAGCAGAACGGGCTTATCTCGAAGGACGGGCTGACGTACCGGTTCCCGCTGCGCAAGGGCGTGCGGTTCCACAGCGGCGCCAGGCTTACGCCGGAGGACGCGCGCTACTCCCTGCTGCGCTTCATGCTCACCGACCCCGCCGGCGGCCCGGCGGCGCTGCTGCTGGAGCCCGTTTTCGGCCAGGCTGCCACGCGCGGCGCCGACAACAAGCTTACCGTTTCCAAGGAAGAGTTCGAAAAGGCCGTAAAAGCCGACGCGGACGCCGTTACCATCACCCTGAAAAAGCCGTTCGCGCCTTTCCTGGGCATAATGGCGCGCTGGTCCTACATAATGGACAAGCAGTGGTGCGCGGCCAACGGCGAATGGGACGGCACGTACGAAACCCTGCCGCGCTTCAACAACCGCAACAAGGAAAGCTCGGCCCTTTACAGGGCCGCCAACGGCACGGGCCCGTTCATGCTGGAGCGCTGGGACCAGAACGCCCGGCAGCTGGAGCTTGCGGCTTTCCCCAACTATTGGAGCAGCCCGGCGAAAATAAAGCGCGTGATACTGAAGACCGTGGCCGATTTCAGCGCCCGGAAAACCATGCTGGAGGCGGGCGACGCCGACATCATAGACCTGCCGCGTCCTTACCAGGCGCAGCTGGCGGGCCTGCCCGGGGTGCGCCTCGCCGACGACCTGCCGCGGCTCGCCACCGACCCCGTCTTCTTCTTCACTTTCAAGATCAACCCCGCGGGCAACGCCGATATCGGCTCGGGCAAGCTGGACGGGCAGGGCATCCCGCCCGACTTCTTCTCCAGCCTGGACGTGCGCAAGGCTTTCGCCTATTCTTTCGATTACGCGGGCTTTTTAAAGGAAGGCTATAAAGGCGCCGCCGTGCGCGCCCGCGGCTCCATCCCCCCCGGGCTCACCGGCTACAACCCCGCCGCGCCGGCCTACGAGTACAACCGCACCCGCGCCGAGGAATATTTCCGCGCCGCCTACAACGGCGAAGTGTGGAACAAGGGCTTCCGCTTCACGCTTACCTATAACAACGGCGGCGCCGAGAGCCGGCTGGCCTGCGAGAACATGAAGCGCAACGTGGAGGCGATGAACCTGAAGTTCCATATTGACCTGCGCGGGGTGGACTGGCCGGTATACCTTGAGAACACGCAGAGCCGGAAAATGCCGCTGTTCACGCGCGGCTGGACCGGGGATTACCCCGACCCCCACAATTTCGTTTTTCCGTTCTATCACTCCAAGGGCCGCTACCCGCTGGTGCAGGGCTTCGTCAACCCCGAGCTGGACAGGCTCATAGAAGCGGCGGTCTCGAAAACCTCGCCGGCCGAACGGGCGGAGCTCTACGCCAGGATACAGAAAACGGCCTATGACGGCGTGGTGCAGCTCTACACGGCGCACCCCAAGGGGATCTACGCCATGCGCGATTCCATAACCGGCTTTTACGACAACGCCGTGTTCATGGGCGTCTATTTTTACCCTTTGAGCAAGCAGTAAGGACGGAGAGCGCTTATGACCATCGAAGAAAAGATAAAGAATATTTTTCCCGCCGACGCCGATATCCCTGAAGAGGCCCGCTTTACGCCGCTGGAGCAGAAAGAATACCTGGCCAACGGGAAGATAAAAAACTGGACGGGGCCCCGCCGCGAGGTGCTTTCGCCGGTAAGCCTGGTCGCGAAGAAAGGCGCCGAACGCGTGCGGCTGGGCTCCTACCCGCTGATGACCGAGAAAGAGGCGCTGGAAGCGCTGGACGCCGCCGTTAAGGCCTACGACGAAGGCCGCGGGCTCTGGCCCACGCTGGGCGTGGAAGGCCGCATAGCCCATATGGAAGAGTTCGTCTACCGCATGAAGGAGCAGCGCGCTTCGGTGGTGAGCCTGCTGATGTGGGAGATAGGCAAATCCCTGGAGGATTCCGGGAAGGAATTCGACCGCACGGTGGAATACATCGTGGATACTATCAACGCGCTGAAGGACCTGGACCGCGCGTCGTCGCGCATGACGGTGGCGCAGGGCATCATTGCGCAGATAAAGCGCGCGCCGCTTGGCGTGGTGCTGTGCATGGGCCCGTACAATTACCCGCTCAACGAAACTTTCACCACGCTGATCCCCGCCATCCTGATGGGCAACACCGTGGTGTTCAAGCCGCCCAAGTACGGCGTGCTGCTGCACCGCCCGCTGCTGGAAGCGTTCCGCGATTCTTTCCCCAAAGGCGTGGTGAACACGCTGTACGGAGAGGGCAGGAAGATCATCGGCCCGATAATGAAAACGGGCAAGGTTAACGTGCTGGCCTTCATAGGCTCGAGCAAAGTGGCGGATATCCTAAAGCAGCAGCACCCCGCGCCGCACCGGCTGCGCTGCGTGCTGGGCCTGGACGCCAAGAACGCCGGCATCATCCTGCCCGACGCCGACCTCGACCTGGCCGTCAGCGAAACCCTCACCGGCGCGCTGTCCTTCAACGGGCAGCGCTGCACGGCGCTCAAGATACTTTTCGTGCACCGCTCGGCGCAGAGCGAGTTCCTGGAGAAACTGGTGACCGCCATAGAAGGAATGAAGCTGGGCATGCCGTGGGAGCCCAAGGTGAAGATAACCCCGCTGCCCGAGGACGAGAAAGCGCCTTACCTGGCCGAAGTGATAGCCGACGCGAAGCAGCACGGCGCGAAGGTGATAAACGAAAGCGGCGGCCTGACCAACGGCAATTTCGTCTATCCGGCGGTGGTCTACCCGGTCACCGAAAAAATGCGCCTGTGGAGCGAGGAGCAGTTCGGCCCGGTGATCCCCGTGGTGCCGTTCAGCGACATCAAAGAGCCGCTGAAATACGTGGTGGATTCCAATTTCGGCCAGCAGGTGAGCGTGTTCGGCCGGGATATGGACAAGATAGCGCCCATGCTCGACACGCTGGTCAACCAGGTGTGCCGCGTGAACGTGAACAGCCAGTGCCAGCGCGGGCCCGACGTGTTCCCCTTCACGGGCCGCAAGGACTCGGCCGAGGGCACGCTGTCCGTGTCCGACGCGCTGCGCGTGTTCTCCATCCGCACGCTGGTGGCGGCCAAGGAGTCCGACGCCAACAAGGCCCTGATACGCGGCATCCTGCGCGACAGGAAGTCGAAATTCCTTTCCACGGACTTCATACTCTGATGGCCGCCGGGAACATTAAAGGGCTTATCGCGGCGTTAAGGAAGGCCTACCCGGACGCGTACTGTTCGCTGGACCACGCGGACCCCTTCCAGCTGCTGATGGCCACCATACTGTCCGCGCAATGCACCGACGAGCGCGTGAACCTGGTTACGCCGGCGCTGTTCAAAAAATATCCCGGCCCGGCAGAAATGGCCGCGGCACCGCTGGCCGGCCTGGAAAAGCTGGTCCATTCCACCGGCTTCTACAAGAACAAAGCGCTGTCCCTGAAAGAGGCCTCGAGGGCCATAACGGAGAATTTCGGCGGGAAAGTGCCGCGCACGATGGAAGAGCTGCTTACGCTGCGCGGCGTGGCGCGCAAAACGGCCAACGTGGTGCTGGGCAGCGCCTACGGCATAGCCGCCGGCGTGGTGGTGGACACGCACGTCAAGCGCCTGGCCTTCCGGCTGGGGCTGAGCCGGCACACCGACCCCGGCAAGATAGAGCTGGACCTGATGAAGGCCGTTGCGAAGGAAGACTGGATCTGGTTCGCGCACGCCCTGGTGCTGCACGGCCGCGCCGAATGCGACGCCCGCACGCCTCTCTGCGGGAAATGCCCGCTGGAAAAGCTCTGCCCCAAGAACGGCGTAAAATGAACGGTAAAGCCCGCGCGGCGGCGGGCCGTTAAGCGGCCAGCGGCCGCGCGGCGGCTTCCAGCCTGCGGATGCAGACGTCGCGGCCTATCAGCGCGGCCAGCAGGGGCGCGGTCCTGAACTGGTCCTCGGTAAAAGCCCCTTCCATGGAATTGATGAATTCCACCACGCCCAGCAGCGCGCCGTTGGCCAGCACCGGCACGGCTATCACGTTCTTCGTCTTGAAACCGCTGCCCTTGTCCACTTTCTTGGTGAAGAACGGGCTGGTTTCCGTGTCGTTTATCAGGATGCTTTTCCTGGTCTCGGCGCAGGCCCCCACTATGCCCTGGTAGCCGAAGCTGAGGCCCACCAGGTCCCCGCCCACGGGCCCCAGGCTTTTCTTGAAAGTAAGCGTGCGCTTCGTTTCGTCGGCCTCGAAGAAGCTGGCGGCGTGGCAGCACAGCAGCCCGGCGCCTTTGCGCACCAGGTATTCCCACAGCGCGTCTTCGGTGCGCGGGCTCTCGAGCCCGAGGTCTTCGGAGAATTTCAGCAGCAGTTCAAGGGTGTCTGGCATTTTTCACCTTCCTGGCCTGGCCGCCGGCCCTGGGCGCGCGGCCAGGTTCTTTAGCCCGGGATTGCGCGCGTGCGGCCGGGCTATGCTTCGCCGGCAAAGCCTGTTTTTTTTTTGACTGCTGCACCCGCGCCTTCGCGGAGAGCTCCTGCTCCCTGGGCGTCTGCGGCGGCACGTTAAAGAATTCCAGCACCCCGTCCGCGATGCTCTGGGCCAGCTTTTCCTGGAAAACGGCGGCGTTGAGCTGCTCTTCCTGCTCGGGGAAGATCATATAGGCGCTCTCGGTAAGGATGGCGGGCATCCAGGTAAGCCGCGCCACCAGGTAATCCCCGTAGCGCAGGCCTTCGTCGGGCAAAGGGATGTTCTTTATATACGCCCGGTGCACGGCCTCGGCCAGGCCCCGGCTGTGGTTGTGGTAATAATAGACCTCAAAGCCGCGCGGCTGGGCGAAAGGGTCCTCGCCGTCGCCGATAGCGTTGTTGTGCACGCTGATAAAAAGGTCCCCGCCCAGCTCTTTGGCCAGCTTCGGGCGGTCGGTCAGCGGCACGTTCTCGTCGCCGTTGCGGGTAAGCTGCACGGTAGCGCCGAGGGTAAGCAGCTTCTCTTTCAGCTTAAGCGCTATGGCCAGGTTCACCTGGAACTCGAATGTGGCCTTGGGCCCGATGGCCCCGTCGTAAGGCGTCGTGTACTTGGGGGAATGCCCGGGGTCCACCACCACGGTCAGCCCGGCCAGCGGCTTCGGCCAGGCCAGGGACGGCACCGGCTTGCGGCGCAGGTCCACCAGCAGCGTCTTGCCGGCATAGGAGACATTATAGCCCCAGACGGCTTCCGGGCCCGTCTCGAAATCTATCTCGGCCTTGGTAGTGCCGGCCTGCCTGAAAACCACGTTCTTGATGAACGTATCGGAGGAGTCGTAAACCACCCAGTTGGTGTGCAGGTTGGCGTAATAAAGGGTCAGGCGCAGGCCGCCCGGCGTTTCTTCCACGGTGTAGGGCACGCGGTCGTAAAGCGTGATAGAAGCCTGCGAGCCGAGGTCCGTCTTTTTCAGGCGTATCGCGCCGGTTTCGCTGAACGGCGGCACCGGGAACATGCCGGCGGCCGACGGCTGCACTTTGGAGTCGTCCACCCAGCCGGTCTCGCCGGGGGCCAGCACTATGCGCCGCATGCCGTTCATGCGCCCGTTGGCCACCAGTTTCACGCCCAGGGGCAGGAACATCATATAGCCGCCGTCCGGGGCGTTGCGCAGGATAACGGTGTCCGTGGAGGTCTCCACCAGCGTCTCGGCCTTCAGCACTTTCACGCGGCCCCGCGACCCCGTTTCGGCGTCGCTGCGGAACAGGCCGGTCTTGAACCGGGTGGTGACAAGGCCTTCGGCCCCGGCGTCGGAATCCTTCACCTTATAAGCGCCGAAATAGCGCCCCGAGCCGGCCGGCAGTTCGGCCATCGGCGCGTCCTCCGTCATATTATCTATCGAAAAAACGGTTTCCATGCCCGGGGCGCCGGAGGCCTGCACCTTTACGTATTCCCCGGGCAGCACTTCCAGGTTCGAACCCACGGAATTAAGCGTGAGCCACACGTCGTCGTCGTCCGACTTGGGGCGCGGCAGGCCTTTCACTTTTATCATGCGCTGCACCGTGGCACCGTCGCCCAGCGTGCCGGCGAAGGCGAAGTCGCCGGGGGCTATGGGCAGATAGGCGATGAACCCCCCGTTGGTATGCACGGCTATCTTCTCCCCGTTTATGGTGAACGGGGCGGTAGCCGGGGAAATGTTCCCGAACACGAAGGTCCTGGGCACGTCCGGGATGGAGGCGCCTTCGGCGGGATAAACGAAATTTATCTCGCCCGCGGCCAGCGGGGCGCGGGCCAGCAGCGTCAGCAGCAGAATCTTCGAAAAACGGAGAAAGGTCATAGCTCCCCTGTTTGCCGGACTACCGGAGTTCTTAATTTTAGCGCAACAGAAAGTTAACAGCGCCCGGTTACAATTATAATATATTTGCGGTTAAGGAACGCCCGGCTTCGGCTTACCATGTTCAATACTGTACAGATAATCTGCGCCTCGGAAAAGGACCGGCTGCTGCTGCGGGGGATCTTCAAGGACCTCGGGGCGGACGCCGTGTTCTCGCTGGACCTTAACGACGCGCTGGCTATTTTCGAGAAGGCGCGGCCGGCGGCGGTGTTCATAGTGGACGGGGAGGAGCCGCCGGCCGAGATACAGCTGCGGGAGATACGGCGCGTGGCGCCTTTTATCCCCATGGTCCCGCTTTTGAGGCGGCGCGACGCCGCCCGCGCGGTGGAGCTTATGAAAACCGGGGCTTTCGACTGCGCGCAAAGCCCGTGGACGGCCGAGGCGCTGCGCCCGCTTTACAGGAAGGCGCTGAACCTGAGCGGCACCGCGCTGGAGCTGGCCCCGGAGGGCTTCCGGGCCAGGCGCAGGGCGCTGGCTTTGACGCTGGCGGCTTTCTGCGGCTTCACCGGGTTCGCCGGCGGCCTGTATTACGGGCAGAAAAAATTCTCGCCGCCCGAAGAGGCGCCGAGGAGAACGTTCGCGCTGCCGTACGCCCGCCCCACCGGCCTGGTGGTGCGCAACGGTCAGGTGCTGATAAGCGACCCCGACAACCGGGCGCTTTACCGGCACGACCTCCGGGATTTCGCCATCCTGCGCATCATCAGCCTGGCGCAAAGGCCGCCCGCGGCCCTGGCCGCCGGGCAGGACTCCCTCTGGGTGGCGGGCGCGGACGGAGTTATAGAGAAGCGCATGTTCGACGAGAACTATACGCCGGTCTCGAGCAGCGCCCGGCTCACGCCCGCTCCGGACAGGGCCTGTTTCGACGGCCTTTATTTCTGGACGGCCGACTCCGCTTCCGGCCGGATAGTGAAACGCCTGCCAGCCGACGCGCTGGCCGCGCTCAAGACCTTTACCTACCCCGGAGAGAAACTGGGCGCTTTCGCCTGCGACACCCGCTTCCTGTGGGTGGCCGACCCCGGCCTGAAGGCGCTGGTAAAGCTGTCCCTGGACGACCCGGAACGGATAATTTCAAGAACGGAGATAGCGCAGTATTACGGCCACGCGCTGAACATCACGGCGCTGGCAGCAAAAGAAGGGAGGCTCTGGTTCGCGGGCGAAGAGAACGGCCGCGGGCTGGTATTCTACGAAAATGAACCAAAATAACGCCGACACATTCATCCCGGTCATCATCAAGACCTCGCTGGACCTGCCGCCGCTCTGGGGCAGGCTTACGCGGCTTTCCCCCCGCGAGGCGGAACTGACCAGCCAGTTCGAACTGCCTACGGGCAGGGAGGTGGCGCTTTCCTTCGAACTGCGCGGCGCTTTCGAGGATATGCGCGCCGGCATAACCGCGGTGCTGCGCGACCGCGACGGCTATTTTAATTATTTCCTTGTGTTCACCGACCCCGCGCAGTCCGCCCTGCTCCGGACGGCCATAAGCTGAGCGCCTCCGGGCATTCCCCCGCCGGGCGCCGGCCTGTTTTCTCTGCACGGAGAAAATAGGCTACAATTTATGCATGCTCATTACACGTTTACGGCTTATCATAGCCGGCGCGCTGGTGGTGATCGCGGCCGGCGGCACGTTCACCTGGTTCCAGTACAAGAAGATCTCCGGCTATATCACGCAGCAGGTAAGCGGCAAGGCGGCTAAAAAACTGGGCCGCCAGATAAAGCTCGGGGAAGTTTCTTTTTCCCTGATGGACGGGGTGACCATAACCAAGGCCTGCGTTTCGCGCAGGCCCGACTTCACCAAAGGGAATTTTTTCTGCGCGGACAAGGTGGTGGTCCGCCCCCGCTTCACCGACCTGCTGCGCAACCAGGTCTACTTCTCTAAAATAGTCCTTGAAAAGCCGGTATTCAAAGTGCGCGAAGCCGGCGGCGCCTGGGATTTCGACGACCTGCTGGCGCTGCTGCCCAAGACCGACAAGGGCCTGTACCTTACCTGGAACGCCAGCGAGCTTATCATGAACGACGCGGTGCTGGAAGCGGACCTTGGGTCTTCGGGGCTTTCCCTGGCGCTGGAGAACGCCGCGCTGGAGCTGAAGCATTATTCCTCCTTCGGCGGCAACTACGGGCTGAAGACTTCCGGCACGGTGAAGAGCGCCGTGAAGGACAAGCTGCTCAGCGCCGACGTCGTCATTAAAGCCGAGGCCAACTTCGATTACGGCGGCCTGGCCTCCACCAAAGGCAGCTTCGCCGCCGCCAACACCACTTACGGCGCCATAGCGCTGCAGGACCTGCAGGCCGAATGGGCGCTGTTCAACCTGCTCAAGCCGCTGGCCGAGAAGAATTATTCCGTAACGCTGACGGCGCAGAAGCTGCTGATCCCGGGCCAGGAGAACTCCATAAGGGACGGCGTGGCCAAAGGGCTGGACCTGTTCTCGGCGGCCATGGGCAGGCCGGCGCCAAAAATAGAGGACATTGAGATGTCCGAGCTGAAGGCCGCTTTCAGGCTCGACGATTCCGTGCTTTCGGTGAGCGGCATAGCCCTGCGCACCAATTTCATGAACCTCGACGCCGGCATCACCATAGACGGCCCCGCCGCCAAGGCCGACGCGTCGCTGGAGGCGGACATAGGCGCTAACAAGCTCAAAATGTCCGCGGCCGGCCTGATGTCGGACCCGAAGATAAAACCGCTGCTGTCCGACACCCTTACGACAAAATTCAAAGAAGCCCTGGCCAATATAGAGTCGAGCCTGCTTAAAATATTCCCCGTCACCGCACCAGGAGAGAAAAATGTCTAAAAAAGTCATCATCATCGGCGCCGGCCCCGGCGGCTACCCCGCCGCGCTGCGCCTTAAGGAACTGGGCGCTGACGTGGCCATTGCCGAAGCCTGGGATTTCGGCGGCACCTGCCTCAACCGCGGCTGCATTCCCTCCAAGTCTTTCCTGGACACCGGCCACAGGGTGCACGCCTTCGAAGGCCTGCGCAAGCTCCTGAAAGAGGATTCGGGCGTTAATTTTTCGGCCGACATGCTGGACTGGGGCAAGGTGAAAGCCCGCCGCGCCGAGGTGATCTTAAAGCTGCGAGCCTCGCTGGAAAAACTTTTCCAGGCGAAAAAAATAGAAGTGCTGCGCGGCCGCGCCGCGTTCTCCGGGCCCGGCGAGGTTACGATAACCGGCCCGCAGGGTGAGACGAAGCGCCAGTTCGACGCCGCCATACTGGCCTCCGGCACCCGGCCCAGCTTCCCCCCGCTGTTCAGGGATTTCCAGGACCAGCTTACCGATTCGGACCGGATCTTCGACCTGCCGCAGAAGCCGGGCGCGCTGCTGATAGTGGGCGCCGGCGTGATCGGCCTAGAGTTCGCCTGCTTCTTCAACGCGCTGGGCGTAAAAGTGGACGTGCTCGAGATCCTGCCCGACATCCTGGCCGGCGAGGACCCGCAGGTGACCCGCGCGGTGCGCACCTCTTTCGAGCGGCGCGGCATCAAGTTCCACCTCGGAAAGAAAGCGGTGAACATAGAAATTTCCGGCGGCTTAAAAACGGTGGAGCTGGAGGACGGCACGAAACTGGCCGCCGACGAAATCCTTGTGGGCGCCGGGCGCGCGGCCGACCTGGAAGGCATGGGCCTTGAAGCCCTGGGCATAGCCTGGGACCGGCGCGGCGTTAAGGTGAACGAATTCATGCAGACGACGCTGCCGCAGCTCTACGCCGTGGGCGACGTCAACGGCATCTCGCTGCTGGCCCATTCGGCCAGCCGCCAGGGCGAGATAGCCGCCGAGAACATAATGGGCGCGCGGCACACTTTCGACGCCGACATAGTGCCCAAATGCGTCTATTCCTGGCCGGAGGTGGGGTCGGTGGGCCTTACCAAGGCCGCCGCCGAGGCGAAAGGCCTGGCGGTAAAGACCTCACGGGCTTATTTCCTGGGCATCGGCAAAGCGGTGGCCACCGACGAGACGGAGGGCTTCGTGCAGCTGGTCTTCAGCGCCGCCGACGAGACCGTGCTGGGCGCGCAGATAGTGGGCGGCCCGGCCACCGAGCTGATACACGTCATAGCGCTGGCGGTGAAGCTGAAGCTCAGGCGCTCGGACCTTAAAGAAATAATCTACGCGCATCCGACCATGGCGGAAGCCATACATGAAGCGCTGAACAAGTAGACGGTTCTACCAGCGGCAGGTGAGGCCCAGGTGATGGGTGGCGCCCAGGTCGCCCATGGCCTTGAAAGCGTAATCCAGCGCTAAACGCCGCCGGGCCAGGCCGAAGCCGGCGGAGATGCCGTTGATCCCCCCCGTATCGAGGGCGGCCGTATTATAGCCCGCGCGCAGGTACAGCGTCCACGCGCTTTTCATCTCAACGGCGTACTCGCCGCCGGCCGCCAGCCACGCCGAACCGTCCTTGGGGAAATTAAGGTCGGCGGCCCATTCCCAGTTCGTGCGGGAAGTGATGTTAATGCCGAGCCTGACGTTCACCGGCAGCGGCGAACTTTCCTTGTTGAACTTCAGCCCTTTGCCCATGTTCTGCGCGGCCAGCCCCAGCGACAGGTCCTCGCCGCTTATAAGCAGGCCCAGGTCCATAGCCGTGGTGGCAGCAGAGCCGTAGATCTTAGAATCTATATATTTCCCTACCGCGCCCACTTTAATGTCCTCGTCGATGTTGTAGCCCCAGCCCAGGGAGTAGGCGCTGTCTACGGGAGAAAGGTTGCCCGCCGCCGCGCCGGCATTATCCAGCGAGGCCATGCTCCCGTAACTGAGATACTGCACGCCCAGGCCGACGACCCCCGCTTTGCCCAGAGGAACGGCTGCGCCCGCCGCGTCGTAAGAAATGTCCTCCACCAGCAGGGCGTGGCTGAACGAGAACCCTGTCAGCCAGTTCCCGGCCAGTCCGGCCGGGTTCTGGAACAGGGCCATCGGTCCGCGCGCCGCCCCCGCCACGGCCTCGCCCATGCCGGCGCTGCGCGCGTCGGACGGCAGCTTAAGGAACCCGGCCGTGGCCGTGCCCGCCGTATTGGCGCAGTACCCCGTGCCCGCCGCGGCGGACAGTATCAGGGTTAAGAGCAAACAAGCCGGTCTTTTCATCTTTCCACCGCTATTTTCATTATTTTAACGTACTGGCCCGATTTTATATGGGCCAGGTACACGCCGCTGGCCGCCTTCAGCCCCGCCGAGTTCTTGCCGTCCCATACCTTGAGGCCATTGTCAGCGGGCGTAAGTTTCAGCTCCCGCACAAGCTGGCCGGTTATGGTGTATATCCTTATCTCGGTCCTGGGGGTAAGGTAATTGAAAGTTATCCCCGCCGCGGAATCGAACTTGTCGCCCGAGCCGGGGCGCCAGGGCACCGGGTAGACTTTGGCAGAATTAAGATCGCCCGACGGCGTGGCGAACAGCGCGAAAAAGCTGAAATGCGAGGTGTGGCCGGTAACTTTTTTTTCGGAACAATCCACCACTGAAGCCGTGTCGAACACCCATGGCCCGGCCGCGCTGTGCGCAGAATACATTCTGAGCTGACTGCAGCGCACCAGGGTGCCGTCCACTATGCCGTTATTGTCGGCGTCGGGGAACACCAGCGTCACCTCAGCCATCAACCCGCCGGCCAGCGTGGTCTGGTTGGAAAGCGTTATCTCGGCCACTATGCCGGCGTCCTCGGTACCTTCAGGCGAGCCCGGAGCGCCCGACGGATCGTTGATCACGGTCACCGTGCCCGTAGAATAATCCAGCGCCCCGGCCGGGATCTGCAGCTCGGTAACCTGCGAGGAACCCGAGTCGGCGGCCTGCAGGATACTCTCCACCAGGTTGTTCAAGTTCTGCACTTTTATCACCTTGCCGCCGGAGAAGTTCTCGGTTATGTCGGCTTCCACGGGGTCAACGATAATGGTTATGGCGCCGGGAGACGCGTCCGGGGCATTGTCCAGATCAGTGGCCACGGCGCGCAGGTCATAGCTGCCCGCAGTCAGCGCGGTAACGTCCCAGTGGATGAAATACGGCGAGTCGGCGTCCGGATTGGGATGCAGGGCATCTTTGGCCGGGATGTTCAGCCAGGTAGCCGAGGCCGAGGCTTTGTACTGCAGCAGGATATCCCTGGTCTCGGCCTCCGTCCCGGTCACCAGCTCTGCCATAACCGTAACGCTGTTGCCGCTCACTTTCTTCCCGGTCTGCGGGATCTTTATGGCCGCCCGCACGCCAGTCAGGCTGAAGAGCGACGGCGCCGAGGCGAGCACGGTGACGTTAGCTTCTTCCACTCCGCAGCGGTGCACGGCCCGCAGGCCGAACTTATAGGCGGCGCTGGAAACCAGCACGCCGGTGGTATACGAGGTCCGATCGGCGGCCAGCGTGGCCAGCGGCGTACCGTAGTCTATTGTCCCGGTGCCGCTGTCGTAGTACACGTTATAGCCGGTTATCCCCTCGTACGGGGAGGGCAGCCACGACAGGTATATCTTATTGCCGGCCAATGATTCGGCCGAGAAATTGCCCGGCGGCAGCGGAGAGGGGCTGGCTGTGAGCACCGGGCCCACCGCCGCGTATTGGGTGATCACATTGGCCAGGTTAACGTTCCATACGCGGTAATAATAGGAAGTGCAGCTCAAAAGGCCGGTATCCGTATAGGAGTTGGCGGATAACGTAAAAGTAGCGGCCGGGGTAACGCGCATGACCTTCGCGGTAGTGCCGGCGGGATTCCCGTTAAGGCCCCAGGTTAAAGTGACGCTGGTGGCGTATACCGCGGCGGCGGCCGCGCCGGACGGCGGGCTGGCCAGCGTGGCCACAGGCACGGCTGCCGGCGAAACCGGCCCGGTGCCGGTGGGGTTCACGCCTGCCACCACTACGCTGTACGTGGTATTGGGGGTAAGCCCTGTATGGATATACGTGCCGGTAGACGGCGAAGCTATAAGCGAGGCCGGCGCCGTGGCGTAGTACAGCCGGTAGCCGCTCACGCCGCCCACCGCGGCCCAGGACCAGGTTATGGAGGAGACGCCCATTACGGCGCCGGCCGGCGCCGCCGGCCGTACTGGCAGCAGGGGCAGGGTGACGGTGGAAAGAACGGCCGTGAAGGCGCTGGAGAGCCCGTCGCCGCTGACCGCGCACGCCTTGAAATAATAAGTGGTGGAAGGGGCAAGACCCGTCACCGTGTACGAATCGGCCGTCACATTGTAGATCTCCGGAGCGCCGAAAGCCGCGCTGGTATCCCGCCACAGCTGGAAGATGGTCCCGGCCGGGTTCTGGTTGGTCCCCCACCCGAGCGCCGCGCTGGTCACGTCCACCCGGAACGCGCCCAGGTAGTCGGGCGCGGCGGCCAGCGTGTAAACGGTAGTAATGCCGGACGTAGCCGCGCTTACGCTGTTAAACGCCTGCGCGTAGCGCGTGTAGGCCGTATTGGTGGACAGGCCCGTCTCCTGCCAGCTCAGGCTGCCGGCGGGCAGGTCGCCGGAAACGGAGCCGTAGGTGGAATTGAGCACGCGGTAGCCGGCCGCGCCGCCCACCGCGCTCCAGCTCCACGCCAGCGCGGCCGTGCCGGCCGCCGCGCCGCTGATCACGGGGGCGCTAGGCAGCGGCGCCTCGGGCGTGCGTGTGCTGACCGCGGCGCTGAAGGCGCTGGCTATGCCGTTGCCGTTCACCGCGCGCACTTTGTAATAATAATCCACAGCCGCGTTCAGGCCGGAATTGGTATACGTCCCCGTAGCGGAAACCAGCAGGCCGTAGCCCAAGCCGGTGGTGGACCGCCACAGTTCGTACAGCGTTCCTCCGGGATTGCCGTTGGCGGCCCAGCTTACCTGTATGGCCGCGCTGCCCGTCAGCACGGCGGCGGGCGAGACCGGAACGGCCGCCAGGGTATAGACCGTAGCGGAAGCCGTCAGCGCCCCGTCGCCCACCCCGTTCATCCCGGCGATCAAAAGCCTGTAGGCGGTATTGGGCTCCAGCCCGGCGCGGGTATAGGCCGCTGAAGAGACGAACGGGATGGTGGCGACGAAAACTCCGCTGGCGGAATACAGCGAGTACTGTTCAGCTGAAACTATAGTGCCGGCGTTCCAGGTCCAGCTGATGGAACTAACTCCCAGCGCCGAGCCCGAAATGCCGGCCACGGTCCCGGAAGGCGGCCTCGGGTATACCAGCGTAACCGCAGTACCGGACGTATAGGCGTAAGCCGTAGGTATCCCGCCAACGCTGACCGCGCGCACGCGGCCGTAGTACGTAGTCCCTTCCGCCAGGCCCGTCAGCCAGACAGGTACCTCCGGGCCGGAGCCGCCGGCCGCTATCGCGCCGAACCCCGACGATACCGCCAGCTGGTACTGATAGCTGGTCCCGGCCGGGTTGGCTCCCCCCGCCCAGCTCAGGGCCGCGCTGGAATACTCCACTCCGGAGAAGACAACGGAGTACGGCGCCTCAGCCAAAGTAGCGGCCGTGGCCGCGTTGGAAAGCGCGCTGTAATTCGCCTGCCCGTCCTTGGTCCACAGCCGGAAATAATAGCTGGTGTTCGCGGAAAGCCCGTCGAGCGTATAATGCTGGGCCGTCCCGGGGTTCACGCCGGTGGTGGAAATATTCACCTGCGCGGCCGCGGTGGACCAGGCGGCGCCGGAGAAAGTGGAGTATTGTACGGTGAAAGTGGAATTATCCAGCGCGCCGGTATTGCCTTCATCTCCGGGAGCGGTCCAGCTCAGCTCAACCGCGCCTGCGGAAGGCGTCCCGGCCGCAAGGTCCGTCACCGCCGCCGGCGGGATGGTAAAGTCCACCGTGAAGCCGGTCTGGACGGCATTGGACAAATTGCCGGCATTATCCCGGATGGAAGCATCCAGCGTATGTGTGGATTGAGCCAGCCCCGCGAGCTGCGCCGCCGCCGATGAGGCGTAGACAGTGACGGCGCCGGGGTCTACCGCCACCCCGTCCAGCGTCACTGCCAGGCTCGCCAGATCAAGCCCGGCGCCGCCGGCGTCGGAGAAATTTACCACGGCAGTAGTGGAAGCGTAATTGAACACGCTGCCGTTAGCCGGCCTGGTAATAGCGACGGCCGGAGAGGTCAGGTCCACCGTGAACCCGGTCTGGACGGCTGCGGTCAGGTTGCCGGCGTTATCCCGGACGGACGCGTCCAACGTATGCGCCGCCTGCGACAGGCCCGTGAGCTGAACAGAGGCAGAAGACGCATAGCGCGTGTACGCGCCGGTGGAGAGGGCAACGGCGTCCAGCTTGACGATAAGCGTGGCTGTGCTCACTCCCGAACCGCCGGCATCAGCGAAGTCGACCACCACCGTAGTGGAGGTGTAGTTAAAGAAGCCGCCGTCTGCCGGCCGGACGAGGGCGATGGACGGAGAAGACAGGTCCACCGTGAAGCCGGTCTGTACGGCCGCGGCCAGGTTGCCGGCTTTATCCTGTATGGAAGCGTCCAGCGTGTGGACCGCTTCCGAGAGGCCCGTAAGCTGCACCGCGGCCGAAGAGGCGTAGCGCGTGTACGCGCCGGTCGAAAGGGGCACCGCGTCCAGTTTGATCACGAGCGTAGAAGTGCTGAGCCCCGAGTTGCCGGTATCGGCATAATTGACCACTACCGCGACAGAGGCGTAGTTCTGGAAGCTGCCGTTGGCGGGCTGCTCGACAGAAATTGCAGGCGAATCCAGATCGATCTTGAAAACACTCTGCGCGGCGCTGGTCAGGTTGCCGGCTTTATCCAGTACGGACGCGTCCAGCGCATGAACACCCGGCGACAGGCCCGTAACCTGCACCGCGGCCGAAGAGGCGTAACAAGTGAAAGCGCCCGTGGAAAGCGCCATGGAATCCAGCTTTACCACCAGCGTAGCGGTGCTGAGCCCCAGGCCGCCGGTATCCGCGTAGTTTATCACGACCGTTGTCGAGGTGTAGTTGAAGAAACTGCCGTTATCCGGCCTGGCGATCACTATGGTGGGCGAGGTGAGGTCCACCTTGAATACGCTCTGCGCGGCTCCGGAAAGGTTGCCCGCATTATCCTGTATGTACGCGTCCAGCGTGTGAGCCGCCTGAGAAAGCCCGGAGAGCGGCACCGTAACCGAGGAGGCGTAGCGCGTGAACGCGGCCGTGGAAAGGGCCACCGCGTCCAGTTTTATCACCAGGGAAGAAGCGTTGAGCCCCGAGCCGCCGGTATCCGAGAAGCTGATCACCGCCGCGGTAGAAGTATAGTTAAAGATGCCGCCGGCCGGCTGCAGTATTGAAATGGAAGGCGAAGCGAGGTCTATGGTAAAGCCTGCCTGGACTGCATTGGCCAGGTTGCCTACGTTGTCCTGTATCGAAACGTCCAGCGTATGCGCCGCCGGCTCAAGCCCCGCAAGCTGTACAGCGGCCGAAGAAGCGTAGGCGGAGATAAAGCCCGGGTCTACCGCGGCCCCGTCCAGTTTTACCGCCAGGCTGGCCAGATCAAGCCCTGCCCCGCCGGCGTCCGAATAGGTAACATACACCGTGGTGGAAGTATAGTTAAATGAACCGCCATTCGCCGGCTGAACAATAACAATGGCGGGCGCGGTAAGGTCCAGCGTGAAGCCGGTCTGTGCCGCATTGGCGGGATTGCCGGCATTATCCCGGATGAACGCGTCCAGCGTATGCGCTCCCTGCGTAAGGCTCGTAAGCTGCGCCGTAGCCGAAGACTCATAAAGCGTAATTACTCCGGAACTTACAGCCACCCCGTCCAGCATAACCGCCAGACTGGCCCGGGCAAGCCCGCCCCCGCCGGCGTCCGAGTAGCTGAGCAGCGCCGCTGTGGACGTGAAGTTAAAGATGCCGCCGTCGGCCGGAGCTGTTACGGCCAGCACGGGCGCTACCGTATCGTAAAGGAACACGCTGGTGGAGTTATCCACGGACCAGTGCAGATTGTTGTCCCTGGCCTTCGCCGTTACGGTGTAGGACGAAGCGTTCACCCAGGCGGGAACGGAGGCATACGACCAGGCGCCGACGGCAACGTCAGCGTCCAGCCAGACCAGGCCGGCCTGCCAGTCCGAACCGTTCCAGAAATAGCCGTCCGCGAACCGGGAGATGGTCAGCACCACGGAAGAGACCGACACGTCGTCCGTGGCGGCGCCGGAGATCAGCGGCAGCGAATTCGCCGCGGAACCGTTGCCCGGCTGCAGTATTTCCGCCGTG
>CAIRNJ010000042.1 GCA_903879915.1 uncultured Elusimicrobia bacterium
GGGCTCGGCTTGCGTAAGCGCCGAGCCCGAGTGATGAGGGGCGGCCACGGTGTGGCCGACCCCGCGCCCGCCGAACCCGGTCACGGGACGGCCCGGCGCCACGAGGTAACTATGGAAAAAGTTTATTATTTCGACAATAACGCCACCAGCCGCGTGGCGCCTGAAGTGGCCAAAGAGATGGAGCCGTTCTTCAACGAGCTCTACGGCAACCCCTCCAGCATGCACTTTTTCGGCGGCGGCAACCAGAAATACATGGACCTTGCCCGGCAGCGCGTGGCCAGCCTGCTCGGCGCCGCTCCTGAAGAGATCATCTTCACCAGCTGCGGCACCGAATCCGACTCCACCGCCATCTGGTCGACCATCCAGTCCTATCCCGAAAAAAACCATTTCATCACCACCAAGGTCGAGCATCCCGCCGTGCTCAACCTGGCCAAACACATGGAGGCGAAGGGCTACCGCGTTACCTACCTGCCGGTGGACACTGCCGGGCAGATCAACCTCGGCGACCTCAAGACCGCGCTGACCGCGGACACCGCGCTGGTCTCCATCATGTGGGCCAATAACGAGACCGGCGTCATCTTCCCCGTGGAAGAAGCCGCCCGCATAACGCACGCCAAAGGCGCGCTGTTCCACACCGACGCCGTGCAGGCCGTAGGCAAAGTTCCCATCAACCTCAAAGAGACCAAGATCGACCTGCTTTCCCTGTCCGGCCACAAGCTGCACGCCCCCAAAGGCATAGGCGCCCTGTACGTCCGCAAGGGCGTCCGCTTCTCGCCGTTCATGCTGGGCGGCCACCAGGAACACGGCCGCCGCGCCGGCACCGAGAACGTGCCGTATATCGCCGGGCTGGGCAAAGCGGCGGAGCTCGCCGCCGCCAACCTGGAAAAAGAGAACACTTACGTTAAAGAACTGCGCGACCGGCTCGAGACCGGGCTGCTCGCCATAAAGAATTCGCGCGTCAACGGCGGCGGCGCTCCGCGCCTGCCCAACACCACCAACATCAGTTTCGAGTATATCGAAGGCGAGTCCATACTTCTGATGATCAGCGAAAAAGGAATCTGCGCCTCTTCCGGCTCGGCCTGCACCTCGGGCTCGCTGGAACCGTCGCACGTGCTGATGTCCATGGCCGTGCCGCAGACCTACGCGCACGGCTCGGTGCGCTTCTCGCTGAGCGTCTACAACACGCGGGAAGAGGTGGATTACCTGCTGAAAGAATTCCCGCCGGTAATAGAGCGCCTGCGCGCCATTTCGCCGTTCGCCGACGGCAAGCCGCTGTTCGGCATGGACGCCTGCGAGCCGCACCACCGCCATTAAGGGGAAAATGAAGATCCTGGCCGGTTTATTCCTGTTATTCGCCGTTCGGCTGACCGCCGCTTATGCCGCGGACGCGGAGGTCCGGACCTTTCCCGCCGCCGAGCTGACGGGCCTCAGTTTCGCCGCCGGGCCGGGGGATATTGCCGTGGAGGGTTCGACCGGCGACGTCCGGGTGGAGATCACAGGGCACGACCCCGAAAAATGCTTTCTGACCATTAAGACCGAAGCCGGGCAGCTGGTGCTGCGGGCCGAGGACAGCGCCTCCGTGATAGCCGCGTTCAAACAGCGGGCCGCGAAACCCGCCGTGGCCGTATCCAGCGGCGCCTATGACGTCAGCGGCTGCCGCGCCGGCTTCAGGGCCTCCGCCCCGCCGGAGCTGCCCCTGAAAACGCAGACCACTTCCGGCGGCATAAAAATATCCACGCGCGCCGGCGAGGTCGGCGCCGATTCCGAAAGCGGCGAGATAATGGTGGACGGAATTTCAGGCGCCTTTAACGCGCGTACCGGCTCCGGAGGCATTTTCGGCTCGGTCTGCGCCCCCGGCGTGTACGTCCGCACGATGTCCGGCGAAGTGGCCCTTGCCGGCCTTTGCGGTTCCGCCGACGCCAAAGCCGGCAGCGGCGGTATAACCCTGCGCTGGGCGGATGTTCCGGTTCCCGGCGAGGCTCGCGTTCAAAGCGTCTCCGGCGATATCGTGCTGGTCTTCCCTCCGTCCGCGAAAATAGCCGCCAGGCTCGACAGCGGCTCCGGGGAAATAATCAACGAGTTCGACGATACCGGCGAATTCCAGGTGGCCGCCGGCGCCGGTTCGGGAGATATCTCCGTGCTGAAAGCCGGGAACTGAAGAGCACTTGCGTCCCCGCCGCAGCTTAGTCGAAAAACCTCCCGCGAATTGTTTCATTTTGGAACGAAATGCTTTCAAAAGCGCTCCGCAAAGCCAATGATCCATAATTTATTTCAGGGAGAAAAAATGACGACCGAAAATAACAGCATCGCCGCGCTGAATATCGGCGGGCTGACCAAGAACTTCGGCGAGAAGCGCGCCGTGGACGGGCTGGACCTGGTGATCCCGCCGGGGGAATTCCACGCGCTGCTGGGACCCAACGGCGCCGGCAAGACCACCACGCTGCGCATGGTGGCGGGCCTGCTGCGCCCCGACTCCGGCTCGGTCTCTATCTTCGGCCACGATATCTCCGGTAAGGGTACCGCCGCGAAGAACGTTACCGCTTTTCTGCCCGACGACCCAATGCTTTACGGGAAATTGAATCCGCTGGAATATCTCGAGTTCGTGGCGGGCCTGTGGGGCATGCCCGCGGACGCCGCGGCCAAACGCGCCCGGGAGCTGCTCGAATGGCTGGAGCTTTGGGATAGCCGCGGCCAGTTCGCGGAAGGTTTTTCCCGCGGCATGCGCCAGAAGCTGGCGCTGGCCGGGGCTATGATACATGAACCGAAGCTGATGATCCTCGACGAGCCCCTGACCGGCCTGGACGCCCGCGCGGCGAAGTCGGTGAAGGACATGCTGGTGGGCTACGCGGCCCGGGGCAACACGGTGGTGCTTACCACGCACATCCTCGAGATAGCCGAGCGGCTGGCCGAGCGCATCAGCATCATCCTCAACGGCCGCATCGTGGCGCAGGGCACGCTGGACGAACTGCGCTCCCGCGCCGGCTCGGCCTTAGGCGCGAACGGCGCAACGCTCGAAGACGTCTTCCTTACCCTTACGGAGCCGGCATGAACCCGAAACCCGGAAGCTGGCCGTGGCTGCTCATGCACGAGATGCGCGTGAGCTGGCGGGGCATCGGAGGCAGCCATAACGGGCTTATAGCCGTCTGCGCCGCGCTGCTGTGGGCGGCCATGCACTGGGGCGCCTGGGTGGCGCTGCCGGCAGTCTACGGCTTAATGGTGAAAGGCCTTCAGTCCCCCGTCATCCTCGGCGGCCTGTTCTGGATAATGGTTTCGCTGACGGTCTCGCAGACCATGATACACACCGTGAACGCCCTGATAGGCCGGGGCGACATGGACCTGCTCCTGTCGTCGCCGCTGTCCCAGCGCTCCATCTTTATGGTGCGCGGACTTTCCATCGCTCTCAGCGCGTGCCTCCTGCCGGCGTTCGCGCTGAGCCCGGTGGCGAATGTCGGGCTGCTCAGGGGTATGCCGGGGCTGGCAGCCATTTACCCGGTGCTGGCCGCCTCGGCGCTGGGCTGCGCGGCGGCGGGCATGCTGCTTACCATGACGCTCTGGCGCCTGCTCGGCGCACGGAGGGCCCGGGTGGCGGCGCAGGTCTTCGCCGCGTTCATCGGCGCGGGTTTTTTCCTCGTCTGCCAGGCGCCTAATTTCCTGTCCAGCGGCGCCAAGCTGGCGCTGGCGGCCTGGTTCAAGGCGGGCCTGCGGCCGGGCGGCTGGCTGGGCGCCGGCAGCGCGCTCTGGTGGCCGGTACGCGCTATGTTCGGCGAGCCGCTGCCGCTGCTGGCGGTGATGGCCGCCGGCACAGGCGGCTTCTGGCTGGTGCTCAATCTCACCTACCGCCGCTTTATCACCGGCACGCAGGAAGCCGTTGCCGGCGGGAGCGCGGCTCCGAAGACGGACGCCGTGAATTCCGGGCCGGCTTTCCGCTCCGGTCTGACGCGGATACTTATTTTCAAGGAGTGGAAGCTGATAGCGCGCGATATGCAGGTGATCTCTCAAACGCTGATACAGTTGCTGTACCTGGTCCCGCTTGTTTTCATCTGCGTCCGCTCGGGCCCGGAGAGCTGGCGGCTGCTCCCGCCCCTGGTGGCGTGCGCGGCCATGCTGGCCGGGAACGTGGCGTGGCTGACCATTAACGCCGAGGACGCCCCGGAGCTGGTGGCGACCGCGCCGGTCTCCCTGCCCCGCGTGCTGTGGATCAAAGCCGCCGCCGCCGTAGTGCCGGTGCTGGCGCTGCTGCTGCCGCTGGCCGCCTGGTGGGCGGTGCGCGATCCGCTGATGGCGGCCGTGCTGCTGCTGTGCGGCACGGGGGCCATGCTGTCCGCCGCGGCCATCCAGGTGTGGAACCTCCGCCCCGCCAGCCGCGGCGACATGAAAAAGCGGATGAAAAAAGGCGACGTCGTCGGGTACATCGAACTGCTGAGCACTGTGGGCTGGGCCGGCATAGTGGTGTGCGTCAACGGTTACTGGCGCTACCTTCCCGCGGCCGCGGCGGTGGTGGCAGTCTCCCTTCTGTCGGCCTGGCAGCTCGGGCGGGCGGCGCGCGAAGCCCTCTGTTACGGGCGAACGGCCTAGCCGGAATATTTTGAATTGCGTCGTTTAATTGCTAAAATTAATAACTGGGTTGTAATCTGATTTCGGGCCCGTAGCTCAGTTGGTTAGAGCAAGCGACTCATAATCGCTGGGTCGTAGGTTCAAGTCCTACCGGGCCCAGTAATTTAAAAAGACGTCCGCAGTACGCGGGCGTCTTTTTATTTCCGGCGCGGTCTTTACTGCTGCGCGAATTCCGTGGCCTTGCCTTCATGAAAGGTGTACGTGGCCCTCAGCGCGCCGCCGTCGTCGTACTGGCGCAGCGCTTTTACTTCGTTCTGCTTGAAGAGCATTTCTTTCTGCAGCTTGCCGTCCCTGCCGTAAACCCTGGCCGTGCCGTCGGGAACGGTGCCGTCCTGGCCGATAACGTTGAACTCCGCGTCCAGGCGGACTTTGCCGATGTATTTGGCGTTGAGCTTGAAGGCGATTATTTCGCCGCGCGCTACTTTGGTCGTCCTGCCGGTCACCAGGGAGTCCTGTTCCTGCGCCCGGGCGGCGGGCGCCGCCGCGGGTTTGGGCGGGTCGGTCACCCGGTCGTCCTCGTAGTAAGCCTCGTTCTTCAGCGCGCCGTCCGGCCCGTACTCCCTCTTCCAGCCGTTGAGCCGGTCGTTCTTGTAGGCGGCTTCCATCAGCGGCTTGCCGTTCTCGCCGAAATATTTAAAATCCCCGTCCTTGGCTCCGTCGAAATAGTAAGCCTCCAGCTGCGGCACGCCCGCCGGGTAATAAGCCTTCAGCGAACCGCTCATCTTTCCGCCCAGCACGGTCTTTATCGTTTTCAGGTTCCCGTCCGCGTAATATTCGGAGTAGGTGCCGTTCTTGATGGCGCCTTCAAGCGAAACCGGGGAGCCGGCCGCGTCGAAAGTTTCGGTGGCTATAGCCACGCCGCTCTCGAAGTATACAAGCCGGCGGGTTCCGCCTTCCGGCAGGAGGGTGGAAAAGGTGAACTGCGCCCGGGCTTCGGGTAGTTCGGGGGGGGCGGCGGGCGCTTCGGCCGCGGCGGTGGAGACCGGCGCCTCGAGGCCGGCCGCGGGCTGCGCGGGAACCGCCGGAGCGGCCTGCCGCTCCGCTACCTCGGCCTTGTCTACTGTGAGCGAGCCGTACCGGGTCTTGATGAGCAGGGTCTGGTCCATCTCGCCGGCCAATTCGCCGTCGAGCTTTGTTCCGTCCTTGAGCAGGAACGTGTCGGCCCGGCAGACCGCGGCGGTAAGCAGCAGAACGAAAGAAAAAATAGCTGGTTTCATAAAAAATCTCCCATCGGAATGATTATTCTACAAAAAAGGCGGGGCCTGATACAGCGGCCCGACCCCGGGCCGCATAAAATACCTCTTGACAGAATGACACTTATCTGGTATCATTATAATATCATGAAATTACTCAACAGGGAAGTTGATTATGCCGTCCGCGCCATGGTGCTGATGACGAGGGCCAACAAACCGACGGTTTCGGTGGCGCAGATGCAGGAAGGGGTGGGGGTGAACCGGCCTTTCCTGCGTAAAATACTGCAGAAACTGCATAAAGCGGGGCTGCTGCAGGCCTCTAAAGGCAAGGGCGGCGGGTTTTCGGCCGCGAAAGCGCCTGAGAACATACGCCTGTCCGACCTGATAGCCGCGCTGCAGGGGCCGGTGAAGCTTAACGACTGTTTCTTCCGGAAGAAGCTGTGCCGCAACCACGGCACCTGCCTGCTGCGCCGCAGGATAGGCGAAGTTGAAGCCCGCCTGGCGGAGGAAATGGAAAGGATAACGCTGAAGGACCTGGTCTGACCCGGTCCATTAAGGAATACATGAAGACAAAACGGCAGATAATAAAAATAGATCAGGAGAAATGCGACGGCTGCGGCAACTGCGTGACCGGCTGCCGCGAGGGCGCGCTGCAGGTGATAGACGGCAAAGCCCGCCTGATCAGCGACCTGCTGTGCGACGGGCTGGGCGCCTGCATCGGCGAGTGCCCGCGCGGCGCGATAAAGATAGAGGAGCGGGAAGCCGTTCCCTACGACGAAATAAAAGTTATGGAGGGCATGGCCGAACAGGGCCCCAACACCATAAAAGCCCACCTGCGGCACCTCCGGGACCACGCGCAGAAAGCGTTCTTGGAACAGGCTCTCGGCTATCTGGAAAAGAACGGCATCCCGAACCCGATGGAGGAAGAGATGAAAAAAGAACACGAACCCTGCGGCTGCCCCGGCGGCCGGATGATGGACCTGCGGGCGACCGCGGCGGAGGACGGGGACTCGCCCGCCGCCAGGTCGCGCCTGCGCCAGTGGCCGGTGCAGCTGCACCTCGCCTCGCCTCTGGCGCCGTATTTCCAGAAGGCGGACGTGGTGGTGGCGGCGGACTGCACCGCTTTCGCCTGCGGGAACTTCCACGAAGAGTTCATAAAAGGCAAAGCCATCGTGATCGCCTGCCCGAAGCTCGACGACGGGCAGGAGCTGTACCTGGAGAAAATACAGGCCCTGATCGAGGACGCGAAGATCAACACGCTGACCGTGGTGACCATGGAAGTGCCCTGCTGCGGCGGCCTGCTGGCGCTGGTCAAGCGCGCGCTGGAAGCCTCTAAGCGCAAAGTGCCGGTAAAGCACGCGGTGATAGGCATAGGCGGGGCGATAAAGAGCGAAGACTGGGTATGAGGAAATGACTTGAACGGCGGCCGGCATTTTTCGCAAATATACTATAATTAGTTCATGAAAATATGCGCGCTGCTGGCTCTTTTCCTGCTCCCTTCCGCCCTGGCGGCCAAGCCCTCGGCCAGGCACGCCCCCGCCCCGGCTAAGCCGGCCGCGCCCGCGGTCAAAGCCGCCGCGTCCCCGTCCGGTTTCTGCATTTTCGGCGCCCAGTCAGGCAAGCCTTTCGACAGCGAAGCGGCTTTTAAATCCGTTATCTGGAAAAGCGACGTGGTGTACGTGGGCGAAACGCACGACGAGGCGCTGGACCACCTGGCGCAGCTGGAGGCCCTGAAAGCCATGCGCATAGCGCGCGGCAGCAAAATAGCAGTGGCTTTCGAGATGCTCAACCAGACCCTTCAGCCGGTGCTGGACGATTACGCGGCCGGCAAGCTCACCGAGGCGGAGTTCCTCGACAAAGCGGACTGGAAAAAAGAATGGGGCTTCGACTTCGCCCTGTACAAACCGCTGTTCGATTTTATAGTGGCCAATAAACTGCGCGCGCTGGCGCTGAACGTGCCCAAAGCGGTGGTGATGAAGATAGCCCGCAGCGGCCTGGAAAGCCTGACGGCCGAAGAAAAGCAGTACCTGCCGGAAACCGTGACGATCTCGGCGCACAAGAAATACAACGAATTCCTCAAGGAGTCGTTCTCCGCCCACGGCGACTCCCCGATGGCCAAGCTGTTCACTTTCGAGAATTACCTGGCGTCCATGGCCGCCTGGAACGAGGGCATGGGCCTGCGCCTGGCCGGCTTCCTGACCGCCAACCCCGGCTATTCGGCGCTGGTGATAGCCGGCAACGGCCACGTGGTCTACAACGCGGCCATCCCCGCCTCCGTTAAAGAGCGGGTAAAGGGCGTGCGGCAGGCCTCGTTCTATACCGAAACAGCGGCGAGCTGCCCGGAAAAATTCCCCAAAGAGCATAAGGATATGGCGAACTATATCTGGTATCTGAACCACCCGCCCAAGCCGGCGCCCGCCGTACCGGCGGCCGGCAGCACGGCCGCGCCTGCCGCGCCTGCCGCGCTGCCCGCGGAAGTTCCCGAGCAGAAGTAACTTTCCGGCGGCGCGCCGCCCGGTCCGGGCCCATGAAACTACCCACTGGAAAATACCTGGCCGCTTTTCACGAGCTGTCTCCCAACGCGCGGCGCTTCCTCGCGCTGTCGTTCCTGCTGGCTTTCGCGCAAAGCATGTTCGGCTTGGTCTTCAATCTTTATATCCTGAAGCTGGGCTATACCCGCGACTTCCTCGGGCTGCTCGGGTCGATGCCCTCGCTGGCGGTGGCGGCGCTGTCCGTGCCGCTGGCGCTGGCGTGTTCGCGGTTCCCGGCCCGGAAGGCGCTGCTGGCTTCGCTGGGCCTGAGCGTGCTGGCCATGGGCGGGCTTTCCGCCTTCAGCGGCCGGCTGCCTTTGGTCTTTTTCTCGGTTTTGTCCGGCGCGGCCGGGGCTTTTTTCGCGATAACCTCTTTCCCGCTGATGGCCCGCAGCTCCGAGGGCCACCGCCGCCAGTGGCTGTTCAGCGCCCAGTTCGGCGTTTCAATGGCAGCGTCGTTCGCGGGCAACCTGGCGGCCGGCTGGCTCAGCGGGCTGGGCGCGGCCCTGTTCTTCGGCGGCGAGGAGGGCGCGGGCGCTTACCGCCTTGCCATGGTCGCCGCCGGCGTGCTGGCGGCCGCGGCCGCCTGGCCGGCTTTGAAAATCCGGGAGGACGCGGCCGGGGCGGAAGCCGGCAGCGCGCTGTCCGGGATAAAACCCGCCCACGCGCTGACGGTCTTCGCGCCGCAGCTCATGATAGCTTTCGGCGCCGGCATGATAATGCCCTACCTGAATATTTTTTTCAAGAACGGTTTCGACCTGCATATCGCCAGCCTCGGTTTTTACATGTCGCTGATGCCGCTGTCTATGGCGCTGGGCGCCATGCTGGGGCCCTGGCTGGTGAAGAAGCAGGGCACCGTCCGGGCCATAATAACTTTCCAGTCGCTGTCCATCCCGTTCCTGGCCACGATGGGCTTTTCAGGGCTGCTGCTGCCCACCGTGCTGGCGGCTTTCCTGCGCACCATGCTGATGAACGCGAGCTGGCCGGTCTACAGCGTGTTCATGCTGGGCAATTTCCCGGCCGCGCAGCATACCGGCGCCAGCGCCCTGTATTCCTCCGGCTGGAACCTGGCCAACGCGCTGGGGGCGCGCCTGAGCGGGCGGCTGCAGATGGATTTCGGCTTTACGCTGCCTTTCCTCATCACCATAGTCTGTTACTGCGCCGCCACGCTGACGCTGTCGCGGAAATTCCTGCGCGCCGAAGAACGGAAAGCGGCGCAGGCCGGCCCGCTGCCGGCGCAGGCCCCCGAGATCTGAACAATGCCCCGCTCTTTCCCCGATAAAAACCTGACGGCCCGGCTGATGCCGCTGCTGGTCCCGCTGTTCACGGCCGCCGTTTTCCTGCCGGCGCTGAAGAACGGTTTCGTGAACTGGGACGACATCTATAACCTGGTGGAGAACACGAAATACCGGGGCCTCGGGCCCGAACAACTGAAGTGGATGTTCACTTCGTTCAGGCTGGGGCCGTATACGCCTCTGACCAGCATGAGCTTCGGGCTGGATTACCTGGTCTGGGGCGGGGTGGACGCTTTCGGCTACCATCTTACCAGCGTGCTGCTGCACAGCTTCAACGCGCTGCTCTTTTATTTCTTATGCGTGAAACTGCTGTCCCTGGCCTTCAGGCCGCCGCCCGGCGGCGCGGAGCCCGGGACGGAGGTCCCGCTGGCGGCGGGCTTCGCGGCGCTTTTATTCGCGGTGCATCCGCTGCGGGTGGAATCGGCGGTGTGGTTGTCGGGCCGCCATGACGTCCTTTGTTGTTCGTTCTGCCTGCTGGCGGTCCTTCTATACATACAGCCGCGCTCTCCGGGTGGGGAGGCCGCGCCGTTCTGGCGCCGGCACCTGCTGCCGCCCGCCGCTTTCCTTTTAGCGCTGCTGGCCAAAGGCATGGCCGTCAGCATCCCCGTGCTGCTGGTGGTGCTGGATATCTACCCGCTCAGGCGGCTGCCCGGCGACCCGCGGCGCTGGTTCCTGCCGGAGTACCGGCGGACCTGGCTGGAGAAGATACCTTTCTTCGCGCTGGCCGCGGCTTTCGGCGCGCTGGGCTACGTCTGCCAGGAGAAGGCCGGCGCCCTGACCTCCTACCAGGCTTTCGGTTTCGGCGCCCGCGCCGCCCAGATCTTGTTCTCGCTGTTCTTCTATATAAAGAAAACCCTGGTCCCGCTGGACCTGTCGCCGCTTTACCGGCTGCCCGACGGGTTCGGCCTGCTGAGCCCGCAGGCGGTCCTGGCCGGGCTGGTCGTGGCGGCCGTCACCGCCGCCGCCGTGGTGCTGCGCCGCCGCAGGCCGGCCGTGGCGGCGGTCTGGGCCTGTTACCTGGCCGTGCTGGCGCCGGTGATCGGCATAGTGAAGATAAATACGCAGGCCGCGGCCGACCGCTACACTTATCTCGCCTGCCTCGGTTTCGCGGCGCTGGCCGGCGCCGGGCTGCTGGCCTGCCGGCGGGCCGCCGGGCCGCGGCTGCGGGCGCTCTGCCTGGTACTGGCGTGTTCGGTAATAGCCGCGCTGGCCGCGCTGACCTGGCGGCAGGAAGGCGTCTGGCGCGATTCCGAAACCCTGTGGACGCGCGCGCTGGCGCTTAACCCTGAACTGGATTTCGCCCACAATAACCTCGGGCTGGTGCTGGCCGCGCAGGGCAAGCTCGAGGCCGCGGAGCGGCATTACCGCGAAGCGCTGCGGCTGAACCCCGGGTTCGCCGAGGCGCACAATAACCTCACCGGCATCCTGGTGGCGCGCGGCAGGCTCGACGAGGCCGCGGCGCACAACAGCGGCGGGGCGCGGCTCAACTCCGCTTATAATCTGGGCGTGATAGCGGCCGCGCAGGGCAGGCCGGACGCCGCGGCGGCGTATTACCGGGCGGCGCTGAAGATTAATCCCGGGTTCGCCGAAGCGCACGGCAATCTCGGCAGTATTCTCGCCGGCCAGGGGAAACCTGCCGAGGCCGAGGCGCATTACCGGGCGGCGCTGCGCGTCAACCCGGAATTCACGGTGGCGCATTACAACCTGGCCGGCCTGCTGGCCGCGCGGGGCGAGCCCGCCGCCGCGGCGGCGGAGTACCGCGAGGCGCTGCGCCTGAGCCCGAACCTGGCGGAGGCGCACAATAACCTGGCCGGTCTGCTGGCGGCGCAGGGCAGGCGCGATGAAGCCGCCGGCCATTACCGCGAGGCGCTGCGCGCCAACCCGTCGTTCACGCTGGCGTATTACAACTTCGCCGGCCTGCTGGCCGCGCAGGGGAAGTTCGGGGAAGCGGAAAAAAAATATCTTGAAGCGCTCAGGCTCAGCCCCGGCCTGGCCGAGGCGCATTACAACTTAAGCCGCGTGCTGGCGGCGCAGGGAAAGACCGGCCAGGCGGAAAAGCATTACCGGCTGGCTTTGCAGTTTAACCCGGCGCTCGGCCGGCGGTGAATCTTTTGGAAGGTTGTCAGGGCAGCGGCTGCGTCCACACGGCGTAGCGCTCGCCGCTGGCGGCCAGCGTCCAGCCGGCGCCGGGGTTCCAGCCCCAGTTGCGGCCCAGCTTCAGCACTACTCTCTGGCGCTCCCCGTCTATCACGGCGGCGTAAAGCTCGTTGGTAGCGGCCATTATCGCCATGCGGCTGGTGGAGGTTATGCCCGCCGCTCTCCTTATGTCCATCAGCGCCTGGATGCTGTTCCTGTAGGCCTGGCCCCAGTCGAAGAAATGCGGCCAGAACACGCACGGTATGCCGGGGTGCGTAAGTATGTAGGCGTAGCCCATCAGGCGCTGGGTCTTGTACTCGGCGGAGGCGGTGGCTATGAAATTGGGGTCGCGCGGCGTGGTGTCGTGGTTCTCCACGAAAGTCACGGCCTTGGCCGGCCACCAGCCGATGATCCCGGAAGGGCGGCCGTTGTCGTTGAGCGTTTCGAAGCGCTCGGTCTCTATAGCGGAAATAAGATTGAACTTGGTGGGGAAGTCGAAGGCGCTGGACGCGTTAGTTTTGTCGGACCCGCTGTCGGTGCCGTCTATCCAGTTGGCTACCAGCTGCCGGTTGCCGTCGTACACCTCGCCCACGGAGAACACCGGGCTGGATGCGTCGTTGTAATCCTCTATGTGCTGCGGCGCGTAGCCTTTCACCATGTCGAAGCGCCAGCCGTCGAAGCCCATGGTGTTCTTCAGCCAGCGCATGAAAATTTTCGATTCCTCCTGCACCAGCGGGTTCTTATGGTCCAGGTCCCGGCAGCCGCTGTCGTTCTGGCCTTCGTCGTAATTCATGCTCTTGCCGTTGTACGGCGCGTCTGGCACGCCGGGCCATTCGTCGTTGCGCGTGATAGCCGTGGCCGGCCAGTCGGGGTTGGTGAAATCGGCCCAGTCTTTTGTGCCGTTGCGGTGGTTAAGCACCACGTCGGCCACCACCTTCACGCCCTCCGCGTGCATGGCGCTTATGGCCCTGGTGAGATTAGCCCTGTTCCCCCACTGCGAATCCAGGTTGTACCATTCTTTGGGATAGTAGCTGCCGTTGGAAACGGGCGGGAACCAGATCAGGTCGAAGCCGGCCTTGCCCACCTCCGGCGCCTTGTCGGCCAGCACGCCCCACCAGCCGTTGGGGGGGTGTATCCAGTAATTGTCGGCGTACCAGTGGAAGCCCTGCAGCATTATCAGCTTGCTGTTGTTCGTGTCCACGCGGTGCTGGGGCTTGGGGGTGAAGACCTTGTCTGAGTATTTTTTTGAAGCGCTGAGCCATTCCGTCCGGGCCGGGTTCAGGGGGGAATTCTCCAGCCTGCCGCCGGAGGGCTCGGGCAGGATAAAATAAACGACCGGCGCTTTGGCTTTCAGCGCGTCTAAAGCGGGAACGGCGGTTGCGGCGGTAATAAAGGGAAAGTAAAATACGGAAGCCAGCCAGAATAGTTTTAAAGCGCGCATGCGTTCTCTCCCGGAAACCGTTTCTAGTGTCCAATATTATACCCTGTTTCGGCGGCATGGCAAGTCCCAAAAGACCAAAGCGCCATAGGCCTTTAGACCTATAATGATTATTTTCAGAATAAAGTGGAAAACAGGGCGCAAAATTGAGTAGGATAGACCGAAGGGGTTCAATGGGTAAGGCCATAAAGTCTTTTATTGAAAGGACCGCCGCGTTCTTCACTTTTGCCGGGAAATTATCCCGCAAAGAGGCCGGCGCTTTGCTGCTTACGCTGGCGGCGGCGCTGGCGCTGTGGCTTTTTGTGGCGGCGAATTTGCGCCGGGATGCGGTCAAAGAGATCAGCAGAAGCCTTGAAACCATAAATTCCTACAAAATAAACGAGATCTCGGATTGGCGGGAGGACAATATCCGGGAAGCCGTGCGGCTCAGCCGCCACCCTTTTCTGGGCGAGATAGTTTCCGAGGAACTAGCCCGGCCCGGCTCGAGGCGCGCGCAGCTTATTGCCTGGGCCGGGGACCATTCGCGGCAGAAGCGGTACGGTACCATGGCTTTTCTGTCGCAGGAAGGGGGGGTAATAACGGCCACTCCCGGTTATCCGGCCGGAACCGAGAAAGAATTCGCCGAAGCTTTCGCGAGGGCGAAAAAAGGAACGGCGCTGCTGACCGATCTTTATCTGGCCGCGGACGGCCGGCCGCGCCTGAGCATGTTCAGTCCCGTTTCGGCCGGCGGACGCGGCGGGAAAACGCTGTGCCTGCTGGTCATAAATATAGACCCGGAAACGGAGTTCTATCCGCTGCTGAAGGCGGCGCCTTTGTTCTTCGCGAAAGCCGAGACTATGCTTGTGCGCAAAGAAGGGAGCTCGGTGCTTTTCCTCAACGAGCTGGACTACAGTAAAGGCTCGGCCCTGAAATTGACGCGCCGGCTTACGGATGAAAATTCGTCGGCGGCCGCGGCGACGGGGGGGTATGCCGGGTTCTTTGCCGGAGTGGACTACCGCGGCGTAAAGGTTTTCAGCGCCATAGGGCCGGTAGAAGGCTCGGGCTGGGCTGTCATTACCAAGATAGACAGAGAAATAATCCTCTCCCCGGTCAGGACCAGGGAAGGCCTGGCGCTGGCGCTGCTGCTGCTGGCGGCTATAATACTCTACGGCAGCGCTCTTTTTATGCTGCGCTACAGGGACCGGGCCGGGCAGCGACAGGCGGAAGAACAGCTCGCCAAGATAAATGAGCGGCTTTTGCTGGCCGCGCGGGCCGGGCGTTTCGGGATCTGGGACTGGGACGTGGTCAATAACCGGATAGTCTGGGATGACCGCATGTACGAGCTGTACGGTCTGAAGAAAGAGGATTTCGCGGGAGTCTATGAGGCCTGGCTCAAAGCCACGCATCCGGACGACCGGGCCCGCTGCGGAGAAGAGGTACGGCTTGCGCTGAACGGGGCAGGCTACGACACCGAGTTCCGCATTGTGTGGCCGGACGGGACTATAAGGCACATCAAGTCCAACGCGGATATTTTTTGTGACGCGGACGGAAAAGCTCTGCGCGTGCTGGGCGTCAACCTCGATCTAACCGGGCGCAAGCGGGCGGAAGAGGCGCTGCGGACCAGCGGGGAACGGCTTTCCCTGACATTAGAAGTGGGCAATGCCGGAGTATGGGAATGGGACCGGCAGAACGACACGGTGTCTTTTGACGCCAGGTTCCATTCCATGCTGGGGTATGATCCGGGGGAACTGCCCGCCACCATTAAGGAATGGTTAACCTACCATAACCAGGAAGATGTGCCGGTATGGATGGCGAAAGTTGAAAGTTATCTTCGGGGAGAGACGCCTGTTTACGAGAGCGAGCATCGGATCCGCGGCAAAGCTGGGACATGGGAATGGGTTTTTACCCGGGGTAAGTTCATTCAAGCCACAGATGCGGGTTCGCCCGAGCGATTCGTCGGCATAGCGATGAATATTACCGGGCGCAAACTGGCGGAGGAGAAGCTGGAGGAGGCCGCAAAGAACTGGCGGGACACTTTCGACGCTATCGACGACATCGTGTGGATGATGGACGCCGACAACCGGATAATGCGCGTGAACAAAGCCACGGAAAAAACGTTCCATCTCCCGGCCGGGGAGATAATGGGCCGGCACTGCTGGGAAGTCGTGCACGGCAGCAGCCGGCCCATTGCGCAATGCCCCGCGCTGCCGGCTAAAAAGAACATGCGCCGCGAAACCGCGGAATACGCTCTGAACGGCAAAATTTACGAGATAATAGTGGACCCCATAGTAGGCGCGGACGGGAAATACGCGGGCGCCGTGCATATCCTGCGCGACATCACCGTGCGCAAGCTGGCGGAGCTGGAAAAAGAAAAGCTCAGCAAGAACCTCGTTGAGAAAAAACAGGAGCTGGAGAATTTCCTTTACATCACCACGCACGACCTGCGCAGCCCGCTGGTGAACATCCAGGGCTTCAGCCAGAACCTGGAGCGCTACCTGGTTGAGCTGCGGCGGCTGCTGTCCGCGCCGGCGCTGCCGCAGGAGACCGGGCGGGAGCTGGAGAAACTGACGGAGCGAAGCATCCCGGAGGCGCTGAAATTCATGCTGGAAAGCTCGCGCAAGATGGACGGGCTTATCTCCTCGCTGCTTAAAGTGTCGCGCATAGGCCGGGTGGAAATGAAGCCGGAAACGGTGGAGATGAACGCCCTGATGAAGAACGTAACGGATTCTCTGTTCTACCATCTGGAGGAAGCCGGCGGAAAAATAAACTGCGGCAGCCTGCCGACGTGCAGGGCGGACCTGGCGGCCGCGGGGCAGATCTTCACCAACCTGCTGGACAACGCCGTGAAATACAGGCAGAAGGACCGCCCCCTGGTGGTGAACGTCGCCGGCGAAGTTAAAGGGAATATGGCGGTATACACAGTGGCCGACAACGGCTCAGGCATACCGGCGGCCGACTTGGAAAAGGTCTGGAGCGTGTTTTACCAGGGGCGGGCGGCCAGGACGTCCGGGAAGAAAGGGGAAGGCATCGGCCTGCACATGGTGAAGCTTATGATAGAAAAGAACGGCGGCGGCATCACCGTGCAATCCAAAGAGGGAGAAGGCACCGTGTTCCGCGTGGAACTCCCCTGCGTGCCGGAGAGAAAGCCATGAGCGATACGGCCCGGGAAAATGGCCCCCCGCCCGTTAACGGGGAAACGGGCCTTATAAAGTTCGAGGAACTCTTCGACCTGGAAGAGATCCAGACGATACAGGACCAGTTCGCGAAAGCGACCGGAGTGGCGTCCATTATTACCAGGCCCGACGGAACGCCCATCACCGAACCAAGCAATTTCTGCGGGCTTTGCAGGCTGATACGCAGGACCGGCAAGGGACTGAAGAACTGCCATAACTCCGACGCCGCGCTGGGGAAAAGCAGCCCTGCCGGGCCCATCATGCAGCCGTGCCTGAGCGGGGGGCTCTGGGACGGCGGGGCCGGCATTTCCGCGGGCGGCAAGCATATAGCTAACTGGCTGATAGGCCAGGTACGCAATGAGACGCAGAGCGAAGAGAAAATGCTGGCATACGCGCGGGAGATAGGCGCGGACGAGGATGAGTTCCGGGCCGCGCTGGCCGAAGTGAAAATTATGCCTACCGCCCAGTTCCGGGAGATCTGCGGCGCGCTTTTCCTGTTCGCGAACCAGCTTTCCAAAACAGCTTACCAGAACTACCGGCAGAAGCGGCTGCTCGCCGAGCGCGAGCGGGCGGAAGAAGCGCTGAGGCAAAGCGAGGAGAAGTTCAGGCTGCTCACCGAAAAGTCCCTGGTCGGCGTCTACATCTTCCAGGACGCCAGAATAGTTTATGTGAACCCGAGCCTTGCCGGGACTTTCGGCTATTCGCCCGAAGAAGTGACCGGCAAACTCGGCATCAGCGACCTCTTCGGCCCTGACCACGTCGGGCTCGCTGCGGAAAGGCTCAGGGAGAGGCTGGACGGAAAGAGCGGGGATACTATCGTCTATAAAGTCCTGAAAAAGGACGGCACCCCGTTCTTCGTTCAGAGCCATGCAATGCGCGTCGACTATCAGGGCAGGCCCGCCGTGATGGGCACCATGGTGGACATCACGGAGACCCGACGGGCCGAGGCGGCGCTGCGGGATTCGGAAGCCCGGTACAAGACGCTTTTTTCCGACGCGGCGGAAGGCATGCTGGTGGTGGATCTGCGGACGAAGCGCTTCCTGTACGGCAACCCGGCCGTCTGCAGAATGCTGGGCTATAAGGAAGAAGAGTTAATGCGCCTGGCCGTGATGGATATTCACCCCAAAGAGAAAGTGGCCGGCGTACTGGACGTGCTGGCGGCCCAGGCGCGGGGGGAAAAGAAAACCGCGGAGGTCCCGTGCATGCGCAGCAACGGCGAGGTGTTCTGCGCCTCCGTCACTACGGCGAAAATAACCATTGACGGGCGCGAGTGCGCCCTGGGGTTCTTCACCGATATAACCGAACGCAAACAGGCGGAAGAGGCGCTGCTCGAAAGCGAGACCCGCTACCGGGAAATAGTCGAGCTGGCCGTGGACGGGATACTTATGGGCTCCGCCGATGGGAAAATAATAGACGCGAATTCCCGGATGCAGAAGCTGGCGGGCAGGCCTTTGGATAAGCTTCTCGGCCTTCCGGTAGACGAGCTGTTCGGTCCCGCGGAACTGGGCGCCGAACCGCTGAGATTCGACCTGCTGAAAGAGGGCCGGACCGTTATCACCGAGCGGAATTTGCTCCGTCCCGACGGGACTACCCTGCCCGTGGAAATGCATTCGAAAATGATGCCCGGCGGCACCTATCAGTCCATCTACCGCGACATCTCCGGGCGCCGGCTGGAGCAGGAGACGCAGCTCCGCTTCGAGCTGCTGTTCCGCAATAACCCGGCCCTGATGGCGCTCACCACCCTGCCGGACCGCATATTTTATGACGTCAACGACGCGTTCCTTAAAGCGCTCGGCTATGCCAGGGACGAGGTGATAGGCAAAACCTCCGCCGAGCTCGGCCTTTTCCCTAAGCCGGAGCAGCAGGCCGAAACGGCGGAGGAACTGAAGGCGCAGGGAAAGGTCTCCGGCCTGGAGCAGTTGGTCAGGCGCAGGGACGGGGCGGTGCTCTCCGGCCTCTTTTCCGGAGACGTGGTAAGCATCCGGGGGCGGCAATACTTCCTTACCGTGATGACCGATATTACCGAACGCAAGAGGCTGGAGGAGGAGAAGGAGCGGCTCAACGCTTCACTGCTGGAAAAGAACAGGGAGATGGAGAATTTCCTGTACATCACCACGCATGACCTGCGCAGCCCGTTGGTTAACATCCAGGGCTTCAGCCAGAACCTGGAACGCTATCTCGGTGAGCTGCGGCGGCTGCTGGCCGCGCTTACGCTGCCGCCCGGGACCGGCCCGGCACTGGAGAAACTGACGGCGGGAAGCATGCCGGAGGCCTTAAAATTCGTGCTGGAAAGCGCGCGTAAGATGGACGCGCTGATCGCTTCCCTGCTTGCGGTGTCGCGCCTAGGCCGCGTGGAAATGAAGCCGGAAACGGTGGAGATGAACGCCCTGCTGAAAACCATACTGGCTTCGCTGCGCTACCATCTCGAGGACGCGGGGGGCGAGGTAAAGTGCGGAAGCCTGCCTCCCTGCAAAGCCGATAAGGCGGCGGTGAGCCAGATCTTCACCAATCTGCTGGACAACGCCGTGAAATACAGGGATAAAGACCGGCCCCTGGTGGTGAACGTCACCGGCGAAGTTAAAGGGAATATGGCGGTCTACACGGTGGCCGACAACGGCTCCGGCATACCGGCAGCCGACCTGGAAAAGGTCTGGAGCGTGTTTTACCAGGGGAGGGCTGCCAAGGCGCCCGGGAAGAAAGGGGAAGGCATAGGCCTGCACATGGTGAAGCTTATAGCCGAAAAGAACGGCGGCGGCATTACCGTGGATTCAAAAGAGAGGGAAGGCGCGGTGTTCAGCGTGCGGCTGCCGGCGGCGGGGGAGGGCTTATGAGTAACTTGAAACTGCAGGACCGGGATCATCTTATCGACGGTAAATACGGCATCGCCGACCTGGTGGACCTGGACCGGCTGCGCGGCATCTTCGAAAAATTCACCAAGGCCACGGGGTTCACCATCGGTTTCCTCGACCATCCCGGGCTTAACATCCTTGCCGCCACCGGCTGGCGGGATATCTGCACCAAATTCCACCGGGGCTGTCCGGCCTCCGCGGAGATCTGCACCAAAAGCAACAGGCATCTGCTGGACGCGCTCAGCGAGCCCGGCCAGATAGTGGTGGAGGCCTGCGAGAACGGGCTGGTGGACTGCGCCACGCCCATCATCATCAAGGGCAAACATATAGCCAGCCTGGCCACCGGGCAGCTGCTGCTGGAACCTCCGGACCTCGAACGCTTCAAGCGGCAGGCCGGCCTGTACGGCTTCGACGAGCGGGCGTACCTGGCCGCTCTCGCCGAGATCCCGGTGGTCTCGCGGGAGACCCTGCGCGACGTGACGCTGTTCCTGGGCGAGATGGCCTACGTGATCTCGGAGATGGGGTACACCAATCTCGTGATCAAAGAGGAGTCCGGCAAGCTGGCCGGGGAGATAGTGGAGCGCAAGCTGGCCGAGCTGGAAAAAGAAAAACTTAACGCCGAACTGACCGTAAAGAACCGGGAGATGGAGAATTTTCTTTACGTCGCCACGCACGACCTGCGCAGCCCGCTGGTGAACATCCAGGGCTTCAGCAACAACCTTGCGGCTTACCTGGACGAGGTGCGGACCATGCTGGCGGCGGCGCCGCTGCCGCCGGAGACCAGGCAGGCGCTGGACAAGCTGACCGCGGAGCGTATCCCGGCGGCGCTGAAATTCATAATCGGCAGTTCGCGCTCCATGGACGCGCTTATCACCACGCTGCTCAAGGTGTCGCGCATAGGCCGCGTGGAAATGAAGCCGGAAACGCTGGAGATGAACGGCCTGCTGAAGACCATACTGGATTCCCTGCACTGCCAGCTTAAAGACGCGGGCGGGAAGATAACCTGCGGGAACCTGCCGCGCTGCAAGGCCGACCCGGTGGCGGCGAACCAGATCTTCACCAACCTGCTGGACAACGCCATAAAGTATAGGCATAGGGACCGCGCCCTCGCGGTGAACATCTCCGGGAAGGTGAAAGGCGGCATGGCCGTTTATACGGTGTCGGACAACGGCGCGGGTATTCCGGAGGCCGATCTGGTCAAGATCTGGAGCGTTTTTTTCCGCCCCGAAGCGGCGCCGGAGAGGAAAGGCGAAGGCATAGGCCTGCACACGGTGAAGCACCTGGCCGAAAAGAACGGCGGCGGCGTCACGGTTGAATCCAAAGAGGGAGAAGGCACCGCGTTCTGCGTGCGGCTGCCGGCAGTAGAGGAGGAGAAGAATGGGAACTAATGACAACGGCGTAACCATACTGATGGCAGAGGACGACGACGGCCACGCCACGCTGGTGCGGGAGCGGTTCGAAAGCGTGGGCGTGAACAATCCCGTGATCAGGTTCAAGGACGGAACGGAAACCTGGAATTTCCTTTCAGGGTCCGGCGCCGGCCTGGAAACAGGCAGCGGCTACCTGCTGCTGCTGGATATACGCATGCCCGGCCTGGACGGCATAGAGGTGCTGCGGCGCGTAAAGAAAGATCCGCGGCTGAAGAACATGCCGGTGATAATGCTCACCACTACCGACGATCCCAAGGAGATCGCCACCTGCTATGAGCTGGGCTGCAACAATTACCTGATCAAGCCGGTGGAATTCGAGAAATTCGCGGAGGTTATAAAGAGGCTCGGGCTGTTCCTGATGATAGTTAAAGTCAGCAAGCTCAAGGCGGGATAGTTGATTCCCGGCGGCCTAGCGGCAGGTCAGCAGACGATAAGCTGCGTGGAAAAGGCCGTTTCGTTGAGCACCAGGTTCAGGGCGGAGCCGGAGGCCTCGCCGAAGACATAGTTGGATTCCTGTATCGCGGCGGTCCAGCGGGCGAACTCCTCCCTGGGCCAGGCCCACACTTCCACTTTCTCGCCTTTCGAGATCTCTTTCTGTATCACCTTGCGCATCCGGAAGCCTTCCTCCGCGCTTTCTTTCAGTATGACCAGCCGGCCGCCGCGCAGGCGCCTGGCCACCTTGGTAAGCTTGTTCACGGCCACGTTGCCGCATTCTATCCATACGCCGATGCCGCCCTCCCCGTCGGGCACCACCAGGTCGGGAAAAAAGCCGATGTCCGCCACCAGCGGGTCGGACGGTCCCGTTTCCAGCGCGGGTTCCCGGTCGAAAAAAAGTATGGCCGCGGTCAGCCGCAGCGCCACGTGCTCGGGGGTTTCCTCGTCCTTGGCCGCCAGCAGGATGCGCCGGGAGCCGCCGTTTATGTTAAGTTCGCTTCTTACGTTCATTTCAGTCTTCCAGTCCTTCCTGCTCTTCCTGTTCTTCCGGCTCTCCGGCCGGGGCCGCCGCGCGCGCGGCCGCTTCCCTGAACAGCCGCATCCGGCAGGCGGCGCAGTCGAACTCCAGGCGGAAGCGCGAGCCCTCCGCGTCCTCGAGGTACAGCGGCTCCACCGCCTTTCCTTTCTTGCACAGCCCGAGCCGGCGGCGCAGGCAGAAGCGCGTGACCATCAGCGGGCGCCCGGTCAGGTCGGCCCCGGCCTCCGCCGCTTTGCCTATCTCCGTGACGCCGTGGCGCTTATAGAAGCCCGCGGCGCGCGAATTCAGCACGTTGGCCGTGTAGTCCAGCTTCGTCTCCGGGTAGGGGAAGTTGTTGGGGGAAAGCTTTATTTCCTCGCGCGCCGGCGCGGCCGCGCCGGCGTTCTCCAGCGCCGTCAGCGCGTCGCGGCGCAGGTCGTTGAGCGCGGATACCGGGATGAAGTAGGGCGTTGAAAGCTTTACGTCCAGCGCCTCGAGGTAAAAAGCCGTTTCGCCCAGCTTCGAGAGCTGCTTCTTTATGGTGTCCAGCGCCTGCTCGGGTTTTTTGGCGGCTTCTTTCTTATAGGGCAGGTTTTTCGTTACGGCCGCGCCGCGTTCGTCCGAGGCCTTCAGGGCGAAGCCGTCGGCCGTCTCCAGGAATTCCAGCTTCACGGCGAACCTGCGCTGCGCGCCGTCGCGCTCGACGCTCTTTAAAAATTCCCTGTCCAGGTTGCGGAATACGGAGCTACCGTTCTCCAGGCCTTTGAGGTTGTCGGCCCGCACGCGCCCGTCCTTCACGCCGTTGACCAGCGAGCCGGTCAGCGTGCCGGTCTTGTCGAAGAAGGTGATGCCGTCGCCCGGGTGGACCTTGTCGGCGTTGTGTATCTTGAAGGACCCTTCCTTCACGTCGAAAACGCGCCCCAGCGGCTCGCCCGCGAACTTCGGGGTGTCCGGGGAAGCCACTTCCAGCGGGTTGCCGTCCAGGAAATATTCGGTATAGCCGCGGTTGAAGGTCTTGGCGGGGTCGGGCGTGAACGCGGCGAAACTTTTCCCCGCGGACGCGCGCGCGTAGCCTTTTTTCTCGATGAGCTTATCCAGCTCGCGGCGGTACAGGGAAACTATGTTGCGCACATAGGCCCGGTCCTTGAGCCGGCCTTCTATCTTGAAGGAGGTTATCCCGGCCGCGGCCAGGTGCGCGAGCCGGCGCGAAAGGTTCAGGTCCTTGAGCGACAGCTGGTGCTTGTTCGCCTCGATGGTCTCGCCGGCGGCGTCCGACAGCCGGTAGGGCTTGCGGCAGGGCTGGGCGCAGTCGCCGCGGTTGCCGCTCCGGCCGCCCAGCTCCTGGCTGAGGTAGCACTGGCCGCTGTAGCACACGCACAGCGCCCCGTGCACGAAAAATTCAAGCTCTACGGCGGTTTTGGCCCGTATGGCCTTTATTTCCTCGAGCGTCAGCTCGCGGGCCAGTATCACCCGCTTGAAGCCGGCCTTCTCCAGGAACAGCACTTTTTCCGGCGTGGTGTTGTGGGTCTGGGTGCTGGCTATCAGCGGAATCGGAGGCAGGTTCGTCTCGAGCAGCCCCATGTCCTGGATGATGACCGCGTCGGCGCCGGCTTCCCAGAGGCTGGTTATAAGCTTCTGGGCGCGCGGCAGCTCTTCGTCGGTCAGTATGGTGTTGACCGCGGCATAGACCTTCGCCCGGTACTTGTGGGCGTGGGCGGCCAGTCTGCCTATGTCGGTCACGGTATTGGCGGCGCCGGCGCGCGCGCCGAAGTGTTCGGCGCCTATGTAGACGGCGTCCGCGCCGCAGTTCACGGCGTCAATGCCGGTATCCAGGTCTCTGGCCGGGGCCAGCAGTTCGAGTTTTTTCATAAGATCCTAGTGCGCCGCTCCGGTGTCCTATAAAGACCTTACGGAGCCGGCGTCGGCGGCGCGGGACTGAGCGAAGTCGGCTTCGATGCGGTAATACTTGTAGGTCAGGCTGGCTACGCGGGCGATGAATTTTTTCGCGCTCGAATAATCCGGCACTTCCGAGGTCAGCACCACGATAACGTAGTCGCCGCGCGGGGAGAACACTATGCCGGCGTCGTGGCAGGCTTTCCTGAGCAGGCCGGTCTTGTGGCCTATCTCCCAGCCCAGCGGCAGGCCTTTGCGCAGGCGGCTGCGGCTTTTGTTGTGCTTGAGCACGTCCAGCATGAACTCGCTGGATTCCCGGCTGATCAGCTCGCCGGCGTAGATCCGCTCCAGCAGCTCGGCCATCTCCCGCGCGGTGGTGTAGTTCTCGTTCTTGATGGGGCCGGAGGCCAGGCTCATGCCGTCCATCGAAATATTGGTGTGCACCAGTCCCAGCTTGGTGAAAGCGCCCTGCAGGTACGCCATCCCGACGTAGTCTATCAGCATCCTGGTGGCGGTATTGTCACTTTCAGTGATCATCTTGTAAATGATCTCCATTACGGAGAGCGACGTGCCGTTGCGCACCCATTTGAGCGTGCCGGAGCCGCCCACGCGGTCGGCGCTGGTAAGTTTTATCTGCGTGTTAAGCGTTATATCGCCGCTGTTTATCTTGTCGAACACCGCGGCCATGATGGGCATTTTCACCAGGCTGGCCGAGGTGAACAGGCGGTCGGCGTTATAGTCCCAGGTGCGCCCGCTCTGCAGGTCCTTCAGGTAGATGCCGGCGTTGGCTCGCCAGGCGCCGGCGGCGGATTCCAGGCCGGACACCATCGCCTGCCATTCCACGTCGTTGATAGGCGACTGCACCGTCTTCTTCAGGTCCTCGGGCGGCGGGTTCAGCTGGCGGTTAAGCCAGACGCCGCCGCTGTAAAGACCGAAGACGACCGCGGCCAGGCCGCCGGCAAGGGCCGCAAAAGCCCAGCCCGACAGCCTTCTGGGCGGAGGCGGAACATGCCGCGTGGGTACGTGATGCCGGTGCAAACTGAGCTCCCTCGGGGGTTTATTTGCGGACGCCCATCGTCAGCGCGTCGCCCTCTCCCTTGTAGTCCACCATTATGGTGTCGCCCTTCTTCAGGGAACTGTTGAGCAGGAATTCGGACATGGGGTCTTCCACGTATTTCTGCACGGTGCGCAGCAGCGGGCGGGCGCCGTAATTCGGGTCGAAGCCTTTCTTGCAGAGGAAATCCTTCGCGGCCTTGGTGATCTCGAAGGAGACTTCCTTGGCTGAAAGCTTCGCGCCCACTGTCTTAAGGCGCAGCTCGAGGATCTTCTCGGTGTCCAGTTCGGTGAGCGGCCGGAACACGATGGTTTCGTCGATGCGGTTGATGAATTCGGGATTGAAGACGCGCTTGACCTCTTCCATCACGGTGTCCTTCATCTCCTTGTAATCCTTCTCCTTGTCGTCGGCGGGCATGAAGCCCAGCGTCTTGCCCTTGGAGATCAGCCGCGCGCCCACGTTGGAGGTCATGATCAGGATGGTGTTCTTGAAGCTCACCTTGTGGCCGAGGCTGTCGGTCAGCGTGCCCTCGTCCATGATCTGCAGCAGGATGTTGAAAACGTCGGGGTGCGCCTTCTCTATCTCGTCGAGCACCACCACGCAGTAGGGCTTGCGGCGCACGATCTCGGTGAGCTTGCCGCCTTCCTCGTAGCCCACGTAGCCGGGAGGCGCGCCGATAAGGCGGGAGACCGAGAACTTTTCCATGTATTCCGACATGTCCACGCGGACCATGGCCTCTTCGTTGCCGAACAGGAAATCGGCCAGCACGCGGGCCAGCTCTGTCTTGCCCACGCCGGTGGGGCCCAGGAAGATGAAATTGCCGATGGGGCGTTTGGCGTCCTTCATGCCGGTGCGGCTGCGTTTGATGGCCTGCGAGATGATCCTCACTGCCTCGTCCTGGCCTATCAGGCGCTTGTGTATCTCGCCCTCCATGTTCTGGAGCTTTTCGGTCTCGCTCTGCGTCATGCGGGTCACGGGGATGCCGGTCCACTTGGAAGCTATCAGCGCTATGTCCTCTTCCGTCACCTCGGGGACCATCTTGTCGCGGCCCTCGCGCCATTTCTTGCGCGCTTCCTCGAGCGCTTTCTTCAGCTCTTTCTCTTTGTCGCGCAGCTTCGCGGCCTTCTCGTATTCCTGGCCGTAGATGGCGGCGTTCTTCTGCTTTGACACTTCCTCTATCTCGGTCTCTTTTTCCTTGAATTCGGAGGGCGCGACGGACAGCTTCAGGCGGGCGCGGCTGCCGGCCTCGTCGATGAGGTCGATGGCCTTGTCCGGCAGGGCGCGGTCGGTTATATATTTCTCGCTGAGCGTGGCCGCCGCGAAGATGGCGGGGTCGGTGTACTTGCACTTGTGGTGGCTCTCGTACTTCTCCTGCAGCCCTTTGAGGATCTCTATGGTCTCCGGGGCGGAGGGCGGCTCCACTATCACGGTCTGGAAGCGGCGCTCCAGCGCCGGATCGTGCTCGATGTGCTTGCGGTATTCGTCGAAGGTGGTGGCGCCGATGCACTGCAGCTCGCCGCGGGCCAGGGCGGGCTTGAGCATGTTGGAGGCGTCTATGGCGCCCTCGGCCGCGCCCGCGCCTATCACGGTGTGCAGCTCGTCGATGAACATGATGATGTTGTTCTTGGCCTTGCGGATCTCCTCGATGATGCCCTTAAGGCGCTGCTCGAACTCGCCGCGGTACTTGGTGCCGGCCACGATGGAGGCCAGGTCCAGGCTTAAAAGCCGCTTGCCCACCAGGGTGTCGGAGATCTCGCCGGCGGCTATCTTCTGCGCCAGGCCCTCCACGATGGCGGTCTTGCCCACGCCGGGCTCGCCCACCAGTACGGGGTTGTTCTTGGTGCGGCGCCCGAGCACCTGTATCACGCGCTCGATCTCGTCGATGCGGCCGATCACGGGGTCCAGGCGGCCTTCGCGCGCCATCTGGGTCATGTCGCGGGCGAACTCGTCCAGAATGGGGGTTTTGGTCTTGCCTTTCGGGCCGGCGTGCGCCGCATGTCCCTTGGGCTGGGGGGGGTCCTTGGGGGAATCTTTCTGTTCCATCTCGCCGAGGATGCTCAGCACCTCCTCGCGTACGGTCTCCAGCTTCAGGCCCAGGTTCTCCAGCACGCGGGCGGCCACGCCTTCCTCTTCGCGGATCAGGCCCAGCAGGATGTGTTCGGTGCCGATGTAGGAATGGCCCATGTGCTGGGCCTCTTCCACGGCGTATTCCAGCACTTTCTTGGCGCGGGGGGTGAAAGGGATCTCGCCCAGCAGCATCATGTTGTCGCCGGTGCCCACGATCTTTTCGATCTCGGCCCTGACCTTGCGCAGGTCTATGCCCAGGTTCTGGAAGACCTGGGAGGCCACGCCCTCCGAAAGAGCTATCAGGCCCAGCAGGATATGCTCGGTGCCGACATAGTCGTGGTTGAGGCGCTTGGCCTCTTCCTGCGCTATCAGTATCACGCGCTGCGCCCTGTCAGTAAATCTTGTTCCCATTTCGAAGCCTCCGTGGCAATTTGACAAATAAATCTAGGTCCCGCGCGCAGAACCACGCGGAAAAAACACCGTCACGCAATACTATTATGACAAATGTGTAATTGTTATACAAATACGCGCTGTATAAGCGGTATCAGGCCTCTCGGGCGGCGTGGCGGACGCGGACTTTAAAGCCCTGCACCGCGGTAACCGCCACGGCCGTTCCGGCGGGGATGTCCCCGGAGGCGCTTTCGGCCTCCCAGAGCTCTCCCTCCACCAGCACGGTGCCGTGGGGCGACAGGGCGGTCTTGGCCAGGCCTTTCTTGCCCACCAGGCTTTCAATGCCCGTCACTACCTTCCTGAGCTGGGCGCGCACCACTATGTACGCCAGCGCTGCAACTACCGCTATAAGCCCTATTATGGTCGAGATAAGCATATTTATTGAAACGGAAAGCCCGCCCAGAGGCTGCTGAGGGAACAGCAGCAGCCCGCCGAACAGCATGGACGCGGCGCCGGCCAGCGTAAGCAGGCCGTAGCTGATCACCTTGATCTCGGCGATGAAGAAAACGAAGCCGAGCGCTATCAGCGCCAGGCCCGCCGTGCTGGCCGACAGCGTCTGGAAAGAATAGAACGCCGTGACCAGCGAGACCGCGCCCACCACGCCGGGCAGGATCAGGCCGGGATTGTAAAGCTCTATGAAAAGCCCGGCCGCGCCCAGGCTCATCAGGATCATGGCGATGTCGGGGTTGGTTATCGTCGCGAGTAACTTTTGCCGGCGGGTCTGGGCGAAGCGTTCCACCGCCGGGCGCGCGGCGCGCAGCGTGCCGAATTCCCCGGCCCTGGCCCCGTCGGCCTTGGCGAGGAACTCCTCCAGGTTGGCGGCCATAAAATCGGCCACGCCGGTCTTTACCGCCTCCTGCGCGGAGATGGAATCGCTCTTGGTAACGGCTTTCATCGCCCAGGCCGCGTTGCGTCCGGTCTTCTGCGCTATGGACTGCATATAGGCCGTGGCGTCGTTGAGCGTCTTGGCCTCCATCGGGTCTTTCTTTTCTGTTTTCCTGTCGCCCAGGCCTAAAGGGATGCCGCCGAGCATCACAGGGTGCGCGGCGCCGATATTGGTGCCCGGGGCCATGGCCACCAGCGGCGAGGCCATGGCGATGAACACTCCGGCCGAAGCCGCGCGGGCGCCCTGCGGCGAGACGTAGACCGCCACCGGCTTTTTGGAGGCCAGCATCGCCTGTATGATGGCGCGCATGGAAACGTCCAGCCCGCCGGGCGTGTCCAGGGCTATCACCAGCAGGTCGGCCCCGCCGGGCCCGTTGACCCTGGCGATGGCGGCGCCGAGGAACTCGGCCGCCGCGGGCGTGATAACGCCGGAATACGGCGCCACCAGCACCGTCTTTACCTCGTAAATTCTCGCCGGCGCGGCGGACACTTTTTTAGCAGCGCCCGCTCCGGCCGGCAGCGCCAGCATGCCGGCCGAGACCAAAGACAGAAATAAGATCTTAACGTTCATTTTAGTTCTCCAGCGGGGCTGAACTCGCAATTTAAATTATACATAGAAAAGACGACAGGCTACTTTTAAATAAAGCAGCCTGTCCCCGTTATTTATTTAGCAGGGCTTCCGACTTTTACTATCATCAGGAAAAGGCCCAGGCGCTTTATCAGTTCGGAGAATTTCTCGAACTCCACCGGCTTTACCAGGTAGTTGTTGCAGCCCAGCTCGTAGCAGCGGCCGATCTCCTTCGGGTCGTCGGTGGTGGTCAGCATTATTATCGGTATGCTCTTCAGGCACGGGTCGGCCTTCATGCGCGTCAGCACTTCTATTCCGTCCATGACTGGCATGCTTATGTCGAGAAGCAGCAAGTAATGCCGTTCCGGCTCAAGGCGGGGTTCGCTTCTGCCCGAGACGAAATTCCACGCCTCATCCCCGTCCCGGAACCGTATTACAGGGTTGAACACTCCCACTTCCTTGAAACGTCTTTGTATAAGATGTGCGTGCCCGTCGTCGTCGTCGGCTATCAATATCGTTATCTGTTCGGCGTTTTCCATGGTTCACCTTCCCTGTCAGCTAGGCGGGCAGCTCTACAAAGAACTTAGTGCCCGCTCCCTCTTTCGATTCTACCCGGATACTGCCCCCGCTCCTTTCCACCATGCGCTTTATCATGGTCAGGCCTATGCCTTCGCCTTTTTCTACTCCGGGTTGCCGCGCGTGTCCTCTGTAAAAAAGCCGCCAGATCCTGGCCAGGTCGGCTTCTTTTATTCCCAGGCCGTTGTCGGAAACGGTATAGAGCGCTGTTTTTTCGTCCTTCCTTTCACCGCTCACGGTTATCTCCAGCTTCCGGTCGCGGTTCCGGTATTTTATGGCGTTGTCCAGCAGGTTCGAAAAAAGCTGGCCGACAATGCCGGGGTCGCCGGTGCAGGGCGGCAGCGGCCCCGCGGTCACCGCGCCGCCGGCCCGCTCCAGCTGGTAGGAGAGCGAGGTCAGCACCAGCTTCAGCGTCGCGTCCATATCCACCGGCTCGGAGCGCAGCGGCATGCGGCCGAGGCGGGACATTTTAAGCAGCACGTTCAGCATCTCGCCCATCCTGATCGCGCTGGATTCTATGATGCGCAGCGCCTGCGGGATGCTTTCTCTCATAAGTTCGGACGTTCTGCTTTTCGGCTCTCCGGGCAGGGATGCGGGAGCTGCTGTTTCCTGCAGCTCTTTGTAATAGTTGTTGAGTTCCTGGCTGAACCCCTGGATGTTTATCAGCGGGCCGCGCAGGTCGTGCGTTGTGATGTGGAGGAAGTTCTCCATGTCCTCTTTCTTCGCGGCCAGCTCACGGTTCAGCCTGTCCCTCTCCAGCTCCGCCAGTTTGCGCTCCGTTATAACTTCAAAAATGGCCACGAAGCAGTCCCTGGCGGGGCTGTAAACCGAGATGTGGAGCCACATCTTCAGGGCCTCCAGCCGCAGCTCGAAGGTTTCCGGCGGGCCTCCGCGCGCCACGCGGCCGTAGATCTCGAACAGCGCGCTGTCGGATTCCCGTGCCCCCGGTATCAGCTCCGTGACTTTTTTCCCTGTGACGTTCCTGAGCCCGGTCAGTTTTTCAAAAGCCTGGTTCACTTCCAGGTACACGAAATCGGCCGGCCGGTCTCCTTCGTAGATCATCCGGCAGTAGGCCAGGCCGTTGAGCATGTTTCCGAACAATGCGCGGTAGCGCGTTTCGCTTTCACGCAGCTTTTCCTCCGCCAGCTTGCGGTCGGTTATGTCCTGGAAGGAGCCCCTGACCTTGCCCTGTTCCCGCTGAATTCTCGCGACGGCGTGCACCCAGCGCCTGTTCCCTTTGGCGGTGATTATCTCCCATTCCTGATCGTAGGGCTCGCCCGCTTCCATAGCCCGCCGCACGGCCAAGTCAGCCTTTTCACGGGACGCCGGGGCGAGAATGTTCATGCCTTGCGGCACTTGCGGCGCGCCTTTCCCCAGGTCCATCTCGAGTATCCGGAACATTTCGTCGGTCCAGGTCTGGGCCAGGGTTTTCGTGTCTATTTCCCAGCCGCCTATCCTGCCCGCTTTTTCGGCCTCGTCCAGCAGCTGCCGGGTGCTTCTCAGCGCGGAGTCAACGGCTTTCTTCCTGGCGGCTGAAACGGCCAGGAAGCCGGCCCAGGCCAGCCCCGCCGCCAGCAGCAGTACCGCCAGCCTGAAGTATTCAGTGGTAGTGACCGGCGCCAGCAGCGCATCCCGGTCTATCTTGGTCACAACCGCCCATTCCGGGCTTTTAAGGTGCGCTATGGCGCTGAAAACCTTCACGCCGCGGTAATCGGTGCCTTCGAAAAAACCTGTGCGCCCGCTGAGCGCGGCGACGGCCGGCAGGTGAGTGTCCGAAAGCGGCAGCGTCAATTTCAGCGCGGAGCCTTTCCTGTTCTCTAGCTCGTTGAGATAAAGAGCGTATTCCCCTTCTTTGCGCACCAGCAGGGTTTCCGCGGTCGGCACCAGCAGCGGCAGCGCTTTCAGCAGCGGGTAGAATTCCGCGTCGGGGTCTATGTCGGTGACCAGTACGCACACCGGCTTCCCGCCGCTCCTTCCGCCGGCAAAAAGCGGGCTGAGCATGGCCAGGCGCGGCCGCCCGTCCGCGGCCAGGTAAAGGTCGGTGAGCAGCGGCGCACCTTGCGCCGCTTTCGCGAAGGCTTCCAGGAAAGACTTTTCCGTTCCGGGCGAGTAGCCGGGGGTGGCCGCGATAACGGCGTTCTTCACTGACAGGAAAGCCATCGCGGAATACCGCTCTTTCTTAATGTAATCCTTGCTCCAGGAGATGAGCTGCGCGCGCCTCGAGCCCGGGGCCGCTATTTCTTCCTGTATGATCCCGCCCATGAAAGGATGGCGGCTGAGCCGCGCCGCCTCCCGGCCGTGCGCGTCGAGCCAGGCGGCCATCTGCGCGGCTTTGTAGGAGTTCACCGCCGTAAGGTTGCGGGCTATCTCGGCCATGGCGGTACGCCTGTGCGCCGCGGCAGAAACGAACCAGAGGCCCAGCAGCGCCGCCAGTATAAGCAGCAGAATACCGGCCTCTTTGGCCGGTGATTTTCCGGCCGGAAAAAAAGTTTTAAGCGTGAACATGTTTTTCCCCACTATAATTCGAGTGACACAGAACTTATCTGTTTAAGTCCCGGTGATACAGTGCCTACTTGTCAGAATTAAGTATGGTGTCACCAGATCTATTGGTTCTCTAGATAAGCCGAGACGGCGCGGAGGATCTCCGCGGACAGTTTTTTGCCCAGCGCGGTCTCCGTTTTGAAACGCGCTTCTCCGGCGGAAGCCGAGGCCTCTTTGGCGGCGGCGCTGAAATTCAGGAAGGTCTTATCTGTTTTAACTTCTTTGAGCGCCACCGAGCCCGTGCCCCGGTGCCAGTGCCAGCGGGATTCTGGGTCGGCGTCCGCCACGGCGGAAAGCTTTACCTCGCACTCCGCGGCTATGTCGGCGCCGCCGGCCGCCGCGGCCACCCTGGCCTCTATGCCAATGCCGTTGAGGGCTTTGATCACGGCCGCGGTCACCTGGGCCGAGTTGTCCGCGGTCATTATCAGCGCCATGTCCACCGCGGCCAGCGCCCTGACCGCGTCCCGGCGGGCCGCGTTCACGTCCTGCCCCGGCGCCGAGGCGCCGGCGGGGTCCAGCACACGCATGTCCGCGGCCAGGTCCGCCCGGTTCTTAAGGAGCCCCAGCAGCTTCAGCGCGTATTTCGCCTTCTGGAGCTTTTCCGCGGCGCCCGCCAGCTGCGCCGCCAGGTCGCGCGTCCGGGCGTCCGTCTCCCGCACTCTTTCCTCCAGGGAGGCCAGCGCCTTGGAGCGCTCCAGCACCGCCAGCGCGAAGTACTGGCCGTTGGTGGGGTCGCGCCAGGCGGCCGCTATTTCCACGCCTTCGAGGTTCTTCTGCGAGACCGCGCGCACGTTCTGCGAGGCGTTCTGCGACGAGGAGGTGAGGGTCTTGCCCTGCGTTTCCGAAGTGTATTCGGCCGCGGCCACGGCGGAGTTCACCGTGACCTGGGCGGAGAAAACCTTGGAGATCTCGCCCCGCGCCCGGTCCTTGGCCGCGTTCAGGTCGTCCGCAGAGGAAACGCCGGTAAGGAAGCGGCTCCGTGGATACCCGGAGTCGGCGCCGTCCACCCAGGCGGGGCGCGGCGTAGGCGCAGGTATGGCTGCGGCGCGCTGCGGCCTTGCGCTGGTAGAAGCGCAGCCCGCCAGCAGCGCCGCGCAGAGAACGGCGGCAAAGATCCTAGGCATAAAAGAACCTCCTACAGGGCCGTGCGGTATTGCAGGTACGTCCGCCGGCCTTTTATCACTTCCACGTCCCTGAAAATTATGTTGCCCGTCGGGTTGCCGGCGCGGTCGGTAAATGTGATGATGACGTCCTGCCGGCCGGGCGCCACCGCCAGGCGCGCCATGCGTATCTGCGCGGGCAGGGTGGTCCAGCCCCGGGTGTCCGCGGTCTCGGTGGCCGCTCCGGCGGCGCTGGTGATCATCTTGGCCAGCAGCCCCAGGCCGGCCCCGGCGCGTTTCTCCACCTCGGCGGACGCCGCCCTGGCCAGCGCGAATTTTATGGCGGCCCGGGCTATGGCGCGCAACCTGATGGCCGCGTTCTTCTCTTCGAGGCACTGGCGGGCGATGCCCGAGATGTCCTCCATCAGCAGGGAGTCCGTTTCCGCTCCGCCCGCGGCTATGCGCGACCCGGCGATGGTGTACGGGTCCTGCACGTATTCCGGGTAAGCTACGGTTATGGCGTCGCCCAGTATGCCGGTGTTCACGGCGTTCCTGAAGCGCGCGGCGTCCGGCTCGTCCTGGCCGCTCTGGTTCACCGCCAGCATGGCCTCGTTCCAGGCCACCTGGAAAGTGCGCGAGACCTTCATGGGGGAGGGGCCGTTGTAGTGCAGGAACACTATCTCGCCCAGGCCCAGTTTCTCGAGCTTGGAATAGGGCGGTACTTTGAACTGCGGCTCGGGCGTAGCGTAATCCGCGGCGTAATCCTTGAAGGCCGCCTCCGCCGCTTTGTATGAAATGCGCGCGTCGTCCCGGCTGCCGCTCTGCTCGAAGAGCATGGCGCTCAAGTACTGCGCGAAAGCGCTGTCCTTGTAGCCGCTTTTGCCCTGCATGAATTCATTGAAGCGGGCGAGGTAGGCCGTCACTTTCCTTGCCTCCACCAGCGCTTCGTCCGTGTTGCCCATGAAAACGAAGTTCAGCGCGCGGAAAGCGTTTAGCAGCGCCCGCTCGAACACCTCGCCGGCGTATTTGGTGGTGTTGTCGTTGAGCAGGAAAGTGCCCGCGCCGCGGCTTACGCTGCGGGTGAACAGTTCTTCCATCCTGCCTTCCGCCGTTTCCAGGTCCCGGTCGCTTTCGGCGTATTTCGCCGCGTCGTGCAGCACCATGCCCCGGTCGAGGTAATACAGCACGGCGTTCTTCTCGCCGTATTCGGAGGTCTTCGCGCCCTCTATCTCCGCCTGCGCGCCTGCGTAGTCGTAGGCGGCCAGGCGGGCGTTGAGCCCCGTCCTGTACGAGCGCGACGGCCCGGCGCAGGCCGTCAGAACGACGGCCGCGACGGAGAGCACGCAACGCGCGGGGCGGGGGAGGGTCATCGGCGGCTTACCCGGCGGTTACCAGGTAGAGCCTGACCGCTTAACCGCTTTCTTTATCTTCTTCTGGCCGGTCCAGGCTATCTGGTTGTTCTTCATGTTCAGCAGCTTCAGGTTGACCTGATAAAGGATGACGGATTTGCCGCCTTCTTTATCCTCAATGGAGCTCATGTTGCCGCTCAGCATGAAGTCCGCGCCGGTCTCCTGGCCGTGGGCCTTCTTGGTCTCTTCGGAGGCGTTGGTATCCTGGTCCAGCCGCTCGTCGCGCACGTCGCCGCGCTCGTCCTTGCTGGCCACGAAGGTGACGCGGCCGGAGTTGATCAGCGCGCGCTGCAGGTCCTCCACGAACACGCCGGTGTTGATGTGTTCGCTGCTCTGGTTGCGGACGGAGCCTACTATCACCGTGGGGTTCTCGCCGGACGCCCCCGAGGCGGAGCTCAGCCACGGGCGCGCGAGACAGTCGGAGATCATCTCTTCGGCCGTCAGGCGGGAGTCCGTGTCGTTCCATTTGCCGCTGATGTCCACCACCGCGGCGGTGTCGATACGTTTTACCTGCGTGCCGCCGCAGCCCGTAAGGACGGGCAGCGCCAGCAGCGGGGCCAATAATAGATACTTTTTCATAAAGCCCTGTCTCCTTGTCCGATATTAGCGCGCGGCTCAGTGCTTGGCTTCTTCGGCGGCCAGGTCGTCGAAGGCCTTGTCCGCGTTGGCCTTCACGTAATCGCGCACTTTGGAGTCCAGCTCCTTGGCTTTATCGAGCTGCGCTTTCACGCCGGCCACGTCGAGCTTGGCCAGCGCGAACATGGAGCCGTCGGAGGAGTCTATCCAGTGGTCCACGATAACGACGCCCGAGAGGTTCATCTGGGTGAAGCTCTTAAGCGAGTTGGTGACGTTCTGCTCCTCGCTGGAGCTTTTCATGTCGCCGGCCGTGGTGGAGGCCATGTAATCTTTGGTCAGCTTGGCTATGTAGGTATTGAAAACCTCGGCGATCTTCGCGCGCGCGCGGCCGTCGGCCGTGTCTATGGCCAGCGCCCTGTTCCGGATGCCGGTGGCTATGCCGACGCCGTAGAAGTTGCCGTCCTTGAAGGCGCCGGAGCCCTGGTTCACCCAGGCCGGGCCGGAGGCCGCGATGGGCGCGGCTACGGCCGCGGTCTGCACGTTCTTGTTGCCGCCGCCGCAGCCGGCGAGAGCGATAACGGCGCTGACGCAGAATAGTACCTTCACCGAACTGTTGATATTTTTCATTTTTTAACCCCTTTTTTGAAAGAAATTACCGGCTAGCTTGCCAACCCAAAAATTAGCAATTAATGCCTTTATTGTCAAACAGGTAGAGAGAGGATAAGGATGGAACGATAAAGGACTTGCGCGGTCACCGGCTCTCCCGGACGGGAAGCCGCGTGAAGGTCCGTGAAAAAAGTCCGCCTTTTTTGTATCATAGCCAGAATGGACGGGAGGGGCGCGCGTTTTGCATTTTTTTTAGTAGGCCGGACAGAGGCTGGACGAAATAAACCGTCTTGTAAACCACGGTTTTTAACGTCCGGTCCCGTACCGGCGCGGCCGGCCGTCTTTCGCCCCGGCGGTAAGACCCGGGCGGGAACACGCGGGTCCTAAGGAGAACGGTGTAAATGAAAAGAACAGCCATTCTGATATGCTGCGCGCTGGCCGCCGCGGCCTGCTCCACGCCCCAGACCGCGGAAAGGCCGGGATTCAAAGCGGAAAAGCCGGCCTGGTTCGAGAAGACCATAGTGCCGCAGGGCGCGGAGATCCTGGCCGTTGGCCATTCCGGGCCGCAGGCCGATGAGCAGAAGGCAAAGGACGAAGCCCTGGCTAACGCCACGAAGGAATTTGCGCGTTACTGCAAAGCGGACGTGGATTCGCTGGACAGGATCTATGAGACCTATTCCCGCGAGAACGCGAAAACGAACGAAACCCTGAGCGTTGAGAACCGCAACCAGGTGCGGGTAAAGGCCTTCGTCAAACGCGCGGTGCCGGACGACTGGTATGTGCGGCGGGAGAAGAAAAACTGGCTGGCCTCCGTTCTGCTCAAAGTGCCCAAAGAGGAATTCGACAGGATCTCGACCGAGAAGAACGTCAAACTGTCCCTTGATATAGGGTTCTATTTCGAGGACGCGGATAAAAAAATGCAGCCGCTTGGCGACGGCAGCGTGCTGAGGTCCGGCGACGGCTACGCCGTCTATGCAAAGCCCAGCGACACCTGCTTCCTGTACGTCTACCAGGTGGACGCGCTGAATAAATCGTTCCGGCTGTTCCCGAACCCGCAGTTCAAGACCGCGGAAAACCCCGTGCCGGCCGCGTCCGTCCTGTGGGTGCCCAATGACAAGGAGGTGCTGTTCCTTGACGAAACCACGGGCAAGGAGTCTTTTTATATCTTCGCCTCCCCGGAAAGAATACCCGATTTCGAGGGGGAGAAAGGCGTGAACCTTACGCGCGGCGATATGGACCTGCTGGGCAAAAAAATGGGTGCGGCGGGCGTGCGGCGCAAGCTCGATACGTCCACGGTAGCGCCCCCCGCGAAAAGCGACGTGGTTGAAGTGAAGAAAAAACTGCAGGCCGAAGGCGCTTTCGTCTACGAAACCTGGTTCTGGCACAAATAGAAGCGAAGTATACGGGGGGTTGCTTATGAAAAAAACGCTTTGGGCGGCGGTGCTGCTTTGCGCGAACGTGTTCGCCGCGCAGCTGCATGCCGCGGATATAATGGCTCTGATGGAAAAAGGGAATGAAAGCTTCCGGGTTTCCGATTACCAGGGGGCGCGGGAAGCGTGGCAGGCGGGGCTTGAAGAAGCGAAGCGCCAGCGCAATAAGCAGGGAATAGGCGCGTTTACCGGCAACCTCGGGGTCGTTTATGAAAAGTTAGGCGACTACCCGAAGGCTTTGGAGTATGATCTGCAGGGGCTTGCGAACTTGCGCAATGCCGGTGATAAAACGGGCGAAGCCAATATGCTCGGCAACATCGGGAACGTTTATATGCGCCTGGGGGATTTCCCCAGGGCGCTGGAGCATCAGCAGCAGGCGCTTAAGCTCGACAGGGGCCTGGGCAACAAAAAAGGCGAAAGTTCCGATCTTGGCAACATCGGGCTTATCTATGAGAAACTGGGCGACTATCTAAAAGCGTTGGACCACTGCCAGCAGGCACTTAAGGGCGCCCGGGAACTGGGCAACAAAAAGATCGAAAGCAATAACCTCGGCACCATCGGGAATATCTACTCCGACCTGGGCGACTATCCGAAAGCTTTGGAGCACCACCTGCAGTCGCTTGCGATCAAGCGGGGAATAGGCGACAGGAACGGCGCGGGCAACAGCCTCAACAATATCGGGAATGTTTATGATAGTCTGCTGGACTATCCGAAGGCGCTGGACTACTACCAGCAGGCGCTTGAAAGCAAACGGGAGATAGGCGATAAAAAGGGCGAAGGCGCCAGCCTCGGGAACATAGGGCTTGTCTATGAAGAGCTCGGCGACTATCCGAAGGCGTTGGAGCTCTATCAGCAGGGGCTTAAAATTGAACGGGATATCGGCGACAGAATGAGCGAAGGCGATACCTTCACCAACCTCGGGAATTTATATAACAGGCTGGGCGACTATCCGAAGGCGCTGGAGCACTATCAGCAGGCGCTTGATCTTGCCCGTGAAATAAGCGACAAAAAGAACGAAAGCAAAAACCTCGCCAACCTCGGGGTTCTCTATGAGGATCAGGGCGACTATCCGAAAGCTCTGGATCACTTTCAGCAGGCGCTTGGCGTGCAGCAGAAGATAGGCGCGCCCATAGAAAAAATCGAACTCAATATCGGCGATGTTTACCTGGACCGGGGCGAGTTCGACCGCGCGTTTTCGCTCTACTCCAAATATGACGCCCCTTTGCGGCTTGGCCGGTATTACCTGGCAAAAAAGGACTTCTCCAGGGCGAAAGAAACGCTGGTTGGCTATCTCGCTGACGCCGAGAAGAAAAAGAACAGCAGCCTCCTTATGGCCTGGTACACGAACCTGGGGTTGGCGGAGGAGGGGTTGAAGAATAACGGCCCTGCCCTGCAATATTTCCGCAAGGCGGCGGAAACGCTTGAAGAAATACGCTCCTCCCTGACCGAATCTCAGCGCGCCAACTTTTTCGGGGCCAAGACGGAAGGCGTTCCGCGGCTGGAAGTTTACGAGGGGCTTGTCCGGACCACGGCAGCGTCGCAGGAAGGCGCAAAAGGGGCTTTCTATTACGCGGAGTTCACGCGCGGGCGGCTGCTGGCGGAATCTATTTCAAAAAAATACGGCGGAACGAAGCCGCGGATACCGCAGGCTGCCGGAGAAAAAGAAACCGAACTGACCGACAGGCTCGCCTCGGCGTACAAACAGCTGCAGGCGGCTTTTGAGAAGAATAATGCCGACAGGTACAAAGAGCTGCAAGGCGAGCAGGCCGCGCTGAAAAAAGAGCAGGCGGCGTTCGTAGCCGGGCTGCGCAGGGACTACCCTGAATATGCCGCCATCGTCTATCCCGAGCCGATAGCGGCCGGAAGCGTCGCGCTTTCGCCCGACGAAACGCTGCTGGAGTTCGAGGTGACCGGGAACGAAACGCTGCTTTTCATCCTGAGCGGAAAAGATAGAACCCTGAAGCTCCGCCGGATCCCCGTCGCACGCGAACAGCTGGCCGAAACCGTCGGCAAATACCGCGGCGCGTTCGCGAACGTGGAATCAGCGCAGGACCTGGCGAAATACGATGCCGCGGGCGGTAAAAATATCTACGACCTGCTGTTCGGGGGCGAACTGAAGAGCCTGCCGGCCGGCGCGAAGCTTATCATAGCCCCGGACGAGGTGCTGGGCGTCCTGCCGTTCGAGTCGCTGGCGGTGGAGGTGCCCGCCGCGGAAAAGATCGGCGAGGGGAAACACGGCCCTTTCCCCGTAGGCGTCAAATACCTTGGCGACAAGTACGCCGTAAGCTACGCGCAGTCGGCCACTTCGCTGACCATGCTGCGCACGCTGAAGAAAGGCGGGGCCGGGGCCGATACCGCGCTGGCCGTGGTGGACCCGGTGTTTTCCGCGGGTGACAGCCGGGCGAAGAAACTTTCGGCCGCCGCGAAGCCGGAAGAGGGAGGCATGAAGCTGATGGGCGCGCTGACGCGCTGGAAAACCATGGGCGCGGCGGGGACGAGGGGGCGGGGTGAGGGCAACAGCGAAGCCGCGGACGCGGACGCCGTCTTTCCAAGGCTGGAGAAGACCGCCGAGATAGGCCGGCAGCTCAAAGAGCTGTTCGGCGGCGCAGCCGCCGTGGTTTCGGACGAAAAAGCGCGGAAAGAGGATATTCTCAAGCTGCCGCTCGATAAATACAAATATCTTGTTTTCGGCACGCACGGCATCCTGGACGGGGCGGTGCCTTACATCCGGCAGCCCGCGCTGGTCCTGAACCAGGTTGGCAACAGGGCCGCCGAGGACGGCTTCCTGACGATGACGGAGGTAATGGGGCTGAAGCTGGGCGCGGAAGTGGCCGCGCTTACGGCCTGCGAAACAGGGGTGGGCAAGTACGTGTCCGGGGAAGGCGTGATGGGGATGGGAAGGGCGTTCCAGTTCGCCGGGGCGGGCAACGTGCTTATGAGCTTGTGGTCGGTTTCGGAGGACGCGACGGTGGCCTTGTCGGGAGAATTCTTCAAACAGTTGAAAGCCGGCAGAACGCCCGCCGAAGCGCTGGCGCTGGCGCGGACCGAAATACGCCGGCAGGGCTACGAGCATCCGTTCTACTGGTCGGCTTTCATACTGATGGGGAACTGAAGTCCGGGCCGGGGGAGCTTCTCCGCGCTATTGCCGCCGCCGGCGGGGCGGTCCGGGGGAAGCTCCTCAGGTCAGGGCCCGGGCCACGGTTTTCATGAAGCTTTCCGGCTCCAGCGGCTTGGGCAGGCATTCCAGCACCGCGTAGGCGGCGAGGGCGCCGGGTTCGGGCGGGGAGCCGGTAACCAGCAGGCTTTTGGCGCCGGCGGACCTTTCCGCGAACAGGCGCGTCAGCTCCGTGCCCAGCCCGTCGGGGAACATCAGGTCCGTCACCAGCAGATCGTAATGGTTCTTTCCTATCAGGGCCGCGGCCGCGGCTACGCTTTCAGCGTAAGTGAGCTCGTAATCCCTGCCGGAGAACAGGCCTGCATAGACCCGGAGCATCGCGGGGTCGTCGTCGGCTATCAGTATCTTTCGGGGCATGATCCGCCTTCTCAGCACAGAATGCCCTCACCCTTTCAAGGCCCCCCGGCCTTTAATTGAACAGCTTAAGACTTACCCGCCGCGGCCCGGAGCCGAATTTCGCGACGGATATGCCGTCAAAGAACAGTTCAAAAGCGTAGCGTGCGGTGTCCACCGGTTCGCCCATGCGGTAGCCGGGGTTGTCCGCCTGATTAGTAAGAGGATGGCCGAAGCCGGCGGCGTCGTCCGTTGAAGTGGGAAAGGTGTCCGTGAGGAAGAATGATTCCGGAAAACGGTCGAAGACCTTGCGGATGGCGGCCGGGGAGGCGGTTTTGGGGTCGAGCGCCAGCAGCTCTTTATATACGCCGGCGTCCTCCTCGTAAAAATAGATGGCCTTAAGCGGCATGTTCACGGTGAACGGCTTGCCGGAGGCCTCGAAATGCATGCGTATGGCGTCGCGCGCGGCCAGCGTCTGGCAGCCGCGGGCGCCGTCGTAGCTGCCGAAAAAGCCGCCGATTATAGTAACTTCGCCGGCGGCCAGAGGCAGGTTGTGTTCGCCGCCCGCCGAGAACAGCTCGTAATCGGGGGCGCGGTCGGCCGGGTACCAGTCGGAGTAGCCCTGCGCTGACTGGTCGTTGAGCAGATAGATCACCGGGCGGCCGGCGGCCTTGTAGCCGGCCACCACGGCGTTTATGCCGCCGGCGGCCGAGGCGGTCTCGTCAAAAGCGCGGCTGGCGTGCACCACTATAAGGGGATCGTCCGGCAGCCGGGAGGGAAGTTCGTTCTTCGGGTTGCGGGGTGCCAGCGCGGCCGCCGCCGGGGCGGGGGGCGGAACTTTCAGGCCGGAGCCCAGTATCTCGGCGGCGGTTATGGCGCGCAGCTGGGCGTGCGCCGGTAAATTCAGGGCGGATAAGAACAGGGCCAGGGTCAGCGCGCAGCGGTTCATTGATTACAATTTACCAGTAAAGACGGGAAGATATAAGGGCGGGAGTCCCGGGCCGGCGGGAGCATTGGGCCTAGCTCCGGCTGGGCCGCCCAGCCCCGCTATTTGATAATATAGCGGTTATGACAGATACAGGCTTCCGGCTCGCGCCCGGCTCTTTCGAGGAAAAATTCATCCGCAGCGGCGGGCACGGCGGGCAGAACGTGAACAAAGTGGCCACCACCGTGCAGCTGCGGTTCTTTCCCGCCCTGTCCGGCCTGCCTTACGAGGCGCAGCAGCGGCTGAAGGCGCTGGCGGGCTCCAAGCTTACCGACGACGGCGACGTTATAATAATCGCCAGCGAATACCGGACGCAGGAACAGAACCGGCAGGCCGCCCGCGCCCGCCTGAACGAACTGGTGGAGCGCGCCCTGCGCCCGCCGCGCCGCCGCCGGCCCACCAAGCCCTCTTACGGCTCCAAACTCCGCCGCCTTGACGAGAAAAAACACCGCTCGGATATAAAAAAAACGCGCCATTCGGAGGAATGACGCGCCGCCGCGGCGGGCCCGGACAGCGCCCGTACGGATAGTTTATTTCTTCCCGGGGGTCAGCACCCAGTCTATTATTTCCGCCGTAAGCCCCGAGCCCTTGAACATGTTCACGCCGTGCCCGCTGCGGCCGGCTTTAAAGACCGCGGGCAGGCCCTGCCTGGCCGCGGCTACGGCCAGGTAATTGCCGCTTTGCCAGGCGTAGCCGTCGTCTTCGGCGGCCGCGATAAAAATGCGCGGCGGCCGCGCGGCGGCAAAATAAGGTTCGGTCTTCACGCCGTGGTATTCCACGCCGGGCGAAAGCAGCACCAGCGCGGCCGGCTTTATGGCGCCCTCAGCGGCCGCTTTAGCGGAAAGGTTCGCGCCTATACTGGCGCCGCAGAACACCATTTTCGCGGCCGGGACCTTTTTTTTCAGCAGCCAGGCGGCGGCCGCTTCTATGTCCCCGGAGGCGGCGTTCCACTCAGCGTCGGAAAAAGCACGGTAAGAGACCTCTTTGCCGGCGCAGCCGCGGCTGCCGCCGTGGCCGCGCATGTCGAGCGCCAGGTAGCCCAGCCCGCGCTTTTTCAGCGCGGCGTGCAAAGGTTCCCATTCGTTCCTGTCCGAGCCCAGGCCGTGCGTGTTTATGAAAACGTAAGAGCCCCTGGCCGGGGCCAGGTAGAAGGCCTCGATAGAGCAGCCGTCGGTGGTTTCGAAACGCACGGTGCTCTGTCCGGCCCCCGCGTCCGCGCAGGGCAGCAGCGCCAGCGCCGCCGCAAATATTAACTCGCGCATTTATCTGTCCTCCTTGTGGTGCACGTTCCAGGTAAGGGCGAACAGGACCACCGAGATAACGCAGGCCGCCAGCAGCAGTTCGAAGCCGCCGTCCCAGCCCCAGCGGTCCACTATCCGGCCCAGGCCCAGTTCGGCTATGACCGCGCCGAAAACGTAGCCGAAGAAGCCGGTGAAGCCCGCGGCCGTGCCGGCCGCTTTCTTGGGCGCCAGGTCCACGGCGCTGACGCCTATCAGCATGACCGGCCCGTAGATAAGGAACCCGATGGCGAACAGCGCCATGGAGTCCACCAGGAAATGCCCGGCGGGGTTCTTCCAGTAGATCCACACGGCTATGGTCACCAGCACCATGAAAATACACGACACCGGGCTCCTGCGCCCGCCGAACACTTTATCCGACAGCCAGCCCGCCAGCAGCGTGCCCGGGATGCCGGCCACCTCGTAAAGGAAGAACAGCCAGCGCGAGGTGTCGGCGGGGCAGGCTTTCGCCGCGGTAAGGTACGTCGGGGCCCAGTTCAGCACGCCGTAGCGCACCACGTAGATGAAGATATTGGCGATGGCGATTATCCACAGCGGCTTATTCTTCAGCACGTAGGTGACGAAGATCTCTTTCGCGCTGAGCTCCCGCTCGGGGTCGTCCACGCCGGTGGCGGGGTGGTCGTTCTTGTAATCCTCTATGGACGGCAGGCCGCAGCTCTGCGGCGTGTCGCGCAGGAAGACAAGCAGCAGCACGCCCATTATTATGGCGAGCACCGCGGGCACGTAGAAAATTATATGGAAAGTGAGCCCCGAGCTCAGGGCCGCGCCGGCGGCCAGTATCGCTGCCAGCGCCAGCGCGCCGTTGACCACCGCGCCCACCAGCCCGCCGCCCAGGTTATGCGCCAGGTTCCAGGTGGCGAAGATGGTGCCGCGCTCGTGGTCAGAGAACCAGTGCGTGAGCGTGCGCGCGCACGGGGGCCAGCCCATGCCCTGCGCCCAGCCGTTGGCGAACCAGAGTATGAACATCATCCCCACCGAGCCGGCGAATGAGGGAAATATCAGGTTTATGACTCCGGACAACAGCAGGCCGGTGGCCATGAAATAGCGCGGGTTGGAGCGGTCCGACACGTTGCCCTTTATGAACTTGCTCAGGCCGTAGGAGATGGCCAGCGCCGTGGCTATCAGGCCCACGTCGCCCTTGCTCATGCCGTAGTCCTTTATCAGGTAGGGCTTGGCCAGCGAGAAGCTGTTCCTGACGAAGTAAAAGAAGGTGTAGCCGGCGAAGATGGAGAGCATCATCCGCCAGCGCATGCGCGTGTAAGCGGCCGCAACGCGTTCGGCGGGCAAAGGCTCCGTAAAAGGCGCCGGCTTATAGATCCCGAACAGTTTTTTAAACATAGTTCCCCTTTATCCCTGCCGGCAGGCCGCGTCTTTTTCTTCTTTCCCGCCGAAAGACAGCGCCAGGTTCATCACTACCGCGAACACCGTGCCGAAAGCTATGCCCGCTATGTTCACCGTGCCCAGCGTGAAGCCTTTCACGCCCAGGCCGGTGGCGAGTATGATGGAGGAGCCGGCCACTATCAGGTTCCTGTGCTCGCAGAAATCCACTTTGGCGTCCAGCCAGATCTTTATGCCCATCATGGCTATCAGGCCGTAAAGTATCACTGTGACGCCGCCCAGCACCGGGTTGGGGATGGACTGGATGACGGCGCCGAACTTGGGGCACAGCCCCAGCAGCAGCGCTATGCAGGCCGCGGCTATGAAATTGTAGACGCTGAACACGCGGGTGATGGCCATCACGCCCATGTTCTCGGCGTAGGTGGTCTGCGGCGTGCCGCCGCCCATGGCCGACACGAAGCTGGCCGCGGCGTCGCCCAGGTAGGCGCGGCCCAGGTGGGGGTTCATGTCGCGCTGCATGTAGCCGCCTATGGCCTCCAGGTGGCCTTTGTTCTCGGCCACCAGTACCACGAACACCGGCGCTATCACCAGCAGCGCCTCGAAACTGAAGGCGGGCGTGATGAAAGGCGGCAGGCCCAGCCAGGCGGCGTTCTTTATGGCCTCGATGTGCGCCGGATCGATGATGCCCAGCGCCAGCGACAGCACGTAGCCGCACACCACGCCGGTGAGTATGGGCAGCAGGCGCATAAAACCTTTCAGGTAAAGCGAGACCGCGGCGGCCACGGCGAACGTCACAACGGCTACCAGCAGCAGCACGGCGTCCGCAGAGGTAGCCAGGCGGAAATACGAGTTCAGGAAATTGGAGACCGCCGAGGAGGAAAGGTTAAGGCCGATGATGGCCACCACCGCGCCCGTTACCAGCGGCGGCATCAGGCGGTCTATCCATTTCGAGCCGTATTTGAGCGTGGCCGCGCCGGCAAGGGCGTACAGCACGGCCGCGCCGGCTATGCCGCACAGCGCGAAAGGGATCTTCTCGGCGGCGCCTCCGGTCACGGCCAGCACGGGGCCGATGAAGGCGAACGAGGAGCCCAGGTAGCTGGGCACCTTGGCGCGCGTTATAAGGATGAACAGCAGCGTGCCCACGCCGGAGAAAAAGATGGCGGTCTGGGGATTGAAGCCCATCAGGATGGGCGCCAGCACCGTGGCGCCGAACATGGCCACCACGTGCTGCATGCCCATGGGGATAAGGCGGGCCAGCGGCAGCTTGTCTTCGGGGTAGTAAATTTTGTTTTCCATAATTTATGGAATAATAATACAATTTTAATATGAGAGGCAACGACCAGCGCGGCGCACGGCGCGACCGGCACGATTCCGTGGTGGAGTTCTTCAGCGCGGCCGGAAAGCTTTTAGGCTCCGGGCGGCTGGTGGATTTTTCCAGCACCGGCGCTTCATTTTCTTCCGCTTATGTGATGGCGCCGGGCGGCAGGCTCAAGCTGCGCGTCCGGCTGCTGGAAAAGGGCGTGCTGGATATCTCGGCGAAGATAGTCTGGGCCAGGAAGGAAGGCGCCGGCCGCCTTTACGGAGTGCAGTTCGATTCCGTGAACAAAGTGGGTTCCGGCGGGCAGTTAAGAAAGCTTTTCTGACGGGCCTGCGTCTTTCAGTCTGTTGCGCTTCCCGGCGCTGCGCGCTTTCCTGCGGCGTATTTTTTCAATTTCTTTCAGCCGTTCGGAGGTCTCAGGCGAGATCCTGACCTCTATCTCGTCCACCAGCTCGCGCAGGGCCAGGAAGCGGTTAAGAGAGCGCTTCCGTTCGCGCTGGCAGCGCACCACCAGGCCCAGGGCGGGGTAGCGCAGCTGCACGGCGTTGGAGGTTTTGTTTATCTTCTGGCCGCCGTTGCCGGAGCCGCGGATGAACTGCTCGTCCACCAGCCGCAGGTCCAGGCCCAGCCGCGCGATGCGCGCCTTCAGCGCCTCCACCTTGGCCGGCGTGATCTCGGAGAATTCGTTGAAATTCATATTAATTAAAGTGACACACAACTTAATTGCCAGCAATTAAGTTGTGTGTCACTTTATTTCAGTCCTGCAGCTGGCCGTGCTCGCGGAGATATTTGCGGATGTGGCTGCGCGCGCCGGCGGTCTTGACTATGCCCAGCCAGTCCTTCTTGGGCGCCGAGCTTCTGCGGGTGATGATCTCGCACAGGTCGCCGCTCTTCAGCGGGTGGTCCAGCCGGGACATCTTGTTATTCACCTTGGCGCCGATGCAGGTGTTGCCGATGTCCGTGTGGATCATGTAGGCGAAATCCAGCGGGGTGGCGCCCTCGGGCAGCGGCTTCACCTCGCCTTTCGGCGTGAAAATAAAGATCTGGTCCAGCTCCAGGTCCGTCTTGAAACTTTCTATGAACTCGCGCGGGCTCGAAAGGTCCTGCAGCCACTCCATCCACTGCCGCAGCCAGTTGAGCTTCTCGTCGAGGTGGCGGTCGGCGCCCTTGTCGCCCATCTTATAGCGCCAGTGCGCCGCGATGCCGTACTCCGAGGTGCGGTGCATGTCCTCGGTGCGGATCTGTATCTCTATTATTTCGCCGGAGGCCGCCATCACGCTGGTGTGCAGGCTCTGGTAAAGGTTCATCTTGGGCACGGCGATATAGTCGGTGAACGAGCCGGCCACCGGCTTGAACACGGAGTGCACCGTGCCCAGCAGCGCGTAGCAGTTCACTATGGAGTCCGTGATGATGCGCACGCCCAGCGCGTCCTGGATCTCCTCGAACGGCTTTTCCTGGCGCAGCATCTTGCGGTAGATGGAGTAAAGGTTCTTCGCGCGGGACAGCACGCGGTGCGGTATCTGCGTGCCGCCCAGGTGCGTTTCCACCGCCAGCTTGAAATCCTGCAGCAGCTTCTCCCGCATGGCGTAGCGCAGCTGCACCTTGGTCAGCAGGCTCTGGTACTCGTCGGGAAACAGGTATTTGAAGGAAAGGTCCTCCAACTCCGATTTCAGCTGGAAGATGCCCAGCCGCTGGGCCAGCGGCGCGTAGAGGGAAATGGTCTCGTGGCTGATCTCAAGCTGCTTCTCCCGGGGCAGGAAGTTCAGCGTGCGCATGTTGTGCAGGCGGTCGGCCAGTTTGATGACGATAACGCGGATGTCCTTGGCCGTGGCCAGGATCATCTTGCGCCAGTTCTCGGCCTGCGCCTCGTCGCGCGAGGAGAACCGCAGGGTCTCTATCTTGGTCACGCCGGTCACCAGGTTGAGGATCTCACTACCGAACTCCTTGCCGAACGTTTCCGGGGAGATCTTGGTGTCCTCCAGCACGTCGTGCAGCAGGCCGGCCGCCACCGTTTCCTGGTCCATTTTGTAATCCACGAGTATTTCGGCGACGGCCGCGCAGTGCACGAAATACATCTCGCCGGAGGCGCGGTGCTGCTCGTTATGGGCTTCGCTGGAATAGCTCCAGGCGTATTCCAGCACGGTGGTGTCCTGCGCGGAGTATTCTTTGAATTTTTTCAGCAGTTCTTCGAGTTCCATGATCAAGCTCCAAGCCGGTGTATCAGCCAGACCGTAGCGAAGCCCAGCGGGAAGATGACCGGGGTAAGGCGGTCGTAGGTTTTGTGCAGCCGGGGCAGGATATCCGCCATGGCTATGTAAAGGAAAGAGCCGCCGCTAAGGCCCAGCGCGAAAGCTTCCGCGCCGGGGGGGATGCCTTTCAGGATGGGCGCGGCCAGCAGCGCGCCGAGCGGCGTGGCGGTGGCCAGGCACAGGCTGAACAGCAGGGCCGCGCGGCGGCTTTTCCCGGCGTGCAGCAGCAGCGAGACCAGCGTTATGCCGTCGGCGAACTTGTGCAGCACCACGCCCAGCGCCACGTTCAGGCCGGCCACCGTGCCGGGCGCGAAGCCGACCGCTATGTTGAACCCGTCCAGCAGCGAATGCAGGCCCATCGCGGCGAACGCAGCCACGCCCAGGTGATGCACTTCCACTTCGCAATCCTCCATGAACTCGTTCGAGGAGCTGTGCGCCGCGAAGGTCTCCAGCGTGAAAAGGAAGAAAAGGGCGAACAGGGCGCCGCAGGACAGCTCCGGGGCGCTGAGGAGGATGCCGGCGGGCAGGATGTCCATAAGGGCGGCCGCGGCCAGCACGCCGGCCGCGTACGCCAGGGCGCGGCCCAGGAAAGTTTTGCTGAAGCCGCCGAAATGCAGCACGGCCGCGGCGCCGGCCAGCGTGAAGATCACCGCGAGGATGCTGAAAATTATGACCATAGAAATCTTCGGCGCGCCGCCGGCCGCGCGACGGCAGGGTTATCAAAAACGGCGTCGCGCACACCGTGCGCGCGCCTCCCGCTCTCAGGCTCGGCGCTGCGCAATCCTCGCCTTCCGAGAGGGTTTTGCTAACCCTGTTGCCGCGCGGCCTGCTGGTCTCTTAGCTCTGCGCCTCGTAGAGCCCCTTGTAAATGCCGCCCAGGGCCAGCAGCTGCTCGTGCGTGCCGGTCTCGGCCAGCTCGCCTTTCTTGAGCACGAAGATCTTGTCCGCGTTCCTGACGGTGGACAGCCGGTGCGCCACCATCACCACGGTGCGCCCGCCCAGGATGCGCTCGATGGCGCCCTGCACGGCCTGCTCGCTGGCGGTGTCCAGGTTCGAGGTGGCCTCGTCCAGCAGCAGGATCTTCGGGGATTTGATGATGGCGCGCGCTATGGCCAGGCGCTGGCGCTGGCCGCCGGAAAGCTTGACGCCGCGCTCGCCGAGAACGGTGTCGTAGCCCAGCGGCATGGCGGAGATGAAGGAGTGGGCGTCGGCGGCCTTGGCGGCCTCGATGACCTCTTCCATGGAGGCGCCGGGCCGGCCGATGGTGACGTTCTTATAGACGGTGTCGTCGAAGAGGATGGTGTCCTGCGTCACCAGGCCCATGTGCGCGCGCAGGTCCGTGGTGTCCAGGTCCAGCATGTCGTGCCCGTCCACTTCCACGCGGCCGCTGACGGGGTCGAAGAACCGCAGCAGCAGGTGGATGATGGTGGTCTTGCCGGAGCCGGAGGGCCCGACGAACGCCGCCACTTCGCCCGGGTTGATGGTGAAGGACAGGTCGTTGAGCACCTGGGTGTCGCGCGACGGGTATTTGTAGCTCACTCCCCTGAACTCTATCTTCCCGTCCAGGTGTTCTATGTTGCGGGTGGTCGGCTTTATTATTACGGTGGGCTTCTCTTCCAGTATCTGGTAGATGCGCTCCCAGGCCGCCAGGCCCTGCTGCAGTTTGGAGTTCAGGTTGGCGATGTTCTTCAGAGGCACGTAGGCCGTAACGTAGGCCGCTATAAAGGAGAAGAACTGGGCGGTGGTCATGGTGCCGTGGAAGATGGCCCTGCCGCTCATGTAGATGATGCCTATCAGCACCAGGCCGCTGATGAATTCCATCACCGGGCCGCTCATCGCGGTGGCGCGCAGGTAGCGCATCATCTTATTGAAGTAAGCGTCGTTGGACACCTTGAACTTGGCTATGGCCTGCTCCTCGTAGTTGAAGGCCTTCACCACGGTGATGCCCTGCAGGCTCTCCTGGAACTTGTGCGAGATCTCGCCCACTATCACGTTGCTCTCGGCCGAGGCCTTGCGCATCTTTTTGCCCAGCACGCCCAGGATGACGGCGATCAGCGGCAGCACTATCAGCGAGATCAGCGCCAGCTTCCAGTTGATGTAGAACAGCAGCCCCACGCAGGCCACCACGGTCAGCACGTCGCGGATGCCGTACAGCGGGATGAACTGCACGGTGCTCTGCACGTTGTTGAGGTCGTTGATCACGCGGCTCATCACGTCGGAAGAGCGCTTGCGCCAATAGAACTCTATGGACAGGCGGTGGATGTGAGTGAAGAGGTCCGCGCGGATGTCCTGCACTACCCGCTGCCCCACCCAGCTCATCAGGTAGCCGTTGGTGTACTCCACGAGCATCCGCAGCAGGAACAGCCCCGGCAGGCCGATGACGATCATGTTCAGCAGGTTCATGTCCTTGTTGACGAACACGCCCTGCACGACCGGGCCGGAGATGTAGATGACGGCGTTCTTTATAATGGCCAGCACCACCATGGAAACGGCGGCCTGGCCCAGGCGGACCTTGTAAGGCTTAAGGTATTGCAGCAGCGCTTTGGCCAGTACTTTGAACCGGGCTTTGTCGGCCGCCTTGCGCGCGTCGGGTTGTGCGGGTTGCGTCATGTTCGGGGTCAGCGCAGGTACGGCAGGATGCGCTCGGCGGCGCGCTCGGCGGCGCCGCGGTTGCCCAGCAGGGCGCGCAGGCCGGTAAGTTCCTTGCGGCTCGCGCGTATGCGCGGCGGGTTGTTGAGGAAGGAGAACGCCTCCTGGGCCAGCAGTTCCACCGTGGCTTTTTCCTGCAGCAGTTCCTTTACGGCGGGCCGTTTCAGCAGGATGTTGACCAGCGACACGTACTGCACGTTGGCCACGCGCTTGGCTATTTCCCAGGAGAAGCGCGGCATCCTGTAGGCCACGGCCATGGGCACGCCCAGCAGCGCGTTCTCGAGGGTGGCGGTGCCGGAGCATGTGAAGGCGAAGTCGAGCTTGGCGCGCTGCCTGTAGTCCTGCTCGCGCACTATCTCCACGTCCTTGGACCAGTACTTCTCCACGCTTTCCAGCTCGGGCACCAGGCGGTCGTCGGGGAATTCCGGCACCGCGAAAACGAAGGCTTTGGCCTTGGGGTGCACTTCCTTGATGCGGTAGAAGGCTTTCAGGAAGATGGGCAGGTGGCGGGCTATCTCGCCCTTGCGCGAGCCCGGCAGGATGCCTATGTTCCAGGCGCCGTCGGGCGGCGGGATCTCGCGCTCCGCGGGCTCGGGGATGAGGTCCAGCAGCGGGTGCCCCACGAAAGTGGCGTTGCCGCCGGCTTTCTTGTAAAGCGCCTCCTCGAAGGGGAAAATGACGAAGATCTCTTTGGTGAGCTTGGCGATCTTCCCCGCGCGCCCGGGGCGGGAGGCCCAGACCTGCGGGCTGATGTAGTAGAACGCGGGGATCTTGCGGTGCGCGGCCAGGCCCAGCACCTGGTGGTTGAAGCCGTAGAAGTCCACGGCTATCACGCAGGCGGGGCGCTTCTCTTCCATGTAATGGCGCGCCAGCTTTATCAGCTTAAGCCACAGGAAGAAATTCTTGAACGGCTCGGCGAAGCCCACCGCCCCGACGGAGACCAGGTTGTAGATGAAATGCGTGGAAACTTCCTGCATGCGCACCCCGCCCATGGAGGTGACGGTGAGCTCGGGGTCCTTGGCGCGCAGCGCGCGGATCAGCGCCGCCGCGTGGAGATCGCCGGAGGGATCGCCGGCTATGACCAGGATGTTCTTCGTTGTGGGAGCTGTTGTAGCCATAAATGGTCCTGCCGCGCCGTCAGTGCTTGTCGATGCCGGCGTTCTTCAGGCCTTCATCCATCATCACTTTCGCCACCTTGCCGATATCGGCCAGGGAGCGGGCCAGGGATTCGCGGCCGTCCTCGGCCTTGGTCCCGGAAACCTCGAAGCGCCGCATGCGGTCCGTGATGCTCAGCGCGAGGCGCAGGGCCTTAAGCCCCTTCTCGCCGCTGGGCGTGGGGGTCTTGGAGGTCTTGATGCAGTCGATGAAGTGCAGCAGCTCTTCCTGGATGGGCTGTTTCCTTTCCAGCTTGGGGAAGGTCACTTCGATGTCGGCCAGGCTGCGTATCACCGGGCTTTTTTTGCTGTAGATCTTCAGGCGCGAGCTGACGTAATCCACCGAGATATAGGCGTCCTGCTGGTAGATGCGCATGCGGCGCGAGGCTTCCATGGTGGCGCGGCTGGCGGTGATGTCGGCCACGCAGCCGTTCTTGAACTTCAGGCGGACGTTCGAGATGTCCTCGTGGTTGGAAAGCACGCTCGCGCCGATGGCCTCGAAAGACTCCACCTCGCTGTCTATCATGGTAAGGATGATGTCGAGGTCGTGGATCATCAGGTCCAGCGTAACGCCGGTGGCCGCCACTCGGGGGTCGTACGGCCCCAGGCGCTCTATGGTGACGTAGCGGGGGTTCTTCACGTGCTTCATGGTCTCGACCACGGCGGAGTTGAACCGCTCGGAATGGCCCACCTGCAATACCAGTTTTTTCTTTTCCGCCAGCTCCAGCAGTTTGCGGGCGCCTTCCTCGGAATTGGTGATGGGTTTTTCCATCAGTATGTGTACCCCGGCCTCCAGGGCTTTTATGCCTATTTCGGCGTGGTATTCGGTGGGGGCGGCCACCACCAGCGCGTCCACCTGGCTGAAAAGTTCCTCGTGGCTTTTGTAGGCCACGCAGTTATGCTCCCAGGCCAGGCCCTGCGCGCGCACCAGGTCGGGGTCCGAGATGCCCACCAGCTCCACTCCGGCCATTTTTGAAAGTGTTTTCGAATGGAAACCGCCCAGTTTGCCGGCTCCCACCACACCGAAACGTATTTTCTTTTCTTTTTCAGCCATGATGCCCTCAAAATGTGAAGAATGACCGCTCCCGGCTTTTAGATCCGGGCCGGCTATAATTATTATTCTACTAAATATGGCAAAGGTATGGGCAATAGCGGCTGCGCGCAATTTTCTGTGGAATTCAGGTCAAATAATTGGGATAATGGCTGTAAGAGGGAAAATATCATGAATAATGTATTTCTAGCCGCCGCGGCCTTCCTTTTATCTTTCGCGCAGGCCGGGGCCGCCGCCGATAAATGGGATTTCAGGAACGAAAGCATTTATTTCGTCATGACGGACCGGTTCGTGGACGGCGACTCCGGGAACAATAATATCTACGGGGACGAATATAAGCCGGGCAACCTTAAGTATTACCAGGGCGGGGACTTCAAAGGCCTGATGGATAACCTGGACTATATCAAGGACCTGGGGTTCACCGCCATCTGGATAACGCCGCCGGTGATGCAGCCCCCGGGCAGGTACATGAACCTGGAAGGCTCCTACGACGCGGCCGGCTACCACGGCTACTGGGGCTGGGATTTTTCGAAGATAGACCCGCACCTGGAATCGCAGGGGGCGTCCTACTCCGACCTTATCGCGGCGGTGCACGCCAAAGGAATGAAACTGATACAGGACGTGGTGCCCAACCACGGGCACGGCGGCTACGTTAACCAGTCCGTGAAATGGTACGGCCAGAAGGGAAAGATTTTCGGCCTGGGCAGGGTTTACGATTACGATAACGACACCCAGAACTGGTTCACTCACAGCGGCCCGGTGATAGCCGACCTGCTGGACCTCAACGACAGCAACCCGGAAACGGCGAAATGGCTGATAGATATCTACAAAAATTACCAGAACATGGGCGTGGACGCTTTCCGCATAGACACCGTGGCCTGGATGCGGCCGGAATTCTGGAAGAACTTCACCGACGAAATGCACAGGAACAGGAAGGATTTCTTCATGTTCGGCGAGGTCTGGACCAACGGCGATTTCAACTGGCTGGCCAGCTTCACCAACCTTTCGCCCGGCGACCCCATGAACTCGGCCATGAGCGTGCTGGACATGCCTGGCTCGTCCATGGGCACCTGGGGGCAGTTCGAGACCATCTTCAAGGGCGGAGAGTATACCAAGGCCGACGCCGTGCTGTCGCAGGATTCCAAGTACAAGGACGCCACCTATCTGGTGACCTTCCTCGATAACCACGACAAGCCGCGCTTCAACGGGCCGGGCTGGGACGGCAGCTCAGCCGCTACCGAGCAGTATTTCGACGCGCTGAACTTCTATTTCACCGCGCGCGGCATTCCGTGCATTTATTACGGCACCGAGGTGCAGATGGTGGGCGGCAACGACCCCGACAACCGGAAAATGCTGGGGCCGGACGGCATCCGGGCCGCGAAGTCGGACCCGGTGTACCTGCACCTGAAAAAGCTCAACGCCGTGCGGCGCGCGAGCCCCGCCCTGCAGAAGGGCGTGCAGACGCGGCTGTACGCGGCCCGCGACCAGTACGCTTTCAAGCGCGAATATAACGGGCAGGCCGTGTATGTGGCGCTCAACAAGGACCGCAACGGCGCGGCCGTTTCGCTGGGGCTGCCGGCGGGTTCTTATACCGATCTGTTCACCGGCGAGACTTTCAATGTTTCGGGCAAGCGGTTCGCCGTAAATATCCCCGCGCACGGAGCGCGGGCGCTCACGCGCAGCGCCGTACAGGGCAGGCCGTGGGAAATGAAGGAAGCCGGCAGCTACCTCCGCCCGCCGGTAAAAACGGCGGTCGAGAAGTCCGCGGTAGATATGCGCGGCGTTGAGTCCGAAATAGCGAAGCTGCTGGGTTTATAAGCGGCGTTATAAAAACGGAACGGCCCGGGGGGTAAACTCCCGGGCCGTTCCATTTCAGCGGCAGGAAAGCCCTAGATTCTCCGTATCTTGAAATTCCTGAAGTTAACGGCGTTCGTCAGCCATACCCTTACCCCTACGCGCGCGGGGGAGGGGTACAGGTCGTTCTCTGCCTGGATGACCTGTTCTCCGTCGAGATAGCACTTTATGCTCCTTCCTTTTGCCTGCACTTTTAATTGATACCATTGGTTGGTCCGGGCTATCCGCAGCAGGGGCGGGACCAAACGCTCCCAGCCGGCTTCCGTCATCAGGGCAAGCTGGTTGCGCTGCTCATTTGACCCGTCGGAATACCATTCGTACTGGTAAAAGCCCCCTTTCTCCGCGGTCCTGAATATCAGCCCGCCGGAGGACTCCATGCCGGTGAACATCATCTCTATGGAGGCCTCGAAGTCCCCGTAGACGCTGTCCGTAAGAAATTTTTGATCGTGGCCGTAAAGCGTAAAAGCGTTCTCGGGCGCGGCCCAGGCAGGAGCGGGCGCCGGGGCAAAGGGAGCCTGTGCGGGCACGGGCCGGGGCCGCGCCTGTATTGCCGGCCGCGTCGTCCCGTGGGGCTCGGTTTCCCAGTCCACTGGGACCACGGCGGACGCCGCGGCGAGCACCGCGCCGGTCTCTACGCGCACCAGCCTGGCGTTAACTTCGATATTCCCGTTCTTTACGCGGTAAAGACTGCCGGTAACGACCTCGCCCGCCCCGAGCATTTTGCCGAGGCTGTAGATGGAATCCGGGTCCATAATACCCGAACGCTGCAGGCGGAGTTCTTCCAGCATCTTCCGGAGCAGGGCGCGTTCCACCAGCTGCATCCCGCTTTTCTGCGTCATACGGGTCAATACCCGTTCCGATATTATATCCCCGTCCGCGGATCCCGCGCGGTCGGAATAAAAGAAAGGCAGCACCGCCACTTTGCAGTCGGCTTTTTTGTCGTGGCCCGTGGAAAGTTTTTCGGCGATAAAATCCAATGGGTCTCCGTAAAGCGGGGCTAAAGCGTTCTTTTTCCGCACGTTCCCGTGACAGCCTGTAAAAAATATGAGACAGGCCGCGAGCAGCGACAGCGCATGTTTTTTTCTCATAGACCCCGCCCCTCCGCCGCTACCGCTTTTTCAGGTCTTGTATTATAGCGGTAGAGCCGCGGGTTCTGCAAATCATGGCGGGGTGCCTGCGGGCCGGCGGGAAATAGAACGGCCCGGGAGTTAAGCTCCCGGGCCGTCTTGTCTGCCGGCCGCGCTTTACTTGCGCCACACGCCGTCGGCCCAGGTCACGAACTCGTCCCACTGCGAGGCCTGCGAAAGGGAGAGCTCGGGGTATTTGGTCTCGTAGATATCGTTCACCGCCGCGGGCAGCTCCTTTATTTTCATCGTCATGTTTATGGCTATGCCGCCTACTTTGGTGTAGTCGTAGCCGTTCTCGGCGTCCGCGTTCAGGCCCACGCTGCGCATCACCAGCTTCGTTTTTATGAAGTCCATCAGCGCCGAGGCGGCCTGCTTGGTCTCCTGCGCCGCCGCGTTCGCGCCCACTACGGCCGCGAAGTCGTAAAGGTCCACGTAAGGGGCAATCAGTTTTTTCTTGTCCTTGTCGGGGGCGAGGCTCGAGAACCGTACGGCCGACTCTATTGCCTTCTTCACGGCTTCGGCCTCGTTGTTGGCCATGGCGGCGTCGGCGAAAGCGCTCAGGTAGGGCGGCAGGTCATTGAGCGCCTGCGGGCGCACCGTGGAAAGGGTGGCGCCCACGCTGCCCAGCGGCACGTTCAGCGGGCCGATGATGTGCATGCCGTCGGCCATGAACTGGCGGTACCAGCTCATCATGAAATCGCTGAGCTGTTCGCTGGTGAAGGCCGGGTCGGCGTTCATGAAGTTCAGCAGCTTCTCGTAGTCGAAGCCCTGCGCCAGCATGGTCTCTTCGGAGCCCAGTATCAGGCCGGTATAGTCTTTGACCTCGTAGCCGATCTCGGCCATCTGCATCAGGCAGGCGTTCATGGCGAACACGTCGACATAGCCCGAAGTTTTCAGGATCTCGCCCAGCTGTTTCGTGCGCACGTAGTTCTTGGTCTCGTCGTCGAACAGGATGCCTTTCTGTTCGGCGCCGGTGCCGGCGGTCTGCAGCTTCTGGCTGGGGTCTATCCAGCCCAGGCCGTGGTTCCAGAGCACCAGCATATAATGCCTGGCGGGGAATTCCGTCTTCGCCCATTTTACGAACTCTATCACGCGCTTATAGTCGCCCATGTCGGCGGCGGGATACTCGCCGTAAACCGTTTCGCCCGAATTCAGGAAGCCGCTTTTCTGTATCAGCAGGCGGCGCGAGCCTTTGCCTTTTATGCCGTGTTCTACCACCACGTTGACCGCGCCGGTGGTGCCCACTTTTTTCATCTCGGCGATGTCCTGGACCGCGAATTTGCCGGTAAGGCCCAGCAGCTGGCTGTCGCTCAGGTTGTTCTTGGCGTTCATGAACACCATCACGGTCCATTCTTTGGTCGTTTTTGCCTGGGGTTTAGGCGGGTTTGTGAAATCGAAAAGCCCTTTGTCTGCGCCCGCGGAGTTTATATCGGCGGCGCGCACGGCGTTCAGGCTGAAATCCTGGGCCTTCAGGGCGGAGCTGCCGAGAAGAACGAAAGAGACGGCCAGCGAGGCCAGTTTTAAAGGTTTATTCATTGTATTTCCTTATCGCGAAGCGTAAATATCCAGTATATAGTTTAAATCTAAAATAGTATCCGTTAATAGAGACTAAAGTCCCGCAAAGATCCGCTTTAAGGCCTATTCCGGGCATGGGCCCCCGCCAGGCCGCCGCTTTATAAAGGCGAAGTAAATTATTTTGATACAATATTACCTGAACAACCCGCGTTATTGGAGGCGTCATGTCGAAAGCCCCGGAATTTTCGTACACCCCTGAACAGGTCAGGGCCCTTTCTGAAAACCTGATCAAGGACCTGGAAGAGAAGCTCGGGGTCCTGGCGAACATTCCCGGCCCCCAGCGCAATTTCCGCAATACCATGCTGGCTTTCGAGAACGCCGTCACCGGCTTCGGCGAGGCCGTGCAGGTCCAGATCTTCCTCGCTTACGTTTCAGGCGACGCCGAACTGCGCAAGGCCGCGCAGGAGCTGGAGCTGAAGATCAGCCAGTACTCGGTCGACCTGTTCACGCGCGAGGACGTTTTCAGGGCGCTCACCGAGTATTCCGATAAGGGCGAGAAGCTGGACCCCGTGGATGCGCGCCTGCTGGAAAAAACGCTGCTGGATTTCAGGCACAACGGCCTGGGCCTCGAGCCGCGCGCCCGCAACCGGGTGAAGAAACTTAAAAAAGAGCTGATAGGCCTGGAGCTTAAATTCTCGCAGAACCTGCGCGAGGTCGGTGACGCGCTGGAAGTGTCGGAAGACGAGCTGAAAGGCCTGCCGGCCGATTTCAAAGCGCGCCTGCGGCGCAGCGAAGCCGGGAAATACCTGGTGACCATGGACTACCCGGATTATATGCCGTTCATGGACAACGCCGATAGCGGCGACGCCCGCCGCCGGCTGGAGATGATGTACAACCGGCGCTGCGTGCCGGGCAACATTGAACTGATGGAGGCCGCCATACAGCTGCGGCGCAAGATCTCAAAACTTCTGGGCTACCCCACTTTTGCCGACTACGTGCTGGCCGACCGCATGGCCGCCAACAGCGGCAACGTGTCCGCTTTCCTCGAGCGCACCCGCGTGAAGCTGGTGAAAAAAGGCAGGAAGGAACTGCGCGAGCTGGGCAAGCTGAAGGGCGGGGAAGACAGGACCATCAGTTCCTGGGACTGGCGCTATTACGTCAACCTGCTGAAAAAAACGAAATACTCCATAGACCACGAAAAAATAAAGGAATATTTCCCGCTGGAGACCGTGGTTAAAGGCATGTTCGAGGTTTTCGGTGGTGTGTTCGGCGCGAGCTTCGTGCCGGCCCCGCTGCCGGTCTGGCACGGCGACGTGCGCGCCTACGAAGTGAAGAACCCGGACGGTTCGCTGGCGGCCTATTTCTATTTCGACCTGTTCCCGCGCGACGGCAAGTACAAGCACGCCGCCTGTTTCGGGCTGCGCGGCGGCCGGGAGCTCGAGGACGGCGCCTACGAGCTGCCGGCGGCCGCTATCGTGGGCAATTTTCCGGCGCCTTCCGGGGGGAACCCGGCGCTGCTTAAGTTCGCCGACGTGGTCACGCTGTTCCACGAATTCGGGCACGTTACGCATAATATCTTCACCCGGTCCAAATACGGCAAGTTCTCCGGCACCAGCGTGTCGCGGGACTTCGTCGAGGTGCCCTCCAAGATGCTGGAGAACTGGGCCTATGACCCCGCGGTGCTCCGGCGCATTTCCGGGCATTATAAGAATCCCGGCGAGAAGCTGCCGGAAGCGCTGATAAAGAAGATCATTGAGGCCAGGAACATGGATTCCGGGCTGGGCTATCTGCGCCAGGTGTTCCTGAGCGCGGTGGACATGCGCTACCATACCGCCCGCGGCAAAGTGGACACCACGGGGCTTTACGGGAAGCTGCGGAAAAAGATCTCCCTTATCCCGCTGAGCCCGGAGAATTATCCGCAGGCTAATTTCGGGCACCTGATGGGCGGCTACGAGGCCGGCTATTACAGCTACCTGTGGTCGGAGGTGATAGCCGCGGACCTCTTCGGCGCGTTCGAGGCCGCGGGGGTGATGAACCCGGAGGCGGGGGCGAAATACAGGGAGCTTATCCTGGCCCCGGGCCGCAGCTTCGACGAAGCCGGGCAGGTGCGGAAATTCCTGGGCCGGCCGGCCGCGGAAGACGCGTTCCTGAAAAGCATAGGAGCAGCGTGAAAGCCAGACTTTCCATTATCGCGGGGCTCCTGGTAGGCGCCGGGCTCTTTTACCTGGCGTTCCGGAACATTAATTTCGGCGAGCTGCTGGAGATCTGCCGCGGCGCGAATTCCCTGTATCTCGTCCCGCTTTTCTTTACCGTAGTGGCGGAGCTTTTTTTAAGGGGCGTGAAGTGGAAGCTGCTGCTCGATCCCGCGCGGCCGGTGCGCGCCTGGGACGCCTTCCGCCTTGAGGCCGCGGGCCTGGCGCTGAACAATATCCTGCCGCTGCGCCTGGGCGAGATAGTGCGCGGCACCTCCGGGGCGAAGCTTTTCGAGATCCCCGTAATGACGGTCTTCGCCACCATCCTGGTGGAGCGGGCCCTGGATACGATAGTGCTGCTGATCCTGGCGTTCGCGGCGGCCTCGCTGGGCGGCCTCACCGGGGGCTTCCTGGACCGCTGGACGTATCTGTGGCCGGTGATCGCGGCGCTGGCGGCCGCGGTGTTCGGCCTCGTGTTCGTGGATGAGATAGTTTCACACCAGTTCTTCTCCGGGTTTTTCGAAAGGTTCCCCCGGGTTAAAAAAATGCTCGGCCACCTGGCGCTGGGCGTGCGGGCCTTTCATTCTTTCAGGGGCGCCGTATCGCTGTTCGTGGTGGCGGTCGCGCAGTGGCTGCTGGACGCGCTGACTTTCTTCTGGATGGCGAAAGCGTTCTCGATAGGCCACGTGATCGGCGCGGCTAAAAGCGTTATCCTGATCTTTACCGCCGCGGTCGCCTGTTCGGTGCCCGGCATGCCCGGCTTTTTCGGCAATTTCGAGGCCACCATCGCCAGGGTCGTAACGGCCTGGGGTGTGCCGAAGGAGACCAGCCTCGCCTTTGCGGCCTACGGGCATGTGGCCGGGTACGTCACAGTGACCACCATCGGCCTGGTGTTCGCTTATCAGATGGGGCATTCGCTGGGCCGGATCTGGACCCAGTTCAGCGGCGAAAAAAAATAGGCCGGGCGGCGGGTTATCAGGGAATGAGCTATGGGCGGCAAAATAAACTCGGTGCTGATGATAAGCCAGACTTTTTACCCGGTGCTGGGGGGCGCCGAGAAGCAGGCTTTCGAGCTTTCGAAAGCGCTGGTGAAAAAGGGCGTGAAGGTTTCCGTGATAACGCGCCGCCCGCCGGGGCTGCCGGCGCGGGAAACGCTGGAGGGCGTGAAGATAACGCGGTTCTGCGTTTTCGGTTCCGGCGCGCTGGATTCCCTGGTTTTCCTGCTGAAGGTTTTTTTCTATATGCTGGCGCACCGCGCGGATTACGATGCCGCGCACGTGCACCTGGCGTCCTCGCCCGGGGTGGCCGCGGTGCTGGCCGGCCGGCTGACCGGGAAAAAAGTGGTGATCAAGCTCGGCCGCGGCCGCGGTCTCGACGAGCTCACCCTTTCGCGGAGAACTTTTCTCGGCCGGCTGAAGCTTAAATTCTTCTGTCTCTCCGGGCCGGAAGTGCTGGTGCTCAGCCGCGAGGCATATGAGTGGCTGAAGAGCAGCCCCGAGTTCCGGGGCCTGAAGCCGCGCCTGTTCCGCAACGGTGTGGACACCGGGCGCTATACGCCGCCGCTGTACCACGAGAAGATAGCCGCCAAGGCCGCGGTGGGGCTGGAGAACGAAACGGTGTTCCTGGCCGTCGGGCGCCTGGTGCCGGAGAAAAGGCTGCGGGAATTCGTGGAGCTGTGGGCGGAGCTGCTGGCCGAGGCCCCGGCTGCGCGCAAGGTCCGCCTGGTGATAGTTGGCAAAGGCCCGGAAGAGAATAATTTAAAGGACGCCGTGGCCAAGCTCGGCGTGGGCGCCAGCGTCACGCTGGCCGGCCCCAAGGACGACCTGCTGCCCTATTACCGGGCGGCGGACGTGTTCGTGCTGCCGTCGCTCACCGAGGGCATGTCCAATTCCATGCTGGAAGCCATGGCGACCGGCGTGGCCATCATGGCCAGCCGCGTGGACGGCGCCAAAGACGCGGTGGCCGACGGCGAGAGCGGCGTCCTGTTCGACCCGCTGAACCCGGCCGAGATAAAGCAATGCCTGCGCCGGTTCCTGGCCGACCGCGGCCTGGCGCTGCGGATGGGCGAGAAGGCCAGGGCGGCCGCGGTGGAGCGGTATTCCATGGCCCGCGTGGCCGACGAAGTTATGAAAATTTACGAGGGGCAGGACTGAACTATGTGCGGCATCTGCGGCATCTATAACTACGGCTCGACGCAGCCCGTCACGCGGGAGGCGCTGAAGGCCGTCAACGACCTGCTCATCCACCGCGGCCCCGACGCCGAGGGCTTCTACACCGCGGGCGGCGTCGGCCTGGCCATGCGGCGGCTGTCCATCATCGACCTGTCCACCGGCAACCAGCCTATTACCAACGAGGACGGCTCGGCCTGGATAGTTTTCAACGGCGAGATCTATAATTTCCAGGAGCTGCGCGCCGGCCTGCAGGCGAAAGGCCACGTCTTCAAAACGAAGTCAGACACCGAAACGATCCTCCATCTTTACGAGGAGAAGGGAACGGAGTTCCCGAAGTATCTCCGCGGCATGTTCGCCGTGGCCATCTGGGACGTGAACCGGAAAAGGCTGGTGCTGGCCCGTGACCGCATCGGCAAGAAGCCGCTGTACTACGCGGTTACCCCGCATTGCCTGGCCTTCGCCTCGGAGCTGCGCGCGCTGCTGGCCGCCCCCGGCCTGCCCCGGGAAATAAACCCAGCGGCCATCGACGCCTATCTTACGCTGCAGTATATCCCCAGCCCCATGAGCGTGTTCAAAGGGATAAACAAACTCGAGCCGGCCTCGGTGCTGGTCTTCGAGAACGGCGCCGCCCGCTGCGAAAAATACTGGGACCTGCCGGTTGGCGAGCCGAAGCTTTCAGGCGCGAGCGTAGGCGAGCTGAAGGAGCGGCTTTGCGCGGAGCTGTCGGAGGCGGTGAAGATACGCCTGGTCTCCGAGGTGCCGCTGGGCGCTTTTCTGTCCGGCGGCATAGATTCCTCCATCGTGACGGCGCTGATGGCGCGGCAGTCCGACGCGCCCGTAAAGACCTTTTCCATCGGCTTCAAGGAAGAGAAGTTCTCCGAGCTGGGCTACGCGCGGCAGGTGGCGCGGATGTACGGCACCAAGCACACCGAATTCACCGTGGAAGCGAACATGGCGGACATGCTGGAGACGCTGGCCCGCAATTACGGCGAGCCTTACGCCGACCCCAGCGCGCTGCCGTCGTATTTCGTGTCGCGCGAGACGCGCCGGCACGTTACGGTGGCGCTCAACGGCGACGGCGGGGACGAGGCTTTCGGCGGCTACCTGCGCTACACGGCCATGAAGGCCGAGCGGCTTATCTCGGGCGCGCCGGCCTGGCTGAAGAAGGCGGGGCTGCGGAGCATCCGCGGCTTTCCTAAGACCGCGCCGTTCGATTTTTTCTGGCGGCTGGAGAAGTTCCTGCGGATGTCGCTTAAAGAGAACATCGAGGGCCGCTATCTTTCGGCCATGTCCTTCTTCAACCCGGAGGAGGCCTCCGGGCTTTACAGCGCGAAATTCACCGCCCTGCTCGGCGCCGACAGGAATTACGCGCAGCGCTACCTTTCCGGTTTTTTCGCGCGCACCGCCGGCGACGACCTGCTTAACCGGCTGGTCTACACGGACATGCGGTCCTACCTGCCGGAATGCCTGATGACGAAGATGGACATAGCCTCCATGGCCAATTCGCTGGAGGCGCGGTCCCCTTTCCTGGACCAGAAGGTGCTGGAATTTGGTTTCCGCCTGCCGGGCAGCGTGAAGCTCAAGGGGCTGGGCGGCACCAAGTGGCTGCTGAAAGAGACCTTCCGGGACATGCTGCCGCCCGACATCTATAAGCGCGGCAAGATGGGTTTCGGCGTGCCGCTGGGGCCCTGGTTCCGCGGCGAACTGAAGGAGTACTGGGCGGGGACCTGTCTTTCGGAGAAGGCGCTGGGCCGCGGTTATTTCAGGAAGGAAGAGCTGCTGCGTCTCTGGGACGAGCACCAGGGCGGCCGGCGCGACCACGGCTACAAGCTGTGGGCGCTGATGATGCTGGAGCTGTGGCACAGGCAGTTCGCGGACGATTTTAAAGTAGGCTAGCCGCCGGGCAAAAGTTAAATGAAGATAGTCCTGATCAACCCCGACATCCCGTGGAACGCGGGCAATATAGGGCGCACCTGCGTGGCCACCGGCACGGAGCTCGCGTTCGTGGGCAAAATGGGCTTCGAGCTGAGCGCGAAGGAGATACGCCGCTCCGGCCTGGATTACTGGCAGTTCCTGAAGTACTCGGTGCACGCCGATCTCGAGGCTTTCCTCGGCACGCTGCCGGAAAACCCCTCGCTGCTGTTCTTCTCCACGAAGGGGGGGACGAATTACTGGCAGGCCCCGTACCGGGAGGATTCCTGCCTGGTGTTCGGGGCCGAGACCGCCGGCTTCCCGGACTGGATGTACGAGAAATACGCCGACCGGCTCTACAGGATACCTATGTGGTCGGACCGCGTCCGCTCGATAAATCTTTCCACGGCCGCCGGGATAGCTCTCTATGAGGGGCTGAGGCGGACCGGCAAGCCGGTATAGCGGTTTTACCGGGCGATAGCCCGTCGGTTCCCGGATATGCTTATTGTGATATAATATTATTAAAATAATACATTATTGTCCGTTTTGATCCGTTTTTGTGCCGTTATCTATGCCGGGAAAAAACCGCTGGAATAAAAAAATAATAGAAATTACCAGGTTGGCCGGGCGGCTGGAAAAACTGAAAGCCTCCGGCAAAAAGGTGGTTCTGTGCCACGGCTGCTTCGATCTGATGCATCCTGGGCATATCAGGCATTTTCAGGCCGCCAAGGACCTGGGCGATATCCTTGTGGTAACGGTGACGCCGGACAGGTTCGTGAATAAAGGGCCCGGCCGGCCGGTTTTCGAGGCCGAGCTCCGGGCTGCCAGCGTTGCGGCGCTGGAATGCGTGGATTTCGTGGCGATCAACGAATGGCCCGACCCCGTAGAGACGATAAAGCTGCTCCGCCCCGATATTTACGTGAAAGGCCAGGAGTACGAGAACAACGCGAAAAAGATACAAGAGCTGGAAAAGGACCTGGCCGCCCTGAAGTCAGTCGGCGGGAAAATGGCGTTTACCCATGAACGGGTATATTCGTCCACGGCGCTTCTTAACGAGTACTATAAAAAACCATGAAATTCCTGCAAAAAGTAAAAACCCTGAACGAATTGACCGCGATAACCGGGTCGCTGAAGAAAGCCGGCAAAAAGACGGTGTTAAGCTACGGCGTATTCGATATCATCCACCCCGGCATTATCCGGCATCTCCGGCTGGCCAGGAGCCAGGGGGACGCGCTGATAGTCTGCGTGATAAAGAACGAGGACGTGCGGCGCGGCCCGGACCGGCCGGTTTTCGACGAGGCGCTGCGCCTTGAGAACGCGGCCTCCCTGGAATTCGTGGATTATGTCTGTCTCGTTAGCGATAAGCAGCCGTTCGAATGCGTCAGGAAAATAAAGCCGGATATTTTCGTGAAGGGCGAAAGCCTTGAGAAGCGCGACAAGGGAACGGTGAAAAAACTGGCCAGCGAGGAGAGCGCCCTGAAGGCCGCCGGCTGCAAAGTGTTCCTGACGGAGAACGTCGGCAGCTCCACGAATATTATCAACCAGTTCCTGGACCTGTACCCCGAGGCGACGAAGAAGTACCTGAAAAAAATAAAGGAAAAGTACGGGGCGGGGTATATCATAGAGCAGCTTCAAGCCCTGAAAGACATGAAGGTCCTGGTCATCGGGGACGGGATAATAGACGAATATCATTACTGCGAAGCCATGGGCCGGTCGTCGAAGGAGCCGCTGGTGGTGGAAAGGTTCCTGAACAAAGAGGCGTTCGCCGGCGGCGCTTTCGCGGCCGCCAACCATATCGCCGGCCTTTGCGGCGAGGTCTCCCTGGTATCAGTGCTGGGAGACCGGGACTCGCGGAAGGAATTCATCGCCAGGCATCTCGGGGCCAATGTCAGGCCGGAATTTTTCACCCGGGCTGAATCGGAGACCATAGTCAAAAAAAGATTCATCGAAAAATACAGCGCCAAAAAACTCTTCGAGATCTGCTACATGGACAAGGGGTATATCTCCAAAAAAGAGGAAGCGGGCATCCTGAAATTCCTCGCTTCGAGGGTCCACAAATACGATATGGTCCTCGCCCTTGATTTCGGCCACGGGCTGTTCACGGAGAAGATCATAGACCTCCTGGGGAAAAAGGCCAGGTTCCTGGCGGTGAACGCGCAGACGAACAGCGCCAATTCCGGGTTCAACATGATCACTAAATACGGGAAAACGGATTTCGGCTGCCTGACCGAAACGGAGGCCAGGCTCGCCTGCCACGACGAATACGGCGGGATGGAGGACGTAATGGTCAGGCTGGCCCGGCAGATAAGGGCTGGCAGCATGATCATGACCAGGGGCAACAGGGGCTCGATGGCCTACGCCTCCGGCCGGGCCCCGGGATTCGAGTATGCCCCCGCGCTCTCTTCGCGGGTGGTGGACCGGGTGGGGGCCGGCGACGCGTTCTTTTCTTTCGCCGCCCCGTGCGCGGCGAAGCATATGCCGCTGGACCTGGTTTCTTTCATCGGCAACGCCGCCGGAGCTCTCGCCGTACAGATAGTGTGCAACAGGGAGCCGGTGGACGTTAGCAGGCTGCTCGGGTTCATACGTTCCCTGCTGGTGTAGGAGAATAAAAAATGGGATCTTACGTCGACAAATACTACGGCGAGATAAAGCGGCTGATAGATTCGGTGGAAGTGACGGGGAAAAAATACGGGAAGCAGGATTTCCATGAAGGGATCCGCCAGGCGGCCGGTTTCGTCAGGAAGTGCACCTCTTCCGGCGGCAAGCTGATCTTTATCGGCAACGGCGCGAGCGCCGCCATTTCAAGCCACCTGGCCACCGATTACTGGAAGAACGGCGGGATGCGGGCCATGGCGTTTAACGACGCCGCGCTGCTCACCTGCGTTTCCAACGATATCGGCTATAAATATGTTTTTGAAAAGTCGGTGGAGATGTTCGCGGACAAGAAGGATATCCTGGTCGCGATCAGCAGTTCCGGAAAATCCGAGAATGTCCTCAGGGGAGTCGGGGCCGCGCGGAAAAAGGGCTGCGGCGTGATCACCCTTTCCGGGTTCAAGCCCGGGAACCCGCTAAGGCGCACGGGGGATATTAATTTTTACGTGCCGTCCGGGCAGTACGGCCATGTCGAGATCCTGCATCATTCCATCTGCCATTGCGCGCTGGAATACATCCTGGAGGGCGCGAAAAAATGAAAGAACATGCGAACGTCCTGGTAACCGGCGGCGCGGGTTTCATCGGGGGTCACCTGGTGGAAAGGCTGCTGGCCGAAGGGCGCCATGTGACGGTCATAGATAATTTTGCGACCGGCCGCCCGGAGAACCTGGCCGCGGTAAAGAACAACAAACGGCTGACCGTGCGCACGGCTGACGTGGCGGATTTTCACGCGATAAAGCCGTACTTCAAGGGCATAGACTGCGTTTTTCACCTGGCCGCCCTTGCGGACATCGTCCCTTCCATACAGCGGCCGCTGGATTATCACCGGGCTAACGTGGACGGGACCATCTCGGTGCTGGAAGCGGCGCGGCAAGCCGGGGTCCCGAAATTCCTTTACACGGCCTCATCCTCCTGCTACGGACTGCCCGACGTGACGCCCACCCCGGAAACGGCCCCGATAAGGCCCATGTATCCCTACGCGCTCACAAAATATCTCGGAGAGCAGTACGCGCTGGGCTGGAACAAGATCTATAAAATGGCGGTGACCTCGCTGCGTCTTTTCAACGTCTACGGCCCCCGGGCCAGGACCACCGGGACCTACGGCGCCGTGTTCGGCGTGTTCCTCGCGCAGAAGCTCGCGGGCCGGCCGTACACCGTGGTCGGCGACGGGGCGCAGACCAGGGACTTCACTTTTGTCACGGACGTGGCGGACGCGTTCGTGCGGGCCTCGGGATCGGAGATCAGCGGAGAGGTGTTTAACGTCGGATCAGGCGGAACGTACAGCGTGAACCGCCTGGTGGAGCTGCTGGGCGGGCCGGTGCTGCACATTGAAAAACGTCCGGGCGAGCCTGATTGCACCTTTGCCGACGTGAAAAAGATCCATAAAAAGCTGGGGTGGAAGGCGAAGGTGAAATTCGCCGATGGAGTGAAGGTCATGCTGGAGAATATCCAGATGTGGAAGAACGCCCCGGTCTGGGACAAAAAATCCATTTCGCGCGAGACCGCGGACTGGTTCAAATATCTGGGGGACAAATGAATAAGCTGAAAAAGATACTTGTTACCGGCGGAGCCGGCTACGTGGGCAGCGTCCTTATCCCCAAGCTGATAGCCAAAGGCTACGAGGTTACCGTGGTGGACTTGTATATTTACGGGGACGACGTCCTCTCCGCGGTCAAAGGCAGCCCGCTGCTGAAGGAAGTGAAGGGGGATATCCGCGACAGGGCGCTGATGGACGGCGCGCTGAAAGGCATGGACGCGGTCATCCATCTCGCGTGCATCTCCAACGACCCCAGCTACGACCTGAACCCCGACCTGGGCCGGTCCATAAATTACGACGCGTTCCTGCTGCTTGTCGAGTTAGCGAAGAAGCACAAGGTCAAAAGGTTCATTTACGCCTCCAGTTCCAGCGTTTACGGCGTAAAAGCCGCGCCGAACGTCACAGAAGACCTGCCGCTTGAACCGTTGACGGACTATTCTAAGTTCAAGGCGGAATGCGAAAAAGTGCTTTTGAAAGAGATCACGGATGATTTTATCGGCTGTGTGCTGAGGCCCGCTACCGTGTGCGGCTATTCTCCCAGGCTGCGGCTGGACCTTTCCGTGAACATTCTGACCAACCACGCGATCAATAAGGGAAAGATCACCGTCTTCGGCGGGGAGCAGCTGCGGCCCAACATCCATATTGAGGACATGACCGACCTGTACGTCAGGATGCTGGAATATCCCGACGCGAAAATACAGGGGAAGACCTTCAACGCCGGTTACGAGAACTATACTATCAACGCGATCGCCGGAATGGTGAAAAAAGTGGTCGGGGACGTGCCCGTCACCGTGGTGCCGACGGACGACAACCGGTCCTATCATATCTCCTCGGCGAAGATACTCGCCGAACTCGGCTTCGCGCCCGCGCATACCATCGAGGGCGCGGTGCGCGACCTGAAAAAAGCCTTTGACGCGGGGAAGGTCAAGGACCCCCTGAACAACAGCCTTTACTATAACATCAAAAGAATGACGGAACTGGGGCTGAAATGACCGATAAGGAGCGCCTGGACCTGTACGCACGCACACTGCGGGTACGGAAGATCGAGGAGGCCATCGCCGACCTGTATCCCGGTCAGGAAATGCGCTGCCCCGTGCACCTGAGCATAGGCCAGGAAGTGACCGCGGTCGCGGTGTGCTCCAATCTTAAAAAGTCCGATTATGTTTTCAGCAATCACCGCTGCCACGGGCATTATCTCGCCAAAGGCGGGGACCTGAAGCGGATGCTGGCGGAGATCTACGGCAAGGCCGCGGGCTGTACCGGCGGTTTCGGCGGCTCGATGCACCTGGTCGACGAAGCTGCCGGGTTCATGGGCGCGGTCCCGATAGTGGCCGGCACGATCCCGATAGCCGTGGGCGCCGCGTTCAAGTTCAAGATGAGAAAAGAGAAACGGGTGTCGGTGGCCTTTTTCGGCGACGCGGCCGTGGAGGAGGGCGTGTTCCACGAAGCCGCCAATTTCGCCGCGCTGCACAAGCTTCCCGTTCTGTTCGTCTGCGAGAACAACCTTTACGCCGTCTATACGCCGCTGAGGGAGCGGCAGCCCGAACAGCAGATCTGCGGCCTGGCCCGGGCCCACGGGATACCGAGCTCGCAGCTGCATGAAGGTGACCTGTTCGACCTTAGCGGGAAGCTGCGCGGCGCGGTTGCTCATGTCAGGTCCGGCAAGGGGCCCGCGTTCGTCGAAATTTTCACGTACCGCTGGCGCGAGCACTGCGGCCCCGGCTACGACAACAATATCGGCTACAGGACCTGCGAGGAATTCGAGAGCTGGAAAAGCCGCGACCCGCTGGAGCGGACCGCCGCGATATTGCGCAAAGCGGGGGTGCTTGACGCTGAAACTGAACAGCGCCTGGAGAAAAAAATAGCGGCGGAGATAGGGGAAGCGGTGAAATTCTCCAAAGCCGCGCCTTTCCCCACCAGGAAAGATTACGACAAAAGGGCTTATGCGTAACAGCGACAGAAAAATAAAATATTCGCAGGCCGTGAACGAGGCGGTCAGCCAGTGCATGGAGAGCGACCCCGCCGTTTTTATCATCGGCGAGGGCGTGCCGGACCCCAAAGGGATATTCGGCACTACGCTGGGGCTTAAAGAGAAGTTCGGCTCCGCCCGGGTCATGGATATGCCCGTGTCCGAGAACGGCGTGACCGGGATAATGATAGGCGCGGCCCTGGCCGGCATGCGGCCGGTGATGACCCATCAGCGGATGGATTTCATGCTGTACGCTATGGACCAGCTCCTGAACAACGCCGCGAAATGGAAGTACATGTTCGGCGGCCGCTCCGTCCCGCTGGTCATCCGGACGATAATCGGCCGCGGCTGGGGCCAGGGCGCGCAGCATTCGCAGAATTTTCAGGCGCTCTTCGCCCATATCCCGGGGCTGAAGGTCGTGATGCCGGCCACCGCGTACGACGCGAAGGGGCTGCTGGTCTCGAGCATCGAGGACGACGGCCCCGTGATCTTTATCGAGCACAGGTGGCTGCACGACACGGTGGACTATGTCCCGGAGGAAATTTACAGGGTCCCGCTCGGCAAATGCGGCAGGCCCAGGAGCGGGGACGCTCTTACGATAATAAGCCACTCGTACATGACCATCGAGGCGCTTAAAGCCGCCGGCATTTTGGAAAAAGAGGGTATCTTCGCCGACCTCATCGACCTGCGCACGGTAAAGCCGCTGGACCTTGCCTCCATCTTCAGGTCGGTTAAAAGAACCGGGAGGCTGCTGGTGCTGGACGACGACTGGAAAACGGGCGGCGTGGCGGCGGAAATAATCGCCTCGGTGGCCGAGAACGGCCGCCTGAAGCTGAAAAAACCGCCGGCGAGGATAACGCTGCCCGATGTCCCGACGCCCACCAGCCCGGCGCTCTCTAAATTCTATTATCCCGGGACGAAAGAGATAATTTCGAAAGCGGCGGAACTGCTTGGCCTTAATAACGGCAAAAAGCTGAAGCTGCTTTCACGTATCCCCGCCAACATCCTGCAGGATGTTCCGGACAGGTCTTTTACCGGCCCCTTCTGACGGGCTCCGAGGCAAAAAAATGGACGCGAAACTAAAAGTTATGGTTATCGGCAGCAATTCGTTTTCCGGCAGCGATTTCGTGGACCTGCTGCTGGAGGGAAAAAAGTATTCGGTGCTGGGCGTAAGCCGGTCCCCGGAGAAGAGCGCTTTGTTCCTGCCGTATAAGCGCCACGTCTCGCCTGATTTCGAGTTCAAACAGATCGACCTCAACAAGGACATGCCCGCGCTGAAGGGATTGCTGGCCGCCTTCAGGCCGGACTATGTGGTGAATTTCGCGGCGCAGAGCGAAGTGGCGCCCAGCTGGGGTGACCCGGCCCAGTGGTTCCGGACCAACGCCGTGGCATTAACGGAGCTGGCCGATTTTTTAAAGGACTGCAAGTTCCTGAAAACTTACGTCCACATCTCTTCTCCCGAGGTCTATGGCGCCTGTGTCGGCACGGTGAAAGAGGATGCGCCGCTCAACCCGAGCACGCCTTACGCGGCCTCGAAAGCGGCCGGGGACCTGTCGCTGTTCACGTTCGTGAAAAATTTCAGGTTCCCGCTGGTGATGATCCGGTCGACTAACGTCTACGGCGCGCATCAGCAGTTGTTCAAGATAATACCGCGGTCCGTCATTTACGCCAAGTCCGGCAGGACCATCGAGCTGCACGGCGGCGGGGAAGCGGTAAAATCTTTTATACACATACGCGATATCTCAAAAGGGGAACTGGCCGCGATGGAGAGGGGGCGGCACGGGGAGCTCTATCACCTGTCTCCCGACCAGGGGATAGCCGTCAAGGACGTCGTCCGGATCATTTGCGAGAGGATGAACGTGGATTTCGGCAAAGCCGCCAGGGCGGCGGCCGAAAGGCTGGGGCAGGATAAGGCGTACGTGATAGATTCGTCCAAGGCGAGGAAGGAATTCGGCTGGAAGCCGGAGCTCTCGATGGAAGAGGGCCTTGCCGGCGTGGTAAGCTGGATAGAAAAAAACTGGGCAGCGATAGAAAAAGAGCCGTTGGAATATATCCATAAGGATTGATCGATGCGGAAAGCCGGGAGCTATAAGGCCGTACTTTTCGACTTCGACGGCGTTCTCGCCAGGACGGCGGAGGATAATTGCCGGGCCTGGGAAAAGGTCCTCTCAAAGCACGGCGTGCCTTTCGACAGGGACGAGTATCTGCTGCTTGAAGGAATGACCACGAAAGGTATCGCCGGAAAGCTGCTGGAGCGGCGCCCCGGACTGGCCGGACTGGCCGGCGCGGTGGCGGCGCTGAAGGACGAATACTACGGCGCGGACAACCGGTTCGCCATGTACGAGGGAGTAGGCCGCGTCCTGGGCTTTTTGAGAGCTAAAAAAATTTTACTGGGGGTCGTCTCCGGCGCCGGCCGCCGGCGGCTGGAGTGTTCTGCGGGGAGCGACTTCCTGGCCGGCTTCGACGCGGTGGTGACCGGGGACGACGTGTCCAGCTGCAAGCCCGACCCCGAGCCGTATCTGAAGGCAGCGAAAAAATTGGCTTTGAGCGTTTCGGATTGCCTGGTAGTTGAAAACGCTCCTCTAGGCATAGAAGCCGCCGCCAGGGCCGGGATGGATTGCGTGGCGGTCTGCTCGACGCTCGCGCGCAGCCGCCTCGGCGGGGCGGACAGGGTGATAGACCGGCTCGACGAGCTGCTGACGGTCCTGCGATGATGGAAAACAAAAAGCAAGCCCGCGCGAACGCGGCTTCCGGCGTTCTGGCGAAAAAACTGCTTCCTTCCGAGGCCGATGCCCGGACTTTGTCCGGGCTGGCCGTCGATCCCGCGCAGCAGGCCGACGATTTTTTCGATTATTCCAAGGCCGTGGTCAGGAAGCCCTGGGGCTACGAGTATCTGATCTACCAGAACAGCTCCGTAGCCGTCTGGGTGCTTCATATAAAAAAAGGGCACGCGACTTCGATCCACTGCCATCCCGGCAAAAAAGCCGCCCATATCATCCTGTCCGGAGAAGCCGTCTGCTCTACTTTGGAAGGGCGGACAAAAAGGTCCGCAGGGGAAGGCATAGTCTTCGGCAGGGGCGTTTTCCACCGCACGAGGGCCGTCTCGCCCGGAGGCGCCTTCATGATGGAGATCGAAACCCCGGTCAACAAGCGGGACCTCGTCCGGTTCAAGGATGAATACGGCCGCGAAAAACTCGGGTATGAGGGCAGCGAACACCTGTCGTTCAACCTCAACAACTACAACTATATCTCGCTTATAGACCAGTCCGCGTATTATAACGTCAAGAGGAAATTCGGGAATTGCAGTTTCGAGCTGGTCAGGCTTTCCGGTACGAACGAGCTCCGGGCTTTGCTCTCCTCGTCGAAATGGGACATTATCGGGGTCCTGAAAGGTCGGATCTTCGACCGGCGCCGTAAAGTCATGTCCGGCGCCGGGGATACTTTCGACAGGGAGCACGTCTCGCGGTCCGGAGCGCTGACTGCCGCCGGCAAGCTCGAGGTCATGGTGATCAAAAAGCTGGATACGATGACCCGGCTTTCCGATTTTATCGTTTCGCATCTGAAGCGCCGCGGCATAAAGGATTTTTTCTTCGTGCCGGAAACTTCCAGCGCGCATCTTATCGACGCCATCGGGAGGGACACCGAGATCCGCGGGGTTTCCCTGAGGACCGACCGCGCCGTTACCCTGGCGGCCGAGGCGTATTCGAAATTAACGAACAGGCCGTGCGCCGCCATCCTGTCGTCGGGCGCTTCCGGGACCAGCGCCTTGACCGGCGTCGCCGACGCCTGGGTCGATTCCGTTCCGTTCCTGGTCATTTCGGGGCAGTCGCGCTTCAGCGAGCTGGGCAGGGTCGGCGGCAGCGCCATCAGGCAGCTGGCGAACAAGGAACTGGATATAGTCGGCCTCGTTAAGCCCGTAACGAAATATTCCGCCTCGGTGCAGGCCCCCGCGGCCATCAAGAGGGAGCTGGACCGCGCGATCTCGTTCTCTACCGGGGGAAGATGCGGTCCGGTCTGGCTGGATATCCCGATAGATGTCCTGGGAGCGAACATAGACGAATCGAAACTTGCCGCTTTTTCCGCGAAAGAAGGGCCCGCGGCTAAAAAGGACAGGGTGCTGGCGGCGAAAACCGCGGCCGTGCTGAAATTGCTGAAAAGCAGCCGCAGACCCGTTATGCTCGCGGGGCACGGGGTCCGGGCCGCCGGCGCGCAGGCCGGCTTTATCAAGCTCGCGAAAGCGCTTTCGATCCCGGTGCTCACCAGCCGCCGGGCCATCGACCTGATCCCGGAGGATTTTCCCCTTTATTTCGGCAGGCCGGGCACGTACGGCCAGCGGGCGGCCAATTTTATCGTCCAGAACGCCGATTTCGTGCTGTGCGTCGGCTCCAGGCTGTCGCTGCCGCTGATAGGCAGGAATTACCGGGCTTTTGCCCGCGCGGCAAAAAAAGCGGTCGTGGATATCGACCCGCAGGAATTGGATAAGGCCACCGTTACCGCGGATATCGCGATAAACGCGGGCGCCGACGAGTTTATCGGGCAAATGCTCTCGCAGCTGCCCGGGGCGGCAGATTTCAGGAGAGACAGCTGGATCCGGCGCTGCAGGCTCTGGCGTTCCAGGTTCCTTCCGGGGCGCGAGGCCGGGCGCGCGCAGTCGCGCGGAGTCGACCCGTATTATTTCGTGGACGTCTTGTCCCGGTTGCTGGCCAGGAACGCTGTCATAGTGGCGGACGGCGGCCCGAGCCTGGACTACGTGATGCAGTGCTTCAGGCTCAAGGCCGGCCAGCGGGTGGTGTCGTCCCCGGGCCTGGAATACCAGGGATTCGCGCTTCCTGCCGCGATAGGCGCCTGCCTGGCGGACAACGGAAATAAGATAATATGTTTATGCGGCAAAAAGGGCCTGGAACTGAACGTTTCAGAGATCCAGGTGATAATCAAGAACAAGCTTCCGATCAAGGTCTTCGTTTTCAACAATAAGGGATACAGCAGCGTAAAACAGGTCCAGGCCGCGTACTTCGGCGGCAGATACGTGGGGGACGACGGCGAAAGCGCCGCCGATTCGCTCAATGTCAGGAAACTCGGCGATGCCTGCGGGTTCAGGACGGAAGTTATATCCAGGAGGCGGGACGCCGGTAAAAAGATAAAAGCGGTCCTGGCGTCCGGCGACCCGGTGCTTTGCGAGATAACCCTTCCCGTCAATTCCGAAATAATCCCGAGACTGGCGTTCACGGTAAAACCGGACGGGCGGTGGGTGTCGAAGCCGCTGGAGGATATGTATCCCCTGTTGAGCAGAAAGCGTCTCAGGGAGAACATGATAGTCGGCGTTTTGGACGAGGATTGACCGTCTTCACCGGTCCGTTCCGGATAGCCCAGAGAATCGGGAGAGGCCATGAGATCAGCCGTTATCATTATCGGGCCGGGGTTCGAAGATTCAGAGCACGTTTATCCTTTTTACCGCTTGCAGGAGGCCGGCTTCACGGTCGATGTCGCGACCTCGAACGACAAGGCGGTCACCGGCAAACACGGGCTGTCCGTTTCTCCCACGATAAGCCTCAAGGACCTGGATCCCGCTTCCTGCGATCTCGCGGTCATCCCGGGCGGCTACGAGGGGCCGGACCGCGTCAGGCAGGTTAAAGAGGTGCTTTCGTTCGTTAAAGCCATGAATGAAAGCAAAAAGGCGCTCGCGAGCATCTGCCACGGGCCCTGGGTCTTCGTTTCTGCCGGCATCTTGAAAGGCAGGCGGGCGACGAGCTACAAAGGCTGCAAGGACGATCTTGTCAACGCCGGCGCGGAATACGTGGACGCGCCCGTGGTTGTGGACGGGAATATCGTTACCGCGCAGCATTACAGGGATAATCCCGTCTGGATGAAAGAGACGCTGAAGCTGTTCGAACGGCTTTAATGTTTTCGGGGCTCACGGAACAACGATGAAAGATGTGAAAAGCGGCATGATCAGGGATTTCTTTAAAGAGGTCTTTTCCGCCGTTAAATGCCCGGAGAGCCTTTCCGTTCCCGTTATCGACGGCCTGCTGGAGACCTCTCTGCGGGGAGTCGATTCCCACGGCATACGGCTGATGCCTCACTACGTCGAAGCCGCGCTGGCGGGGCGCATCAATCTGTCGCCCAGGATGAGCTGCGGCGAGACCTCTCCGACGACCGCCGTGCTGGACGCCGATAACACCTTCGGCATCGCGGCGGCGGCCAGGGCCATGGAGAAATCCATCGAGCTGGCCGGCCGGCAGGGCATGGGCTGCACGGTCGTGAAAAACTCCACCCATTTCGGCGCCGCGGCCATTTACGCGCATCAGGCGGCAAGGGCGGATATGATAGGGCTGTGTTTTACCAGCGTGGACGCTCTCGTGTTCCCGTTCGGCGCCAAAAGGACGTTCCTGGGCACGAATCCCTTTTGCTTCGCCGCGCCCTGCGAAGGGGAAGCCCCTTTTTGCCTCGATATGGCTACGAGCGCGATATCCTGGAACAAGCTGAGGCAGTACAAAGAGAAAGGGCTGCCGCTAGAGCCCGGCTGGGCGGCGGATAAAGAGGGAAAAGCGTGTACGGACGTTGAAAAAGCGGCCGGTCTGCTGCCGGCGGGGGGCTACAAGGGTTACGGGCTCGGCCTCGTGATAGAGATACTCTGCGCGCTGCTGGCCGGCATGCCGTACGGGGAACATATTCCCAAAATGTACCCGCTGAACGGAGAAAAAAGACAGCTCGGGCATTTCCTCATGGCGCTTGATGTGTCCCGGTTCGTGGAAGTCCCGGTCTTCAAGAACAGGGTCCGGACGCTTTGCGACGAGCTTCGGTCCCTGCCCGCGGCCGGGGGGGTCGACAGGGTGATGGTAGCGGGAGACCCCGAGAAAGCGGTGTACGCCGGAAGGACCGCCGGCGGCATCCCCGTGAGCGGCGAGGAAGTTAAAAATTTCAGGCGGATAGCGGAGAAGCTGGGCGTTGACGAGAAAAAATACCGGCCGATCTTCGGAGCGTGATACCGTGGCGCAAAAAAAGAAAAAAACGGTCTTTATCAGTTCGATAACCAGCGACATAGGGCTGGCCCTCGCCAGGAGATATTCGGCGGACGGCTATATCGTGGCCGGGACCTACCGCTCCAGGAAGCTGCTCCCGGAGCTGGCCGGCCTGCCGGGCTGCCACCTCTTCAGCTGCGACCTTTCGAAGAAGGGGACCATCCTGTCGTCGATAAGGCGGTTCGCCTCCCTGGGTCTGAAGTGGGAGACGTTCATCTCCTGCGCCTCCTGGCCGCCGCCGCTTACCGGCTTTTTCGGCGGCGATTTCGATGAGTGGAGCGCGTCCGTCCACGTCAACGCCATAGAACAGCTGCGGGTGCTGCACGCTATCTATCCTTTCCGGGACAGGAAAACGGCCGCGAACGTCGTGTTCTTCGCCGGGCCGGGCACGAACAACGCGGTGAAGAACTTCTCCGCGCTGACCTTGTCGAAACTGATGCTGATAAAGGCCTGCGAGCTGCTGGACGCCGAGAACGGGGACCTCAACGCGTTCATCGTAGGCCCGGGCTGGACCAGGACGAAGACGCACGACATTATTCTTTCCGACCCGAACGTCTCTCCGGAAAAATACCGGGAGACGATGGCTTTCCTGAAGACGCAGGAGGGCACCAGCATGGAGGACATATACAGATGCGTCCGCCGGCTGAGCCTGTCGGGGCGCAAGGTTTCCGGCGGCAGGAATTTTTCGATAGTGCACGACGCCTGGCGCTCGGACGAGCTGTTCGAAGAGCTGGCAAAAGATCCGGACATGTATAAGCTGCGGCGCTATCGCAACGAATGGAAAGGGAGCGGCAAAAAAAATGAGCAGAGATAAAAAAGTTTACCATGAGGGCAGCGATTTTCAATTCAAGCACAAGGAAATACCGCTCGGGGCGCCCAGCTCCTACAGCCTGACCCACGATCCGAAGCACCTGGCGTTCGTGCTGGCGCGCTATAATTTCTGCGCGAAAATGCTGGAAGGTAAAAAAAGGATCATGGAGGTCGGCAGCGGGGACGGGCTCGGCCTGCCGGTCATCGCGAAGACCGCGGAGCGGGTTTACTGCGTAGATTGGGACGCGCGTCACGTAAAAAGCATTAAGCGCAGGCTGCTTAAATGGTTCCCCAACGTCACCGCGCTCAACCTCGACCTGAACAAAGTCTCTCCCGGCATCAAGGTGGACGCCGCTTTTTTGATCGACGTCCTCGAGCACGTAGATCCCAAAAAAGAGCGGGCCTTCGTGGAAAACATCGTCGGCTGCCTGCCGCACGACGGCGTCCTGATCGTAGGCACTCCGAACGTCACCGCATCCAGGTACGCGAGCCCGTGCAGCCAGGTGCAGCATATCAACATGAAAAGCATGGAGAGCCTGCGCGCCCTGATGGAGCGCTACTTCGAGAACGTGTTCATGTTCGGCATGAACGACGCGGTCCTTCATACGGGCTACGCGCCCATGTGCCATTTTATTTTCTCGGTGGCCTCGGGAGTAAAGGGCGTAAAATGAAGCTTACCGATTACGTGGCGGATTTTCTGGGCAAACAGGGCGTTAAGCACGTCTTCGGGCTTACCGGCGGGGCGGCCGTTCACCTTTTCGATTCGGTTTCCGCGAACAGGGAAATGGGCGCGGTATTCCTGCACCATGAGCAAGCCGCCGCGCTGGCCGCCGAGGGCTACGCGCGGGTAACTGACGGCCTGGGCGTGGCGATGGTCACCACGGGGCCCGGGGGGACGAACGCCGTCACCGGGCTGTGCGCGGCGTGGCTGGACTCCGTTCCCTGCCTGTATGTTTCCGGGCAGGCCCGGCTTGCCCACACCTCGCGGGGGAAAGGCATCAGGCAGCTCGGAACGCAGGAGCTGGATATCGTTACCCTCGTCGGGCCCCTTACCAAGTACGCGGCCATGGTGGAGGACCCGAAAACCATAAGGTATCATCTGGAGAAAGCGGTCTATATCGCCACGCACGGGCGGCCCGGGCCGGTCTGGCTGGACCTGCCGCTGGATCTCCAGTGGGCGTCCGTGGACGCTGACGCGCTGCCCGGGTTCGATCCTTCCGAGCTGGGGCCCGGCCTTTCCGCGAAGCCCGCCGCGGCGGAGGTGCGGCGCGCCCTGGAGCTGCTGGCCGGGGCGGAGCGGCCGGTAGTTCTGGCCGGCTACGGCGTGAGGCTGTCCCACGCGCAAGCCGAGTTTAAAAGGCTGATAGAAGAACTGAAGATCCCGTTCCTCACCACCTGGGACGCGCTTGACCTAATGCCGACCGACGGCAAGCTGTGCCTGGGCCGGCCCGGGACGTTCGGGCAGCGCGGGGCGAACCTGGCGATACAAAATTGCGACCTGCTGCTCTGCCTCGGGTCTCATCTCGCCATCCCCGTGACCGGGACCAACCTGGACGCTTTTGCCCGCGGGGCGAAGATCATAATGGTGGACATCGACAGGAAAGAGCTGGACTTTAAAGCGGGCAAGGTCGCTCTCGCCGTACAATGCGACGCCGGGGAATTCCTGCGGGAAATGCTGGGCGCGGCCGGAAAGCGCAAGCGGAAGGATATCGGCCCCTGGCTGGAACGCTGCTCGAAATACAAAGCCTATAACGCGGTCTCTCCGAAAGGCGGCGCGCGCGGGAAATTCGCGGACCCCTACGTGTTCATCGACACGCTGTCAGGAGAGCTGGCTAAGGACGACGTCGTGGTGGTGGACGGCGGCGGCACCGTCAACCAGCTCGCGGCCCAGGCGTTCAGGGCGAAAGAGGGACAGCGCTACATTATCTCGGCCGGCCTCTGCGCGATGGGGACCGGGCTGCCCGAAGCGGTCGGCGCGTCTTTCGCGCGCGGCGGCCGGCGCGTCATCTGCCTCTGCGGCGACGGGAGCATGCAGTTCAACGTGCAGGAGCTGCAGACGGTAGCGCACCATAAGCTCCCGGTTAAAATATTCATCCTCAACAACGGCGGCTATCTTTCCATCCGCAATACCCAGGACGGCTTCTTCGACGGCAATTATATCGGCTCGTCCGCGGCCGGGGGGATGAGCCTACCGGACTTCAAGAAAGTGGCCCGGGCCTACGGCGTCAAGGCCGTCCGTTTCGGCGCTGAGGAGAACCTGGCGGGCAGGATCCGGGAAGTCCTGGACGCTCCCGGCCCCGTAGTGTGCGAGCTCATGGTCCGGCGCGACCAGGAGATAGCGCCCAGGATGGGCTTCCGCAGGAACCCGGACGGCACCTCTTCCCCGATGCCGCTCGAAGATATGGTCCCGTTCCTGGACCGGAAAGAATTCGCGGAGAACATGCTGGTGGAACCGCTTTCGGTATCTAAATGGTAGGAGGACTTATGATGGAAGAGATCAACTTGCTGGACACGCATCCGAAAACGGTAAGGGATTACGATAAGCGCGGGGCGGAGAAAACCCCCGAGATCGTAAGGCTCGCGAAACAGTTCGGAAAAGACTTCTTCGACGGAGACCGCAAGTGCGGCTATGGCGGCTACCGGTACGACGGCCGCTGGAAATCCGTGGTCGGGCGCATGCGGGAGCGGTACAAGCTGGCCGACAACGCCGCGATCCTGGACATAGGCTGCGGCAAAGGCTTCATGCTCAATGATTTCAAAGAGCTTCTTCCCGGCGCGACGGTGGCGGGGATAGACGTCAGCGAATACGCCATCGGGAACGCGATGCCTTCCGTGAAGCCTTTCCTCAAGATAGCCAGCGCCGAGAAGCTCCCTTACCCGGACAAGAGCTTCGACCTGGTCATCTCCATCAATTCCATACACAACCTTCCGCTGGAGCGGCTTAAGACCGCGCTGCGGGAGATAAACCGCGTCTGCCGCGGCAACAGTTACATTACCATCGACGCCTGGCGCAACGAGACCGAGCGCGAGAACCTGTTCAAATGGGTGCTCACCGCCGAGACGATGATGCACACCGACGACTGGAAGAAACTGTTCGCTGAGACGGGCTATAAGGGCGACTACTGGTGGTTCATAGCGGATTGAGCGCGGGCGGAACAAAAGTGAGGCTATCGTGAAAACAAAAGCGGCTATTCTTGTAGAGCAGAAAAAACCCCTGGTAATAGACGAAATAGAGGTGCCGGCCCTGCGCTACGGGCAGGTGCTGGTGAAAATATTCTACAGCGGCATCTGCGGCTCGCAGCTGGGGGAGATAGCCGGCGCCAAGGGGCCGGATAAATTCCTGCCGCACCTGCTGGGGCATGAAGCGAGCGGGGTCGTGCTCGAAACCGGAGAAGGCGTGTCCCAGGTGCGCAAGGACGATATGGTCGTTCTTCACTGGATGAAAGGGAAGGGGATAGATTCCCCGGCTCCGACGTACCGGTGGAGCCGGCACGGCGTGGTGAACGCCGGCTGGGTGACCACTTTCAACGAGCTCGCGGTAGTGTCGGAGAACCGGGTGACCAGGATCCCGGCGTCCGCCGATATGGAGACCGCGGCCCTTTTCGGCTGCGCGCTCACCACCGGCCTCGGAGCGATAAACAACAACGCGAAGGTGAAGATCGGGGACTCCGTGGCCGTCTGCGGCGCCGGCGGGACGGGCTTGAGCGCCATCCTCGGGGCGGCGCTGGTGTCGGCCTACCCGATAATAGCGATAGACGTCTCGGACGCCAAGCTCGGGGCGGCCCTGAAGCTGGGCGCCACGCACGCCGTGAATTCGCAAATGCAGGATATGAAAGAGGAGATCTTCCGGATCGCCGGGAAAGGCGGGGCCGACGTGGTAGTGGAAACCACCGGGAACGTCAGGGTGATCGAGCAGGCCTACGAGGCCACCTCCGCGAGGGGGAAGACCATACTTCTGGGCGTGCCCCGGGGCGGTGAGAAGATAAGCATCTATTCGCTGCCGCTGCATTTCAGCAAGGTGCTGACCGGCACGCACGGGGGCGAGTCGGACCCCTCCAGCGACATTCCCAGGTACCTGAGGCTTTTTGAAGCCAGGAAGACGGACCTGAAGGGCATGATCGCGGAAAGGGTCTCCCTCGACGAGATAAATCCCGCGCTGGAAAGGCTGCGGAAATGCGAGATCACCGGCCGCTGCGTGATCAAGATGGGCGCGTAGCCGGGCAAAAGCTGTATGAAACGATCGAGTTTCTCCGTGATAATGTCTAACTACAATCACGGGCATTTTCTGCCTACGTCCATCGGCTCGCTGCTGAAACAGACCCGGCAGCCCGACGAGATAATAATAGTGGACGACGGGTCCACGGACAACAGTGTCGAGATCCTGGAGCGGTTCGCCAAAGAGAATCCCGTCATCAGGCTGATACGCAACGAAAAGAACATCGGGACCGTGCCTTCGGGCGAGAACGCGCTCAGGCAGACCAGCGGGGACTACGTTTTCCTGGCGGCGGCCGACGACTCGTGGATGCCGGAGCTCTTCGAGAAGTCCATGGCCCTGATCGAGAAATATCCCATGGCGGCGTTCTGCTGCTCGGATTCCCGGACCGTCTTTGCGCATTCCGGCAAGGGCGTTCCGAGCAAAAGAAGGCTGAGCGCCGAGGCCGGATACCTTTCGCCCGAAGAGCTGATCCGGATCATGCGGCGCAAGATAGTCTATCTTTCCGGTTTCGGCGCGATCATTAAAAAGAGCGCCTTGAACGAAACGGGACTTCTGCCGGAACTGCGCTGGAGCAGCGACCGCATCTGTTCCCAAACGCTCGCGCTGCGCTACGGGATCTGCTACATCCCCGAGGTCCTGTCCGTGCAGCTGCTGCGCCGGGAATCATACGGCGCGGCAGGCCTGAAAAACTGGAAGCTGCACAAGGACGTCATCGCACGGGCGCTGGACCTGTTGCGGACGCAGGGCTACCAAGATGTCCTGCCGAAGTTCAAAAAGTCCTGCTGCCTGGCCAGCTTCAATTTCCCGCTGCTCAGGGTTATCGCGGCGAATAAAAAATATCGCGACTACCTGTCGTTCAGGCTGGTCTGGCTCGTGCTGGCTGGCGAGGTGAGGGAGGCCGTTGCGGCGCGCGTCCCCGGCTTTATGAAAAAAATATACTGGGCAGCGAAGGAGCGTTTCGGTTCCGGGCTTTGAAGGCCGCGGGCGGCCGCGGCTCATTCCAGCCAGGAATCCCCGTATCTCCGCAGCCAGAGCAGCTGCAGGACATAGGTAAGAATGAAGGCCCCGGCCGCTCCTATGATCCTGAAGCGGGGGATCAGCAGGAGACACGCGGCAAAATTGAACAAGCCGGCGCCCCACACCAGGAACATGCCTATTCTCAGGGCTCTCACCCCGCCGGCGGCCAGTATCTGCATCAGCGAGCTCTGGACCAGCAGGAGGGTGCTGCATAAAGCGAAGAAGAGCATCATCCACGCGTCCATGCCGTATTGATGTTTCCCCATCAGCGAAAGCACGGCCGCTTCCGCGGCCATGAAAAATAATACCGCGAAGGGCGCGAGGCGCGTCCAGCCTTTAGCGGCCAGCTTCCACAGCCGCCGCCGGTCGTTGCTGGCCGAAGCCTTCGGGAACAGGACGGTGTTGATGGCGTAGCCCAGGTAGCCGGCTATGCCGATAGTGGCGGTGTAATAGGCGGCGTATATGCCTACTTCCCGCGGCAGCAAAAAGGCGTTAAGGATCAGGCTCTGCACGTTGAAAAGAAAGAACGAAGCCAGGCCGCCGCCGAAGGAATAGGCCCCGTACGCGGACATACTTAAGAACTGCTCTTTGTTCAGCAGCGAAAGATGAGTGGCGCGGCCTATCCTGAGCAGCCAGAACAGCGCCAGGCAGCCGAAAGCCGCGATGTAAGCGTAGGCCATGGCGTCGTACACCCTGCCTAAGAACCTTACGCCCAGGAAAAAACCGGCGGCCAGCAGCGCGCTGAAGATCATTTCGCTCAGCCCTCTCCCGGAGAAACTGCCCGAGGCCTGCTGCATGCTGGAGGCCAGCAGGAAACTGCTCGTGGCGATGGCGTAGGCCAGCGCCAGGAAAAGCATTTTCTCGCCGATGCCGAAAAAAGAGCTGAGCGGCGTCCTGAAGAGCAGCGTAACGGCGCTCATTAAAAGGACCAGGCCGAGGAACAGCGCCCCCGCCGTACTGAACACCCTGTCCCGGTCCTCTTTTACCACTCCGTATTTGATCACCGAATTGCCGAGGCCGGCGAGAAGGAAAGGGGAGATGACGGCTCCCGTGGAAACCAATACGTTGATCTTCCCGTATTCCAGGGGGCCGAGCATCCTGCCCGCGCCTATATTTACGAGAGAAGATATGACCTTGGCCACCGCGAAACTTATTCCTATCCAGCTCAGGTGGCGGATGAATTTCTTTGCCCCCTCGCCGGGACGCTCGCCCGCTATGCGCCTGTAGATGTAATGCAGAAAGTCCTCTCCGCGGTCCGTCGCGGGCGCGGCGGCGCTCAGCGCCGCGTCAGGAACCAGCAGGTCCGAGAAGAGCGGCGATCTCAGGTGCTCCAGTATCTCGTGCCCGTTAACTTCCTGCCTGAGCGCCAGGCGGCCGTCCGTCTCCTGCAGCGCGATAAAGGCTTCCCCGTTCCTGTATTTCGCGTTGTTCTGTGAAATAAAAAGCCAGCCGTTATTTGCCAGGTTTTTCGCCAGGTTCGCCACGGCGGCCTTCATCTGGGGTACGGAAAAGCCGATATTGCTCAGCACGTTGGCGCATTTGATTATGTTCGCCTTTCGCGGCAGGGAACCGGAAAAAATATCGAACGCGACCAGTTCGGCCGCCTTGAACCTTTCCTCGAGCAGGGGGTTGAGGATCCTTATCACGCCCGCGTCTTCCGGTATGGGGCCGGCGGCTATCCCCGCGCACAGGTAGAACCCGGGCAGCCTGACGGCCAGCGCGCCGTTCTCGTTGTCGTAAAAGAACCGCGCGCATCCGCGGTCGAGGTAGCGGAAACTGCTCTGCCTGTCGGAAAGGATTATTTCGGCATTCTTCACCCCCGCGAGCAGATTCGCGGCGGAGATCCCGTCTGAAACGCCCGTTTCCAGCAGCAGGTCGCCCGGCCGCACTTTTTCCATTACGGCCCGGTCCGTCAGCGGGCTGCGGTTGACGGCGGTGGTCTTGTACGCGCCCCCGCTCCTGAACAGCGTCATGGCGCGGGAAAAAAGCCGCCCCTTCTCTTCCGCAGGCAGCCCGGAGGCGCGTATCTTTTCGAGTATGTCGGGGGTGAATTTCAGCCGCAGAAGAATGAGCGGCCATTTCAGGACGGGGCTTTCCAGGGCCGACAGGTAAAAATCGAGCGCAGGCAGCGAATCCACGCAGGGACCGCTTCTCATTATTATCTGTCTGATATCCGGCAGCATCGAGTCTGATTTTAGCAAATGCGGCAAAGCTTTTCAGACTTTCCCGGTGTTTCCCCGGCAGGAACGTGCCGGGCCGGCGCGGGCTATTCGTTTCCAATGGGCGGTCATATTGTTTTATAATTGAATAAGACGCTCAAATGACAAAAGAACTCGATCTGTCCGGAATGCGCAGGATCCTGGTGGTGAATTCCCGCTCCGGCCCGGGGAAGCTCGCCGGGCAGGTCATGTGGGGCGCCTGGGCCGTAGCCAGCTATTTTAAGACCGCCGTAAAAGACTCCGACGTCAAATACCTGGACGAGAACAACGAGGACGATTTTTTCGCCAAGTTCGCGGAAATAGTGAAGGACCGCGACACGGTCGGCTTCTCCGTGACCTCGATGCAGATAAAGTACACGCTGCCGCTCATCCGTTATATAAAGGAACATCATCCCGGCGTGCGCGTCATCACCGGGGGCATCCACCACATACTCTTTCCCGGACAGGACCCCGGAAAGCTTATCGACGAGGTGGTGACTTACGAACTGCCCCGCGATAATTTCCTGTACGAATTCCTGCCGGAAAAGGTGCGCGAGGGCTACCGCCGGGACAGGGCTCAGGTCATCACCGGGTTCAATTGCTCGTTCAAGTGCGCCTTCTGCGTCAACAGCGTCAGGAACTGCCGCTACGAAGGCAAACCGGTGGACAAGATACTGGCGGATATCGATTACGTGGTAAAGGAATTCAGCCCGCCCAAGATCTACTTCCGGGACGAGGATTTCTTCTTCGATATCGAAAAGGCGAAAGCCGTGGTCGCGCATCTACTGGAGAAGGGCTACCGGTTCAAATGGGAGGCCACCTCCCGGGTCACGAATTTCACCGACCTGAAAATAAACGACGCCCTGCTCGACCGGATGGCAAGGTGCGGCTGCGTGCAGCTCCGCTTCGGAGTGGAGAGCGGTTCGCAGAAGACGCTGAACCACCTGCGCAAGGGCCAGACCGTGGCGCGGATAAAGCGCGCCGTGGAGCAGTGCGTCGGTCACGGCATCAGCGCCAACTGCTCGTTCATCACCGGCATTCCCGGCGAGACGGCCGCGGACCGGGAAGAAACTTACGCCCTGATCTCGGACCTGCACGCGCTCGGGCCGCTGGTGGAGATCCTGGGGCCGCAGGTCTACAGGCCTTATCCCGGCGGTACGCTGTACGAAGAGGTAAAGAAATACGGGCTGCATTTCCCGGCCAGCTTCGAGGAATGGGAAAATTTTTACGACAGCAACCCCACCGGCTCGGTCTTCGACGAAAGCCCCGGGTACCCGTGGCTGAGCGCCGCAGAGAACAAAAGCCTCCCCAAGGTGTGGGAGGTGGCGCATTACGGCCTGAACTGGAGCGCCGCCCGCAACCCGGTAAAGAAACTTGTCGGTTTCTGGTTCAAGAACCTGCACTGGCGGCCCCGCTGGTTCGGCGGCCCCGACCTCTGGCTGTTCATGTTCCTCCGCAAAAAACTTTTGAAGAACGGGATATAGTTCTCTCCCGGCGAACGAGCGCTCCGGCCGCCCTGGCAGGGACGCTTTCCGGCGCCGATTGTTTATAAACGCGTTTAAAAATTGTTTAATAGAGGTACTATGCTTAAAAAGATCGTTGAATCCTTTATCGGTTCCAAGAGCGAGCGCGCGATGAAGACTATCCAGCCCATAGTCGACCAGATAAACGCCCTCGAGGAAGAAATTTCAAAACTTTCGGACGCCGAACTGCGGGCCAAGACCCCGGAATTCAAGGAGCGCCTGGCCAAGGGCGAGACCCTCGACGACCTGCTGCCCGAAGCCTTCGCCTGCGTGCGCGAGGCGTCCAAGCGCACTATCAAGCTGCGCCATTACGACGTGCAGCTGAAGGGCGGCATCGTGCTGCACCGCGGCAACATCGCCGAGATGCGCACCGGCGAAGGCAAGACGCTGGTCTCCACGCTGCCCGCCTACCTCAACGCCCTCACCGGCCACGGCGTGCATATCGTCACCGTCAACGACTACCTGGCCAAGCGCGACAGCGCTTGGATGGCGCCCGTGCACGAGTTCCTGGGCCTCACCGTGGGCTCCGTGCAGCACGACATGAAGAACGAAGACCGCCGCGAGATGTACAGGCGCGACATCACCTACATCACCAACAACGAGGTGGGCTTCGACTACCTGCGCGACAACATGGTGATGGACGCCGGCGAGCGCGTGATGCGCGAGCGCAACTTCGCCGTGGTCGACGAAGTGGACTCCATCCTGGTGGACGAGGCCCGCACGCCGCTGATCATCTCCGGCCCGGCCGAGGAATCCACCGACAAATATTACCTGGTCAACCGCGTGATCCCGCTGCTCACGCCGCGGTTCATCACGGAGAAAGAGGAGATCGAGGCCAAGCGCGACGGGGTGGACCTGGGCGTGGGCTACGACGCCGTGATAGACGAGAAGAGCCACACCGCCACGCTGACCGAGGAAGGCGTGCGCAAGGCCGAGAAGATCCTGGGCGTGGGCAACATCTACGACGACGTCAGCTCGGAATGGGCGCACCACCTTACGCAGGGACTGCGCGCCTACCACCTGTTCAAGCTGGACGTGGCCTACGTGGTCAAGGACGGCGAGATCGTAATCGTGGACGAGTTCACCGGCCGCCTGATGCCGGGCCGCCGCTGGTCCGACGGGCTGCACCAGGCCATCGAGGCCAAGGAGAACATGCGGATAAAAGAGGAGAACCAGACCCTCGCCACGATCACGTTCCAGAACTATTTCAAGCTGTACAAGAAGCTGTCCGGCATGACCGGCACCGCCATGACGGAGGCGGACGAGTTCTGGGAGATCTACCACCTGGACGTGGTGGAGATCGAGCCCAACCGGCCGCTGGTGCGCAAAGATTCCCCGGACCGCATCTACCGCACCGAGCGCGAAAAGAACAACGCCGTGGTGATGGAGATAGAAGAGCGCTGGCGCAAGGGCCAGCCGATGCTGGTGGGCACCCGCTCCATAGAGAAATCCGAGAAGCTGGCCACCATGCTGCGCGTAAAAGGCATCCCGCACCAGGTGCTCAACGCCAAGTACCACGAGATGGAGGCGCAGATAATCTCGCAGGCCGGCCGCAAGGGCCAGGTGACCATAGCCACCAACATGGCCGGCCGCGGCACCGACATCGTGCTGGGCGGCAACCCGGCCGAGCCGGGCGAGCAGGCGTACGTTACCGAAGCCGGCGGCCTGCACGTGATGGGCACCGAGCGCCACGAAAGCCGCCGTATCGACAACCAGCTGCGCGGCCGCTGCGCGCGCCAGGGCGACCCCGGCTCGTCGGTGTTCTACGTTTCGCTGGAGGACGAGCTGATGCGCCTGTTCGGCAGCGAGCGCATCTCCGCCATCATGGAGAAGCTGGGCATGGAAGAGGGCGAGGTGATAGAGTCCGCGCTGGTCAGCCGCCAGATAGAGGGCGCCCAGAAGCGCGTGGAAGGCATGAACTTCGACGCCCGCAAACAGCTGCTGGATTACGACAACGTGATGAACAAGCAGCGCCTGGCTATTTACGAGCTGCGCAATATCGTCCTCGACGGCCTCGAAGTGGGCGAGCGCGTGAAGAAAATGATCCACGAATCCGTGCTGGAGCAGCTGGACATCAACGCCCCGGCGGAGCAGGCCGCGCAGCTGTGGAAGCTGGACGTGCTCAACGTCTACCTTAAAAAGACCTTCGGTTTCGAAGTAGCCTATACCGCCGACGAGGTGCATGTGCTGATCAGGCCCGCCCTGGAAGAGGCGGTCATGCAGCGCGTGAACGCGGCCTTCGACGTGCGCGTGGCCGACTTCGCCGAGCGCAACGTGAACTTCGCCGAGCTGGAGCGCGTGCTGCTGCTGCAGATCATGGACCACGTGTGGAAGAACCACCTTTACGACCTGGACCACCTTAAGAAGGGCGTGGGGCTGCGCGCCTACGGCCAGAAGGACCCGCTGATAGAATACCAGAAGGAATCGTACGCGCTGTTCGAGACCATGCTCGGCCGCGTGCGCGACCAGATGGTGGAATACGTGTTCCACGTGCAGCTGCCGCCGCGGCCCGCAGCGCGCCCGGTGGCGGTAGAGGGCGCGCCGCAGGCGGCGCCGGCCAGGCCGGCCGCGGCGGCGGCGCCGAAGCCGGCCTCCAAGTTCGTCAACGACAAGGTGGGGCGCAACGATCCCTGCCCCTGCGGCTCCGGCAAGAAATATAAAAAGTGCCACGGCGCCGGCTAGCGGCGCGCGCCGGCCTGCGGGCGGCGGAGAGCGGCGGATAAGATGATAAATCCCGGAATGGTCCGTTCTTTTTTCTCTTCCTTGTCAGCCGCCGGCCGGTCCAAAGCGGCGGCCCGGCTGCTGCCCGCGCTGACCTCCGTACTCCTGATCCTCAGTTACCCTAAATTCGACCAGGGCTGGCTGGCCTGGCTGGCCCTGGCGCCGCTGACTTATTACATCCTGGGCTGCCGCAGCGTGAGAGCCGCCCTGGCCGGCGGCTTCGGCGCCGGGTTCCTATTTTATCTCGGGCTGCTTTACTGGATCTATCCCACCATGCGGGCCGGCGGCGTGGAGCCGGCCGTCAGCGCGCTGGGGCTGGCGCTGCTGGCCGGGCTGCTGTCCGTGGAGTTCGCGCTGCCGGCCGCCTTCGGCTTCTATCTTAAAAAAGCGGGGCCGGGCGCGTGGCCGTACGTGTTCGCGGCCGGCTGGGTTTTGATGGAATGGGCCAAGGTCTCGGTGAATTTGAAGGGCGCCTGGTTCCCCTGGTTCACGCTGGCCTATACGCAGTGGCAGTATACCAGTCTCATCCAGGTGGTTTCCGTGACCGGCCTTTACGGGCTGAGCTGGGCCGTCTGTTTCACCGGCGCGCTGGCCAGCGTAACCCTTTTCGGGCGCGTCGGCCCGCTGCGCGCGCTGCTGCGCATGGCGCCGGCGGCGCTGGTGATCGGCGGGCTCTGGGTGTACGGCGCCGACGTGCTGAAAAAGGTCCAGGCGCCGGTCGGCGCCGTGGCGCTCAAGGCCGCGCTGATCCAGCCCTCCATAGCCCTTTACGACAAATGGGAGCCCGCCCGCGCCTCGGAGATAGAGGCCCGCATAGAGGGGCTGGTGAAAAGCGCCGCCGGCTCCGACCTGGTGGTCTGGCCGGAGAACGCGCTGCCGGGCTGGATAGAGGAGAAGCGCTGGGGCGGCTGGGTGTCGCGGCTGGCCAGGGAGGGGAAGGCTTACAACCTGGTGGGCTCGGTCTCCCGCGGCGACGGCCGCCGCGTGGCGGCTTTCCTTATAGACCCGGCGGGCGCGCAGGCGGCGGATTATCACAAGCGGGTGCTGGTGCCGTTCGGGGAATATGTGCCCTTCAGGGACCTGCTGGGGAAATTCGTAGAACCCGTGGCCGCCATGGGCGAATTTTATCCGGGCGCGCCGGCGCAGCAGCTGATGACGGTAAAGGGCGTCACGACCTCGGCCGTGATCTGCTATGAATCCGTTTTTCCTTTCCTGTTCCGCAGCGACGCCGCGCGGGGGGCGCAGCTGTTCGTGAACATCACCAACGACGGCTGGTACCTGGACACCGCCGCGCCCTATCAGCACCTGCTGGTGAACGTGTTCCGGGCCGTGGAAACCCGCCGGCCCGTGCTGCGGGCGGCCAACAACGGCGTTTCGGCCTTCATCGACCCTTACGGCCGGATAACCTCCCGGCTCGCGCTCAATGCTGTGGGGGTGCTGAGCGCCGCTCCGGAAATAGACCCGGCGGCCGCGCAAAGTTTCTATGTGCTCAACGGCGACTTCTTCGTTTTCGGCTGCATGATGCTCTGCGCCGCTTTCCTGCTGGCGGTGCTGTTCCTTTGAACCGATGCGCATCGTATTTTCAAAAAAATATACCGTTAAGGACCAGGGCCACGTGTTCCGCGCGGACAAGTTCGAAGCCGCCCTGCGGCGCCTGCTGGCCGCTGGTCTGGTCTCGCGCCGCGACGTTACGGAGCCCGCGCGCCCGTCGCGCCGGGACCTGGAGCTGGCGCATACGCGGCGCTGGGCGGCCAAGAACCTGCGCTGCGCGTTCACGCCGGCGGATGCGGCCCGGGCCGAGCTCGAACTGACCCCGGCCGTGGCCGGGGCCCATCTGATGAACGTGGGCGGCACCATCCTGGCCGCGCGGCACGCGCTGGAGACCGGCGCGGGCCTGAACTGCGGCGGCGGCGCCCATCACGCGTTCAGGGGGCGCGGCGGCGGCTTCTGCCTGCTCAACGACATGGCCGTGGCCATAAAAAAACTTCTTAAAGAGGGGCGGATTAAGCGCGCGCTGGTGATAGATCTCGACGTGCACCAGGGCGACGGCACGGCCGCTATTTTCCGCCGGGACGGGCGGGTGTTCACGTTCTCCATGCACCAGCGCGGCCTTTACCCGGAAAAAAAGGAAAAGAGTTCTCTGGACGTGGAACTGCCGGCGGGCACGGGCGACGCGCGCTACCTGGCGGCGCTGAAGAAAGCTCTCCCGGGCGTCATAGCGCGCGCGCGGCCCGGCCTTGCCATCTATGTGGCGGGCGCCGACGTTTATAAAGGCGACCTGCTGGGCGGCCTGAAGCTGACCATGGGCGGGATAAGGAAAAGGGACGCTTACGTTTTCAGGGAATGCCGCCGCAGCGGGCTGCCGGTGGCCGTGGTCCTGGGCGGCGGTTACGCTAAAAAGTTCGCCGACACGGTGCGCATACACGCCGGCACGCTGGCGGCCGCTATAGAAGCGTTTCAGGGAGTTCCACCCGGAACTCGGTGCCGGAAGGGCCGGTGGCGAAAGAAACTTTTCCTTTAAGATATTTTTCGGCGAGCAGCCTTACGCTGTAGGTGCCGAGCCCGCGGCCTTCGCCTTTGGTGGTGAAGGAGCGCTGGAAAACCTGCAGGCGCGGCGCGTCGGGCATCTGCCCGGGGTTATGTACCGTGAACGCCGCGCCGCCGCCGGTCTTCAGGCAGGCGAGGGTTACCGTGGCGCCCGCGCTCTCCGCTTCCAGCGCGTTCTTTACCAGGTTGCCTATAACGCGCAGCAGCAGCGTCCTGTCCGTGTTTATTACGAGGCCGCCGCAGTCGGCCTTTACGGCCACCTGCCTGCCTTTGCCTGCCTCATGGGCCCGGAACAGGGCCGCTATCTCTTCCAATAATTCCGCCGCCGGAAAAGACGCCGCCTTCGGGTGCAGGTCGCCGCGCTCCGCCGCCGCCAGGTCTTTCTGCGAAAGTATCTGGTCCACCAGGCGGTCCGAAGCCAGGGCCGCGGTCGGCACATAGGTTTTCAGCTCCTCCGGGCTCGAGCTGTCCATAAGTGAGATAAGCCCCTGCAGGCCGCCGGCGGTGTTGAGGATGTCGTGGAAAAAAAGCCGGTCCAGCGCCTGGCGGCGCTTTTCGGAGCTGATGTCGACAATGGACATCAGCAGGAAATCCTCGCCGCCGCACTTGAACGGCTTGACCTGCACGCGCAGGTCCAGTTCTTCGCCGCTTTTTTTAGCCAGGATGCGGCATTCCTTTACCGCCTCGCTGCCGCCGAGCGCGGCCGCCATGGCCTGGGCGGCGCCGCAGTAGCGGCAGGCTTCGGTGGTGCCGCAGCCGCCTTCGGTTTCCGTGGCATGGGTGCAGCCGGCCAGATCGCCGTGCCGCAGGCCTATGGGATCGGCAACGCCGCGCTTTTTCAGGAAATCGGCGAACGACCTGTTCACGAAAACCACCTGGCGCTCCCGGTTCAATATCAGGGTGAAGTTGATCATGCCGTTGAGCGCATCGGCCATGAGCGGCGTCGCTAAAAACATGCTGTGCTGGCGCTGCACCTCCGCCGCCGAGGCTTTTTCCGCGGGCAGGAACTTCGTGCACATTCTGGACTCGGTCATATTTTTCTTATTTTCCGCGGCCGGCCCGTCTTAGCGCCGCAGTTATGCGGGCTATCACCAGGGGCGCTTTGAACGGCTTTATTATGTAGTCGTCGGCCCCGAGCTTGAAAGCCATCTCCTGGCTTTTGTCGGAGCTTTCCGTAGTGAGCATTATTATCGGCAGGTCGCAGAGCCCGAGGGTCTGCCGCAGGGCGTGCACGAGCTTAAGCCCGTTCATCCTCGGCATATGTATGTCCGTCACCAGCAGGTCGGGCGGCTCACCGGCCGCTATGGCCGTAAGCGCTTCTTCTCCGTCCACGGCCTCAATGACCTGGTAACCCGCGCGTTCTATGAATTTCCTGAGCAGCAGGCGGATAACGGGCTCGTCGTCCACTACCATGACGCGCAGCGTGCCGGCGGCGGCCGGGAGCGGACACGCCGGGGCGGGCCCGGCGGCGGCCTGCGCGGCCGCTGCCTTGGCA
>CAIRNJ010000043.1 GCA_903879915.1 uncultured Elusimicrobia bacterium
CTTTCCGCTTATTTTGACGACCGTTGTTTTAGCCCCCTCCTTACCGCTGAGGGAAAGCGAGGCATTGATGGTACCGGAAAGCTTGTCAAGAGAGCGATTCATTGAAAAGCGCTTCAACTCATCATCCGCATCGAGGAAGAGCTGGGCAAGAAAGCGCGCTACGCCAAGGACTTCGCTTTCAAGTTCAAATAACCGGCGAACAGGAACCCCGCCGTGTCCCCCCCCCCGCCGCGTACCCTCCAGGGGGGCGCGGCAACGGGGCGGATAGCGGCGGGTTTTTTTTATGAAGAAACTGCGCTTCGGGATAAAACTAAGATACGTGCTGGTGCTGGCCCTGGCGTTCATACTGCTGGGCAACAGGGGGCTGCGGAACCTCGTGGCGAGCTACCGCGAATACCGCACCCTTACGGCCAGGAAACTGCAGCTCGAAGGACAGCGCGCCGAGCTGGCGAAGCAGCTTAAGGAAGTGGGCGCCAACCCCGCCGTGGAGCAGGCGGCGCGCAGGGAGCTCGGGCTGATCAGGCCCGGCGAGACCGAATACCGTTTTCCCCCTCCCAAGGATTCCGACAAATGAAAAGCATGCAGTTCAAAGTGGGCCCGATGGATAACTTCTCCTACGTCGTCTGGGACGAAAGCTCGGCCGAGGCCGCGCTGATAGACCCCGCGTGGGAGCCGGGAAAGCTGGAGGCCTTCCTGAAAAAAGAAAGGCTGGCGCTGAAGATGGTGCTGCTGACGCACGCCCACCCGGACCACGTCAACGGCGTGAACTATTTCGCCGGAAAGAACTCCGGGCTGCCGGTATACCTTAACGCCGAGGACCAGTTCATGCTGGAGGAACGCCCCGCGGGCCTGCGCGACGCGGCCGAAGGCGATAAGATACGGCTCGGCGCGGGCGTAATAACGGTGATGCGCACGGCGGGGCACACTCAGGGCTCGGTCTGCTACCTGGTGCCGGGCGCCGTGTTCTCCGGCGATACGCTGTTCGTGGGCGAGTGCGGCCGCGTGGACCTGCCGGGCTCGAGCCCCGAGGCCCTGTACAACAGCTTCGTGAGGCTGGCCGGCCTGCCCTCCGCCAACGCGCTGTACCCCGGCCATTCCTACAACGGGGACACCTCCACCATGGGCGTGCAGAAGGAATACAACCTGTATCTTAAGCTGGCCCTCCAGGGCCGCCGGGAAGACTTTCTCAAGGCGGTAAAATGACGCGGCGCAAGCCGGCGCCGGGCGGCTGGGCGGCGGTCTCGGATTTCGACGGCACCATCACGCTGGCCGACGTGGGGGACTCGCTGCTGCTGCATTACGGCTGCGCGGACAGGGAAACCATAGAGAAGTCCTATTCGCTGAAGGTGCGCGTGGAGGACTTCATGAAGAAGGCCTTCGCCGGGGCGAAGCTTTCGGAGGCCGCCATAACACAATTCGTCAGGCGCAGGGTCAAGGCCAGGCCCGGGTTCCGGAAGTTCGTGGCGTTCTGCGCGCTCAACCGCATACCTTTCGAAGTGGCCAGCGGCGGCGTGGACCTTTACGCGGACCCTTTTTTCAGGAAGCAGGGCGTGAGCGTGAAGGCCTTTTTCGGCAGGGCCCGCGTGACCCCGGCCGGGATAGTGATAACCTATCCCTTCCTCGGGCGCCTGGACCTCAGCGCTTTCAAGGCCGACCGGGTGCGCCGGCACAAGCGCGCGGGGCGCAGGGTGGTCTTTTTCGGCGACGGGCCCAACGACCTGAAAGCGGCCGCGCTGGCCGACAAGGTTTACGCCGCGGGGCGGCTGCTCAGGCTCTGCCGTGAGCTCGGCATAGCCGCGGCCCCGCTGGCGGATTTTTCCCGCGCCATAGCTTTCCTGAAAAAAGCGGCGCCGGCCGGCTGACAACTATGCATCCATTCATTTTCCAGATCGGGGCGTTCAAACTGCCGGCCTACGGGCTGATGGTGGCGGCCGGCTACCTGTCCGCGATCTTCTATATTTTCAGCAAGGCGCAAAAGGCCGGTTTTAAACGGGAAGCGCTTTCCGATCTGATCTTTTACACCGTGCTGGGCGGCATGCTGGGCGCCAAGCTTTTCTACGCGGTCACCTACTGGCAGGACTTCGGCGGGAGCGTCGCGCAGAAACTGTACTACGTGCTGCGCACTTTCCAGTACGGGTTCGTTTTTTACGGCGGGCTGGCCGGCGGCACCGCGGCCTTCCTGCTCACCGCGCGCCGCAACCGCCTGCCGCTGCCGCGCGCGGCCGACCTCTTCGCGCCGGCGCTGGCCGTCGGCCACGCTTTCGGCCGGATAGGCTGTTTCCTGGCCGGCTGCTGCCACGGGCTCCCCGCCGGCGGCTGGCCGGGCGTCACGTTCACGGACCCGGTCTGCGAAGTGAACCCCGCCCTGCTGGGCGTACCGCTGCACCCCGTGCAGCTCTACGAGGCCGCCGGGAACGTGCTGATCTTTGTTATGCTTAACAAAGCCCTGAACAGGGCGCTGGCCGGGCGCCTCCGGCCCGGAACGGTGATCTGCCTCTACGCGGTGCTGTACGGCGCGCTGCGTTTCGCGCTGGAATTCCTGCGCGGGGACGACCGCGGGGTCTCGACGCTGGGGCTGTCCCCCGGCCAGCTGATCTCCGCCGCGGTAGCGGCCGCCGCGGCGGCCTGCCTGGTAAAACTAAATTATGAAAAAAAATAAAATCACCTATTCAGGCCCCCCTTGCCGGCTTGATGTGTTCCTTACTGAAACCGGCGAGAACTTCACCAGGCCCTTCTCCAGGTCCCTGGTGCTGGAAGGACTGGTCACGGTCAACGGCGAGATCAGGAAGCCGTCGTACCAGCTCGACACGGGCGATATCGTGGAGATAGGCGCCCCCGAGACCGGCCAGCGGCAGGACGGCTTCGAGGGACTGGTGATCTTCGAGGACAAAGCGCTGCTGGCGGTGGAAAAGCCGGCGGGCCTGGCCGTGCACCCGAATTCGGCGGCCTGGGAAACGAACCCTGCCGCCGCCCTGCTCGGCGAGCCCACGCTGGTTTCCCTGCTGTTCTCCGCGCGCCCGAAGATGGCCGGGACCGGCGTTACCAGGCTGGGCCTGGTGCACCGCCTCGACCGCGACACCAGCGGGCTGATGATACTGGCCAAGACCGCCGGGGCGCAGGAAGCGCTTACCGCGGGGTTCAGGGACCGCCTGATGGAGAAGACCTATCTGGGCGCCGTGGGCGGCATCCCGGAGGACCGGACCGGCGTGATAAACGCCCCCATCGGCCGCGCCACGGGCTTTAAGAAGATCAAGGTCTGGGAATACGGCCGGGACGCCGTGACCGAATACAAGATAAAGGAAAAGGGCGCCGATTGCGCCCTGCTCCAGATACACCCCATGACCGGCCGCACCAACCAGATAAGGATACACATGGAGTACCTGGGCCACCCGATAATAGGCGACAGGCTCTACGGCGGCCGCCCGGCGGCCCGCATGCTGCTGCATTCGACGCGCCTGGCCTTCGCCCACCCCGTGACCGGCAAAAAAACGGAACTGGAATCCCCGATGCCGGAGGATTTCAAGGCGGTGTGGAAAGAGTTCAAGAAGAAGAAACAGGCGGTCTAGCAACGCCGCGTAAGGTTCGCGGCATGCTTCTGATCCCGGCCCCGGCAGCGGAGCCGGGATCAGAATTTTGAGACCGAAGCGAAGACGCGGAAGTCGAGGCGCGGGAAGAGATTGTTGCGCTGCTCCAGTTCGGAGAGCGCGGCCTCGTCCACTTTTTTCTCTATCACCTCGCCCAGCAGCTTGATGGCGGCCGCCGCGTGGTCCTCCAGGCGGCTCTTGGCGTACTGCGCGTGGGAACCGATGTAAAGCAGGAAAGCCCAGTCGGAGGACTGCGCCAGCAAAGTCTCGCGCGCGGCCTGGTTCAGCGCCCGGGCGTTCACGCCCGACAGGTCCTGGTTGCGGAAGCGGTTGGCCGTCTCTATCATCTTGTCGGTGGCCGCGTAGACCGCGTTATAAATGAAATCGTTGGACTCGTTCACCCACGGGTCGAAATAGCCGTTCTCGCCCCAGGAGGACATGCCCGGCGTGATCGCCCGCGGCTCCTGGCAGGAGTTAAGATATTCCGAGGGCGTAACGAACTGCAGCGGCAGGCGCTCGACCCGTATCTTGCGGATCACCGTCTCCAGGAAAGCCGGCCCCTCGAACCACCAGTGGCCGAACAGCTCGGCGTCGTAGCAGCTCACTATCAGCGGCCGCCCGCCGTGCGCGCTGTAGATCTCGTCCGTCTGCGCCATGCGGCGGGCCAGGAAATCCGCGGCGTGCGCCTCCACCCGCGCCAGGGCCAGGTCGGGGTCGTAGTACTCTTGGCCGCCAGGTCCACGCCCTGCCCCGTGATGCGGTAGTATTTAAGCCCCAGCGGGCGCCTGATGCCGTCGGAACCGAGGTAGGGCCGGATATCCTCGTACTCCCCGTCGTGCCCCAGGTCCCGGTAAAATTCCCTGTACGCGGGGTCGCCGGGGTAGCCGAACTTGGCGCTCCACACTTCGCGCGAGCTGGCCGCGTCCCTGGCAAAAAGCCCCAGGCCGTTGGTGGTGCGGTAGGGGGTGGAGACGCCGCCGGGGGCCGCGTCGCCCGCGAATTCCACGGCGTGGGACTCGGTGAAAGTGTACGCGAACCCTGAAAGCTTCATGTAGGAGTTAAGGCGCGGCTCATAGCCGCACTCCGGCAGCCAGAAGCCGGCCGGCGGCCGGTTGAAGCGCTCCTGGTAATCCTCCGCCGCCACGGCCAGCTGGGCCCGCACGGCCTCGGGCCTGGTCAGCAGCGGCAGCACGGCGTGCGTGGCGGCCGTGGTTATTATCTCTATCTGCCCGGCATGCTGCAGCGCCTTCAGCGGGGTGATGAGATCTCCGCTGTATTTATGCATCAGCGCGGCGGCGTCCTCGTAAAGTTTCTGGTAAAGCTTGACCGTTTTGAGCAGCGCCGGATCATCTTTGGCGCGCACCAGTTCTTTCTCGATAAGCTCCAGGCGCGACTCGAGGTACAGCGCCATCTTCTCCTCGAGCTCTTCGTTCTCGAGCATGGCCCCCAGCGTGGGCGAAATGGAAATGGCGATGCCCGGCCGGATACCTTCGGCGGCCAGGCGCTCGAGCGAAGAGATTATAGGGACGTAAGTTTCCGCCACGGCCTCGAAGAACCAGTTTTCTTCCAGGAAGCTGGAATCGGCGGGATGGTTCACGTACGGCAGGTGGGCGTGCAGCACGAACATCAAAGAGCCGCGCGCGCTCATGGCAGCCCCCGTTTATGGAATTCCATGCTGGCGTAAGCGCGCTCTTCGGCCATTCCGGCCGCGGCCGGGGCCGCGGAGAAGTTGGACTCGAGAAGTTTTTCCCATTCCCCGCCGCGCTGCGCGTAAAGAGCGGCCGAGTAATTTTTCCCCTGCGCCGGCACGTCCAGATAAGCCCCGCCCGCGTCCCACGCGGCCTTGCGGGAGAAAGCCTGCGCCTTGTCCTCCTGGAAGAACAGCCGCAGTTCCACTTCCCCGGCCAGCGCGCCGGAGCGGAAAGCCTCCGCGCGCGAGGCTGAGAACAGCCACAGCACGAAGAAAGCGCCCGGGTTCTTAGGCAGCAGAACAAGGCGGTCTTCAGCTGGAAGCGTCTGCGACAGTTGCGGCATGTTATATACAATTTACTAAATTTTACCCGCGGTTAGATATATTTTTCAATCCATTTTTTATATCATAATAATCAGGCCCGCGCGCTACGCGGGCCGAGACGGCAAGGAGCCACCCATGAAAGCGATTGTAAAAACCTCTCACGCCCCGGGCGCGGCATACCGCGACGCCGAGGTGCCGGTAATAAACAAGGACGAGCTGCTGATCCGCGTAACCTCCGCCTCGCTGAGTTCCGGCGACCTGGCCGCCTATAACTGGACCGACCCTTTGTTCCCCGCCCACCGCCTGCCCTTTGTCTTCGGCCAGGAATTCTGCGGCGAAGTGGTTGAAACGGGCTCGCTGGCCCGGGGCTTCGAGAAAGGCGATTTCGTTTCCGTGGAATCCCACATTTTCTGCGGCGTCTGCGGCCAGTGCCGCAACGACCAGCGCCATATCTGCCAGTACCTGCGCGTGATAGGCCGCGACACGCCCGGCGGGCTGGCCGAATACGCGGCGGTGCCGGCGCGCTGCGCCTGGAAGCACACCGACGACTCGCTCAAGGACATCGGCGCGCTGATGGGCGCGTTCGGCAGCTCCGTGCACGCGGTGCTGGCCGAAGATATCGTGGGCCGGTCCATCGTGGTCTCGGGCTGCGCGCCCCAGGGCCTTTTCGCGGCCGGCATAGCCAGGGCCGGCGGGGCCAGGAAAATAATAGCGCTGGACCCCTCCCCCTACCGGCGCCGGCTGGCGCTGAAGATGGGCGCCGGGGCGGCCATCGATCCCGCCGACAAGAACTGCCTGAAAAAGATAGCCCGGACCTGCGGCGCCGAAGGCGCCGACACCGTGGTGGAAATGAGCGGCGGCGCGGCCGCCGTCGAGCTCGGGCTCAAAGCGCTGCGCCCCGGGGGCCGCTTCGTGGCGTTCGGGCTGCCGCTGACCAAGCTGAGCATAGACTACGCCGGCGACATCGTGCGCAGGGGCATCCGCCTCGAGGGCGTGGCCGGACGGGAGATCTTCAGGAGCTGGTATAAGATGGAAAGCCTGCTGAAATCGGGCGCGGTGGACCCCAGGCCCGCCGTCACCCATACCTTCAAGTTCAAGGATTTCCGGAAGGCTTTCGACCTGATAAATTCGAAAGAGCAGAAATGCGGAAAAGTGATACTGGTGCCGTAAAGCCAGCCAGGGCGGCTAACGCTTCAGCAGGGAGAACAACACTATGACCTTTGACACCCTTAAATTCGCCGACGAGGAAGTTGCCGCGCTTAAAAAGGAGAACCGCTTCATAAAACCGCGCGTGCTGGAAAGCGCGCAGGCCCCTGTTTCCGTGATAGACGGGAAGAAAGTGGTCAACCTCACCTCCAACAATTATCTGGCCCTGGCCGACAACCAGAAGGTAAAGAAAGCCGCCATCGAAGCCATCGAGAAATACGGCGTGGGCTCGGCCGCGGTGCGCACCATAATAGGCACCATGTCCCTGCACACCGAGCTCGAAAGGAAATTCGCCGAGTTCAAACACGCCGAGGCCTCCATCCTGTTCCAGTCCGGCTTCACCTCCAACGTGGCGGTGTGCCAGTCGCTGATGTCGTCGGAGACCGACCTGCTGATCTCCGACGAGCTCAACCACGCCTCCATCATCGACGGCGCCCGCCTGGCCAAGGCCCCGCGCAAGATCTACCGGCACAAGGACGTCAAACACCTGGAGGAGATCCTCTCCGCCCCCGAAGCGCGAAGCGCGCGCCGCAAGATGGTGGTGACCGACGGCGTGTTCTCGATGGACGGCGACATAGCCAACCTCGACGAGATCGTGGCCGTGGCCCACAAGTACGGCGCGTTCGTGATGGTGGACGACGCCCACGCCAGCGGCGTGATAGGCAAGGAAGGCCGCGGCACCGTGAGCCATTACGGGCTGGACGGGAAAGTGGAGATACAGATAGGCACGCTGTCCAAGGCCTTCGCGGCCGTGGGCGGCTACGCGGCCACAACACAGAGCCTGCGCGACTATATGGGTTCCGTGGCGCGGCCCTTCCTGTTCTCCAGCTCGCAGCCCCCGTCGGTGGCGGCCACCTGCCTGGCCGTGCTGGACATCCTGCTGACCGAGCCGCAGTACCTGAAGCGGCTGTGGGACAACACGGCTTTCTTCAAGGAAGAGATGAAAAAAGCCGGCTTCGACACCGGCAATTCGGTCACCCCCATAACGCCCGTGATGGTAGGCGACATGGATAAAGCGAAGGCGCTGTCCAACCGGCTGTTCGAGGAAGGGGTGTTCGCGCTGCCGCTGGGCTTCCCCACGGTCCCGAAGGGCAAAGAGCGCCTGCGCACCATAGTCACCGCCGGACACACCATCAAGGACCTCGAGTTCGCGGTGGAGAAGTTCGCCAAAGCAGGCAAAGAGCTGAACATCATTTAGGGTCCGCGGAATATAAGCACAGGCGGGGGAGCTGAAGTTTCAGCTCCCCCGCCTGATTTTAAGGGGTTGCCATCAGTGCCGGAAGTGGCGGATGCCCGCGAACAGCATGGCCGCGTTCTTCGAATCGCAGAGCTCGGCGCAGTCCGCGTCGTCCTGCCAGCCGCCCGGCTGTATCACCGCGGTCACACCGGCGGCCAGCGCGGCCTGCAGCGTCTTGAGCGGCAGCGCGGCGTCGGCGGCCATCACCAGCGGCCCGGGGCCGGGCAGGATGGTGCGCTTGTCGCGCAGTTTCCAGACCGCGCCGCGCACGGCGTCGTAGGTGGAGCTTTCGGCCGCGCTCACGGCGGAAACTGCGCCGCCCTCGGCCATCACCACGGCGTAGGTCTTCGCGTATTTCACGGCCTTCCAGGCCAGCCTTAGGGAACGCAGTTCCGCGTCCGAGGGCTTGCGGCGGGTGACGCAGGCCGGCTCGGCGGAGAACAGCGTATTGTCCTTGGCCTCTATCAGCAGGCCGCCGGCCACGGACCGTATCTCCACCTCGTGCGGCGACAGCACCGGCGCCGCCAGCGCCAACACGTGCAGCCCATCCTTCGCCCGCAGCAGTTTAAGGGCTTCGGGGCTGAAACCGGGCGCCACTACGCTTTCGATGAACGCGCCGGCAAGCTGCCGGGCGGTCTCGGCGTCGAGCTGCCGGTTGAAAGCGGCCGTCCCCCCCACCGCTCCGGCGGGGTCGGCCTTGAGCGCCCCGCGCAGACATTCCGCCTGCGTGCCGGCCGCGCACAGGCCGGTGGGCCGGTCGTGCTTCGAGATGACGCAGACGGCCTCTGCAAATTCCATCGCCAGCTCGAAAGCCGTGTCCAGGTCGAGATAATGGTTCAGGTTCAGCTCGCCGCCGGAAAGTATTTTAGCGGCGTTAAGACCGCGCGGGCGGGCGCCGCTGAGAGCGTAGAACGCGGCCTTCTGGTGGCGGTTCTCGCCGTAAGCCAGGTCGGTCACCTTCTTAAGGCTCAGCACCACCTCGTCGTTGAGCAGGTTCCCGGGCTCCGCGAGATACTGCGCCACGGTGGCGTCGTAGGCCGCCAGGCACTGCCAGGCGCGCGCCGCCAGCTGCTTCTTTATTTCGGGCTCAAGGCCGCCCGCTTCCTTCAAGGCGCGCAGCACAGGGCCGTAATCCACGGGGCTGGAGACGGTTATAACTTTATCGAAATCGCGGGCGGCGGCCCGGAGCACGGCCGAATTGGACTGGTCGAGATAGCTGGCGAGCTCCTCGATGGCGAATTCTTCCTGCCCCACGATATTGGCGATGGGGTAGAGGTTGGCCGCCACCACGTAAAAGGCCGGCAGCTCCACGCCGTTCTCTGAAACGCAGGGAAAGCGCCCGGACAGCGCCCTGAGCACGGCCGCGGGCACCGGCGGCGTATAGCGCACCTCTTCGGCCTCGATACCGGCCTCGGCCAGCAGCTTGAAGGTGGAGCCCGAAGCGTAGATCTCGAAGCCCAGTTCCTCCAGCCCCCGGGCGAAGTCCTCGAGGCCGGTCTTGTCGTAAACGCTAAGGTAAGCTGTCTTGTCGGGCATGTTCGTTGCGCTGTCCGGCCGCCTAGCGCTCTTTTTTTGTAAGCTGGATGAATTCTTCTTCCGAGAGGACGGGCACGCCCAGCTTCTTCGCTTTCTCGTACTTGGAGCCCGGCTCCGCGCCCGCCACCACGTAGGAGGTCTTGGCAGAAACGGAGGAGGTTTCCTTCCCCCCGAGCTCGCGCACCAGGCCCTGGGCCTCGCTGCGCGTCAGCGTCTTCAGCTCACCGGTAAAAACGAAGGTCTTGCCGGCCAGCGCGCCGCCGGAAGCTTTCGGCTCCGGCTCGTCCATGCGCAGGCCCAGCCCCGCCAGTTCCGCCACCATCGCGCGCGTGGCGGCCGACTTGAAGAATTCCGTAACGGCCTCCGCTATCACCGGGCCTACGTCGCTGACCCGGGCCAGCTCCTCCGGGCCGGCGGCCATGAAAGCGCTCATGGTCCGGAAATGCCCGGCCAGCACGCGGGCGTTCTTCTCGCCTATATGCCTTATGCCCAGGGCGTAGATCAGGCGGGAGAGCGGCCGCGCCCTGCTCCTGTCTATTTCGGACAGCAGATTGTCAGCCTTTTTATCTTTAAAAAGCTCGAGCCCCAGCAGGTCCTCTTTTTTTAGCCGGTAAATGTCGGGGAAGCCTTTCACCAGGCCCTTGCCCACCAGCTGCTCGGTGGAGGAGACGCCGAAGCCCTCGATATTCATCGCGTCGCGCGCGGAGAAGTGCAGCAGCGCGCGCCGGAACTGCACCGGGCAGCACGGGTTCACGCAGCGCAGGGCCACTTCCTCCTCGTCCCGGAAAACCTCCGAACCGCAGGAGGGGCAGGCCTTGGGCGGGATTATTTCTTTTTCGGCGCCGGTGCGGGCGGCGGCCAGCACTTTCACCACCTTGGGGATCACCTCGCCGGCGCGCTCTATCACTACCTTGTCGCCGGTCTTCAGGCCCAGGCGCGCTATCTCGTCGAAATTATGCAGCGTGGCGCTGGAGATGGTGACGCCGCCGCATTTCACGGGCTCCAGCTCCGCCACCGGCGTGATGGCGCCGGTGCGGCCCACCGAGAACTCCACCCTGAGCACCGTGGTGGTGGCCTGCTGGGCCGGGTACTTGAAAGCGATGGCCCAGCGCGGGCTCTTGGACGTGAAGCCCAGCAGCTTCTGCTGCCTGCGGGAATTTATCTTTATCACCAGCCCGTCTATTTCGAAGGGCAGCGTGAAGCGCTTCTCCGCGTACTCGGCGTAGAAGGCCAGCACCTCTTCGGCGCTGCGGCAGGTGCGGTTGCCCAGCGTGGAGATATTGAAGCCCAGCGCGCGGCAGATGTTAAGGTATTCCCAGTGCGAGTCCGGCTCCACCATGCCCTCGAGGTAGCCGTAGGAATGGGCGATGAACTTCAGGCGGCGCCCGGCGGTCACGCCGGGGTCCTTCTGCCGCAGCGAGCCGGCCGCGGCGTTGCGGGGGTTGACGAAAGGCTCTTCCCCGGCCTCCAGCGCCGCTTCGCGCAGGCCGGCGAAATCGGCCTTGTCCATGTAGACCTCGCCGCGGGCCTCGAAGACCGGCGGGGGTTTGCTGAGGTCGAGCTTCAGCGGCACCGACCTGATGGTACGGACGTTGAGCGTCACGTCCTCGCCGGTCTCGCCGTCGCCGCGGGTGGAGGCCCGCGCGAGACTGCCTTTCTCGTACTCTATCGAGCAGGAAAGGCCGTCTATCTTGGCTTCCACCACCATCTCGTAAGGTTCGCCGTTCAGGCCTTTTTTAACGCGCTCGTGCCATTCCAGGAATTCATGCTCGGAATAGCAGTTGTCCAGCGAAAGCATGGGGATGCGGTGCGGCACGGAGGCGAAGGTGTTGGCGCGCTCGCCGCCCACGCGGCGGGTAGGGGAAGAATCGGAGACCAGCTCGGGATGCGCGGCCTCCAGCTCCTTAAGCCGGTTCATCAGCGCGTCGAACTCGCCGTCGGACAGCTCGGGCGAGTCCGAAACGTAATAAAGGCGCTCATGCCGCCGTATCTCGGCCGTGAGCGCCTCCAGTTCTTCGCGCGGGTCGCGCTTGGGGTTCATTTTACCAGGTTGTTGTGCCTTGCTATATTGTCCAGCACGCCGTTAATGAACTTGCCGGACTTGTCGGTGGAATATTTCTTGGCCAGCTCTATGGCCTCGTCTATGATCACCGCCACCGGCGCGTCGGTAAGCACCATCATCTCGCACACCGCCATGCGCAGGATGGCGCGGTCCACGGCGGGCATGCGCTCTATCTCCCAGTTCAGGCTGATGCCGCTGATGATGCCGTCTATCTTGGGCAGGTTGGAAATTGTCGAGGAGTAAAGCAGCTTGTAAAAATCGAAGTTCTTTTCTTCGGCGGCGAAATCGAGCATCTGAAAACTGGCAAGCACGGACGCGGCTTCCAGATGCGCTATGTCGGAGGCGTAAAGAGACTGCAGGCAGTTTTCCCTGGCCAACCTTCGTTTGCTCATAAAGACCTTGCATATATATTACTAAATTTATAAGCGCGAAGGACGGCCCGCGCGCCCGGGCTCGCTTATTCGTTTGCCATCCGATATATTCTTTGATACACTTTAGACTGGCGGGAATCTAACGTTCACGGAGGTCAAAATGTTCACAACACCCCTGATAATAATAATAGTGGTGATCCTGTTTTCCAGCATAAAGGTGCTGAACGAGTACGAGCGCGGCGTAACGCTGACGCTCGGCCGCTTCACCGGCGTAAAAGGCCCCGGGCTTATTTTCCTGATCCCCGGCGTGCAGCAGATGTTCCGCATGAGCACCCGCGTGGTGGTGCTCGACGTGCCCCCGCAGGACGTAATCACCCGCGACAACATCTCGGTGAAGGTCAACGCCGTGATCTATTTCCGCGTGATCGATCCCCAGGCCGCGGTGCTCAACGTCGAGAACTATATGTACGCCACCAGCCAGCTCGCCCAGACCACGCTCAGGAGCGTGCTCGGCCAGCAGGAGCTCGACGACCTGCTCGCCCAGCGCGACAAGATCAACAAGAACCTGCAGGAGATCCTGGACCTGCACACCGAGCCGTGGGGCATTAAGATCTCCAGCGTCGAGGTCAAGAACGTGGACCTGCCGCAGGACATGCAGCGCGCCATCGCCCGCCAGGCCGAAGCCGAGCGCGAACGCCGCGCCAAGGTCATTCACGCCGAGGGCGAGTTCCAGGCCGCGCAGAAGCTCTCCGACGCCGCGCAGATCATGGCGATGAACCCCACTTCGATCCAGCTCAGGTACCTGCAGACCCTGACCGAGATCTCCACGGAGAAGAACTCGACGATAATCTTCCCCGTGCCGATGGACCTTATCAAGATGTTCATGGAGAACCGCAAGCCGCAGGCGTAAGAGCGCCCGCGGGCAGCGAGCCGGTCCGGCCTTAAAACCGGACCGGCTTTTTTCCCCCGCCCGCAGCGGCCCCGCCTATGCCCGGACTTTACGTTCACATTCCCTTCTGCAGGCAGAAATGCGGCTACTGCGATTTCGCCTCCACGGCGGAACTGGCCGCGCCGGACGGGAGTTGCCGCGTGGCCGCCTACCTCGGGGCCCTGGAGGGAGAAGCGCGCGCCTACGCGCGCCTGGCCGGCTCCTTCGACACCCTTTACGTGGGAGGCGGAACCCCCAGCCTGCTGTCGGCCGCCCAGCTGGAGAAATTTTTCTCGATAATAAATTCCCTGACCGGCCCCGCCGGGAAGCTGGCGGAAGCCACGTTCGAAGCCAACCCCGAGAGCCTGGACGAAGAGAAAGCCGGCCTGTTCAGGCGCGCCGGCATAAACCGCGTCAGCCTGGGCCTGCAGGCGGCGCAGGACAGGCTGCTGCGCGGCCTGGGGCGCGTGGCCATGTCGGGCGACTTCGCCCGGGCCTACAAGGTGCTGCGCGCCGCGGGGTTCGAGAACATAAACGCCGACCTTATGTGCGGCCTGCCGGGACAGAGCCTGGTCGATTTCACCGAGTCCCTGGACTGGCTGCTGGCCATGCGCCCGGAACACGTCTCGCTGTACGCGCTGGAAGTGCACGAGGGCACGCTTTTCTACAAGCAGGGAGTGAAAGAGGCGCCTGAAGCCGCCGCGGAAATGTACGAGGCCGCCGCGGCCGCGCTGGAAGCCGCCGGGCTCCTGCGCTACGAGATCTCTAATTTCGCGCGCGAAGGCCGCCGGTGCCGGCACAACCTGAATTACTGGGAACAGGGCAGTTACCTGGGGCTGGGCCCGGCCGCAGCCTCCTACCTGGACGGCGAGCGCCGGACCAACACCGGTGACCTGGAAACTTACCTGACCTCGGTAGCGGCGCAGGGGGTCCCGGCGGCCGGGTCCCGCGAAACCCTTACCGGGCGCGCCCGGCTGGCCGAGAAGATCATGCTGGGGCTGCGCAAAACGGACGGGGTGGAACTCGAAAGTGATATAATTACGGAGTTCAGCGGGGAAATAGACCGGCTGCTCGCCCAGGGCCTTATAGAGAAGAACGGCCGCACGATAAAGATAAAAAGCAGCCGGCTTTACCTGTCGAACGCCGTTTTCCGCGAGTTCGTGTAAGGAAAGTCAAACATGCTGAGCAAGGTTTATGAACCCTCGCCCGTAGAAGCAAAATGGGCCGAAGCCTGGCAGAAGGACCGGCTTTTCATTTCCGTCCCCCGCGCCGGCAAAGAACCTTTCGTCGTAGTTATCCCCCCGCCCAACATAACCGGCGCCCTGCACATGGGGCACGCCCTCAACTCCACGCTGCAGGACGTGCTGGTGCGCTATCAGCGCATGCTCGGCCGCGAAGCCAGCTGGGTGCCGGGCACCGACCACGGCGGCATAGCCACGCAGAACGTGATGGAGAAGATGCTCAAGGCCGAGGGCAAGACCCGCCACGACCTGGGCCGCGAGGAATTCCTGAAGCGCACCTGGGCCTGGCACGCGGAATGCGGCGCCACTATTTTAGGCCAGCTGCGCAAGCTGGGCTGCGCGCTGGACCTCTCCCCCGCAAACGTGCGGTTCACGATGGACGAGAAGCGGGCGGCCTCCGTATACGAAGCCTTCCGCTCGCTGTGGGGCAAGGGCCTTATCTACCGCGGCGAGCGCATGATAAACTGGTGCACGCGCTGCGGCACGGCGCTGTCCGACATCGAAGTGGAGCACGAGGACGAGAGGTCCAAGCTCTGGCATATACGCTACGCTTTCGAGGACGGTTCCGGCCTCGTTACGGTGGCCACCACACGGCCCGAAACCCTGCTGGGCGACGCGGCGGTGGCCGTGCACCCGGACGACGAAAGATACAAGGGCATGGCCGGCAAAAAACTCCGGCTGCCGCTCACCGGCCGGCTCATCCCGCTGGTGGCCGACGAGGGCGTAGAGAAAGGCTTCGGGACGGGCGCGGTCAAGGTAACGCCGGCGCACGACCCGCTGGACTTCGAGATAGGCCAGCGCCACGGCCTGGAAGCGCTGCGCATAATTTCCTACGAAGGGCACATGATGAACTGCCCCGAGAAATACGCCGGCGCCAGCGTCCAGGCGGCCCGCAAGCTGGTCATAGAGGACCTGAACGCCGCCGGCCTGCTGGAGAAAGAGGAGCATTACAGGCACTCCGTCGGCAAATGCTCGCGCTGCGGCCAGCATATAGAGCCGCTGGTCTCCGAGCAGTGGTTCGTGAAGATGCAGGACCTGGCCGCCCCGGCCATAGCCGCCGCGGAGAGCGGCGACGTGAAATTCTACCCCCCCTCCTGGAAGAAGCCGTTCACGGAATGGCTTAAGAACATACAGGACTGGTGCGTTTCGCGCCAGATCTGGTGGGGCCACCGCATTCCCGCCTGGTACTGCCGCAAATGCTCCGGCGCCGGCCTGAAATTCTCGGAGAAGGGCGAGCTTTCGCGCGTCTCGTTCGCGCAGGGCGCCAGTCCCGTGATCTCTTTCGAAAAACCCGCCGCCTGCCCGGCCTGCGGCGGCGCCGACCTGCTGCAGGACCCCGACGTGCTGGACACCTGGTTCTCGTCGGCGCTGTGGCCGTTCTCGGTCTTCGGCTGGCCCGAGCGGACCAAGGACCTGGCGTATTACTATCCCACCTCGGTGCTGGTGACCGGCTACGAGATACTTTACCTGTGGGTGGCCCGCATGGTGATGAGCGGCATAGAGCACATGGGCAGGCCGCCGTTCGCCCAGGTGTACCTGCACGGCATAGTGCGCGACAAGCACGGCAAGAAGATGTCGAAGTCGCTGGGCAACGTGATAGACCCCCTGGCGATGATAGAGAAATACGGCACCGACGCCATGCGCTTCTCGCTGATGGCGCAGACGCTGGGCGGCAAGGACATCCCTTTCTCCGACGACGCCATCATAGGCGGCCGGAATTTCGTCAACAAGCTGTACAACGTCGCCCGCTTCATACAGATGTACCTGCCGGAGAACCCCGCCCCGTTCGCGGCCGGGCGCCCCGACGAGCTGGCCGACCGCTGGATAACGGGCCGCTACGCCGCCGCGCTGGAGCGGTCGAAGGCCGCCATGGCGGAATACGACCTGCCCAAAGCGCAGGACGCGCTGTACGCTTTCGTCTGGGACGATCTCTGCGATTGGTACCTGGAGCTGGCCAAACCGCGCCTGGCGGGGCCCGACAAGGAGAAAGTGCTGGGGCTGATGACAGAGCTTTTCACCGGCGCGCTGAAAGCGCTGCATCCTTTCATGCCGTACGTCACCGAAGAACTGTATTCGAGCCTTAAGCCCTGCCTCAAAGATCCCGCCGATTACCTGCTCAACGCCGGCTGGCCCCTGCCGCCGGAAGCCTCGGGCGGCGGCGCCGAGGCCGCGATGCAGGAGCTTATGGGCGTAATAACCCAGATACGCGTCGCCCGGGCGCAGTTCGAGATCCCCCCGGGCAAAGCCATAAAAGCCATAGCCGCCTCCGGCGACGCGCAGGCCCTGCGCCGCCTCGGGGCCGGGGCGGGCTACGTTAAGCTCCTGGCAAAAGTGGCGGAGCTTTCGCTGGAAGCCGCGCCGGAGAAACCCCCGCGCTCGGTCAGCGTGCTCTCCGGGCCTTTCACTGTTTACATCCCCATGGACGGGGCCGTTGACCTGGACAAGGAAAAAGTGCGCCTGGAAAAAGAACTGGACCGCGCCCGAAAAGACAGCGCCCAATGCCAGCAACGCCTCAGCGACCCCGCGTTCGCCGCGCACGCCCCGGCCGCCGAAGTGGAGAAAATAAAGACAAGGGCCGCGGAGACCGCCGGCAGGATCTCGCGGTTCACGGCAATCCTGGAAGAGCTCAGTGCCCCTTAGGAAACATATGAACTTCCCATTCGACCTTCGCAGATTCTGGATACGGAAAGACCGGGAGCAGTACCTGCTTTCCGGGGCGATACTTACCGCCATAATCTCCTCCTATGTCTCCGCCCACTGGCATTTCATGGACACGGTGGACGTATTGAGGAACATAAAGGTCTCCTCCCAGGGGTCGGACAAACCCCAGATCAAAAAGATACGCGAAGTGGAGTACATCGCCCCTAAGGTCAAAGGCGGGAACAGGAAATATTACCACATCGACCTGGAGAAGAATCCGGCGATGCCGCAGCTCGAAGAGACCGAGCCGGGGCCGGCTAAACCTAAATAACATGACTACAGGCGTTCGTTCCGCTAAAAAAATATTTTTACTGCCCCTGCTGGCGCTGACCCTGCCGGTGCTGGCGCAGCTCCCCTCCCTGCACGCCCAGGTGCCGCCGCCGGGGCAGGACGCCGCCTTCGACTATACCCCGGAGAAAGGCGAGCAGATAGAGGAGCCGGAAAGGCCCACCGTACGGATAAACCTCAACGACGTGGAAGTGATACGCCATCCGCAGATGGGAACTATCTTCATCTCGAAACACCGCTGGCGCAACTGGGTGGAAAGGTCGCTGTACCTGATACTGGTGAACATCGCCCTGCTGGTCATACTGGGCTCGCTGCCGAAGAACGACGAGAACAATCTTATCGTTTCTTATTTCCTCTCGGGGATCAGCTTCATGCTCGCGTTCTGGATCTTCCTGTGCGCGCTGCTGCTTTTTAAATTCAGGTCCTTGACCGGCGTTTACGTGCTGCCGGTCTCGGCGGCCATGTGCGGGGCCACCTATTACCTGCTGCTGAAAGTGAAACAAGCGGACATCTCGCTGTCGGACCTGAAAGACTCCTTCAGGCAGCAGAACCGCGCGGGCAGCTCCGACCAGCGCCTGTCCTCGGTGGACGGCTCTCCCGGCGACTGGCCGGAACAGGATTTCCTTAAGTAATAAGCTGAGGCGCAGCGCGGCGGGAACAGGAAGCCCCGCCGCTATCCGCATTTTCCGCCGCGGTCAGAACCCTATGCGGAAACCGAAACGGTGCACGCTGCCCAGGTCCCCGAAAGGCAGGAAAGCGTAATCCACGTCCAGGCCGGCCACTTTTACGCCGAAGCCGAGGCTTAGCCCCGCTTCGGAGCCGAGGTTGGCGGTATCGTAGCCGAACTTATAGCCGCCGCGCAGGGCGAAGCTCGGGCGGACCCAGTATTCCGCGCCCACGGCCGGGTAGATCTTTTCGTCCAGCAGATATTCGCTGACCTCGCCGGCCACGTTCAGGGCCTTCGAAGCTTTATAGAGCAGGCCGGCCCTCAGACAGACGGGCAGCGGATCGGCCTCCTCCTCGAATTTCATTTTCGTGCCGAAGTTCTGCAAGGCCAGCGAAAGGTTGATCTTCGGAGTGGCGCGGTAAATGGCCCCGACGTCCGCCGCCAGCGCGACGGCCGATTTATCGTATATCGTCGAGCGGACCACTTTCACGGCGAAGCCGCCGTCCAGGCGCGGCAGCGCGCCGGGCATGACGTCCTTAGCCGCGTAAGCCAGCGTAACGGCCATGTCGCTGGAACCGAAAGTGCCCAGCTCGGGCACGACGCCGGCCGAGTCCGAAAGCCCGCGCCTTTCGATCCCTCCGACCGTAAGGAAAGTCGCCCCGAACCCGAACCGGCGGCCGCCCGCCGTGCCCGCGTAGGAAAGGTTCCCCATCTTGGCGTCCTGCAGGTAGGTCGAGAAATCCAGCGCGGCGGCCCGCCCGTCGAACTGGGCGAGACCCGCCGGGTTTATGAAGACCGCGCCGGGATCGTCCGCCTGGGCGCTGAAAGCGCCGGCCATGCTTACCGCGCGCGGGCTCATGGCCACCTTCAGGAAGTTAGCCGCCGTGGTGCCGGCGCCGGAAGCGTAAGCCCCGGCCGGCAGGGACAGCGCGATAGAAAGAATAAATAGCTTTTTCATAAAATACCTCGGCCACTTAACGCCCGTCGGGCGTACTAGCTGAATTCGCCGCCTGGGCGCGGAAGCCGCGCTGAGCGGCTCCGCGTTCCCGCGGCGGAATTCCCCTGCGCTGCACCGGCCTGACTACTTTATTATCGCCATCTTATGGGCCTTGCTGCCCAGCTGTTTGCCGTCCAGGTAGGTCAGCATGAAGTAGACGCCGGAGGCGCATTTCGCCCCGTTGTCGTTCCTGCCGTCCCACTCGGAATAATATATCTCCCCTCCGGCCCTGACCCCGTCGGTTATAGTGCGCACCTTCTCGCCGGCCACGTTATAGATGACGAACTTCATGTTCCCCGACTTCCCGGCGGGCAGGTGATACTTTATCAGCGTGCCGTAGGTGGCGTACGGATTGGCTATCCCGGACGCGCCTCTGTCGGAGCTCAGCGCCACGCTCTTGCTCTTCAGGTCGAACGGGTTGGGCATGTTGTACACGACGAAGCCCGCGCCCGCATAGGCCACGCCCGTGGGCGGCATGGCCGTGAACACGGCGAAGCGCCCGCTCTGTGTGGTGCTCGCGGCGGAAGGCACGTAGCGGCCGTTTACGACCGCGCTCATCCCGAGGCGCTTGCGGCCCAGCGGGGTGTCAATGCCGCCGGTCCCCTCGTGCGCGCCGGTCAGGGCGGCCACATCTACGGACAGCACGCCCAGCACCGGGTCCAGGGTGTAGTCGCCGGGCACCTCCAGCCAGCCGCCGGTAGCGGCGTCGTACTGGTAGATGCGCAGGTTGCCGTTCTCCGGCGCCTTGTTCTTATCGTAGGTCAGCGTCAGCGTGAACGGCTTATTGATCGAGGCGTTCTCGAGCTCCATGTTATAGACCTCGGAAGCCATCAGGTCCTGTATGGCCTGCGCCAGGTTCAGGTCGCCCTTGGCGGTCCTGATGGTGCGCACAGCGGGCAGCCCGCTGAAGAAGCCGCCCACCAGCCCGTCCGAGGCAGAGGCGCGGTATACCGAGGAGCGGTAGCCCGAAGTACCGCTGGCGGTGCCGCTGGAGGTAAGCGCGCCGGCGTCCAGCTCGATGCCGGAATAGTCCCCGTTCCCGGGGTCCATCTGCACGTCTCCGCCCTGTATGGCCTCCTCCTGTATGTACTGCTCGGCCCGGCCCTGGTCGACGGAGCTGTAGATCACGGCCTTCTCCATCGTGTTCGCGCCGTCGCCGGCCGAGACGTACACGGTGTAGTACAGCTGCGTGAGCGACTCGGTGAAGCGGCCCAGGTAGGTGTTGTTGGGCCCGGGCATCAGCGCCACGGCCGCGGCGTTGACGGCGTCGTACACCGCGCCCTCGTTCACCGTACAGACAGGCATGGAGACCAGCTGCTTGGGCGAGATGATGGTGACGTCCACCTGGCCGGCCCCGGCCGGGGACTTGATCACCGTCACTTTTATCTGCGGCGCCACCTCGCACATGACTATGTCCGGCAGGTAAGTGACGCCTTCCGTCACCGCGTCGCCGGCCACGTCGAGCGTTGCGGGCAGCTTGCCAGGGTAGAAGGCAGTGACCTTGTAGTTGTGCCCCGGCACCACGCCGGAGAGGTCGTAATCGCCGTCGTCGTTGGTGGTGGCCTCTATCTTGGCCAGGTACTCCGACGGATGCAGGGTGTTATAGGTCTCGTCGTAGGCCACTACTGTGACCCCCGCCGCCGTGAGCGGCGCCGGGAACTTGCTCAGGTACACCTTGCCCGACATGTTCGACTGCGACGGCGTCAGGTAGAAGTCCAGCCGCGCGGAATCGTCGCCGGTCGGGGAACCGGCCAGAGAGGTCTTCTGGCCCGCTTTCACGAAACCGTCGCGCGTTACTTCCAGGCGGTAGATGCCCGACGGCAGGCCGCTGAACCTGAAGGAGCCGTCGCCGGCCGTAGTAGTGAACTTCTCCACGGTCCGGTGCTTCAGGTATACCACGGCGTTGTCCAGGCCGGAGCCGGTCACGGTGCTCTTCACCGTACCGTAAATATCCCCGGTGCGCACGGTCTGCTCGTCGAAGTTGAACGGATAGCTGCCGTTATACGAGGAGGCGAGCGGCAGGGTTATCTCCTTGGTCACGGGCGGATAGTTGGGGTTGGAGAATACCGCCGTATAGCGCCCGGCCGCCAGGCCGGACACCATGAACCGGACGGGATGCGCCGCGAAATACGCCCGCACCAGGGCCTTGTCCTTGGTCTGCAGCGCGGCCTCGAAGTCCGCGAACTGCGCGCCGCCGGGCAGGCCCGCGGAATACCCGCGCAGGTCGCCGGCCGCGTCATAGACCATCACGGCGGGGATCACCGAGTATATCTCGCTGAAGTTGGAGAATACGCGGTCCAGGTCGGCGTCGGAATAGATCCGCTCGCCGAGCATGGTCCCCTCCAGCAGCTCCGCGCCGGGCGCGCCGCTCACGCTGACCGGCAGCGGCTGGGCGTCGGTGCCCAGCCCCGCCGCGCTGGTGGAGCGCTGCACGGAGAAGCCGCGCACCTTGGCTATAAAGGCGGCGAAGTGGTCGTAGCTGGCGGGACTCCCGGCGGGAGCGTACCGCGCGCCCATCGTCAGGTAGAAGTCGTACTTCCCGATAAGCATCACTTTGGGGTCCCAGGTCTGCGTCGTGGTGCTGTAGCTGAAGGCGAAAACATCGTCGCCGAACAGCAGTTCGGTGAGCTTCTTCTGGCTCATGGCCACGCCGGATTCCACCGGGATCATACGGTAGGTCCAGGCCGGGGTAGAGATGACCGGCAGCGTGGAGCCCGAGACCTGCGGCTGCACCACCAGGCCGTCGGCCAGCTTCAGCGTGACCTGCGTGACCTTGCCGGGCACTACGGCCACGTTGGACACTGCCGGCGCGGCCCAGCGGAAGCCCAGTCCGTTGGGCTTCATGGTCACGGTGTACAGGCCGGGCGCCAGGTTGGGGAACTCGAAGGCGCCGTAATCGTCCACGCTCCAGGCCTCGTTCACGTCCACGTTCTGCCCGCGCAGCAGGATGTCCAGGCTGTGGGCCTGCTCCTCAGGCAGGTTCGCGGCCGGCTTGTAGCTGGAGCCGTCCGGCATTTTTACCACGCCTTTGAGCGAACCGGCCTTCGTCACCACGAAGTTCATCGTAAGCGAAAGCGTGGAGGTGGACTTGAAATCAGCCCTGTCGTCGAAGGCGCTGACCTCGGCCCACTCGCTGGCGGTAACGCGGGTGTAGTACACCATGCCCGTGGACAGTTTTATGCTGTAGGTGGCCACGTTCACGGTATAAGTGCCGCTCAGCACCGCGAAGCCCATGGACCTGTCGGCGCAGATGCCGCTGCACTCCTGCAGCGCCATCACCGTCACCGGGGCCACGGTGCTTATCACCAGCGGGTTCACCGCGCTCACGGTGTAGGTGGTCACGAACGTCACTGAACCGCTGAGCGCGGCGTAGTCGTTCTGCTTCTGGGGCATGATGTTGAAGTTGATATCCCCGTAGCTCTGGCAGGCGCCGCCGGCGGCCGCCAGTTTCCAGTTCCTGCCGGCGGTGCAGCCGGAGTTGGGCAGCCCTGCGGCGCCGGCGCTGGAGATCACGATGCGCGCGTCGTCGGCGTCTACCGCCGTCAGGTCCTGGTAGTTGCCCTCGTTGAGGTCCAGCCATTTGCCGAAGAACGCCACGCTCATGCGCAGCTGTCCGTCGGGCAGGCCGTTGAGCGTGGCCGGGCTGAACAGGAACGAGCCGTCGGCGGCCGTTCTGGCCTTGGCGTCCGTGTACATTCCTTTCCCGTTCTTGTAGGTATCGGACCCGCTGTACCAGCCGTAGTCCCCTACCACCAGCACGTCGGCGTTGGGCACAGGAACGTCCCTGTAGCGTATCACGCCGCGCAGGGTATAGGTGGCTTCCTGCAGCTGGAATTCGCGGTAGACGGTGGCGCCCGTAGAGACGGAGATCCCCTCGTACAGGCCGCGGTTATAGCCGGCCTTCTGCGCGGACAGGCTGTATGCCGCCGCGGTGCTTACCACGTTATAGAAAGAGTACTTGCCGTTCACGTCGGTAAGCGTTTCGTAGACGTTGTAGTCGCAGCTGCCGCTCGCACAGGGCTCCGTGGAATTCCACACCCTTACGCGCGCCGCTTCAAGGGGCGCCAGCGTCCGGGCGTTCCTTACCACGCCCTCCACCGAAGGCAGCGTAGTGGAAGCGCCCACTTCGAAGCCGCCTGCGGACGAGCCCGTTATGGTGGACATATTGACCACGTACAGGGAAACGGCCGGGAAAGCCGCGCCCATAGGAACGCCGCGGGCGAGGCTCCGGCTGGGAATGGTCACGCCCAGCGTGTACGCGCCAGGGGCCGCGGGCGGCACGTTGCTGACCGTGAAGGTAACACTGCTGGCGCCTACGGCCACCTGCGCTATACCGTATGCCGCCCTCTCGCCGGTCTGCGCGAAGAAGACCTCCGCCATAACGTAATCTCCGGCCGTGGCGGAAGTGACCGTCACGGTAAGCGGATAATACGGGGAGGCGGCGGGCCGCGGAGACAGGATATACTGCTTGGTGGCGTCGGCGTTAAGCTGCACGAAGTAGCTGCCGTAGGGGTCCATCTGCTGGGCCATTATGCCGGGCGCGAAGCCCTGCTTGTCCAGCGCGATGAAGTACTGCTTGCCGGCGGGCACCTGCGCGGTGTAAACGCCCGACGAGTCGGTCACGCCTCTGCGTATACCGGAGGCGTCGATGCCGCCGGTCTGCGAGTAGGGGACGAGCGACACGCCCACACCGGGCAAAGGAGTGGCAACCGCCGCGCTGGAAACCTTCACGGTCAGCACGGGGTTTACGGTCAGGGCGCTGCTCTGCTTGTAGCGGTACAGGCCGTAGTAGCCGTTGAACTTGCCGCTCACGGAGACGAAGCCCATGGTCCCCACCGCCAGGTCGAAGCCCTCGTCGGAATTTGCGATCGTGCTGTAGGCGTCGCCCGCGATGGCGCTGGTGTAGAATTCCTGGCTCCACAGTTCGGAACCGGACCTGGAATACTTGCGTATCCAGAGGTTCTTGCCCTGGTTGATGTCGTAGCGTTCCTGCGAGCCGGTCACATAAACGCTGCCGGTAGTGTCAAGCTCGATGCCGTAGGCGGCGTCGTTGGCGTTGCCGGGGCTGTTGTAGAGCACCGGGAACGCCCAGTCGGCGGCACTGAGGTCGGCCGAGCTCTTGATCACAATGGCGTCGTTGGCGGTATCTGCGCTGCGCAGTTCGCCCGCTGTATAAACATAACCGGAGCTGTCCACTGCCACGTCATAGCCTGCGCCCGCCGCGGCGCCGCCGGTGACGGCGGTACCGAGCTGGCCTAGATCGGACGTGCGGAAATGCCCGGTCCACAGCTGGGGGCCGTTCACCGACTGATACGCGGAACCGGCCAGGTACAGGTCGGTCCCACGCACGGCTATGCCATAGGCCGCGTCCGGCCCGCTGCCGCTGCCGGAGAAGTTAGCCGACGAAAGGATGACGCCGGCGGTACTGAGCTTGGCCAGGAAGATATTATCGCCCTGCGCGGAGCCGGTATAGACCGAGCCCGCGGCGTATACGTTACCTGACGCGTCCAGCGCCACGCCGTAGCCGGTATCGTCCCCGTGGGCGAAGTCGTAAACGGTCTTCCACACCAGGCCGCTGGCGCCGAACTTCATGACAAAGAGATCCTTGCCGTCGGCAGCCGCGGGACCGCGTTCATAGCCGGTCAGATAGAGATATCCGTCGGCGTCCGCGGCCATCCTGTTGGCCCTGACGGCGAAGGATTCGCCGGGGGCGTAGTACTTGGTCCAGACCGGGGTGAAAGCGGAGTTGAACTTCTTTATGATCAGGCCGCCGCTGCCGTTCCAGTCCGTATCGGCCACCATGTAAAGGTTGCCGGAAGCGTCGCGCGCCGCGCCGGGAAACTCTTTCTCCCCGTCGTTGTAGCGCTGCCCGCCGCCCGTAACGATCAGCTTGGCCTCGTTCGGATACATGGACATAGCCGAGAAAGCCGAGCCTTCCGCAGGGCGGGCCGAAGCGGCGCGCACGCCCACAGGCGTGAAGGTCCCGGCCGAAGTCGAAACCCACACCTTGAAGTATTGCGTTACGCTTTCCAGCCCGTAAACCACGCGGGCCACGCTCATGCCTTCGCGTATGTCCGCGTCGGCCGCGTAGCGCACTTGGGCGCCGGACGAGTTCCAGCCGCCGTCGTATGTGGAGTACTGTACGCTGAAGACCGAGCCGGCCGGCACGTCGTACTGGCTCAGCCACTCCAGCCGCACGGAACCCGGCACGCCGTACGGAGCGGCCAGCACGTTGAAGTCGGGCTCCGGGAAGTAGTAGAAGCCGGGCCTGCCGTCCAGGGAAACGGCGGAATAGACCCGCCCCGAAGCGTCCACGGCCAGCGCGGAGGCATAGTCGTCCCCGGCGGAAAGGTTAAGCCCGCGGCTCCACTCGGGTTCCCCGGCCAGGGTGAATTTGCGGTAACTGCTTACCCTGCCCTGTCCCGAAGAGGTTTCGTAGCCGGCGGCGATCGCTCCGCTGGTGGTGAGTTCCACCGCGTAGGCCGCGTCGTCCAGGTTGTCCTTGCCGTTATAATACCTGTCCCAGACCAGCGCGCCGCCCAGCGTGAATTTGAGCAGCGCGGCATTGCCGGCTGCGCTCACGGAAGCCGTGGAACCGGCCACGTAAACGAAGCCGGTGGTGGTTACGGCAAGGCCGTAGCCCGTGTCGTTGCCGTTGCCGGCGGAATTGAACACTATCGGCGCTCCGGGCAAAGCGCTGGTCTTGTTAAGGCCCTGCACGATAATGTCCTTGTTGGCGGCGCCGTTGTCCACGGTGCCCGTAAGGTAAACCGCGCCGGTACCCACGGCTATGCCGTAGCCGAAGTCGTCACCGCCGCCGGAGCCGTTCTTCGAATAGGTCCACAGCAGCGCGGGATAAGTGGACGGGGAAATATCGTATTTCCGCGCCAGTATATCCAGGCCGGCGGAGGCGCTGGAAGCGACGCCCACCACATAGAGGGCGCTGCCCTCCACGGCGGCGCCGTAAAGCTCATCCATGCGGTTCAGGCCGGAAGCGTCGGCCGAGTAGGACCAGACCAGGTCCCCGGCGGCGTTCAGCTTGGCTATCCAAAGGTCCTTATCGGCCGCTAAATCCTCGTACCCGGCCGCGGCGGCGGAGTCGCTCGCAGGCCGCTGGCTGCCTACCAGGTAGAAGTTGCCGGCCGCGTCGCGGACCACTTTGGCCACGTAATAGGCCCGGTCGTCCTTATGGTTGAAGAACTTCGTCCATTCCAGGGACTGGCCGGTGTTGTACTTGCGCAGGCCGAACCCGGCCGAAGCGCCGTCCGCGTAGCCGCCGAAGGCGTGGTACACGTAGGCGCCGTCAACGGCTATGCCGCCGTCGGGCCCGTACAGGCCGCTCATGAACGAAAGGCGCTCGCGTCCGAAATCCTGCGTGTTATCGTAGGCGCTGGGCGTTTTCGCGAAAGTCTGCGCCTCGGGCAGGGCCGTGGTCAGGCCGCCGCTGGTTATCCAGACCTTGAACTTGTACAGGTTGCCGCGCGTTTCCGCGCCTTCCAGGCCGGGATAGCGCAGCACGGGCAGGCCGCCCACCGTCTGCGTCTGCACCGCGCCGGGATACAGAGGCCCGGTGCTTACTACGATCTGCGCCGAGGCGCTGCTCCACACCGGAGCGGAAGCGGTGCTGTACTGTACGTAATAGGTGGAACCGGCCGGCAGGGCGGCAGGGTAGTTCCACATCAGGTCCGCCGAGCCCGTATAGGGGCCTTCGGCGGCGGTAAAGAACTGCGCGCTGGCCGACGAGCCCTGCGGCATGGAGTACACGCCGAAGGCGCCCGCGAACATGCCTGACACGTGCGCATAGTTATCGCTGGAGACGAATACGTCCAGGCCGGCGTCGTGGCTGTCGGAGCCGGAATCGTAAACGCGGCCGAACAGGAACTGGCCGCCTGGCCCGAACTTGACCAGCAGCATGTTATAGCCCTGCCGCAGGTTCCACATGTCGGTGTAGCCCGAAATGTAGATATTCCCGAAGCTGTCGAGGTCCAGCCCGGCGGGGATGTCGTCGGAATTAGACTGCGCGTTGTTATAGCGGGCGGGGCTGGAGAACATAGCCGCGCCGTAGGGGGTATACCTGTTCAGCCAGATATTTTCCCCCTGGTTGAGGTCGTAGCGCTGCTCGGAGCCCGTCACCACCAGATTGCCGTTCATGTCGGCTTTGACCGCCAGGGCGCGGGAATTCCCTCCGCCCGCGTTGGAATACTGCACGGGCCAGTTGCCGGGCACGGCGGTGGAAATGGCCGCGCCGGTATCTGCGAACTTGCGCAGCGTGCCGGTCAGCGGGTAGCTGCCGGAGGCGCCCGCCGCGTAAACATACTTCCTTCCGGCGGCGTCCAGCGTGAAGGCGAGGCCGTTCACTTCGTCGTAGAGGCCGGGGCCGGAAGAGACGTCCAGGCTCGCGGCCAGGGCTAACGACGAGGCGTCGAGCTTGCGCAGCCTTATGCGGCTGCCGCCGGTCTCGCCGGAGTATTCGGTGGCCGCATAGACGGCGCCCGCGCCGAAGGCCAGCGCTTTGGCCGTTTCGCTGGAGACGATGGGAAAAACATTCAGCACGGAGCCGTCCGCGCCTATTTTCACCACCAGGGCGGAGTACTCCTGCTGTACGAGAGCGTATGCGTTGCCGGCTCCGTCTACGGCCAGGTCCCTGAGGACCATCGGCGTTGTGGAGTCGTAATAGAGCGAATATCCGCCGGGCGCGTTGAGCGCGATGAAGGAATCGCCGTTGCTCTCGAACGAAACGGCGGAATACATGCCCGCGGACGACCGGGCGTACCTGGCCCGGCTTTCAAGCCTGACGGACATGGAAGCGCTGGTCCTGAGCGCGGCGTCCCGGTCTTTCGCTTCGGTCTCCGGGAAGTACATGCTGGCAGCGGGGTTGGAGACCGCGGACGTGCTGGTGCCGTTGAACAGCCACGCGGCGAAATAATACGGGAACAGGCGCGCGTTGACGATCACGGGCTCCAGCCCGGTAATGTTATGGCTCCATTTCTCCCCGGCGGTCACGCCGGCGATAGTTCCGGTAACGGTCTGAGCGTCGTAGACGTTCGGGCCTGCGAGATCGGCCGGGTTGGTGCTGTAGCGGATCACGTAATGCCCGAAGGAAATGTCCTGCGGATAGGTCCATGACAGGTTGACATGGCGCAGGTTGGCGCCGGGCTCGGATGACAGGTCGGTCAGGCGGGCCAGGAATTTCACCAGTTTGGGAGCCGACGCGACGGGGTAGATAGCCTGCTGCGCCATATCGCCGGTTATGTCGAACGCGGCGGAGGAAGGCACGACCACGTTGATATTATTCCCCTCGCCGGCGAGGGCCGGCGTCAGGGTGATAAAGGTGCCCAGCGGGTTAGTGTCTATGATCCCGTCAGTTACCGGCAGGTCCACGAACGCGGCCGCCACGGCCGCGCTGGAAACAAGGTAGTCCCCTGAATCCCAGACGCCGTTGGCGTTAGAGTCGAGATATAGTCCCACCGAGGCTATGTCGGAATAGCTGCCCGACGGGTTAACACCGACCTTTACGCCGCGGATATCGGTAGCGCCGGTATTGGTGCGCAGGGTCACACTGAGCGCCGCGGCTTCCTGGCCGGCCAGGTAATAGGCCGGCGAAACGTCCGCGGTGGAAACGGACACGACCGGCAGCCGCCCGGACATCGGGGCGAACCTGAAGGTGTGCATGTCGGATTCGGAATCGAACCCTCCACCCGTGACATAGCTGTAGCCTGTGGCCGTATCCAGGGCCAGGGCGAACGGCAGGTAATTCCGTGAGATCTCGGGGCTGCTGGGCGCGCTGGAAATGAAGACCAGGTTCGGGCTGTACTTCAGCAGCGCCGGGCGGTCAACGCCGCCGCCGCGGCCGGGGCCGAAGTTGCGGCCGTTCCGCGGCGCCGGGAGCAAGGAACCGCCGTCATTGTCTTTGCCGACCGTATAAACATAACCTGCGGAATCCAGCGCCACGTCGAAGCCCAGCTGGTAATTACCGCCGGGGAAAGACGCGCTGGCGAGCTGCCGCAGGTTCTGGGAATACCTTACGGTAAGTATATGGCGGGCTTCTTCGCTGCCTTCGGTGCCGGCCAGGTAAACGTCGTGCGTGGCCGGGTTGACGGCGAGCCGCGCCCATTTCAGGCTTTCTTCGACATAGGCCCCCGAGTAGGAGGCCGAAGAGACGAAAGCCAGGTTGGCCGCGTTGAACCTGACGGTCACGAAGTTAGTGGCGCCGGCCAGCAGCGAAATGCCGGACATGTAGACGGACCCGCTGTCGGCGGCTATCCCGGCCGCGGACGCGCCCGTTCCGGCGCTGAAAGCGGCGGTAGAAGGGCCGGTAAGGTTCGGGCCGAACTTGGCCAGGCGATATTCCAGACTGTTGTCGGAAGTGCCCGACAGGTACACGCCGCCGGCCGCATCCAGGGCCAGCATCGGGCTGTGCACGCCGGCTATCGTTGCCGACGAGACAAAGCGGAGGCCGAGGTCATACTTAAGCGCGACCGAGTTGTTCGCGCCACCCACGCCGCCGGCCGCGTAAACGCCGTTGGCGTTGACCGCCACGCCCTGCAAGTACATGCCGCCGGCATTGACCACCGTGGCAGAAGCCGTCATCACGCCGGAGGAGTTGTACTTCACCAGCAGCGCCTGTTCTCTGCCGGCCACCGAGGAAACGGCAGTCACGTAGAGGTCGCCGTTGGCCGGGTTGCGGGCTATGGCGGTGCCCAGGTCATAATCGGGCCCGGAGTAAACCGCGCCGCCGGCCTGAGAGAAGTCGCCGCTGAAAGCGCCGGCTATCGCCTGCACCGGCCTGGGAGCGGAGGTGATGGGGTAGATCGCCTGCTCGTCCATCAGACCGCCGACGATGAAGGAGGATGTGGAGTCTACGGCCACGTTCACGCTGGCGCCCGCCGCCGAGAAATAGGGGGTCAGCGTTACGAAGCAGCCGCCGCCCGTGGGGTATATCATGCCTTCCGCTATCGGCAGGGTCACTGCCGCGGCATCGACGGCCGCGCTGGAGACCAGCGGGTCAGAAGTATCCCAGAGACCATCGCCGTTGGCGTCGCTATACAGGCCCACCGCGGCGATCTTGCCGTAATCACCGTTCGGGTTCACGTGCACCCGGATACCGGAAAGAGTAGTTTCTCCGGAGACGGTGCGCAGGGTCAGCTCCAGCGCAGCGGTTTCCTTGCCGGCCAGGTAAAGCTCGGGCGAGACGTCCCGGGTGGAAACGCGCACGATGGGCATAGAGCCGCCCAGCGGGTCGAAGCGCACGGTGCGCATGTTCCACTTGGGAGAATCTTTATCGCCCACGCCGGCCCCGAAGTCGATGCCGGTCACGTAGCTCTTGCCCGTGGCGGTATCCACCGCCACGCTGACGGGAGCATAACTGGTGTCGAACCGCATGGCGGCGCTGGACAGCAGGACCAGCGCGGAATTATACTTGGTCAACGCCGCATAATTCAGGCCGTCGAAAAGATTGCCCAGAGTATAAACGTTGCCGTCATCGTCGAGCGCTACGTCCATGCCGGTAGCGTCGGCGCGCGGAGAAGCGGCCGCCGACAATTGCCGCAGGTCGGCGGAATACCGCAGCGTCAGGATAGAGCTGTCGCCTTTAGTCCCGCTGGTGCCCGCAAAATACACCTCATGCGTGTTCGCGTTAACCGCCAGTTTCTCGCTGCCCAGGCTCATGCCGCTGAGATAAGCGTTTGCGTACGCCGCGGAGGAAAGGAAGGCCATGGACGAAGAGTCGAACCTGGCGGTCACGAAATACGAGGTCCCGGCTATCAGACTGTCGCCGGTGATATAAACGTTCCCGCCGTCAACGGCTATGCCCCGGCCGCTGTCCACGCCGCCGGCGTTAAAGATGACAGGGGACCCCTGCTGCGCGAGGTCGGAGTCGTACTTCACGAACTTATAATCGTTCTGGCTGCCAAGTTCGCCCGTGTTGGAGCCGACCACATAAACATTGCCGTCGGTATCCAGCGCCAGGTCCATAGCGTGGTTCTCTCCGGGAAGCACCGCCGCGGAACTGAGCACCAGGTCATGGCTGTATTTCGCGGTAACGAAGCCCGCCGGGCCCTTGCCCGCCGCGTAGACGCCGCTGGCGTTGACCGCCACGCCGTCAAAAGACTCCGCACCGGCCAGCGCGGAGGAGGACACCATGATCCCGTCGAGGTCGTATTTGATTACGATCGCGCCGATGGAGGAGGACATGCCGACGGCGTACACATTGGAGCCGTAGACCGCGGCCCCGAGGCCCATGTCCATATATCCGCCGTCGAAATTGGCGCCTTCGGGAACTGAGAAATTACCGGAGAATACCGGCCCGGAAGGGCCGCTGCCGGTGGTGAAGCTGAAAGAGCTGAACACCATCATGCCGCCGCCGGAGTTAGTGAAGCTGGCGGCTTCAACGACATAAGTCGTCGCCGAGGATAAGTCGGCGTTAAAAAGCCCGATCCTGTAAGTACTGGTCGTATCCGCCAGCAGGCCGAAGCTGACGAACCGGCTCGTATGTTCTGTGCCGTTCGCCTTTTTAAACTTCAGGTTCGTTCCGATCGCGGAATTATCTGCGGGGAACACCGGCTCATTAAAGGTCAGGTCGATAGACCGTATGCCGCTGGAAACGTTGACCGCCTTATCCGCGGGAACGGAGTAAACGATATACGGAGGCAGGCCGCCGCCGAAATCCGACGGGGCGTAGCGCACAATGCGCCAATCGTCGTTCTTCCCGTTGGAGGTGAATCCGCCGACGTAAAGATTATCCGAACCGTCCAGCGCGATATCCGTCGCGGCATCTTCATGGCCGTTGTCATACACCATAGACGAAACGAACACCAGATCCGGAGTGTACCTGGCTGTCAGGAAATCACGGTCGTTACCGTTATGTACATTGCCGGCGGCAAAAACTTCTCCGGCGCTGTTTACCCCTACACCCTGCCAGCCGCTGTCCGCGCCGGCATCAAAAGCCACCGAGGATCTCAGCACCAGATCGCGGTCATACTTAAGCAGGGTCCCATGGCTGTAAGCCCCGCCGGTCTGCCCCGCCACATAAACACCAGTTTGGCCAAGGCTCAGGGACACCCTGTTTTCATCGGTAGCCTGGTTGCTGCTGAAGACCGCCGAGCTTATAAAGACCAGCTCCGGGTCGTATTTTAACGTAAGTATCTGGAAGCTGCCGGCAACGCTTGAGTATCCTACGGCGTAAACGTTCCCGGTTTCATCGGTTCGTATTTCCATCCCTTTGTCGTAGCTTCCGCTTAAAGCTACGGAGGTTGCAAAATGCAGGTTGTCGTCGTATTTCAGTATTACCAGGTCGCGGGATTCATCGCTGGGGTTTACGTGGCCGGTGACATAAACACCGCCGGACCTACTGACGGCGATATCGTTCGCGATGCAGTAACCGTAGCTGGAATACGTGGCGGAGGACTGAAGGAGCAAGTCTTTATTGTATTTCAGTATCACACATTTACCGTCATGGGCAGTGCCGTCATAGTTGCCGGCGACGAATATGCTGTCAGCGCCTACAGCTATGCCGTTAGCCTCGCTGGGATGTCCGCTCACGTTAAATGCCGCGGATGCCGCCATCAGGCCGTATTTGTCGTACTTAACGATGAAAGCCTCATCGTCGCCGAACGAAGAAGTGCCGGCCCCGTAAATAAACGGCCCGTTAAGCGCGGCGGTATCCACCGCCAGGCGGTGAGGGGCGTCATTTGCCCCCCCGTCGTAAACCGCTCCGCCCGTTTCCGAGAAATTACCGGTAAATATGACGCTGCTGTACGGGGAAAGCTCCATGTCGATGCCGCTCTGCTCCGGCAGCCCCGAATTGACGGTCAGCGGCCGCTCGCCGTAGAACTCGCCTTGGTCCAGCTTGTAATTGTCATTGGCATCGATCCACGCCTTGAGCGTATAATCCACGGAGCTGGAGGCTATCCAGGTGGTATACGCGCCGGTGGAAGACAGCGTCGCTTCGTTATAAGGCTGACCGGCCGCCGCGGACTCGGCCGCAAGGCGCACCTGGCCGTCCTGCGGCGCCAGAATAGTGCCGCTTACCAGGCCGAAATCACGCAGCGTGATATTGATGTTTTTCGCTGTGACGCCGGCCGCCAGGTACAATGGCTCGGACGCGAACTTGCCGCCGCCTGCCGACAGCGAATTGTACGCGCCGCCGGGCATGCCGGCGCTGTGTCCGCCTTCGCCCAGCCATACCTGTACGTAGTAAGTGTTCGGAGTAGGGAGGCTGCTGAAACTGTAGCCGCCCGGCGTTTCAAGAGTCTGCGAACTGTATGTCAGGCTTTCCGGGTAAATATCATTCGCTATCGTAGAGATGGCGATATGGAACGCGCCCTGCTTTGAGCCTTCATAATATATATTACCTTGTATAGCGCCGGAATATTCAGGCACGTTATTGTCGGCCGGGATAGCTTTCAGCTCCGGGACGTCCGCGCCGCCCCTCTTGGTCTTCCAGCCGGCCAGGGCGCCGCCGGCGCCGTCGGACACTATATCGATGTTGAGGCAGTCGGGCGCTTCGCCCGCGGCATACCCGTCAGGATACGCTACGGCGCCGTTCCTGTACATTTTCTGGTAGCTGATCTGGTGAGAATTCCCGCCTTTGAAAGCCACCCACTGGCTCCAGGCGAAGTGATACGCGGAACCGTCATAGACGAGTCCCTGCGTGTTGTCGAGCGTCCGGCCTACCAGCTTTCCGTCCTGCGCCCAGCCGGCCGCGAACTCGGCCGCGGTGGCGGACGAGCGCACTATGCGCACCTCCGACTGGCCGTTCCAGCCGGTGGAATACAGCACGGCGAAACCGTCCTCGTCCCTCGCCACGTTGATCACATAATAAGCGGGATTTATATAAGAGGAAAGCCGCAGCGCGGAATTCCAGCCGGGATAGGGGTCGCCGTTGACGTCGAACCGCTCCGCGAACAGCGCCTGCGCGCCGCCCGTAGAACTGGTCCACACCACGTAAGCGCCGTTAAGTCCGTCGCTGACGCCTTCCACGTTGCCGCCTTCGTCGCTGCTGGTGGGCGCCGACAGGGCTTTATTGCTCCACGCCAGCGTTCCGTCCGCCGCTATCCTGAAGCCGTACAGCGCCGTCCTGCCGCCGCTGCCGCCGGCCCACACGAAGATCAGCGAGCCGGAACCGCCGTCGATGCCGCGCCCTTCGCCGATGGATTCTCCGACGGGCAGAGCGGTGCCGGTGGCCACGCTCACGCAGTCGCCCGGCGCGGGCCACTGGCACTGGCCGTCGTTGTCGATCTTCTGTACCGCCACAGCCATGCCGGCGGCCGAGGGATAACCGAACAGCGCGAAGAAGCCGCCCTGCGCGTTGGCTGTGAATTCCCCGCCCTCTACGGCGCCGCTGGAGATCTGCCTGCCGCCGGTCCCCCACAGGTGGGCGCCGGCCGCGTTATACCGCTGCGCGCGCGCCGCGCCGCTGCCGTCAAACCAAGCCGCTATCACGCCGCCGGAACCGTCGGAGGCCGCGAAAAGCTCGCCGTTGTCTTTGATCGGATAATAAGCGGGAGTTATGGGCGTGGGGCCCCAGAGGGGCGTATTATCGGCGCCTACGCGTTCAACGAACATCTGGCGGAGGCCGCCCGCGCCCACCGTGCTGTCGTACACCATGTACGCGCCGCCCGCGCCGTCGGGGACCATCCGGAAACCGCTGGACCCGTCCGAGGCGCCTTTCGTCGCCGGGGCTATCGGGTATATGGACTGCTCGGCCATGCCGGCGCCGAACGTGAACGCGTAATGAGAAAGGATCTCGAGGCCGATAGTTCCGCCGTTAGGCGTAACCGCGACGAAATACGCGGCCGTCCGCGTGCTCACCGTCTCGTCGGGGAACGAGAACGAATGGTCCGTGACGCCGCATTCCAGCGTAGAGCTGGAAACCAGCCTGTCGCCGGCGTCCCACGTATCGTTCTGGTTCTGGTCGTGATACAAAGCTATGGCCCGGATACTGCACGAGTCACCGCCGGTGTTGACGCGCACGGCCATGCCGGAGAAGGTGGTTTCGCCCTGATCGGTGCGGGGCGTTATGGAAAGCGCGGCCGCCTCTTCGCCTTTCATGTAATACATCGGAGAAACGTCGCGGGTGGAAAGAGACACTACGGGCGGAGAGAAGCCCCCCAGCGGCGCGAAACGCACGGTGCGTATGTCCGCCGGGCGCAGTTTATCGTCGCTCATGCCGGTCACGTAACTGGTGCCGTCAGCGCTGTCGAGAGCGATGCCGGTCCCGAGGTAGCCGCCTCCGGCGGGCATGCTGGCGGCGCTGGAAAGGAAAACCAGCGCGGGGGTGTACTTCGCCACCAGCGCGTTGTCGTAGGAGCCGTCATAGTCTTTGCCCAGCGCGTAAACGTACCCGTCAGCGTCCAGGGTCACGTCCATGCCCAGGCCGTAATTGCCGCCGGGGAAGACGGCTGTGCCCAACTGGAGCAGGTCCCGGGAATAGCGTACCGTCAGCATCTGCCTGTTATCCTCACCGCCGCGCGTGGCGGCCAGATAAACATCGTGCGTGGCCGGATTCACGGACAGCTTCCCGCTGCCGGGAAGACCGGAGTTATAATAAGCGTCGGTGTACGCCGCGGAAGAAAGGAACGCCAGGGCGGAATCGTACCTGGCGGTCACGAAAGAAGTGGCCCCGTCGATAAGGCTGGTGCCGGTCACATAGATATCGCCACCGTCCGCCGCTATGCCGCTGCCGCTGTCGGCGCCGCCGGCGTCGAAAGTGACCGGCAGACCGACCTGGTTCAGGTCAGCGTCGTATTTCACGAACTTATAATCGTTCTGGCTATCCGGCTCTCCGGCATTGGAACCGATCACATAAACGTTGCCTTCGGCGTCCAGCGCCAGGTCCTTGGCGTGGTTATCGCCGGGGAGAACCGCCACGGAACTGAGGCTCAGGTCGTAATCGTACTTCGCGGTCACAAAACCCGCGGGCCCCTTGCCCGCCAGATAAACGCCGTTGGCGTTAACGGCCACGGCGTCGAAAGATTCGGCGCCCTCAAAAGCGGAGGAGGATACGAAGGTCCCTTCGAGGTCGTACTTAATAACCACCGCGCCGCCGGGCGCGGACAGGCCGGCTACATAGACGCTGGAGCCGTAGAACGCGGCTCCTAACCCCATGTCCGTATCGCCGCCGTTGTAAACCGCGCCGCCGGGCTGGGAGAAATTGCCGGAGAAAGCGGAGGTGCTGTACTGGGCCAGTTCCAGGTCGATGCCGCTCTGTTCAAGCAGCTCGGAGTTGACCGCCAAAGATCTCTCGCCGTAGTACTCGCCGCCGTCCAGGTCGTGGTTCTCGTTCGCGTCTATCCAAGCCTTGAGGCTATAGCCCACGGAGCTGGACGCGATCCAGGTGGTATACGCGCCGGTGGAAGGCAGCGTCACCTCGTTGTACGGGTTGCCGGGCTCGAAGGGCGCTGCCACAAGGAGTACGGGGCCGTTCTGCGGCGCCAGGATAGTGCCGCTCACCTGGCCGAAATCGCGAAGCGTGATGTTGACGCTCTCCGCCGCGGCGCCGGCGGGCAGGTAAAGAGGCTCGGACATGAACTTGCCGCCGCCCGCTGACAGCGAATCGTACGCGCCGCCAGGCATACCCGCGGTGTGCCCGCCCGAACCCAGCCACGCCTGTATGTAATACGTGTTAGGAGTGAGCAGCCCGGTAAAACTGTAGCCGCCGGGAACTTCAAGCGTCTGAGAGCTGTAAGTCAGGTCTTCAGGATATATATCGCCGGCTATCGTCGAGATGGCGATATGGAACAGGCCCTGCTGCTGGCCTTCGTAATAGATATTGCCGGCTATGGTACCGGTATATTCGGGTACGCTGGTGCCCGCGGGGATCGCTCTCAATACGGGCAGGTCGGACCCGCCGGTCTTGGTCTTCCAGCCGGTCAGCGCGCCGCCGGCTCCGTCGGACACGATATCGATACGCAGGCAGTCGGGAGCCATGCCTGCCACATAGCCGTTAGTGAACGAAAATTTACCGCTCTTGTCCATCTTCTGGTAATCGATCTGGTGGAAATTGCCGGGAGGCAGCAGCGCCCACTGGTTCCAGGCGAAATGATACGCCGAGCCGTCATAGATCAGGCCCAGCGTGTCGTCTACCGCCTGGCCGGCCAGTTTTCCGTCCAGCGCCCAGCCTGCAGAGAATGCGTCTGCGGTGGCGGACGAGCGCACTATGCGCACTTCGGCCTTGCCTTTGCCGCCGGTGGAATACAGCACCGCGAAACCGTCCTCGTCCCTCGCCAGGCTTATTTCATACCTGTTCCCGTCGATGGCGTTGACATAGGAAGAAAGCTGCAGCGCGTTATTCCAGCCGGGGTAAGGGTCGCCGTTGACGTCGAACCGCTCCCCGAACAGCGCCTGCGCGCCGCCCGTAGAACTGGTCCACACCACGTAAGCGCCGTTAAGTCCGTCGCTGATGCCTTCCACGTTTCCGCCTTCGTCGCTGCTGGTGGGCGCCGACAGGGTCTTGCTCCACGCCAGCGTTCCGTCCGCCGCTATTTTGGAGCCGAACAGCGCCATCCTGCCGCCGTTGCCGCCGGCCCACACGAAGATCAGCGAGCCGGAACCGCCGTCGATGCCGCGGCCTTCGCCTACGGAGTCGCCGACGGACAGAGCGGTGCCCGTGGCCACGTTAACGCAGTCGCCCGGGGCGGGCCACTGGCACTGGCCGTCGTTGTCGATCTTCTGTACCGCCACCGCCATGCCGGTGGCCGAAGGATAGCCGAACAGCGCGAAGAGGCCGCCCTGCGCGTTGGCCGTGAATTCCCCGCCCTGGGTGGCGCCGCTGGAGATCTGCAGGCCGCCGGTCACCCACTGGTGGGCGCCGGACGCGTTATACCGCTGCGCGCGGGCCACGCTGTTGCCGTCGAACCACGCCGCTATCACGCCGCCGGAACCGTCGGCGGCCGCAAAGAGATCGCCGCTGTCTTTAACCGAACGATAGTAAGGGGTTATAGCCGTGGACCACAGGGGCGTGTTATCTGCGCCCACGCGCGCCACGAACACCTGGCGGAGGCCGCCCTCGGCCACCGTGCTGTCGTAGACCATGTACGCGCCGCCCGCGCCGTCAGGCACCATCTTGAACATGCTGGAGCCCTGGCCGAAGCCTTTAGGCGCCGAAACTATAGGGTATACGGACTGGTCGGCCATGGCGGCGCCGAACTTGAAGGAGGCCCGGGAGTAGACCGCCACTTTCAGGCTGTCGCCGCCCGTGGGGGTAACGGTTATAAAATACGCGGTCTTCTGCGTGCCGACGGTTTCGCCGGGAACGAAGGTGACGTTCGCGGAGCAGTTCAGCGCGGCGCTGGAAACAAGCCGGTCGCCGGCGTTCCAGACATCGTTATGGTCCGTATCGTAATACAGCGCGGCGGCGCTGAAGGCGCAGGTGTTCCCGCCGGGATTGAGCGCCACGGTCATGCTGGAGAACAGTGTCTCGCCCGAGTCGGTGTAAGGAGTAATGCTGAGCACGGCAGCCTCTTCGCCCTTCATAAAATACTCCGGAGAAATGTCGGCCGTGGAAAGATACACTACCGGCTCGACAGAACCGCCCAGCGGCTCAAAGCGCACGGTGCGCATGTTATACGAAGAAGGCACCTTATCGGCACCAAAGTCAATTCCGGTCACATAGCTGTTGAGCGTGGCGGTATCTACTGCGATACTGGCGGGAACATACCCGGTAGCAAACCTCTGAGTGGCGCTGGACAGCAAAACCAGGCTGGGGTTGTATTTGAGCACCACCGCATAATTCTCACTGTCGACATCCTGATTTATGCCGAGCGTGTAAACGTTCCCGTAAGTGTCAAGAGCTATATCACCGCCCTCCGCATAGAAGTGGCGGAACACGGCCGTAGACAATTGCACCAGGTCCGGGGAATACTTTATCGTCAGGATATTCCCGTCAATTGTATCGGTCGGCGTGCCGTATGAGCCCGCGAAGTAAACTTCGTGCGTGACGGAATTAACGGCCAGCTTTTCGCCGCCCGGATTATCGGCGCCGGCATAATCACTTACGTACGCAACGGAGGACAAGAACACCATCGACGAATTATACTTGGCCGTAATGAAATAGGTGGTCTGGCCGATAAGGCTGTCGCCCGTGATGTAGATGTTCCCGCTGTCGACCGCTATGCCTTTGCCGCTGCCTGTGCCGCCGGCATTAAAGGCGACCGGCAAGCCCAGCTGATTCAGGTCCGCGTCGTACTTCACGAACTTGTAACCTGTCTGGACGTCATTTGCGCCTACGACATAAACGTTGCCGTCAGTATCCAGCGTCAGGTCCCGCGCGTTGGACTCGCCGGGAAGGACGGCCGCGGAACTGAGTACCAGGTCATGGCTGTATTTCGCGGTAACGAAACCGCCTGCGCTCTTGCCGGCCGCATAGACGCCGTCGGCGTTCACGACCACGGCGTTAAAAGACTCCAGTCCGGCCATAACCGCGGAAGACACGATGGTCCCCTCAAGATCGTATTTGAGCACTACGGCGCCGGACGGCGCGGACACCCCGGCCGCATACACATTGGAACCGTAGAACGCTGCCCCAAAACCGCCATCCATATCTCCGCCGTCGTAAACCGCGCCGCCGGGCTCGGAGAAGCTGCCCATGAACGGCTGGGGCGCCGGCTGGCCGCCCAGCGGCTCAAAGCGCACGGTGCGCATGTCGAATTTGGCCTGGTTCTCCCAATTGCCGTCCGAAGCGTACAGGCCCGTCATATAGGCGTAACCCGTGGCCGTAGCCAGCGCCACTCCCATCGAGTCATACCCGTAGGGCTGCACGCTGGCCGCACTGGAAAGGAAAACAAGGCCGGGATCGTATTTCAGCAGCGCGGCATAATCCTCGGCTCCGGAGTTGTACGAACCGGCGATATGGACGTTCCCTTCGGCATCTAGCGCCAGCCCGGTGGCCTGGGCATACCGCGAGGGGTTGGAGAAATGTCCGATCGCCTGCTGGGCCGCCAGGTCCCGGTCGTATTTAAGCGCCAGGACCGTGTCTTTGGCCGAATTGCCGGCAAAATAAACGTCATGGGTGACCGGGTTCACGGCCAGTTTCTCGCCCACCGGGGAGTTCGCGTCCACGGACACCGGCCCGGTATAGGCGATGGACGAGACGAGTACCATCGCGGAAGAGGCGAATTTGGCGGTCACGAAATAAGTAGTGCCGCTCTGCAGGCTGTCGCCGGTGACATAAATGTAACCGTCGTCATAAGCGATGCCCTTGCCGCCGTCCACGCCGCCCGCGTCGAAGAGCACGGGCGCGCCCAGCTGGGCCAGGTCCGCGTTGTATTTCACGATCTTGTAGTCGTTCTGGCCGCCGGGTTCTCCGGCGTTGGAGCCGATCACGTAAACGTTGCCGTAGTTATCCAGCGTCAGATCCCTCGCATGAGTATCTCCGGTAAGGACCGCCGCGGAGCTGAGCACAAGACTGTGGTCGTATTTCGCGGTCACGAAACCGGTAGAACCCTTGCCCGCCGCGTAGACGCCGTTGTCGTTGACAGCCACGCCGTCGAACGATTCCAGCCCGGACAGAGTGGCGGAAGACACCATGTTGCCGGCCAGGTCGTATTTGATCACGACAGCGCCGGCAGGCACGGTCATCCCGGCTACATATACATTCGCGCCGTAGAGGGCGGCCGCGAACCCAACATCCATATCCCCGCCGTCAAAATTCACGCCGGTACTTTCCGAGAAAGCGCCGGTAAACCCGTTCTCGGTAGTCGCCGGGAGCATCCGTTTCAGGCCCGGCAGATCGTCGCCGCCTATGCTCATTTTCCAGCCGGCCAGCGCGCCGCCCGTGCCGTCGGGCGCGATCGCGGAGTTCACGGGCGCCCGGAAAGTCCCGACCATAGAACCGTCCGCGTAGGCGTAATTCCCGGCCTTGTCCATTTTCTGATAGTAAACTTTATATGCAGGCGGCTCCCAGGTGCTCCACACAAAATGGTAAGCGGAAGAGGAATAAATAAGAGTGGTAGGGGTCCAGCCAAAACTGCCGATACCGGCGAACTGCCCGTTCTGCGCCCAGCCGGGCGAAAATTCGGCCGCGGCGGATGACGCACGCACTATGCGTATCGCGTTGTTGCCGGTGGAATAAAGCACCGCGAAGCCGTCCTCGTCCTTCGCTATCTTCATACTGTACTCGTTCGTCGCCAGATAATCGGAAAGCTGCAAAGGAACGCTCCAGCCGGCGGAAGCGTCGCCGGCAGAATCGAACCGCCCGGCAAAAAGCCCCTGCCCTCCGCCCATGGAACTCGTCCACACCAGGTAAACGCCGCCCGCGCCGTCGTTCATTCCTTCGACAGTGGCGCCCTCGTCGCCGCTGGACTGCGCCAGCAGCTTCTTGTTCCAGGCCAACGTGCCGTCCGCCGCCACTTTCGAGCCGAAAAGCGCCAGCCTGCCGCCGTTGTTGCCGGGCCAGGCGAACAGCAGGGAGCCGGAGCCGGCGTCTACGCCGCGGGCGTTGCCGTTGAAATCCCCGGTCGGAATAACTGTTCCGGTAGACTCGGTCACGCAGTTCCCCGCGGACGGCCACATGCATATTCCGTAATTATTGACTTTCTGTACCGCCACCGTCATACTGTTGCCGGCCGGATAGCCTAACAGCGCGAAAAAGCCGCCCTCGGAGTTCTCATGGAATTCTCCGCCCAGAACGGCGGAACTGGAGATCTGCCTGCCGCCCGGGTCCCACTGCTCAGAGCCGTCCGGCGTATAACGCTGCGCGTAAGCGATACCGTCGCCTTCGAACCACGCGGCGATGACGCCGCCGGCCCCGTCGGAGCCCGCGAAAATATCGCTGCTTTCCCCCGCGTAATAAGCCGAAGAAACGGCCACCGGGCCCCACAGAGGGGAATTATCGGCGTCCCGGCGCACCGCGAAGATCCTGCGCAGGCCGTCTTCGGCCACGGTGCTGTCGTAGACCAGATACGCCCCGCCCGCGTTGTCGGGCACCATCTGGAACTGCTTGGACCCGTCCACGCCGCCGCCGAGGCCGCCGCCGGGCGCGCTGCCGCTCGAGGTCAGGTTGATGCGCCTGGTCACGATATTGTCGGAGCTGGTGCCGGTCACGAAAACATCGGAGGAACTCAGCACCGCCATGGAGTCGCCGGAAAGCCCGGCGTAGACCGACTTCACGTTAAGGGCGGAGTCCAGACGGTAGGTGTTGGCATAGAACGAGACATAAGGCGTATGCGTATTGAAGTCAACGGCCACCGCGCCGAACGCCCAGGCGCCGGGGAGCGTAGTGGAGGATTTGACCGTAAGGTCGACGGAGCTGTATTTCAGGAGCACGCCGTAGGCCACCGGGCCAGAAGAGGAAGTGCCCAGAACGTAAAGGTCGTTCGTAACGGGGTCGAGCGCCATGCCGCTGGACTGATTGCGTACTCCTCCGGAAAACGTGGTCGACGACTGCATGCTCAGCGAATCGCTATATTTATAGGTGACGAAGAGCGGGATGGCGGTCATGGCGACCGATCCCTCCCGGTAGCCCAGGCCGACGAAAATACTGGCAGGGGTCCCGTCCAGAACGGCAATACTTTCCGAAGTATCAAAATAGCCGGAGGGATTGCGCACGACCACGGAACCCGCCGGGGACAGATCTCCCGTAAATCTGTACAGCGCGACGCCCGAGGCTCCGGTGTAAACGAGCGCGTACACATACTCCACCCCGCCCGAATAACCTACCGCGATGGCGCCGACGTTAGCGCTGGCCACGGTCGCGGACGAGAGCAGGTTCAGGGCCGGATTATACTTCATGATGCGGCCGGCGCCGAAAGCCTGGCCGCTAACGAAAAGGTTCCCGGCCTGGTCCACCGCCGCCCCTCCGGCATAATCCATGGCGGGCGTGCTCACGGCGGCCGAAGCCAGCTTCACGCCCATCATGTTGTACTTTATGACCGCCCAATCGTAACCGCCGGCGCCCTGGGAAGAAGAACCGACTACATAAAGGAAAGGCCCGCCGCCCGCGGTATGCGTGTCTATAACGACTTTTTTTACGCGGTCCGAACTGCCGCCGTCGTAAACCGCGCCGCCCGGCTGGGAGAAGTCGCCGGTGAACGAGGCTTGGGCAAGGGCCGTTCCGGAGGAGCCGGCGGCGAAAAGCGCCGCCCAGACCAGATTAATGAAAATATTTTTTATCTTGCGCATAATAATTCTCCCTGGAAAATCAAACGCCGCAGCAGAGCAGCCTGAAACTGAAGATCATCCGCAGATCCCGCACCTCGCACTTCAGAACTCCCATTCCAGGCCCGCCAGGTAAGTGTTGGCCCGGTAGTTGTACCTGTAGTTCGCCTCGTACCGCATATTGGAAGACGAGAGCTGGTAGTTGTAGACCGCCCGGGTGAACAGTTTTTTATAGACCGGGAGCCTTACCGACAGCGAGCTGAGCCAGACGGTCTGGTTTATCTTCGACGGGAAGTAGTTGCCGCCTTCGTCCTGCTTCAGGCGGCCCAGGTAATAAAGCCGGCTCCAGTCCAGCGTCAGCCCGAATTGGGCCCCGCTCTTGAAGACGAAATTCACGGCGGGGGCGAACCCGAACTCCACATAGCTGTAATAGTCGGACATGTATTTGAAGGCGGAGGAATCGTAAGACGCCTGGTTGGAGGCCAGGTACGCCACGCGCGCGGCGGCGCTCAATTGCAGCGGCCTTAGCGTCCGGGTGGCCCTGAAATTAAGGTTCTGTATCACGTCGGCGCGCTTGTCGCTCTTAAAGGGAGACTGGCCCACGGCGGGGTTCGCCGCCAGCGCCTGGTCGCCGTACAGGCGGTAGGTCACGTCGTACCCGGCCTGCATTACCAGCGGGTCGGGGAACCAGGTGTACCCCAGCGCCAGCCGGTGACTGGTATTGTCCATGGTATCGGTGCCGGCATTCTGCGACAGCTGGTTGAAGGTGTCGGTATCGTTGAACACCGACTGGGACCGCGAAAGCAGCGTGCTGAAGTTGGGGTAGGCGACCTGATAGAAATCGTAGGATTCGGTGAAAGTGCCGCGGGGGCGCTCCTGCTCCGCCTCGAAACCGAAGGAGAGCGTCGCGTAGTCGAAAAGCCCCTTCCCCCACTGCTCGTCCTTAGTTTCCTTTATAGCCGCCTTCGAATAGGAGACGCGGGGCTTATATTTATCGAACTCGTCGGTGTACACGTATTTGAGCGAGACCGTGTGCGTCTGGCGCTGGCGGGTAAGCACGCCGCCGCCGGCCAGCTCCTGGATGTCCTGGGTGCCGGAATAGTTGCCGGAGTAGACCGGGATCAGGTCGCTGCTCTCGCCGAGCTTCAGCGCCGGCGACAGGAAAGCGTCGAACCGGCCGTTGAAAGAAGCGGCTTCGGAATCCAGATAGTACTTGCCGCCCAGGGCGGAAATGCTGCCCACGGGCGTTACTTTCACTTCGGAGTAAAGCGCGGGCGGCGAGGCCAGCACGAAAGGCAGGACGGCGGCCGCGGCCGCCAGGAACTTTATTTTTGTATCGAGAAGATTTAACCGCATTATCCCTCCAGAAATCTTTTATTTTCTCCGCCGCTCGTTCCGGCCGTCAGAACCGCAGCAGGCCTACGTCCTTCAGCAGCTTGGCGGAATACATCACGTCGATGCTGCGCCCGCCGAAAAGCGAACTATTGTACACCCGCTCGAAGTTAAGCCGGTCGGTTATCTGGTCCTGGGTCTCGCCGCCGCCCAGCCCCCTGGCGAAATCGCCGGTGTGAAGGATAGTCCCGTCGTCGAAGAGCACGAAGTCCTGCGCGCCTATCCAGCTGCCGTCGGCGTAGGTGTTCCTGGTTATAGAATAAAAGACGTCGTCGCCCGCCGGGTTGGAGGTCACTATGCCTATGGCCGTGGGCTGCCCCAGCCAGGTGAAGGAGGCCGCCACGTTCCTGGACACGTTATAATCCGTCTTGGTCCAGAACCACTTGCCCAGGCCGCCGTTGAGGCCGGCCTCGGCGGGGCCCGCGGCGTAAAAGGAGTAGTTCCCGAAAACCAGCTCGTAGCGCGGGTCGGAAAGGCTGCTGTTGAAGTCCATGCGGCCCCCGGAAGCGTCCTCGGTAACCTTGTCCTCGGTGTTGGACATCACGCTGTTCATGTCCGTCAGCTGCCACTGAGGCGCTACGGAGCCGGGCGACGAGAGCATGTTGGCGGTGGCCAGGGAAAGATCGGCCGGCAGGGCGGTGTTGAAAGTGAACAGGATCTTGCCGAAATCGAAGCGGTCGTCGCGGGTATTGAGGACCACGTATTTAAACTGGTTATCGGCGGGCCGGATGGTATATTCCTCCATCCGCACGCGGTAGCCGAAAGCGTCGGTGGCCACCTTGCGGGTCTGGAACTCCGCCGACTGTATCTCCTCCTGCGCGCGGGCCAGCACGGCTTCCTTGGAGATCTCGCTGTAGATCTCCCTTCTCGCCTCCAGCCTGGCGCTGCCCAGAGTGGAATCCATGTCGCTCGGCTCGTCCGGGTTATCCCGGGGTCCGGTGAAGCCGCCTCCCCTCGTGATGTCCGCGCGCTGCCCCTGGCGGACCAGGCCGCTGTTGCCGCTGGCGTCCCCGGCGAGCACGCTGCCCTCGTAGACCTCCACGCTGGTGGAGCCGTCGGCGTCCGCCTGCACCATGAAATCCGTGCCGCGCACGGCGCAGACCGCGGAAGGGGTGCGCACCTCGAATTTCTTGGAGAATTTCTTCACCCAGGACCGCACCCTGCCGAAATACAGCCCCAGCGAGACGGAGTCCTTGTTTTCCGTGACCATTTTAAAGGAAGAAACGGGCGCCAGTTTTATTTTCGAGCCGTCGTCGGTGACGATCTCAGCGGTGGAAGCCCTCGAGGTGCGCAGTTCGTCGCCCGCAGCCAGGGGAACGTCGGCGGCCGTCAGCCTGGTCCAGGAGGTCTCGCCGCTCTTTTTAAGCGCCACCTCCCCGCGCCACTGCGCCACATGGGCGGCATCGGCGGATCGGCAGATGAAAAGAAATGCAAGTGAAACAAGAAGTTGTTTCATACAACGCTCCTTGAACCGGAGTTCTGCGCGGAAAAAACGCAGTCAAATTTGATCAAAAACCCAGCAAGTCAAATTATAAATTACACAGCGTGGCCTGTCAATAACAACGGCTGTAACTTTAGGCACATTAAAAATAGCGTCCCGGGTCCGGAAATAAATAAATGCTAAAATTATCTCCAGTCATCCTTTATTATGAGAACGAAGCCCGGTAACATCGAAACGTCCATGCTCGCCGTAAGCGACGGCGTGCGCTCCGCCCTGGGCGCCATAGACCGGGAGATCTTCGATTTCAGGGAATTTCCCTCCCTTTTTCTGGGCAAAGCCGTAAGGGCGCGGTTTACGCTGCTGATGGGGCGCGCCCTCGGCCTGGACGCGGCGAAGGCCGAAAAGATCGCCGTAGCGGCCGAGCTGACGCATACCGCCTCTCTCCTGCACGACGACTGCATCGATACGGCGCGCAGCCGCCGCGGGCACCCCACGGTCAACGAAAAGCTGGGTGTGAACGCCGCTATCCTGGCGGGAGACCTGCTGATCTCCCTGGCTTTCGAACAGGCGGCCGGCGCCGCCCCCGGCCTGGCGCCGGAGCTGGTGCGCGCGGTTAGGAGCATGACCGAAGGCGCCCTGCTCGAGGAAAATACGCGCGGCAGCAGGGTTTCCGCCGAAACCGCCGCCCGCATAGTTACGCTGAAGACCGGATCGCTGTTCCGCTGGTGCGCCCTGGCGGCCGCGAACCTCGCCGTCCGGCCGGAGCTGCAGGAAGCCTGCGCGCGCATAGGGTCGGAGACCGGCTTCGCTTTCCAGGTCATAGACGACGTGCTGGATTTCGACGGAGACCCGGCCGAATGCGGCAAAGAGATCTTGAAAGACGTTTCAGCGGGCAAATTCACGCTGCCGCTGATACTGGCGCTGAACGCGCCCGGGACCGGCGCCGGTGCGGAAGCGCTGCTGGCCGAGCTGAAAACAGGCCCCCCGGCCGACCTTGTCCCGGCCCTCGGCCTGGCCGCGCTGGTAAAGAGCGGCGGCTTCACCGCGGCCGCGCGCAATTCCGCGCTGGAACGGATACTGGACCTTTTTCCGCTCATGGCCGCGCTGCCGGACAGGGACGGCGCGCAGGAACTGAAGCATTTCCTGCTGGCGCTCGCCGAGCGGAAAGCGTAGCGGCCCGGCGGCAGGACCCGCTCCGGTTTGACCCCCGCATGACCATAAAGAACTGGCTGATAGTCTTACGCGCGTATTCCTGGCCCGCCTCGCTGGTGCCGGTAGTGCTCGGTTCCGCGGTGGCCGCGCGCAGCGGCCGTTTTTCCTGGCTCGACCTGGCGCTCATAATGCCGGCCGCCCTGCTCATTCATTCCGCGGCGAACCTCGCCAACACGTATTTCGACTTCCGCAACGGGGTGGACAGGCCTGAAACCGCCGACGACAGGGGGCTCGTGGACAACATGCTCCCTCCCGCCCGCATGCTCCGGCTGGCGCTGGGCATGCTGGCGGCGGGCGCGGCCGCGGGCCTGCTGCTGGTGTTAAAGAATCACGTTCCCGCCATGCTGGCGCTGGGCGCCGCCGGCCTTGCGCTGGCCTGGTTCTATACCAGCGGCCCGGCGTATAAATACCGGAGGCTGGGGGACGCCGGCATTTTCCTGGCCTTCGGCCCGTGCATCGTTACAGGTACGGCGCTGATACAGACCGGCCGCTTTGTGCCGGAAGCGCTCTGGGCGTCCATACCGGTAGGCCTTCTGGTAACGGCCATCCTGCACGCCAACAACATGCGCGACCTGCGCTCCGATTCCGCCGCGAATTTCCTCACGCTGGCGGCGACGCTGGGAACCGGCGGCGCGAAAAAATTCTATTACGCCCTGATATTCACCCCCTATCTTTTTACTTTCACCTTCGGCAGCGCCTGGCCGGCGGCGCTGTGCGCGCTGTCAGTGCCCCTGGCGGTCAGGCTCGGGCGGCTGGCCGCCCGCGGCGAGTTTTCCCGGCTGGTGCCGGGAACCGCCGGGCTGGTGGCCGCATACGGCCTGCTGCTTTCGGCCGGGCTGCTCGCGGCCCCCTGAGGCCGGCGCCGGCTTTCCCTTGTAAAACTGCTCGTTTTTTTATAAATTATAGACAGTCTGAATCGGTTTCAGGAAGAGATTCACGGAGGTTTCAGTTTAAATGAGAAAATATTTTATCCTTCCGGCACTTGCGCTGCCGCTGCTTGCGGCGCTGCTGCTCTCGTCCTGCGCGGGGAAGAACACGAAGAAAGACGGCTCCGCAACGGACAACATGACCGGCGACACGGCCACCATCCCTGCTCTCGAAGTACTCGAGAGCAGCGACGCCATGAAGACGGAAGGGGATATCCGGGGCGCGGAATTCCGTTCCGAGGAAAGTCTGAAGACCGTGACCTTCAATTACGACCGCTACGAGATCTCCGAAGAGAACCGCAAGATCCTGCAGGCCAACGCCACCCTGCTGAAAGCGCGCAAAGAATGGGCCGTGCTGGTGGAAGGGCATTGCGACGAGCGCGGCACCACGGAATACAACCTGTCCCTGGGCCAGAAGAGGGCCAAGTCCGTGCGGGATTATTACGTGCGCCTGGGCGTACCGGAAAGCTCCCTCGGCACGATCTCCTACGGCGAGGAAATGCCGCTCTGCGTGGAATCCACCGACGCCTGCTGGGCGACCAACCGCCGGGCCGAAACCAAGATAAAGGTTCAATAAATGCTCCGAGTAAAACCGTTATTCCTCCTCCCCGTCTGCCTGCTGGCGGCCGGCTGCGTAGCGACCCAGCAGGACATGCTGCAGATGCAGAGCCAGATGGACGACCTCAACAACAACCTCTCCAGCATGCAGAAGAACCAGGCCGAGCTGGCCGTAAAGATGGACGATCTTTCCAAGAACCTCAACATCTCGTCGGAGAACATGAAGGACATCTCCACCCAGATGGGCCGCCTGTCGGCCCGGCTCGACGAGCTGGACACCTCCATGAACAAGCGCGTCAACGCCATCGGCCAGACCATCCGCAAGCAGCAGGAGGACGTGGAAACGGCGCTGCTGCCGGCGAAGCTTTACAACGACGCCTACAACGCCTATCTCAGCAACAACTTCGACGGCGCCGCCGCGGGTTTCAGGAACTACCTGGCGAAATTCGCGTCAGGCGAAATGGCCGAGAACGCGTACTATTTCCTCGGGGAGTCGCTTTACCTGAAAGAGCGCTGGCAGGACGCCGCGCTGGCGTACGCCAATGTGCTGGAAAAATTCCCCCGGTCGGGGCGGGTGCCCGCGGCGCGGCTTAAATACGCCCTGTCGCTGCTGAAGCTGCCGGAAGACAAGAAAAGCGAAGCCCTGAAATATCTCGAATCCGTCATCCGGGATTTCCCCAAATCGCAGGAAGCGGAAACGGCCAAAGACAACATCGACCGGCTTTCTCCGCCCAAGCAGGCTCCGCAGCCGGTGAAGAAGCACGCCGCTAAAAAAGGATAAACTCCACGCATGAAAGCGCTCACGGCTCTGCTCCTGTTCGCGGCCGCACAACCGCTTGCGGCCGCCACCAATATTTATATCGGCGTAGAGTCGGCGATAGAACTGAAGAAGGTCCCTGTCGCGCTTTCGCAGTTCCTTCCGCTGCGCGCGGACAAGCCGGCCGACCTTGACCTGGCGGAATCTTTCCGCGACATCGTCCGTTCCGACCTGCTCTATTCGCGCTATTTCGACATAGAGGAAGACGCGCTTTCCCCGGCCAACCTCGACACCGGGCCGGAAGCGATGAGCTTCTGGAAAAATCTCGCCGGGCACCTGATCACCGGCAGGGGACAGGACGCCGGCTCGGTCTGGACCTTCAACGCCCGGCTGCACGACCTGAATTCCGGCGCCATAGCGATGGAAAAGCACTACCAGGGGGAAAAGCGCGCCATGCGCCGGGCCGCCCACATGTTCTCCGACGACGTGATCCAGCGCCTGACCGGGCGCAAGGGCATAGCGCATTCCAAGCTCGTCTTCGCCAACAACGCCACGGGGCACAAAGAGATCTACATGGTGGATTACGACGGGGAGAATCTCACCAGGCTTACCACCGACAACAGCATAAACCTGCTGCCGCGCTGGTCGGCGGATTCCGAGCGCATCTATTATACGACCTACCGCTGGGGCAACCCGGACATGTTCGAAATAGACCTGAGAGCCGGCAAGATACGCCCCTTTACCACCTTCCAGGGCCTCAACATCCCGGGCGGCTTCTCGCCGGACGGCCTGACCATGGTGATGACCCTCTCCAGAGGCGACGATCCGAACATCTACGCGCTGGACATCGTCACAAAAAAGCTCAAAGCGCTGATGAAGGGCTTCGGCGTCAGCACCTCCCCCTCGTGGTCGCCAGACGGGAAGGAAGTGGCTTTCGTCTCCGACCGGGCCGGGAACCCGCAGATCTACGTGCTTAACCTGGCCTCCGGTAAAACCCGCCGGCTGACCAAGATGAACTGGTGCGACTCCCCCTCGTGGTCCCCCTCCGGGGAATGGCTGATCTTCGCGGGCAGGGAATCCTCCAAGGAAAAGTTCAACATCTACCGCTCCGACCTCACGGGCAGCCAGATCCGCCGCCTTACCGAGAAAGCCGGCGACAACGAGGACCCCTCCTGGTCGCCCGACGGCAGGTTCATAGCCTTTACCTCCACCCGGCGCGGGCACAAGGAACTTTTCGTGATGGACGCCGACGGCAGCGCGCCGCACCCGCTGACGGACCTGCCCGGCAGCACCTTCACCCCCAACTGGAGCCAGTAACCCGGCAAAAGATATCCCGCAAAAAGGAACGCAGAGAAGATCTTAGTCTTCTCTGCGTTCCTTTTTTGCGGCCGCCGCTGCGCGCAGCAGCGCTCCCGCGGTTATTTTTTACTTAGGGAAGAAGGAACGGGCCTTTTCCAGCAGGGAGCAGAAGAAACAGCCTTCGGGGGCGGCTGAGCGCGAGGGGTGGAATTTCAGGTCCTTGTCGGTCTTGAGGGCGGCCGCCAGCTTCCCGTCGAGCAGCGCCAGGAACTCGGTGCCCAGGCGCTTGCGGCGCTCGGAAAGCATGCCGGGGTTCACCACGTTCTCCAGCGCGAAATACTCCTGACCGCAGAACGCCTGTATGTACGGGCTTTCCATGAACTCGGCCACGGCGTCCTCGTCGGAGAGGTTCTTAAGCTGCTTCACCGCCAGCAGGCCGCAGACCAGCCGGGAATCCTTCGCGGGCCGGCCGTAGCCGGCCGAGAAGTACCGGCCGTAGGCCTCGTCCAGCTCGCTCCAGGGCAGGGCCTCCGCCAGCTTCAGCCAGCGGTTGGAGGGCGCGAGCTTGCCGCCCAGGTGGAACAGTTTCCCGAACAAAGAAGGATTGAATTTTTCAGAGCGGTACATAAAGTGATGACCGGCGGCCAGTTACTCCTCTATTTCTCAGGCTGGAAGCATTTGCGGCAGCGGGCCTCGTACTTGTCCCCGGCGCCTACCTCTATGCGCTTGCCGGAACTGGTGAGGCGCTGGCTGAAATGGGCGGGATTGCCGCAGACCATGCAGATGGCGAGGTTCTTGGTGACGAACTCGGCCACGGCCATCAGCTTGGCCATGTTGACGAACGGCTCGCCGCGGTAGTCCTGGTCCAGGCCGGCGACGATGACCCTTTTACCGGAATCCGCCAGTTTGCCGCACACTTCCACCAGCTCTTCACCGAAGAAGTGAGCCTCGTCTATGCCCACCACCTGCGTGTCGCGCAGCACGTCCTTGAGTATTTCCTTGGCCGTCTTCACCGGGATGGCCGACAGCGTCACCTTGTCGTGCGAGACCAGGTGGTCCTTGGAATAGCGGATGTCGAGGTGAGAATTGAACACCTGAACCTTCTGCCTGGCGATGTTGGCCAGTTTCAGGCGCCGTATAAGCTCCTGGGTCTTGCCGGAGAACATGCTGCCGCACACCACCTCGATCCAGCCCGAAGAAGAAGAAACATTGAAGATCATTTCGCCCCCTTATATTTTCCGGAGAAATAGTCCCAGGTAAGCTTGAGCCCCTCAGGGAAGCGGACCAGCGGCTTGTACTTCAGCAGCTTGCGCGCCAGGGAGATATCGGAATAAGTTTTGCGGATGTCCCCTTTGCGCTTGGGCGAGAAGGTCCTGGCGATCTTGTGCCCGGTAATCTTCTCGAGCTGGTCCGCGATGTCCAGCAGCGAGATGTTGGTGCCGGTGGCCACGTTGATGGTCCGGCCGGAAACGGCGGCGGGGGCCAGCGCGGCGCGGATATTGCCGTCCACCACGTTGCGCACGAAGGTGAAATCGCGGGACTGCCTGCCGTCCCAGTGGATCTCGAGGGGACGGCCCTGCATCACCAGTTCCATGAACCGGGGGATCACGGCGGAGTAGACCGACTCCGGGTTCTGCCTGGGCCCGAACACGTTGAAATAGCGCAGCGCCACGGTTTCCAGTCCGTAGGTTTTGGCGTAGACATGGCAGTAGTGCTCGCCCGCCAGCTTGCTTACGGCGTAGGGCGAGACCGGCGCGGTGGGCAGGCTCTCTTTCTGCGGGAAGATATTGCATTCGCCGTAGGCCGAGCTCGTGGCCGCGTAGACGAACCGCTTCACGCCCGCGGCTTTGGCCGCCATCAGGGCATTGAGCGTCCCCGTGGCGTTGTTGTCGTTGGCGGCGCGCGGGTTGTCCACGGATTTGGGCACCGAACGGAACGCCGCCTGGTGCAGCACGTAGGTGACGCCCTTCATGGCCCTGGCCAGGTCTTTAGGCTCGCGCAGGTCGCCTTTCACCAGTTCGAATCTGCCCTTGAAGGGCTCGAGGTTCTCTTTCTTGCCCGTAGAGAAATTATCGAACACCCGCACGCGGTATTTCCTGCGCACAAGTTCCTCCACGATATTGGAGCCGATGAACCCGGCGCCCCCGGTGACCAGCCAAAGCGGTTTTGTCATATGTTTTCTGAGCCTCTCTTAAGAAATACAGTTTAACATTTTGCGGCCCGCGCAAAAAAGTCCCGGCCCCGCGCCCCGGGGATCGGTCTTCGAGCTCCGGTCCCTTAATCCCTTACTTCCCCCGCCTGCCGCCACGGGTGCCAGAACGCGCGTGATTTCTCTTCGAGGTCGTCCTTGCGCTCCGGCTCGTTCATGCGCAGGGTCACATAGAAGAAGAATTCCCGCACCCCGCCGGAACGCTCCTTGAAGTTCCAGCGCGTGCGGAAATCGTGGAAATCGCGGTAAAGGGTTATTCCTTTCTCGAACAATTTAATATCGCTGAAATTAAAGCCGCCCTCCGAGATCAGCTGGCAGCGCAGCACCGTCTCGGCCCGCCAGGCCGAACCGCGCCAGGGGCGGAAGCCCAGAGTGTTGCTGACCACCCAGGCGTGGGGCGCGCTGCTGTAGTTTGCTATGCCCCCGCCGACGTACGTCTCCGTGTCGCCCACGTTGAGCTGGGCCACGAAACTGCGCGTCCCGGTGTGCAGGCTGTAAGTCTCCGCCGCGTAAATATCCATGTTCGGGCGCGGCGCGTAATACAGCTCGCCGGTCACCGGCGCCAGGCGCCGGGAGAAGGACGCCTCGTAATAATTGCGCAGATCGTAGGCGGTGGACAGCTTATAATACGAATTGGACCGCGGCATCACGAACAGCTGGGAGGAAACGGAGTTGATCTCCTGGCCCTTGTCCGCCGAGGCGCGGGCGTCCTGCCATTTATTGTCCCTGAGCCGCTGCTTGTACGAATACCCGAGGTCCAGCGAGCCCCAGACCCTGTCGTAGCGGAGGTTCGCTACGGCGCCGTAGCGGCCGGTCCAGGTATCCGGCCGGCCCTGTTCGGTGGAAATGAACACCGACTGGTCGTAGAACACCGACGGGGAAAGCGTCACGCTGCGCGCCAGCGGCACCGCCCTGGAGACGGTCCACGCTCCGTTGCCGCGCCGCTGCGCGCTGGACTGCCCCTCGTCGCGCGCGTTCTCGAAATAGCCGCTGAACGAATTCAGCACCGGCAGGCGCAGCACCTTGAAAGGGACCGTGTTAAAATCAAGGCGGGGAATGGAGCTGTTGGCCTTCCTGAACGCGCTAAGGTCGGCCGTGCGGGTCTCGCGCCCCGCGGCGCTGACGCGCGTGACCGTGGAATTGGTCTTTCTGGTGAAGGCGACGCTGGCCTGTTCGTCCGGGCTGACGGCGAAAGGGTTGCTGCGGAAAAAGTCGTTGTTCACCCTCGGGTCGGAAAGCAGCCTGAAATAGCCCTGGCTGTAATACTGCGAGGGGTCCGACTCGTTGAAGCGGTTCAGCAGGTGCCAGTAGCCGCCGCCGGCGCCCCATCTGTCCTTGTGCATGCCGTATTCGCGTATCCGGTAGAAGGAAGCGTTCGTGATGTTCTTCTCGGGCCGGCGGAAATCCGCTTCCCCGCCCATGCCCACGCCGCGCTTCCCGAAATAATCCAGGAAAACCTTGGCCCGCGTTTCCGTGTTGACGCGGTAAACGTAGCTGGACTTTATAAAGAAGCCGTTGCGCTGGTCATACCCGGGCCGGAAGATGCTCACGAAGGGGGTGCCGCCGCCGAAAGGCTTGTAAAGCACCGGGAAATAGAACACCGGGACCTTCCCGATGAACAGCACCGTGTTGTAAGCCAGGAAATAGCGCCCCGGCGCGAGGTAGATGCGGGAGGCGCGCAGATCGTAGTGAGGCGGGGCCTCGTCGCAGCTGGTCAGGCTGGCCTTTTTATAGGTATAGCTGTCATGGTCGAAATCCACCGACCTGCCGCGGAAGATGAAATTCCTGTAAGCGAACCTGCCGTCGTTGATATGCCCCGTCTCGGCGCCGTAGTTCATGGCCCCGCTACGGCCGTAGGCTATGCCGGTGTCGTCGTCTATCACGAAATCCTCCGGCGAAACCACGGTCCGGCTGTCCATGTTGACCGTGAGATTTTTGGCGCGGATGAGCTTGACCGTCTTATCCTGCGCGGACACCTCCTCGAGCTTGACGTCGCCGCTGAGTTCGATCACCCTGGTATATTCGTTGAATTTAGCCTCTTGCGCCTCGAAGCGCACGCGGTGCGTTCCGGTGGACGCGGGCAGTTCGTACGCTGCGGCGGGCAGGGCCGCCGGCACGGATAAAAGCACGCAGCAGATCAGTTTTTTCATCCCTTCCAGTTACGCCTTCGGCGGGAGCTCTCCCGGCCCGGCCGCCGCGCTACGCCCGCTTGCGCGCCCGCTCCAGCCCGAACAGGGCCGCCCCGTGAGAACCGAGGTCGGGATCGTCCGACACCTTTATCTTCACCTCGGAGAAAGGGGTCTCGATCTGCTGACGGCCCAGCACCGCGTTCATGGCGGGCATGAACCATTTTTTCGCCTTGGAAACGCCGCCGGTCAGGATCACGTAATCCGGGTTGAGCAGCAGGATCATTCCGGCCAGGCCCCTGCCCAGCGCGTCGCCCATCTCCGCCCATACCTGCCGCGCCTGTTTGTTCCCGGCGGCGGCCGCATCGGTAAGACAGATAGTGTTGAACTTCAGATGCCCGGGCGAGCAGAACTTCCGCATGAATTCCTTCTCGTCGCTGATCAGCTCGCGGGCGCGCGCCATTATCGCATAGCTGCCGCAGTAGGACTCGAGGCAGCCCCGGCCGCCGCAGTTGCAGGGACGGCCGTCGCGCTCTATCTTCAGGTGGCCGGCTTCCCCCGCCGACCCCGTGGCCCCGTGAAAAAGTTCGCCGTTAAGAATGATGCCGGTGCCTATGCCGGTCCCCAGCGTGAGGGCGATGGCGCTGATCTTTTTCCGCCCCAGTTCCAGCTCGAAAGCGCCCCAGGCTGCCATGTTGGCGTCGTTCTCCATAACGCAGGGCAGCCCGGTCAGCCGCTCCAGCGGGGCCGTCAGCTTAACGTTGCGCCACGCCAGGTTGGGCGAAAAGCGTATTTTCCCGTTCTCCGGGTCCACGTCGCCGGCGGCGCCGATGCCTATCGAAACAAGCCGCTTGCCGTATTTGGCCCGGAGGTTGCGCACCACGGCGGACAGCCTGCGCACGAAGTCGGGCGCGCCTTTTTCAGCTTCCGTGCGGAACCGCTCCTGCGTTACCAGTTTTCCGGCCGCGTTCACAGCCACTATTTTCGTGTTCGTACCGCCGATATCGATGCCGAGTCCTATCATAGTGCCTCCAGTCTAGAATCTAGAATCGAGAATCAGAGATCTGAGAGCCGGGGAAACTAACATTTTATTTTAGATCCTCGATCCTCGATTTTCCTGCTTTCCTTTAATATCTCTATCGCCGCTCCGGCCAGGTAGAAAGAACCCAGCACCGCTACCGTCCCGGAACCGGCGGCGCTGGACAGCGCCGCGCCCAGGTCCTGCTGCACTTCCACTTCCGCGCCGGGATTTATGGCCGAAAGCTCGTCGGCCAGCGCGCACGGGTCGGCGGCCCTGGAAGACTCCGGCCTGGTAAAGACGAACCTGCCGGACAGCCCGGCCAGCGTTTCAAGTATCGCCCGGCGTTCCTTATCCTGAAGTATGCCGATCACGAAAGCGCAGGGCTTGCCCGCGAAAGGCGACGCCGCCCAGGTGCGGGCGAACGCGCGCGCGGCCTCCGGGTTATGGGCGCCGTCTACAATGAACAGCGCGCCGCCGAACTCCTGGCCGCCGCGCAGCGCCTGGAACCGCGCCGGCCAGCGCGCGGCGGCGAAGCCGGCGACCGCGTGGGCGCGCTGTATGGGCCAGCCCATGCCGCGCAGGAGCTCAAGGCCCTCCCACACCAGCGTGGCGTTGGAAACCTGCGCCTCTCCCATTATGCCGAAAGCCAGCTCTTCCCCGCTTTTTTTATGGCGCAGCGTCATCAGGCCGTTCTCCCAGTCGCGCGCGGCTATCTCGAAAACGGGGGCGAAAAAACGCGCCTGCGCGCCCTTCGCCTGAGCCTCGGCCAGGATGGGCGCCCGGACGGCCTCCGGCAGCAGCGGGGCCAGGCAGACCCCGCCTTTTTTAATTATCCCGGCCTTCTGCGCTGCGATCTCGGGCAGGGTCGAGCCCAGATATTTTTCATGGTCGAGGTCCACGGAAGTAATAACGCTCAGCTCAGGCTTCACCAGCACGTTGGTGGTGTCAAAACGCCCGCCTATGCCCACCTCTATCACCGCCAGGTCCGTTCTTTCGCGCTCGAAACACAGGAAAGCCATGCAGGTGAGCAGTTCGAAAAAACTCAGGTCGGGGCCGGCCCGGAAAACCTCGCCGAACAGCGCGGCGAACGCGCTTTCCGAGATATCCGCGCCGTTGAGCCGTATGCGCTCGGTCATCCGCACCAGGTGCGGCGAGGTGAAAAGCCCGGTCTTAAGGCCGGCCGCCAGCGCGGCGGCCTCGAACAGGGCGCAGACCGAGCCTTTGCCGTTGGTGCCGGTAACGTGCACCGTCCTGATGCGCTCGTGCGGGCTGCCCAGTTTTTCCAGGCAGGCGTACACGCGGGCCAGCCCGTCCTTCTTCACGAAGTCCTGGCGGGCCAGCAGCGTTTTTTTCGCTTCTTCAAAGGTCATTCGTTGCGCGTTCCGTGCCGGAGCTAAGCCTTTACCCGGGTCGCGTCCACGCCCAGGTCCTTCAGTTTGTGTTCCAGCTTCTCGTAGCCGCGGTCTATGTGGTAGATGCGCCGTATCACGGTGCGGCCCCTGGCCGCCGCGGCCGCCACCACCAGCGCCGCCCCGGCCCTGAGGTCGGAGGCCATCACCGGCGCGCCCAGCAGTTCCGCCACGCCGCGCACCACGGCCTTCTTGTCGGTCACCGTGATGTCCGCGCCCATGCGGACCAGCTCCGGCGCGTGCATGAAGCGGTTCTCGAAAATATGTTCGTGCACTTCGCTGACCCCCGCCGCGCGCGCCATGAAAGCCATCCACGGCGCCTGCAGGTCGGTGGGGAAACCGGGATGCGGCTTGGTCGACACACTTACCGGCCTGGGCCGGCCGCGCACTGCTTCGACTTCGATGGAATCCTTATACGCCGTGATCTTTACACCGGCCTTCTTCATGCAGCGTATCAGCGCGTCAAGGTTCCTGGGGGCGGCGTTGAGCAGCTTTATCTTCCCCCCCGCGGCGGCACAGAGCAGCATGAAAGTGCCGGTCTCGATGCGGTCGGGCATCACGCTGTACTTCAGCCCTTTAAGCGCGGCCGCCCCGCGTATCTTTATCGTCGGGGTGCCGGCGCCCTCCACCGGCGCGCCCATTTTCGTCAGGGCGGCGGCCAGATCCTCGATCTCGGGCTCCCGGGCGCAGTTCTCGAGCGTCGTCACGCCTTCGATAAGGGCCGCGCACATCATAAGGTTCTCGGTGGCGCCGACGCTGGGGAACCGGAACTTCACCGTGCCGGGCTTCAGCTTTTTAGCCGTCAGGATGACGTCGCCTTTTTCATACGAGACCTGCGCGCCCAATTTCTTAAAGCCTTCCAGGTGGATGTCTATCGGGCGCATGCCGATGGAGCAGCCGCCGGGCAGGGAGAACCGGGCTTTCTTAAAGCGGGCCAGCAGCGGGCCGGACACCAGCATGGAGGCGCGCATCTTGCGCACCAGGTCGTAGGGAGCGTGCAGCTTGAGCGCGCCGTGCTCTTCGGCCACGAAATTGCCGTAGCCGTAGAAGCAGTTCTTGCCCAGGTAGTTGAGCAGCTCGAAAGTGGACTTTATATCCATCAGCTCCGGCACGTTCTTTATCTCGCATTTTTCCTTCGTGAGCAGCGTGGCGGCGAGTATCGGCAGCGCCGCGTTCTTCGAGCCGCTGATCATCGTCTGCCCGGAGAGCGGCCGCCCGCCGCGAATTATAAAATTATCCATAAAAATTTTCCCGGTCCCCGCTCTTCTATTCTCGAGCTACTTCTTTATCCCGAACACGAACCGCTCCACGCCGTTAAGGTCCTTGAACAGCTTCTTGCCCGTCCAGGTCCTGTCAGGCATCAGGGACAGCAGCTTTTTCGCCTGCCCCCCGCCCACCTCCAGCAGCATGGCCCCGCCCTTCTTCAGGCGGCCCGGCGCCAGCGCCACCAGCATCCGCGCGATGTCGAGCCCGTCCCCGCCGCCGTCCAGGGCCATGTGCGGCTCGCTGAGCACTTCCGGCGACAGCCCGCCTATCACCCGTGTGGGGATATACGGCGGATTGGAGACGATCAGGTCGAACCGCCCCGTCATTCCCTCCAGCGTGCCCGTCCTGACGAAAGTTATCCTGTCCGCCAGCCCCAGCGCGGCGGCGTTCTCCCGGGCGCAGGCGATGGCCCGCGCCGATTTCTCGGCCGCGGTCACTTCAAGCGCCGGGAATTTACGGGCCAGCCAGAGCCCGATGGCCCCGCTGCCCGCCCCGTAATCCAGCGCGGAGACGGCGCCTTTAAAAGGCTTCAGGAACTCCGCCGCCAGGCCGGCCAGTTCCTCGGTCTCGGGGCGCGGCACCAGCACCCGGCCGTCCACTTTTATCTTCAGCCCGCGGAAATTCTGCCAGCCCAGTATGTAGGCCAGCGGCAGGCCGCTCTCTTTAAGCGTCAGGGTCTCCTCGAAACGGCGCCGGGCGGCCGCGGGCACCGGCGCGGAAAGGTCGGCCAGCAGCGCCATCCGCTCCACGCCCAGCGCGGCGGCCAGCAGCCACTGGGCGTTCAATTCGGGCTCCTCAACGCCGCGCGCGCGCAGGCGTGCCGCGGCGTCGGGCAGCAGCCGCCCGGAGAGCTTCCCGCTTTTCGCGGGCGCGCGTTCAGGTTTCATCGGCTCCTTTCCTGCCTATCTCGAGCTTCAGCTCCTCGAGCAGTTCGCGGATCCCGCCGTCCATGATGGCCTGCATGTTATGCCAGGAAACCTGTATCCGGTGGTCCGTAACGCGGTTCTGCGGAAAATTGTAGGTCCTTATTTTTTCGGAGCGGTCGCCGGTGCCCACCTGACTCTTGCGCGCTCCGGCGTTGGCCCTGGCCTGCGCCTCCTCGCTGACCTGGGTGAGCTTGGCGGCCAGCATGGCCATGGCCTTCATCTTGTTCTGGCCCTGGGAGCGTTCCTCCTGGCATTGCGTTATGATCCCGCTGGGGAGATGCGTTATGCGGATGGCGGTCTCCACCTTGTTCACGTTCTGGCCGCCCGCGCCGCCGGAGCGGAAGGTGTCCACCTTCAGGTCCTTGGCCTCTATCTTTATCTCGATCTCGTCCACCTCGTGCATGATGGCCACGGTGACGGTGGAGGTGTGGACGCGCCCGGAGGCCTCGGTCTGGGGCACGCGCTGCACCCGGTGCACGCCCCCCTCGTACTTCATCAGCGAGAAGACGTCCTGCCCGGAAATGTACAGCACGGCGTTCTTTATTCCCCTGGGCCCCGAGGAGGACATATCGCGCAGCTCCGCCTTCCAGCCCATGTTCTGGGCGAAGCGCGTGTACATGCGCAGCAGGTCGGCCGCGAACAGGGCGGATTCGTCGCCGCCCACGCCGGCGCGTATTTCGAGGAAGATGTTCTTGGAGTCGGCGGGGTCGGGCGGGATCAGCAGCAGCCGCAGTTTTTTCTCGAGGGCGGAAACGGCGGCCTCGAGCGCCGGCATCTCCGCCTCGGCCATCCCGGCTATTTCACGGTCGGTGCTGGAAAGCATCTGGCGGGTCCCGTCCGCCTCTTTAACGGCCTTTTCAAGGGCCGCGGCGGTGTCGAGCACCTGCCGGCAGGCGGCGTGCCGCCTCGAGAATTTTTCTATTTCCGCCGGCTCGAGCCCGCCGGACGAGAGCCGGGCCTGGGCTTCTGCGAATTCCAGTTTGACGGCTTTGAGTTCTTCTTCAAGCATATAGAGGCGTCAGAACAGCTTTCCCGCTTCGGCCAAAAAAAAGCAGGCGTTCCCTCTGCGGGGAACGCCTGCCTGTGCCGCCGCGCTACTTTACTTCAGGCTTGGCTGCGGCCGGTTTCACTACCGGCTTGGCGGCCGTTTTCGCGTCCTTCTTGGCGGGCGCGGAAGAGAGTACTTTCTTCTTGGCCGTGTGGCGCGGGGTCACCGTTTTAATGGCGGCTTTCTTGGGAGCGCGCTCCAGCGTTTTGCCGCCGGTGGCGGAGAACTTCTTCTGGAATTTTTCGACGCGCCCGGCGGTGTCGGTGAAGCGCTGCTTGCCGGTATAGAAAGGGTGGCAGGCGGAGCAGATCTCGACTTTGATGACCGGCTTTATGGAGCGGGTCTTGAAAGCGTTGCCGCAGGCGCAGGTCACTTCGCAAACCTCGTATTTGGGATGGATATCGTTTTTCATATGTTCTTTCCTCTGAAATCAAGCGTGTATTAATTAGATTATACAATAAAAAGAGCCCCGGGTCATTCGCGCAGCCGCTACTTCCGTCCGATCTTGGCCAGCGGGTTCACGGATTTGCCGGAGGGCGTGAGGATCTCGAAATGCAGATGCGGCCCCGTTGACATGCCGGTGGACCCCACCTTGCCCAGCAGCGTCTTCGATTTCTGCACCGTCTCGCCCTCTTTTACTTCCAGCTTGGACAGATGCCCGTAGCGGCACAGGGAGCCGTCCTTGTGGCGCACTTCCACGGTGTTGCCGTAGCCGCCTTTCCAGCCCGAGAAGGTGACGGTGCCCGACCTTGACGGGTAGACCGACGTGCCCAGCGGCATGGGGATATCGCAGCCGCTGTGGAAGATCCTGCGCTTAAGCACCGGGTGGTACCGCATCCCGAAACTCGAGCTTATCCGCCCGAAGCTCCTGAGCGGCATCCGGTACGTGTCCAGGTCCACGTAGACCGCCGGCAGATAGATCCGGTCGCCCTTGCTGAACTTGTAGTTTATCAGCAGGGCCGAAGGCGGCAGTTCGTTGTCTTCGATGATCTCCGCCTTGAAAGCCCGCAGGTCGCGGCCCTTGGCCGCGTAGCGCGCGGCGATCCCGTTCAAGGTCTCCGCGGCGCCGGTGACCTCGTAAAGCAGGCCGTGGCCGTTATGCACGCGGATGTAGCCGCCGCGCGACATGAAGATGAACTCGTTGGAATTGGTGCTCTGCAGCGAGCGCACGTCGGTGCCGAAAGCCGCGGCGATGGAGCGGACGTCGTCGCCCTTGGCGACCTTGTACCGCATATGTATCAGCCGCGGTATGGCCTTAAAAACCCCGGGCAGCGGGGCGGCCGGGCCCGGCGGCGTCAGCACCGAGAACCGGGCGTAATAGGCCGGGGGTATCCCCGGGGTGGAAGCGGACACTAAAGCCGCTCCCCCCAGAAGCATCCCCGCGCCCAGTACGCGCCACGGGATCATTACCTATCCGACCCCATCTCCATCGAGCGGAGGAAGTCCTTGTTGGACTTGGTGACGGCCAGTTTGGAAACCAGCAGCTCCAGGGAATCTATGGGGGACAGCGGAGCCAGCACCTTGCGCAGGATCCAGACCTTGTTCAGCTCGTCCTCGCTCATCAGCAGCTCTTCCTTGCGGGTGGAGGTGCGGTTGATGTCGATGGCCGGGAACATGCGGCGGTCGGACAGCTTGCGGTCCAGGTAGATCTCCGAGTTGCCGGTGCCTTTGAATTCCTCGAAGATCACGTCGTCCATACGGCTGCCGGTCTCCACCAGCGCCGTGGCTATGATGGTCAGCGAACCTCCCTCTTCCATGTTGCGGGCCGCGCCGAAGAAGCGCTTGGGCCGCTGCAGGGAAGTGGATTCGAGACCGCCGGAAAGCACGCGGCCGGAGGACGGCGCCACGGTATTGTAGGCGCGCGCGAGGCGCGTTATCGAGTCCAGCAGGATAACGACGTCCTTGCCGTGCTCGGTCATGCGCTTAGCTTTTTCGAGGACGATCTCGGACACCTGCACGTGGCGGTCGGCCGGCTCGTCGAAAGTGGAGGCTATGACCTCGCCGCGCACCGAGCGCTTCATGTCGGTGACTTCCTCGGGCCGCTCGTCGATGAGCAGCACCAGCAGCTCGATCTCGGGGTGGTTGGTGGCCAGCGAATTGGCGATGCGCTGCAGGATCATGGTCTTGCCGGTCTTGGGCGCGGCCACGATCAGCTGGCGCTGCCCCTTGCCTACGGGGACGATAAGGTCGATCACGCGGCCGGTCATCTCGGTCTTGGCGGTCTCCAGCGTGAAGCGCTTGTTGGGGTGCAGCGGGGTGAGGTTGTCGAACAGCGGCCTGTGGCCTATCTTCTCGATCTCGAAGCCGTTGACCGTCTTCACCTGCAGCAGGGCGAAGAACCTTTCTCCGTCCTTGGGAGGCCGTATCAGGCCGTTGACGGAATCGCCTTTGCGCAGGCCCAGCTTCTTTATCTGGGAAGGAGAGACGTAAATATCCTCGTGGCTCGAGAGGTAATTGTATTCCTGGGAGCGCAGGAAGCCGAAGCCGTCCGGCAGTATTTCCAGCACGCCCACGCCCTGCACGATGCCGTTCTGCTTGGCCTGGGCCTCCATGATCTTGCCTATCAGTTCCTGCTTGCGCAGGCCCGACACGCCTTCAAGGTTGTACTGCTCCGCTATTTTCACCAGTTCGGCCACGGTCATCTTGGTCATCACCGTGATGTCCACTTTGGGCAGGTTCTGGTTATTGGGCGGGGGCTGGCCGCCGGTCTGGCCCTGGCCGCCGTTCTGAGGTCCGTTATTCTGCGCCTGGCCGGGCGCCCTGTTATTTTCCATTTGTTCGTTTCTCCTTGGGAATTCGTTCTGCGGCAGCGCGGCGCCTTCGTCCGTCACGGGCCCGTTGCCGTTCCCGTTGCCGTTGCCCGACGCCTGCGCCCGGGAGATCTCGGAGACGTGATCGCGCTGGCCGTCGGGCCGGCCGCCGTAATAGCGCCGCCCGCCGCCGCCCCCTCTTCTGGGGTGTCCGCCCTGCGCAGGCCTTGAATATCTCTCGTCCCGGTTCTGTGGATCGTTCATTGTTATTTTTCTCCGGCCGCTTTTAAAAAGCGGCATAACTGCCCTATCCTGGCTTTAAGCTCCCGCGGCGGCCCGCCGTTCTCCAGCGTTATGTCCGCCCGCGAGCGTTTTTCCTCCGCGCTCAGCTGCGCCGCCTTCCTGGCGGCGTACTGCGCCGGGGTCCAACCCCTGCGCCGCGCGCGCGCGCGCCGGTCGCGCTCGGGCGCGTCGACGCATACTGTAAACGTAAAACACTCCGCAAGCCCGGCTTCAAAAAGCAGGGGCGCTTCCACTACGACGATCTTTTTACGGGATTTCTTTATTAAAGAATTAATTCTCTTCAAAATCTCAGGATGGAGAAGGCTCTCAAGCCATTTTCGCTTTGCCGGTACGCCAAAAACTTCCGCGGCAAGCCGTTCTTTGTCCAGGAAACCGTTTGTAAGGATTATCTTACTACCGAACCTTGTTAAGATTCTATTATAACACGCGGGGGATGTCAACACCTGCGCGGCCACGGCGTCGGCCGAGATGCCCAGCGCTCCCTCGTCAGCGAAGTATTTCAGCGCCAGGCTTTTGCCGGAAGCTATGGGCCCCGTAAGCCCCACCACTATCTTCCCGGGGGGCGCCAGGCACGGTCTCCCCGCTGCTCTTTCCGTTGTTTTCATCCTCCCCCCCGCGCTCACGCGCGCCCGCCTTTTCTCCTGGCATATTCGTCGAGCCTTGCCAGTTCGCCGCGGCTCAGGGCGGCCTGCCCGCGGGCCGAAACTTTGTCGAGCAGGCGGTCTATCTCCGCCTGTTCCGCCGCCGCGGGGTCCGGCCCGGGGGCGGCCCGCCGCCCGCGCCGCTCCAGGCGGCGTTCGGCCCACAGCCACAGCAGGCCGGCCAGCAGCCCGCCGAGGTGGGTGATGTTCGAGATCTTGGAGCCCGGCCCCGCCATGGTCATGACGAATTCGGTGGCCCCCAGCAGCAGCGCCATGGTGCGCGCGCTCATCGGAAAAAGGAAATAAACGTAAACCGTAGTGGCGGGGTAGAGGAAAGCGAAAGCCCCCAGCAGGCCGTAGACCGCCCCGGACGCCCCTATGACCGGGCTCAGCGAACCGGGGGTCCAGGCCGCCGTTACCAGGGCGGCCGCGGCGCCGCAGGCCAGGAAGTAGGCCAGGAATTTGCGGGAGCCCATTTCCGGCTCTATCATGCGCCCCAGCATCCACAGCATGAAAGCGTTGAACAGGAAATGCCAGAACCCGGCGTGTATGAAGATATAGGTGAACGGCTGCCAGAGCCAGAACCGGTGCGTTACCAGGTACGGCACCAGGCCCAGATAGAAATTAAGCCTGAAGCCGAACGCCAGTTCGGCCAGCCAGCCGGCGAAGAAAAGAACGGCCAGCGCCCTGGTGACGGGCGGCAGCTCCCGCAGCGGAGCGGGGCTAAATCTCATACTTCTCCAGGTCCCGCCAGTTCAGGCCCGTCTTCAGGTCGGCCCGCAGCGGCACCGCCAGTTCATAGGCGCCTTCCATCTCTTTCTTTATAAGCCGCGCGGCCTCGCGCAATTTATCCTTGCGCACCTCGAAGACCAGTTCGTCGTGCACCTGCAGCAGCAGGAAAACGTCCCTGGAACTTTTAAGTTCGGCGAACAGCTTTACCATGGCTTTTTTTATTATATCGGCCGAACCGCCCTGCACGGGGGTATTCACGGCGGCCCGCTCGGCGAAGCTCCGCAGGTGCGGGTTGGAAGCTTTCAGCTCCGGCAGCAGGCGGCGCCGTCCGGTGAAGGTGGCCACGCAGCCGGTACGCTTCGCCTCGGCCAGGGTATTGTCGCTCCATTCCTTTACGCCGGGGCAGACCTCGAAATAATGCTTTATATAGTTCGCGGCCTCGCCGCGGCTGATGCCCAGCTCGCGCGACAGGCCCGTGGGCGTCTGCCCGTAGACTATGCCGAAATTTATGGCCTTGGCGGCGCGGCGCATCTCGGGCGTGACCAGCTGCGGGGCGCAGTGGAAAACCTCCGAGGCCGTGCGCAGGTGTATGTCCTCCCCGCTCCTGAAAGCCTCCGTCAGATTGCGGTCGCCGGAAAGATGGGCCAGCACGCGCAGGTCTATCTGCGAATAGTCCGCGCTGAGCATCACGAAACCTTCGCGCACGGTGAAGCATTTGCGCACCAGCAGGCCGGCCTCGGAACGCACCGGGATGTTCTGCAGGTTAGGCTTCGAACTGGAGAAGCGGCCGGTGGCGGTGCCCAGTTGGTCGAAAGTGGTGTGCAGCCGCCCGTCGGGGCCGGCCGCGGCCAGCAGGTTGTCGACGAACGAGGATTTCAGCTTAGAGATCTCGCGGTATTCCAGCAGCAGCGGCACCACGGGGTGCGCGGCCTTCAGGTACTGCAGGGCTTCCTCGCCGGTGGAGTAGCCGCCTTCCTTGTTCTTGAACTGCTTCTTCTGCGCTTCTTCCAGGCCGAGGTTGAGCTTCTCGTAAAGCAGGAACGCCACCTGCGTGGGGGACTTAAGGTTCACCTGCGCGCCGGTGAGCCGCTCGGATCCGGCCTGCAGTTCGGCCAGCCTGGCCTCGAAACGGGAGGACAGCGCGCCCAGCAGCGCGGTGTCGGCGGCGGTGCCGTGCTGTTCCATGGCGTAGACCGCCGGCAGCAGCGGCAGCTCCAGCTCGTCATAGACCCCGCGCATGCCGGCGGCCGCAAGGTCCCCGGCCAGCAGCGCGCAGAGCGCGGGCAGCGCGGCGCAGGCCTGCGCCCGCTCCTCGCCGGAGCCCGGCGGCTGCAGGGGCAGGCCCAGCCGCTCGAACGCCAGCTGCGGCAGCTCCGTGCGGCGGAGGCCTGCGGACAGCAGCGCGGCCGCTGCCTCTGCGTCGAAGAAATTTTCCGGCTCGAAACCCTCCGGCAGGCCGAGCTGCCTCAGAACGGCCTTCAGGCCGAAAGTGAATTTGCGTATATCGCGGGCGGCCAGTATGCCCGCGAAGCTGTTCGCCGCTTCGGGGCTGAAGAAGCCGGGCCGCAGTATGCAGACCCCCTCTTTCGAGCCTATGGCCAGGCCGTCCTCGAAAGCCGCGAAGCAGGCCTCCGCGGCCAGGCCGGGCAGCAGTTCCTCCGGGGTCCTGAGCGGCGGGACTTCCGCCGCCTTATGCTCCGCCGGGGCGGAACCGGCCAGCGCCAGCAGGTCCTTGAACTCCAGGCGGCGGGCCATCTCTTCCAGCGCCGCCCCGCCCGGGGCCGCCGGCCTGAAGAGCTCCAGGCCCTCTTCCACGGGGGCGTCCGCCTCCAGCGTTACCAGCCTGCGCGAAAGGCGCGCGTTCTCCATGTCTTTGGCCACTTTCGCCAAAGCCTTGTCGGCCGCCGTAAGGGCGGGGTCCATGGCGGCCGCCAGTATCTTCTCGAGCGCGCCGTAAGTCTGCACCAGCTTGGCCGCGCTCTTAGGGCCCACGCCGGCCACGCCGGGCACGTTATCGGAAGAATCGCCGGTCAGCGCGAAATAGTCGGGCAGCAGCGCCGGCGGCAGGCCGTACTTCTTCAGCACGGCCTCCGGGCCGGAGAACTCCGGCGCGGAGCCGTCCCACAGCTTCACTTTTTCCCCCGCCAGCTGCGCGGCGTCCTTGTCCCCGGAAACGATAACGGCTTCCAGCCCGGCCTTCTCCGCGCGCCGGGCCAGCGTGGCTATGAGGTCGTCGGCTTCGAAGCCTTTCAGGTAAACGCCTTTCAGGCCCAGCACCGCTACCAGATCGCGGGCCGCCATCAGCTGGCCGACAAGCCCGGGGTCCGTCGCGGAGCGGTTAGCCTTGTACTCGGAATACAGCCCGTCCCTGAAACTGCCGCCTTTGGAATCGAAACAGACCGCCACGTATTCCGGCCTGCGCTCGCGCAGGATCTTGAGCAGCAGGCGCATGAAGCCGTAAAGCGCTCCCACCTCCTCGCCTTTGGACGTAGAGAATTTAGGCAGGGCGTGATAGCTCCTGTGAAGGAAAGCGTGTGCGTCTATAATAAAAACGCGCTGTGATGACATTTTGTTCAAAGGGGACCGGGAAGGAAGGGAACCTGCGGCTGCCGCGCTGGACCGGGGAGCGGGGCGGGAGCTCCGGATGGTCTCTCCGGCCCCGCCCCGGCCCGCGCCCTTTATCAGGCTATTATCGCTTCCAGATGCTTCTTCAGTTCTTCTTTTTTCTGCAGGCCCACCATTTCCTGCACCACTTTCCCGCCCTTGAAAAGCAGGAGGGTGGGGATGGCGGAGATATTGTATTTGGAGGCGCTGTCCTGGGCCTCGTCGGTATTGAGCTTGCACACCTTCACTTTCCCGGCGTATTCAGCGGCCAGCTCTTCGATCAGGGGACCTATCATTTTGCAGGGGCCGCACCAGGGGGCCCAGAAATCCACCAGCACCGGCAGGGCGCTCTTCAGCACTTCCTGCTCGAAATTGGCATCCGTAAGCTGTATTTCGTTGGACATAGTTATCTCCTTGCTACCAGTAATATATAAGACTTACCTTTTCCTGTCAATAAGGTACTTTATCTCTTTCCAAAGCTCGTCTATCTCTATGGGCTTGGAGAAGAAAGCCCCCGCGCCGGCCAGCATGGCCTCGGAGCGGTCGGCGGGTTCGGTGTACTTGGCCGAGATGAACAGCACCGGCACGGTCTTGAGCCGGGCGGATTCGCGGATCACGCGCAGGAACTCCACCCCGTGCATGTCCGGCAGCTGTATATCCAGTATGATCACGGAGGGCACGCCCTTGGCCAGGATGTCCATGGCCTCGCGCGCGGACTTGGCCACGGAGACCTCCGCGTCCACGTTCTTCAGCTTCAGCCCGTCCTCGAGCGTGTCTATAAAATTCTCGTCGTCGTCGACGATCAGGATTTTCATCGCCATAATTTCAAACCTTTGCTCAGAACCCGAAGCTCAGCCGCTCCGCCAGCATCGCCGGCAGCTTCGCGTCCCCCATCAGTTTCTGGGTGGCTTCCACGTCGTAAAAGACCCTGTAGAGCTCGAACACTTTTTTTTCGGGATCGTAGATCCCGCAGGCCGCCCGCGGATCGCCGTCCCGCGGCTGGCCCACCGAGCCGGGGTTGATCATGATCCGCCCGGCCGCAGCGGAGACCCGGACCATCGGCTTGAGGAAATCGGTCTCGGGCGCGCTCCCTTCCTGCGCCCGGAAGAACATCGGCATGTGGCTGTGCCCGATAAAACAGGGAGAAACGTTCCAGGCCGCGGAGTTGTCGGCGAACTGGGCTTCGCTGAGGACATATTCGGTAAGCGGCTTGCGCGGAGAACCGTGCACCAGGGTGAACTCGCCGGTCTCTATTTTTTCCGGGAGGCTGGCGAGGAAATTCAGCGCTTTGCCGGTAAGCCTGGAGCGGGAGAACTCTATGGCCGCGGCCGCGTTGGCGTTGAACCACTTGATGTCCAGGCGGCCGGTCAGCGCGGCGTCGTGGTTGCCCATCACGATCTGCAGCTTCTTAAGCCCGGCCATCGCCTCCACGCACTCCAGCGGCTGCGGGCCGTAGCCCACCACGTCGCCGCAGCACACGAAATCGGACACCCCGTTCCTTTCGTAAAAGTTCAGCACGGCCTTGAAGGCCTCAAAATTGCCGTGCACGTCGGAGAAAACGCCGTATTTCACGTTGTCCTAGACTCCCACCGCTTCCTGATGCTGTTTCGCGAGGTCGGCGGCGCGCTTGAGGTCCACCGAGATAAGCTTGGAAACGCCCAGCTCCTCCATGGTCACGCCGTACAGCACGTCGGCGGCCTCCATGGTGCGCTTGTTGTGCGTTATCACTATGAACTGGGTGGTGGCGGAGAATTCGCGGATAAGGCGCACGAACCGCTCCACGTTCGCCTCGTCCAGCGGCGCGTCGGCCTCGTCCATCACGCAGAACGGCGAGGGGTTCACGCGGAAGAAGCTGAACAGCAGCGCCAGCGCCGTAAGGGCCTTTTCGCCGCCGGAAAGCTGGGAGATGCTGACCAGCTTCTTGCCGGGCGGGTGGGCCAGGATCTCCACGCCGGTCTCCAGCAGGTTGTCCGGCATCGTCAGGATGAGGTCGGCCTCGCCGCCGTTGAACAGCAGCGAGTAGATCTCCTTGAAGTAGACGCGAACCTTGTCGAACGTGATCTTGAAGTTCTCGCGGGTGGTGTCGTTGATCTTGTTGATGGCGCTGCGCAGGTCGGTCTTGGCCCTGTTGAGGTCCTCCACCTGCGAGTTGATGAAGTTGTAGCGCTGCGTGAGGGCCTCGTACTCCTCGGGCGCGGTCATGTTGACGGGCCCCATGCTCTCGATGCGCTTGCGCAGGTACTTCACGCGCTCGTGGTCGGTCTCCACGGCGCCGTATTTCTCCGCGGCTTCCTGCGGCTGGACGCTCCACTCGTCGGCCAGGCGGCGCTCGGTCTCCTCCGCCCTGGCGTTGAGGGTGGCCACTTCGGTCTCTATCTGGTATTTGATCTTCTCGTTCTCGCTGACCAGCGCGCGGCTGTCGCCCAGGTTCTGCGCCAGGCGCCCGTAGTTGCCGCGCAGTTCGTTGATCTCGTCCTCGAACTGGCGGTCGATTATCTCCTTCTCGGCCAGGTCGTGCATCAGCTCGGCCAGGCGGGCCCGCGCGGCCTCTATTTCGCCGTTAAGGCGGGTTTCGCGCGCGGCCAGCTCGTCGCGGCGGCCGGCGAAGTGGGATTTCTCCTCGTGAATGGCGGCCAGGTCGCCCTCGGTGCGGGCCAGCTCCCCGCGCAGGGCCTCGATGTTGCGGCGGTAATTCTCCAGGTTGGCCTTGCGCGACCCCAGGTCTTCCTTGAGGCGGGCGTGGTCCTGGTGCAGCGCGTTCTTGCGCTCCTCGAGCACGGCCTGCTCGGCCTTCTTGGCCTCGGAGGCAGCGTGCGCGGCGCTGATCTTTTCGTTGAGGACGACCAGCGCGGCTTCGGCGTCCCTCACGGAGGTCTCGGCCTTGCCTTTTTCGGCCTGCGCGAAGGCCAGCCTGTCGCGCTTCACCTGCAGGTCCCCGGCTGTGCCGGCGATCTCGGTCTCGTTCTTATGGAAATCCACGTTCAGGGCGGCGGCGGCGGTCCCGGCTTCAGCGGCCGCGGCCCGGGCCTGCTCCAGCACGGGCAGCAGAGCGGCTTTTTCGGTCTCGAGCGCGGCGTTCTCCGCGTCCAGCCTGCCCAGGCCGGTCTTAAGCTCCCCTTCCTCTTCCCAGTACGGCTCGTTGGAGGCCACCTGTTCCACCCCGCCGGTGATCCAGAAGGCCCCGCGCACCGCGCCGCCGGAACAGTACACCCCGGCCAGCAGGCCGGCCAGCAGCGGCTGGTACTGCGCGTCGCAGGAAATTTTATCTATCACGCGGGCGGCGTTGGGAGCGTTCCAGGCGCTCTGCTCGGTCGCCAGCGGCGCGCGGTCGAGGATCAGGAACCGGCAGCGGCCTTTGCCGATATGCTTAAGATAAACTATGGCTTCCTCGGCGGCCGCGGAATTCTCGCAGACCACGGAGTCGAGGAAGCGGCCCAGCGCGTCCTCCACGGACAGCAGGTCCTCTTTTTTCACCGAAATAAGATGCCGCAGCGTGCCGCGCACGCCCGCGATGCCGGCGTTAAGCACGCCGTTGATGCCCACCCAGTAAGTGTCGCGCTCGCCCTGCGCCAGTATGGCCTCCAGGCGGGATTCGTCCCAGGCTTTTTCTTCGCGGATGGCGGCCTGGCGCGCGTCTATCTCCGAAAGCCTGCCTGAAAGGGTGCCTACCTGCGCCTCGGCGGCGGCGGCCTTCCCGTTCTCGGCGGCCAGGGCGGCGGACAGCGCCGCGGAGCGGGCCTTAAGCTCCTCCACGCGGGCCCCGATGGCCGCGCCGGCGGCGGTGAGTTCCTCAATATCCAGCTCAAGGCCGGCCTGCGTATCCCGGTAATGGCCGATGTCGGACCCGGTGCGGGCTATGGCGTTGGAAATTTCCACTTCCTGCGTGTAGGCCTCGTTCATCTGGGAGGCCAGCCCCTCGGCGGCGGAGTCGGCCGCGCGCATCTCCTCTTCCACGCCGGCCAGCGCGGAGGCGGCGCCGTCGCAGTCGGCCTGCAGCGCGGGGAGCCCGCCCTCTTCGCCGCCCAGCTTGGCGTTCAGCTCGGCCAGCCGCGGCTCGGCGCGGGACAGCTTCTCGGCGTTAAGGCGCTCAGAGGTTTCCAGGGAAGCGCGGGACGAGGCTATTTCGGCGAGCATTTCCTGGTTGGAAATTATGCGCCCTTCGGAATTGTTCTTTTCGAATTTTACGGCGGTGGCCGCCTCGCGCAGCAGGCGGTAGTCCTCGTTCTTCTGGGTAAGGGTAAGGCTCATGGCCGCGGCCTCGGCCTCCAGGCTGGTTATGGCCACCGTGGTCTCTTCCAGGTCCTTCAGTACCGGCGCCAGGCGCGCGGCGGCCTCGGCGCCCTTGCTCAGGAAAGCTTCGCGCTCGCGCAGCAGCAGGGAGATCTCGGCGCCGGTCAGCTCTTCGCGGTATTTCTTCTGCAGGCGGGCCTTCTTGGCCTCGTTGTCCAGCTTGGTGATCTGCTCGTTCAAAAGCACCATGGAGTCGGCCAGGCGGGTCAGGTCGGCCTCCACTTTCTCGAGCTTGCGGGCGGCCTCGTCGCGCTTGGCCTTGTACTTCGAAACCCCGGCGGCTTCCTCGAAAAGCTCGCGGCGCTGCTCGGCGGTGGCGCTGAGCACGGTCTCCACCTCGCCCTGGTCGATGATGGCGTAGCCGTCGGTGCCTATGCCGGTGTCCAGGAACATCTCGCGGATATCCCGCAGGCGGCACTGCACTTTGTTTATGAAATACTCCGACTCTTCGGAGCGGTAGATCTTGCGGGTGACGGTGACTTCGCTGAAGTCCAGCGGGAGCTTGCGTGACTCGTTATCGAAGGTCATGGCCACTTCGCCCATGTTCAGGCTCTGGCGCTTGGTGGTGCCGGCGAAGATCACGTCCATCATGGACGGCATGCGCAGCGATTTCCACGACATTTCGCCTATGCACCACTTGATGGAGTCAACCACGTTGGACTTGCCGCAGCCGTTGGGGCCTACTATGCAGGTGATGCCGGGTTTGAGCGGCAGCTTAACCTTGTTGGCGAAAGATTTAAAACCGTAAATTTCAAGCGCTTTAAGATACATGCTGGTCCCCTTCTTTTTGGGTATACGAAAACTGGAGCCGCCGGTAGCGCGCCGCGCCGCGGTCGGGTTAAGGTTATCTGACAATTATATAAATAAAAAGGCCCGGGTGTCTTTCCCGGGCCTTTTTAACCGCGAGCCGCGCTCTAGTAGGACAGCTGGTACGACAGGCCTAAAGTATTGCCGGTGTAGTTGTTGGGCATATACTGCTCGAACTTATTGTTCGAGCCGGCCACCGTCAGCGCGTAATACAGCCGCCACATGGCGGTATCGTTTATGCGCTTGCGTATGCTGCCGGTCAGGGTGGACATCAGGTTCTTCTGCTTCTCCCCTGCCACGTAGTTATTGTCCGAGTCGCGGCGCAGGCGGTCGGTATACGTGCGGCTGGTCATGTTGAACGCGCCGCCGATGGCCCACTTGCCGGTGATGTTAAGGTCCAGCGGCACGCTGAGGGTTATTTCTTTGTAGTCGTAGTTCTTGGCCACGAAGGTCACCGGGGCGGAGCCGTCCAGCAGATCCGAGGTGGGAGTGGCCCCCAGCGACTTGTAGCGCATGAAGTTCTGGTTGGAGCTGTGCATCGAGTAGGACACCATCGGGTACAGTTCGAAGATCCACAGCGTGTGATGGAAGCCGAAATCCACCATAGTGGTCTTGTCCTGCTGCTTGGTGTCGCCGTAAGCGCCGGTATGCTCCACCACTTTCTGGTTGTCATAATCCTGCAGGGTATAGGTCAGCCCGCCGAACCACTTGCCCCAGGCCGGGCGCAGGGTAACCTGCTTTATCCCCTGGTCCTGCAGGCCGCCGTTGACGTTGGCCGTATTGGACGGGTTCTGGAACTCGCGCAGCAGGTCGGTGTAGTTCGGGAACTTCACGGCCTTGGCCAGGTAGGTCAGCGACACCACGCCGTTCTTCTCGAAGTCGAAGGTATAGTCGCCGGCCAGCTGCAGGCCGGAAGTGTTCATGTTGTACAGGCCGTTCTTCCAGGCTTCGTTGGCGCCGGTGCGGGAATAGTCGTGCGTGAAAGCCACGCCCGGCCGGATGCGGAACTTCTCTCCCAGGTTGCGGCGGTATTCGAACGTGAAGGAATGCGCCATGCTCCGGTCCGTGAACTGCTTGGAGTCCTGCGGCGTAAAGCCCTGGCCGGAGTAATTGAAGTTATACAGGCCGAACAGCTGGTCCTTCGGCGTTATCTTCGACAGCAGGCCCACCTGCGTGTTGATGTTGCCGCCGCTGAAGATATTGCCCACGCTGGGCATATAGGCCGCCTCGTTGAGCGTCATGTCGAAGTAGGGCGTGAAGATCTTGGAATCCTCCGCCACCGCGGCGCACAGGCGCCCGGCCAAGACCGCAGTTATTACCGCGCTTAAAAGTATTTTTTTCATCTTTGGTCTTCCTTAAAAGTTAAGGTGGAAATTCCACACCGGGTGTATCACCAGCACGCCCTCGGGGAAGATATTGAAGCCCAGTTCGAAATATTTCCCGTACCAGCTCACTTTGCTGGAGAACGTCTGCGTTTTCAGGCCGTAGTTAAGCTGCATGCTCCACAGCTTGCTGATGCCCTTGGGCGTCTCGATGCCGGCTATTATAAAGTCGTCCTTGAAGCCGGTGTCAAAGCTGCTCACCGTGGTGCCCATGAGCTCAACCTCTTCGCCGGGCTTGAAGTCCAACTTGGCAGCCATAACGGAGTGCTTATAGCCCCAGAAAGTGCGCACGCGCGGGCTTACGGAGGCGCTCACTATGGCGCCCATGTAATAGCCGCCGAACTTGGCGCTGTCTATGGTCTTAGAGTCTTTGGTGGCCATTTTGGCCGCCAGCATATCCCAGTAGCCGCCGATCAGGTCCACCTGCGGCACGCCCGGGGCTATGCGGCCCTCGGCGTGCAGGCGCAGTTTGCCGGACACGTTGGTATAGGTAAGCGGGATGGTGGTGGGGAACAGTCCCGTCTGTATGCCGAACGTCTTGCCCGGGGGCAGCGGGGTGGTGGCTTCCAGGTCCTGCTGGAAGTCATAGAAGAAGCCGGCGGGGTTAGAGATTATCTCGCCGGCTATCTGCATCCCTTTGGATTCCCAGTCTATGGTAGCGAAGGCGGCGCCGTTAAAGCACAGCAGCGCCGTAATCAGAAGTATTGTCCTTTTCATCAGGTTAAATCCTCTTTTTATTGAATTGTTCGGCATGGCGCTAGTTGTTATTATTGCTGTCGCCCATATTCGTTATGGCAGGAAGCATACGCTGCACCGCGGCCACCAGCAGGTCCGGGATGAACACCACGTCTATGTTGGTGCCGTTCGTAGCATGCTTGTAAGCGAAGTAGTCCGTTCCGCTTATATCCGCAAAGGCATTAGCACTCGCGTTATTTATTTTGGGGTCCAAGCTTGTATTTTTTATACTTGCAGGATCGCCGGATATGGATTTCTTCACGTACATCACGGTCTCCACCGCGTTCTCCTTGAGCAGCGTGAACGGGTCGGAGGACGAATTGGTAAAATCGCTGGCCGTACGCACCTGACCGGAGTTATTTATAACATAGCTCTCGTTAGCCAGCCATAGATAATCGTTGGCGTTCGTCCCGCCCTGGTTGCCGATGCTGTACATGTCGGCCTGGTAATGCACGAGGGGCGCATTCTCAGGGCTGTTATCAGGTTCGGAGTAGCTGTTGGCGTTGGCTGTCTTGATAGCCCAGACCACATCGCTGGCGGCGCCGTTTACGGCAGTAGCGGTGATGTTTCTGTTTTCGTCGGTGTATTTCAGCGTGCCGGTGCCGGCCAACGCGTCCTTCACCTGCAGGTTGGAGATTTTGTCCAAGCCTTGCACCGCCGTCATCCCGGCTTCGTCTTTCAACACGCCGGTTATCACAACGTTCCTGTCGGTAGCGGAATTCTCCGGGGCGGCGATACCGACTACAAGGGTATTGTTCACAAGCCCGCCGTCGCCGTTATTCCTGGTAGTATCGTTTATGGAATTCTCGGCTATAAAGAAAATCTCGCTTGCATCCGTCCGGTTGGCCAGCACGAAAGAGGCCCAGGTCGGGTCCACGGAATTGCCGCTGAAGAAAGACGGCCATTCCTCTATGCGCTGGGGCAGGTCCTTGTTGAAAGCCATGGTCATCTGCATATAGTCGAGCCGGCTCGTAACAGCGCCGCCGTTATAGGCGAAGCCTTTGGAGTTGGCGGTGAAATTGCCGTAGTTGGCGCGCTTCACCAGATTGAAGAACTGTATTTCATTGGCGGCGGGGCGCACCATTCGCTGGTCCACGCGCACCAGGTTGCCGTGCACGTCGTTGAGCGTACGGCCGGCTTCCAGGTCGGATTCCTTCACCACGTTCAGGAAGCTCTTCACCGTATCCTCGGCGCCGTTCGTCACCTTGGCGAATTCCTTTATCTCCGCCCTGTCGGCCTCTTTCTGCTGCAGGCCCTTCTCGCTTTCTTCCTTCGTTATGCCGGGGTTCCAGTTCGAAAGAGCCGCCCATTCGGTCATTTTGTTGGACAGCGCCTGTACGGCCTTTTTGCCGTCAGAGGTCAGGGTCTGGCCCTGAAGGATGTTCATGGCCTCCTTGCCCTGCTCCAGCGGAACGGTAAATTTAAGTTTCACTTCGCCGAAGAGCACCTGTATGTTCATCTTGCCGTCTTCGGTGGTGTCCATGGTGAATTCGGTACCGCGCACGGCGCAGACCGCGGCCGGGGTGCGCACTTCGAATTTTTCTTTGCGCATCAGGTGCGGCACGCGGATCTTCACCTTGCCGAACACCAGCGCCAGGCGGGAGACCAGCGTCTGGCGCTGCTCCACCTCGATATTGGAATTCTCTTTAAGCCAGACCTTGGTCTTATTGGGCATCAGCAGCACTGCCATGCCGCCGGCGCCGGTGCGCAGAGCGCCGCCTTCGGGGATCTGCACGTTTTCCGAAGCGGAAGCCCACTGGCCGTCGCGGCCCTGGCGCACTTCCACGTTCCCGCTGAGGGAAAGTATCTTGGCCTCTTCGGCCCCCGCCGCGAGCGGCAGCAGCACAAAAAGGAATAAAGAGATGATTTGTTTTCTCATACCGCAAGTTTAATAGAAAATCAGCCTTGTGTCAACATCATTTTTTTGGGATAATGAAAAGCGCGGCCGCGTGTTTTTCCCTATGAAAAACGCCGCCGAGTAACGGCCGGCAAGTGTGATTTTTGTCACTTCAGCCCCCCGCGGGCAGCAGTTATCCGCCCCGGCGCCGTTGGGCGGCAGGGGAATTACAGGCAGGGAGATAAAAAATGAAACAGGTAACTTTAGTCATACTGGCGGCAATGCTGGCCGGCTGCGCCGCCGGGATAAAAAGGCCCGCGGCGCCCGTTGCCTGCCCGCCCGCCAGCTGCCCGCCCGCTCCAGCGGCCGCCGCCCCCTCCGGCTGCCCGCCCTGTCCCCCCGCCGCCGCCTGCCCGGTTTGCCCCGCTGTAGCCGTAGCCACCGCGGCCCCCACGGTAGCCATTTCATCCAAGGCCCCCGAAGCCGCGCCCATGGCGCTGGTTGCCGCGGGGCTGCCCATGTTCATAGACGGCGACGACCGCAAAACCCTGCTGAAAGCGGCCGAACTCAACCGCCTGTACTTCCAGGGCCTGAAAACCGGAACGCCGGATTATACCTTCGGCTCGCGCAAAATAACCGCCGCCGACCTGGCCGCCGCCAATGAAGAATTCACCAAACTGCTGGAATCTTCCGCCGAAGCGGCGGAGCTCGACCGCCTTATTAAGGAAAGGTTCGATATCTACCAGATGTCCGGCCGCGATTCCACCGGCACCGTGATCTTCAGCTCCTATTACGAGCCCACGCTGGAAGCCAGCCTTAAATACTCGAACGAGTACAAATACCCCATCTACGCCAAGCCGGACGATCTTATTTCGGTGAACCTGGAAGATTTCAACGAAAAGTTCAGGGGCGAGAAACTGACCGGCCGCCTGCAGAACGGCCAACTGGTGCCGTACATGACGCGCGAGGAGATAGATTTCGACGGGGCGCTGGAAGGCAAGGGCCTGGAGCTGGCCTGGTTCAGGAACCGCGCCGATATACTGGACCTGCAGACCGAGGGCTCCGGCCGCCTGGCCCTACCCGACGGCCGGGTGATAAAGGCGAATTTCGCCTCCACCAACAGCCATAAGTTCAAAGGCTGGCTGACGGCCATGATAGAGGTGGGCGCGCTGCCGCGTGAAGGCATAAGCCATGAAAAGGGCCTGGAATACCTGAACAAACATCCCGACAAGGCCAGGTCCATACTGAGCATGAACAAGCGCTACGTGTTCTTCAAGCTGGAAGAGCCGGCCGACCCCGAAGAGGGACCTACCGGCACCTACGGCCTGCCGCTCACCGGCTGGCGCTCCATAGCCATGGACAATTCGCTGGTGCCGATGGGCGCTATAGCCTATATGCATACCACCATGCCCGACGTGGACGCCGAGGGCAACCTGCTGGGCAGGAAGGAAGACAGCCGCTTCGTGTTCTGCCAGGACACCGGCGGCGCCATAAAAGGCCCGGGCCGGGTGGACTTCTTCGCCGGCAACGGCAAAAAGTCACGCACCTTCGCTTTCAAGCTCTGGGACCCCGGCCAGCTGTACCTGCTGGTACTTAAAGAGAAGAGATCTTAATGAAAAAAATCTTCTTTTTCCCCATGGCCCTTTTCGCGCTCTTTACCACGGCACATGCCGGCGGGCTGACGCTGACGGGGCTGGACGTGCTGGAGCGGGACGGCTTCAAACAGCTCGCCGGCCGGCGCGTGGGCCTGATAACCAACCATACCTCCGTGGACCTCAATGGCGTGAACGCCGTGGACGCTTTTCATAAGGCCGGGCTCCTGGCCGCAATCTTCAGCCCGGAACACGGATTCCGGGGCACCGAGGAAGGCGGCGCTTACATAGAAAGCTCCACCGACCCCGTTACGGGCGCGCCGGTATACAGCCTTTACGGCAGGAACAAGCAGCGGCCCACGCCCGAAATGCTGGCCGGCCTGGACGTACTGATTTTCGACATACAGGACATAGGCGCGCGCTTCTACACCTACCTTACCACCATGGGGTACGCCATGGAGGAAGCGGCCAAAGCCGGCCTGCCGTTCATGGTGCTGGACCGCCCCAACCCCATCGGCGGCGCGGTGGAGGGCCCGGTGCTGGAGCCCGGCATCAGCGCTTTCACGGCCTACTTTCCCGTACCCACGCGCCACGGCTTCACCCCCGGCGAAATGGCGCTGTTCCATAAGGCCAGGCTGGGGCTGAAACTGGACCTGACCGTTGTGAAGCTGGAGAACTGGTCGCGGGACCTGTTCTTCGACCAGACCGGCATAGTCTGGACCAACCCCTCGCCTAATATAAGGAATGTGGACGCGGAAGTACTGTACCCCGGCCTCGGCTGCTTCGAAGCCGCCAACGTTTCGGTGGGCCGCGGCACCGGCGTCCCGTTCCTCTGGTTCGGCGCGCCCTGGCTGAAGGCCGGGAAAATAGCCAAAGGGCTTTCAAAGGCCGGCCTGAAAGGCGTTAAATTCTCCCCCCTGCGGCTCACCCCGGACAAAGACATCTACGAAGGCAAGCCCTGCGAGGGCGTGCGCATAGAAGTTACCGATCGCGCAGCCGTGCGCGCGCTGGATATTTTCATCCACGCCGCGTACCTGCTGAAGAAATACAACGGCTCCGACTTCACCCTTAAGCCGGAAGAGATACGAAAAATGACCGGCTCCGGCGATTTCTACCGCCTGCTGGAAGCCGGCGCCGGGCCGGCCGCGATCAGCGCGGAATTAGAAAAGAACAACGCCGCTTTCCGCGCGGAAGCCGCCAACTTCCTGCTTTACAAGTAACCACGAATGTGTTAAATTTATTTACGCCATGGGCAACAAAATACTGATCGTAGATGACGACCCCGAGATCTCAAGCCTGCTGCAATACTCGCTTGAAGGCCAGGGCCATACCATAAAGATCTGCGACAACGGCCGCGAAGTAATAGATGTGCTGCGCGCCTACAAGCCGGAGCTGCTTATCCTGGACGTGATGCTGCCCGGCATAGACGGCTACTCGCTGGCCTCGCAGATCTCCGACGACGGTGACCTGAAAGAGATGCCCATCATCGTGCTTTCGGCCCTCGAGCCCTCCCGCACCATGTTCCAGCGCTTTTCGCAGGTTTCGGCCTTCCTTACCAAGCCGTTCAACGCGGACGACCTCAGCGAAGCCATAAAGAACGCGCTGGCGAAAAAATAAACCCGTTTTTTTTATGACGGAAAACCCGCTGTCAGCGGGTTTTTTTATTTAAAGGACAGGCTTCCTGGCAAAGGTCGCAGCCGTAGGCGAACCCGCCGGTTTTAGCGGCCAGGGCGGCCGGCAGCTTTTCTTTAGCCTGGGTGGTCCAGTAGGAGATACACAGCCCGGCGTCCAGCGCCCCGCCTTTTAAAGCGCCCGTGGGGCAGGCTTTAACGCAGCGTCCGCAGCCGGCGCACCTGTCAGCGGCCGGAGCGTCGGCGGGCAGTTCAAGGTCCAGGGCGATGCCGCCCAGGAAGAACCAGCTGCCCAGTTCCCCGGAAACAAGCAGCGTGTGCCTGCCCCTGGCCCCGAGCCCGGCCAGGCGCCCCAGTTCCTTTTCCAGCACCGGGGAAGTGTCGCAGAAGATCTTCCCCTCCGCGCCGGGGAATTCTTTTTTTATCCCGGCCAGCGCGAGGCCGAGTTTTTCTTTTACCGTAAGGTGATAATCCCGGGCCAGCGCGTAGCGTGAAATTTTAGCGCCGGGCGCGGCCAGCAGGTCCGGCTGGTACGCCTTCCTGCCGGTATTTTTCAGATAAGCCGCAAGGTCGCCTGCAGCGGCCAGTTCGGCCGTGTAATCCCGGCCCGGCCCCCAGTAGCTGAAAGCGCAGACCAGCACGGAGCGCGCCGGGGCGAACCAGTTCTTTATGTTCTTTCTTTTAAGGGGTTCCCGGCCCAGGTAAGCCAGGCCGGCGGGAACGGCCTCCGCGGCTTTGGCGAATCTTTCGAACTCCGCAAGGTCCCCGGCCGCGGCTATGCCGCAGGCTGAGGCGCCGCATTCGAGCGCTATAGTTTTAACGCGGGCGGCGGCGCTGCCGGGGTTCATGTTGAATTCAGGACTTCGCGCGGCTGGAGTATTCCCAGGCCGCGTAGCGCAGCCAGAAGGTGCGGAAGAATTCTTTAAGGAACTCTTCGCGGTCCACCGTTTTGCCGGTCAGGGTCTGCACGCTTACGGCTGTGTCCAGCTTGACGTCGTTGTTCAGGTTCACGCCTACGCCCAGCAGCAGCCAGCTGGGCGTGCTGTTAACGGAAGCAGATTCGGTTATTACGCCGGAGATCTTAAGCCATTTTTTCCGGCGCGGGTGGAAAGCGTAAACGTCGTTGGGTTTCTTTATCCGCGTTTTTATGCCGTAAAGGGCAGTTACGGCCTCGGCCACCGCCTCGCCGCTGAGCACGCTGAGGTCGGGCAGGAACCTTACGCCCGACTCGGGCCTGAGCAGCAGCGTCATGTACAGCCCGCCGCGGGCGGATTCCCATTCCCGGCCCATGCGGCCGCGGCCTGCGGTCTGGGTTTCGGCCAGCACCAGGGTTTTCTCGGCGCTGCCCTCCAGGGCCAGCTCCCGGCCCACCGTCTGGGTGGACTCCACCTCGTCAAGGCAGACTATCTGGCTGATGCCGGGCAGGGACTCGAGCGAAAGATCGGCGCAGGCTGTTTTTTTCATTGTGTTTTTACCTCAAAGGAGATGTCCAGCGGCCTGGCGCCGCTGGTTATGGAACCCACCGAAATGCGGTCGGGCCCCAGCCGGGAATAACGCGCGGCCTTGGCCAGGTCCACGCCGCCCGAGATCTCTATCCCGGGTTTTTTGCCCTTATAAGCCCTTATCAGGGCGATGGCCGTTTTCATGGCGGCAAAATTCATATTATCCAGCATTATCACGTCCGCGCCCAGGGGCAGAAAAGCCCGCAGCTGCGCGAGGTTCTGCACTTCCAACTCTATTTTCAGACCGGGTCTGGCGCGGCGCATGGCGGCAATGCTTTCGGCCAGTTTTACGGGACTGCCGCCGGCCAGCGCCACGTGGTTATCCTTTATCATGGCCATATCGTGCAGGCCCAGGCGGTGGTTGCAGGCCCCGCCGCAGGCCGCGGCGTATTTCTCTATGGCGCGCAGGCCCGGCAAGGTTTTGCGGGTATCGTAAATTCTGGTGCGGGGATGTTTTATAACGGAAGAAAAAAGCGCGGCCCGGGTGGCCACGCCGCTCATATGCTGCAGGAAATTCAAAGCTGTGCGCTCGGCCGTAAGTATGGAGGCCGGACCCGCTATCTTCATAAGGACGGCGCCCTTCTTAATGCGCGCGCCGTCTTTTACCAGGGCTTTAACCCTGGAACCGGGCGCCGCCAGGGCGAATACCCGCTTTGCCACGGCCAGCCCGCAGACAACGCCGTTATCCTTGGCCCGCATTTCCCCGTAGAACCGTGTCCCCAGCGGCACGAAGAACCGGGTAGTAACGTCCCCGGGCCCGATATCTTCCTTCAGCGCCGCCTTGATAATAGCGTCAAATTCGTGCACACTTGAATTTTACCATTTAGAAAAAGGGGACAGTACACTTAATTCCGGTCCGGCGCCCATTCTCCGCGTTCCAGGCCGGGCAATTAAAGCTGCCGCTCCGGATCACTTCTGATGGCTGACAATGCTCAGTACTGTCTGGTCCTGGAAAACGCCGGCGGTCTGTACCTTGTCCGGGAAGCGCTCCATCAATTGCCTGGCGTAGCCCTTGGGGTCCTTTATGCCGCCGACAGCTATCCCTATCCAGACGGAGTTTTTCATTATCCCCTTGGCCTCACCGGGAAACGCCAGCTGATAAGAGAAATCCAGGGCGGAGAACATTTTCTCCGCCTGGGGGCGGTACATGTTTTTTTTAAAAAGCACCAACCAGTAGCTCCCGTTCCGGCTTTCCATCTCATTAGCCGACTCCACATTGGGCAGGGCACGGAGCTTACCGCCGATAAAATAACTTCTGGCCCGGTCCAGGAGGCCGGCGGGTTTATCCGGATAAATATACGCCGTCCCGCGCACCTCGTTGTCCTGGTAGCTGACCAGCCGCAAATTAAGACCGCTCAGGAATTTTTCCATGTTCCGGCGGGTTTCTTCCGGAGTGGCGCCCAGAAAAGGCTGCAGGTTAAGCTCTGCCCTGATGTACGGGACCGATGTTCCCTCGGCCGGCGCCGGGGCTGGTACGGCGCCGGAAGCGCGCTTTAAGCCCGATTGTTCGATGGCGCCGCCGGAATTAGGCGCGTCGCGCAGGTCGCCGGGAATTACTGTATGCCGCGTCTTAACGGCAAAAAGCAGCAGGCAGCACGCCGCCGCCAGGACCGCAACCGTTTTATTCAGGCTCTTCATATCATCTCCTAAACCGGGGCACGCACTCACACCCGCCAAAATTTCCCGAGGCAAACATATTGTAGTGGGCGCCATCCTGCTTGTCAAGTGCCGGCTGGCGGGGCACAGGCAGAACTACCTGTAGGCTTTTTCGGAAATATCACAGGTCAAGTTTCTTCCAAAGCTTGGAGGCCGGGCGCCAGCCGCCTTTGCCGTAAGCTTTGCGGCCCTCGGCCACCATGGAAACCAGCTGGGAATCGCGGGCTTCCTCCAGCATTTCCACTATCTCAACCATGTCCTCGTAAGGCAGCAGGAAGTAGGTGGGCTTGCCGTGTTCGGTGGCCACCACCGGCTTATGGGCCCGCAGCACGCCCGTAAGATTGTTCTTAAGCTCCCGCACCCCCATGTGCGTTGCCCGCATCATCTGTGAAATGGTCATATCCCCTCCATATTGTAGCTGCACTTGTAGCCACATTATAGTATACCAGATGCCGCGCCACAGTCAAGCCATGCAAATAGCATAGCAGACCACCCCGGCAAAGGCGTGTCGGCCTGGCTGTGTATATATCCGGAACTATTTCTTACTGGACCGGACGGCTTTTCCTTTTAGGCCGGCCATTTCGCGGATCTCGAACAGGCGGTCACGCAGTTCGGTGGCCAGTTCGAAGTTAAGGTTGTCGGCGGCGCCCTTCATGCGGCGCTCCACTTCCTCGGCCAGGGCTTTCATGGACGCCTTGGGCATATCGCCGCGGGGCAGCGGCTCCGCCACCAGGATGCCCTGGTGCTTCGCCTGCGTGCGCAGTTCCTCGAACTCCACGAATTTCTTGATGATGCTGCGCGGCTCGATGTTGTTTTCCTTATTATAGGCCAGTTGTTTGGTGCGGCGGCGCGTCATCTCGGACATAGCCCGCTCCATGCTGCCCGTAATGCGGTCGGCGAAAAGGATAACTTCGCCGCAAAGATTGCGCGCCGCGCGGCCCGAGATCTGTATCAGGGTGGTCTCGCTCCTGAGGAACCCCTCGTTGTCGGCGTTAAGGATGGCCACCAGCGTAACCTCGGGAATATCCAGCCCTTCCCGCAGCAGGTTAATGCCCACCAGCGCGTCGAACTCCCCTTTGCGGAAAGCCGAAAGAATATCCAGCCGCTGCAGCGTGTCCATGTCGGAATGCATGTACTGCGCCTTCAGCCCTTTCTCCGTCAGGTACGCGCTCAGGTCCTCCGCCGTTTTTTTGGTCAGCGTCAGCACCAGCGTGCGCTCTTTTTTGGCCGCGCGCTTCAGGATCTCCGCCGTCAGCGCCTTTATCTGGCCCGTCACCGGCAGTATCTTCACTTCGGGGTCCACCAGGCCGGTGGGGCGGATTATCTGCTCCACAATATCAGTTTTGGCGCAGGTGGCCAGCTCGTAAGGCCCGGGCGTGGCCGACACGAAAACGGTGGCTGGCCGCAGCGCCTCGAACTCGTCGAACTTCAGCGGCCGGTTGTCCAGCGCCGACGGCAGCCGGAAGCCGAAATCCACCAGCGTCTGCTTGCGCGAGCGGTCCCCGGCGTACATGCCGCGGATCTGCGGCACCGTAACGTGGGATTCGTCCACGAACAGCAGGAAATTCTTTTTGAAATAATCGAACAGGCAGTCGGGGCGCGTGCCCGGGGCGCGGCCGGCCAGGTGGCGCGAATAGTTCTCCACGCCGTTGCAGTAGCCGGTCTGGCGTATCATCTCCAGGTCGTAGCGCACCCGTTGGCCCAGCCGCTCTGCCTCCAGCGGCTTGTCCTGCCCTTTCAGCTCGGCCAGCCGCCCGGCCAGTTCTTCCTCGATGGCCTTGGCGGCGGTCTCCACCTCACCGGCGGCGGCCACGAAATGCGTGGCCGGGAACACCCAGATCTCGGGCAGGTCCTTAATCACGTCGCCGGTGAGCGGGTTAATTTCTTTTATCGCCTCCACCGCGTCGCCCATCTGCACCCTCCAGGCCGTTTCGGCGTCGGCCGGGAAAATATCCAGGTTCGCCCCGCGCACCCGGAAAGTGCCGCGCCCGAATTCCATTTCGTTGCGCTCGTAGTTGATATGCACCAGCGCGCGCGTAAGCTCTTTCCGGTCGGCCTTCTGCCCCCGCTTTATGTTCAGGGACATGTTCAGGAAATTATCCGGCGAGCCGATATTGTAAATGCAGGAAACCGAGGCCACCACGATGGTATCCGGCCTGCTCAGTATGGAAGTGGTAGCCTTCAGCCGCAGCTTGTCGATATGGTCGTTGATCGAAGCGTCTTTCTCGATATAAGTATCGCTGGCCGGGATATAGGCCTCGGGCTGGTAATAGTCGTAATAGGAAACGAAATACTCCACCGCGTTTTCCGGGAAGAAGGTTTTGAATTCGGAATACAGCTGGGCGGCCAGCACTTTATTGGGCGAAATTATCAGCGCGGGCCGCTGCAGCCGCTCTATCATGGCCGCCACCGTGAAGGTCTTGTCCGAGCCGGTAACCCCCAGCAGGGTCTGGTTGGCCTTGCCGGCCAGCACGCCGGCGCACAGCGCGTCCAGCGCGCCGGGCTGGTCCCCGGAGGGCTTGAAAGGCGCTACCAGCTTGAATTTCTCGGCCATCAGTAAATTTTAGCAATATTTAACCGTTCCACAGGGAGCGGTATATTTGTAATACTTTAGCAGGCCGTGCGTATTAACAGTTGAGAGAATTAATGAGCTTCGAAGAACTTTACGACAAATATTTCAGCCGGGTCTACAATTATATCCGCTACCGCGTTATAGCCCCGGACATGGCGGACGATATCGTTTCCCTGGTCTTTGAGAAAGTGCTGGATAAATACGCGGCCTTCGACCCCGCCAAGGCCAATATCGAGGTATGGCTGTTCACCATAGCCCGCAATACGCTGATGGACCATTACCGGCGGGCCAAGATACGGAACTGCCTGTCCATCTCGGACCTGGAAGAGCTCATACAGTCGCCGGAGTCGGTGGAAAAAGCGGTGGAGGTCAAAGACCTGGGCGAAAGGGTATTGAAAGCGGTGGCGCGGCTGTCGGACAAAGAGCGCGAAATAATAGCTTTGAAGTTCACCATGGACATGACCAACCGCGACATCGCCGAGACCATGGGGCTGAGCGAAAGCAACATCGGGGTTATCCTGTTCAGGGCGATGAAGCAGCTTAAAGAACTGATGCGGACGGAAGCTTTATGAAAGAAGAAGAAAAGCCAAAAGAAGATTTCGGCGAGTACAGCCAGCTGGCTGAAACGCTGCGCGGCCTGGATTTCAGCGTGGAAAGCGGCATACGCAACCCGCTGAAGAACAGGCTGCTGGGCAAGACCGCGCCTGAAACCCGGCAGTTCGTTCTGCCCCGCTGGCTGTTCCCGGCCGCCTCCGCCGCGCTGGTTGCCGCCGCCCTTACCGTAGTGGTGCTGCACAGACGGCCGGAAGCCCCTGGCGCTTACCTGTCATACAACCCGCCTTTCGACGCCTACAGCGACTGCGGCAGGCAGGGCCTTACGGATTATCAGGCCGCGCCCAGATTTTGAGGAGCCAGATATGAGAAAAAAAATAGCGCTGATAACGGTACTTCTGTTCGCGGCCGGCGCGGCTTACGCCGCCGGCGCCCGCACGGTGGACGACATAAACCTGCCGTTCACGGACGATAAGGACGCGCAGGGTTCCTGGCAGGCCGTGGATTTCGTGGCGAAGCCGGAAGCTTTCGACCCCAAAAAACGCGCCTTCACCGACGAGCTGTATTTAAAAGAGCTGGTCCTCCTGCCGGACGGCAAGACCGTCAACGGCTGGCTCACCTGGACCAAAGGCGTGGTGATGCACCACGGCGACAAGACCGCCAGCAAATATCTTATCAAGGACATCTCCGGCACGAAATATATGTTCTTCGAATGGAAGAGCGGCGATTACACCATCCGCCACCGGGCGCCTGAATATTACGTGCTGAAAAAGACCGCCGGCATCCGGCGCGATAACATCAGCCTGCCTTTCAAGGACGACCCGCAGGTGGTGGGCACCTGGGAAAGCGTGGATTTCGTGCAAAGCCCGGGCAAATTCACCCCCGGTGAAAAAGCCTGGGGCGGCGACCTTTACCTGAAGGACTTGACCTTCCTGGCCGGCGGCAAAGGCGGCAAACCCTGGTGGAGCTGGACCAAGGGCGTGGTGATGCACAGCGGCGACAAAACCGCCAGCGCCTACACCATAAAGAATATCGGCGGGGCCGACTATATGTTCTTCGAATGGAAGAGCGGGGACTACGTGTTCCGCGGCGCCAAGCCTTATTATTACGTGCTTAAAAAGAAATAACTTCCTTTAACCGCAGCCTCAGGAAAAGCCCCCGGCCACCGGGGGCTTTTTCTTGTAATACTTTAAGCCCCCGTGCGTATTAACCTGTGGAAAGCAAACGCGGGCATAGGAGGCGGTATTATGAAGAATAGCTTAGCTGCACTGTTCCTGGCGCTGATGACCGTGGCTTCGTACGGGGACGCGCTGGAAAGAATTGTGGACAACATAGACCTGCCGTTCGTTAGCGATCCGGCGGTGCTGGGCGAGTGGGTGAGCGTGGACTTCGTAAAGGAGCCTTCGGATTTCACGCCCGGGGCGAAGCGGTTCCAGGGAAAGCTTTACCTGGAAGGCCTTAACTTCCTGCCCGGCGGAAAAACGGCGGCGCCCTGGTGGACCTGGACCAAAGGCGTGGTGATGCACAGCGGCGACAAAACAGCCGCCGCCTACACCATAAAAGAACTGAACGGCAAGGAATACATGTTCTTTGAATGGAAGAGCGGCGATTACACCATCCGCCACCAGAAGCCGGAATATTACGTGCTGAAACGGGCCGCGCCGGGCCCGGGCAGGAACGGTTCCCCCGCCGGGCTTAAGCGGGCGCAGGGCAGGATAGTAGATAACATAGACCTGCCGTTCGTAAGCGACCCCGCGGTGCTGGGCGAGTGGGTGAGCGTGGACTTCGTCAGGGAGCCCGCTGACTTCACACCCGGCAAGCAGAGCTTCGGCGGGGAGCTCTACCTGGAAGGCCTCACCTTCCTGCCCGGCGGCAGAACGGCGAAGCCCTGGTGGACCTATACCAAAGGCGTGGTAATGCACAGCGGGGACCATACCGCCAGCGCCTATACCATAAAGGAGTTGGACGGGCATACGTACATGTTCTTTGAATGGAAAAGCGGCGATTACACCATCCGCCACCAGAAGCCGCAATACTACGTGCTGGAAAAGAAATAAATGTTAGAATTTCTTCATGCCGGAGCGCGTACAAATAACTGTAGCTGAAAGCGCGGGGTTCTGCCCCGGCGTGAAGAACGCAATAGACAAAGTGCTGGAGCTGGCCAAGCAGCGCAAAAGGACCATCTACACCCTCGGCCCGCTGATACACAACAAGCAGGTGATAGAGACGCTCAAAGAGCAGAACGTGCGCGCGGTAAGTTCGGCGGCCGAAATAAAAGAGCGCGGGGCCATACTGGTGATACGCGCGCACGGCATACCGCCGGAGGAAGAGGCGGCGCTGCGCGCGCTGGACCTGGAAGTGGTGGACGCCACCTGCCCGCTGGTGAAGCACGTGCAGGAGAACATACGCGTGCACGCCCGCAAAGGGTATGCCACCATTATAGTGGGCGACCGCGACCACGCCGAGGTGCTGGGGCTGATGGGCTATACCGAAGGCCGCGGCTACGTGGTGGACGGGCCTGACCAGGCGAAGGACCTGCCCGGCCTGGAGAAAGCCAACATTGTGGCCCAGACCACCCAGGAACACGCCGTTTTCCTGGCCGCCGCCGAAGAGGCCCGCCGGCATTGCGGCGAACTGATAATTTCCAACACCATCTGCAACCCCACCCGCCAGCGCCAGGAAGAGACCGTACAATTCGCGGAGAAATCCGACCTGGTGATAGTGGTGGGCGGCAAGAACTCGGCCAACACCGCGCGCCTGTTCCAGATCTGCGAACGGCTGGCGAAAAAAGCCGTGCACATAGAGAAGGAAGACGAGCTGAGAAAAAGTTTTTTCCACGGCGCCTCGACTATCTTCATAACGGCCGGCGCCTCCACCCCCACGTGGATGATAGAAAAAGTGCTGGAGAAAGCCCGCCGACTGGCCGGCGGGCGGGAGAGCCGCCTGCTGGAGCAGCTGGCCTTCGCCTGGAAGCTGGCGATAACCGGCTCGCTGTACACGGCGCTGGCGGCCGCCGCGCTCACCTACGTCTGCCTGAAGCTGGAAGGCGCGCCCGTTTCGGGCATGCCGCTGAGCATGGCCGGGCTTTTCGCGCTCAGCCTGCACATGGCCAACCGCGCCGCCGAAAAAGGCGCCGCGGCCCCGGACAAGGCCGGCAGGCTGCTGTTCGTGAAACACCGCGCGGCGGCGCGCGTTACGGCGCTGCTCTGCGGAACGCTGGCCATTCTGTTGTCCGCGGCGCTGGGCTGGAAAGTTTTCCTGACGGCGGCCTTCTTCTGGTCCCTGGGCATGCTTTACCCGCATAAGCTGCCGCCGGGCCTGGCGAAGTTCGGCAATTTCCCCGCCTCGAAGGACATTCTTACGGCGCTGGGCTGGGCCTTCATGTGCGCGTACGCCCCGGGGCTGTGGAACGGCGGGGCGCTGGCCGATTCCACGCAGCTGGCGGTGTTCTTCGCCTTCCTGCTGGTGTTCACGCGCTCGGTAATGTTCGGCATCAGCCACGCGCACAGCGACCTGATAGTGGGCAGGGAAAATTTCTACAAGGCCGCCGGCTCCGGCTTCACTTACTTCACGCTGCTCGTGATACTGCTGCTGCTGGCGTTCATCCTGCTCACGCTGGAAAGCATGAACTGGAAGCCCGGCCTGACCGCCGCGCTGCTTACGGGGCTGCTGTATTATATGGGCCTAATGCTTTTTTTCTTCTTCAGAAGGATACCGGAACGGATCACGGCCGAGACGCTGATAGACACGCAGTTCCTGGTGCTGGCCGCTCTGGCCCGCTTCGCGTAAGCCGCCCCCTTTTCTTTTTTGTAATATACACGGTATGGGGAAATTACTTTTATCAATACTGTTGCTGGCAACTCCGGCCGCGGCGCAAACGCGCCTTAACGTGCTTGAAACTATTTCCGCGGCGCTGGCCGCCGACAAAGGCTACGACGACGCCGGGCGCGCGAAGCTGCTGGAGGCAATTAAAACCCGCTTCGCCGATTACGGCTTCCAGGTAGTGAACGCCCAGCGCAAGGCCGCCATCCCGGTGGTGCTGCACGTGATCACCGAAGGTTCCTTCGACGAAGCGCCGGCCGACCGCGTGGCCGAGGTGGCCTTCGCCGCCTACCAGGCGGTGTCGCGGGGGGCCGACCCCGAAGTGGTGGAAGGGATAGCGCTTTACGGCTACCGGAAAAAGCTGCCGGGCGACCGCCTGGCCTTATGGGCCAACGGCTTCAGGAACCTTACCGAGAACAAAGTGCCCAGGGAAGTGGCCGCCGACCTGGTGCGCGTGGCCATGGAGAAGGATATTCCCGACGCGGGGTTCAACATATTGAAATGGGCGCTGGTGGACGGCGTTAAGAAAGGCTACGACCCCAAAGCCTACGCCACTTATCTTTTCGGGAACGTCTTCGAAGGGAAAGCCCCGGGCCGCGTTTCTGGCGACGCGGCCATAGCTTTCGCCCGGGCGAAAAAAGAACACCGCCAGGTGCCCCTGCCGCCGTACAAGGGTGTGTTCCCCCCGCCGGTAGCGGAAGCCCCCGCCGTCCCCGCGCAACAGCCCGCAGGGAAACAGCCCGCCGCGACGTCCCGCACAGAACAGGCCGCCGCTTCGAAACCGGACATAAAACAGGGCGTCCCGGCCCGGCCGGAAGCGCACCCCGCAGTTCAGCCCGGCACCCGTTTCGGCGAACTATGGCCGAACATCAACAACAGCGCCAGGTCCTATTTAGGCACGCCCTATGTCTGGGGCGGCACCACGCACAGCGGCATTGACTGCTCAGGCTTTACGCAGAACACCTACGCCGAGAACACTATCAACATCCCACGCGTCAGCCGCGACCAATGGCGGTCCGGCAACCGGGCGGACCTGCCCGCGCTGCGCAACGGGGACCTGATATTTTTTAATACCATGGGGACCGGCGTTTCGCATGTTGGGCTGGTCACCGACTCGGAAAAAGGCGTTTTTATGCACGCCTCGTCGTCCAAAGGCGTGTCGTACGCGGACCTGAACATGTGCGTATTTCGGACCAAGCCGAGGGGCGTTTCGGAGCATGCCGAGGGGTGTCTCGGGCCAAGCCGAGGGCCGTCTCGGAGCATGCCGAGGGGGTCAGTTAAGGGCTGAAACCGGCCTTTAGGCAGTACCGGCACTATCAGTGACGCTGGGCAACATGGTTCCATAGACTCCATACCAATCCGGTAAGGAGACCCTATGGCACAACAAAGGTTGCCTATGCGAAAGATCAAAGAAGTCCTGCGCCTGAAGCACGAATGCGGCCGCAGCCATGGCGAAATCGCCCGCGGCTGCGGCATCGCCCATAGCACGACCCTGGAGTATCTGCGCCGCGCGGCGCAGGCAGGGCTGAGCTGGCCCCTGCCTCCCGAGCTGACCGACACCGAACTGGAGCGGCGCCTGTTTCCGGCGGAAGCGCTGGGCCGCGACCCTGAAATCACGCTGCCGGACTTCCAGTACATCTATAATGAACTTCGACGCTGGCGCCCAGACTGCGCGCTGACCCTGATACAGCTTTGGGGTGAGTATAAAGAAGCGAATCCGGGCGGCTACCAATACACCCAGTACTGCGAGCATTACCGCCGCTGGCTGGGGAAACTGGATTACGTCATGCGCCAGGAGCACCGCGGCGGCGAGAAGTTGTTTGTTGATTATTCCAATAGTCTGAGCATAACCGACCCGAGAACCGGGGCGAAAATTACAACGCAATTCTTTGTGGCCACGTGGGGTGCCTCCAACTACACGTATGCCGAGGCCACCCTGAGCCAGGAGTTGCCCAACTGGATAGCGTCGCATATCCGCGCATTCGGATATTTCGGCTGTGTGCCGCGGGTGCTGGTGCCCGACAACCTAAAGAGCGGCGTGACCAAGGCCTGCTTCTACGACCCTGAGCTTAATCCCACCTACGCCGACATGGCGGCGCACTACGGCGCCGTGGTGTTGCCGGCGAAAGCGTACAGGCCGCGCTACAAGGCCACCGTAGAGAACGGGGTGCTGGTGGCCAAGCGCTGGATCCTGGCGGTGCTGCGGCACCGCACGTTCTTCAGCCTGGCCGAACTGAACGCCGCCATCCGGGAATTGCTGGAGAAGCTCAATACGCGCGAGATGCGGAAGATCAAGAAATCCCGTCGGCAGGTTTTTGAAGAGGCCGACCTGCCCGCCGCCCTGAAGCTGCCGGCAAATCCATATGAATACGCCGAGTGGAAGAAGGTGCGCGTGAATATTGATTACCACATCGAGGTGGACCGGCATTACTACAGCGTGCCGTTCAGGTTGATACGCGAGCAACTGGACGTGCGGTTAACAGCGGACACGGTGGAGGCGTTCTTTAAAGGCGAGCGCGTGGCGGCGCATGCGCGGTCACGCGTGCCGCACAAACCTACTACGCTGACGGCGCATATGCCGGCCGAGCACCGCCGGTATTCAGAATGGACGCCGTCGCGCATGCTGGAATGGGCGGGCAAGACCGGGCCCGCCACGGCGCAGCTGGCCGGCGAAATACTGGCGGAGAAAACTTTTCCTGAGCAGGGCTACCGGGCGGTGCTGGGAATATTGCGGTTGGGGCGCGCTTACAGCCCGGAGCGGCTGGAGGCCGCGTGCGCCCGCGCGCTGCGCTACAGGTCCGTGTCGTACCGGGCGGTCAGTTCCATCCTTGCGCGCGGGATAGAAAGCGAGGCGGAGCCGGAGGCGGAACAGGCGGCCCTGCCAGTGCACGAGAACATACGCGGCGGAGAGTATTACCACTAAAGGAGGCAGCATGCTTAAAGAAGCGACAGTAAACACGCTCAATGAGATGAAGATATTCGGGATGGCGAGGAGCTTGCCGGAGCGGTTAAGCGACCCGCACCAGGCGGAGCTGGACCACGCCGGGTTCGTAGGGCTGCTGGTCGAGGACGAGAAATCATACCGCGAGGACAAGCGCCTTAAACGCATCCTCAAGAATGCGAAGCTGCGCTTCCCGAGCGCCTGCCTTGAGGATGTGAACTATCACCATGCCAGAGAACTTCCCAAGGCCACTATGCGAGAGCTGGGCACAATGCGCTGGATAGAGGCGCACCGCAACGTGCTGCTTACCGGGCCTACCGGGATCGGGAAAAGTTGGCTGGCGTGCGCGCTTGGCAATTTTGCCGCCCGGGCCGGTTTTACTGTGGCCTACCTCAGGATGCCGCGCTTGGTTGAAACCCTGCACCAATCCCGGGGCGAGGGCACCCATTTGAAGGCGTTGGAGAAACTAGCCAAAGTCAGGGTTCTGATCTTGGACGATTTCCTGATTACGCCGTTGCAGGCCGCCGAGCGCAAAGACCTGCTGGAAATAATCGAGGACCGTTACCAGAACGCGTCTACGATAATCGGCAGCCAGTGCCCCATCAAGAGCTGGCACCAAGCCATCGGCGACCCAACCCTGGCCGACGCCATCTGCGACCGGCTGGTGCACAACGCGTACAAGATGGAGTTGAAAGGTCCGACTATTCGAACCTGAGACTGGCGTTAAAGCAGTCCAGGGGGCAAGCAGAGATTGAGAAAGGGAGAGGAAAAAGACTAAACTAGGAGAAGCTCAGCGTCACTTCGTTCCGATGGGCCTCGGCATGGTCCGAACTGCCCCTCGCCTTCAGCCCGAGATGGCCCTCGGCATGACCGGAATCCGCA